>DAOQTX010000039.1:0-28683 GCA_035340715.1 Bacteroidia bacterium | reverse complement strand
ATCCTATAAGCCAGTTATGGTTTCTTCCTTGGCTAAATGCTGAAAGAGAAATGCAAAGAAAAAAAATGGTAGAGCAGCAAGTTTTCATAGCTCTTTGTCATGCACTAAGGTAGTGAAGTGGCGGCTTATAAAAAAACAAAGCCCCGTAAATGAACGAGGCTTTGAATGGGTTTTAAAGAAAAATAAAATTAATGAACACTAATTCGGTGAATGGTATTCCCTCGTAAAGTATAAACCTTTATCAGGTACATTCCATTGGCCAAATGGTTTTGCTTTAACTCAAGCTTTTGTTGGTTCAATTGATCGGTATAGGAAATTCGCTGTCCTTGTATATTCATTACTTCAATAGCACTAATCAAATTGCCTTGTATTTCAGAATTAATAAATATACTCTGTCCTTGAGAAACAGGATTTGGATATAGCTGCACCGGAATTTTAGAGTCCAATTCGTTGATTCCGGTTGATAATCCAAGTGATGTAACAATACGAGGGTTAAGATAATTCATTACGGTATCCACATAGGCAAGCGCTTTTGCTTTGCTCATGTTGGGGTTGGTCAGCAATGCATTGCTGTAAATACCTGCGCCTTGAGCGGCCGATAATCCAACCGATTGAGCGCCCAGTACGGTATACGTACTATCGAACCATTCCCATGGTGCCGATTGAACAGGAGGGAAGGTTTCGAAAGGAAACAATCCATCATATCCCTGATTCAGCATATTGGCACGCAGGGTATAAGGGTCGGTAAATCCGGCTGTGTTAAACGATGCATTATTGCCTAAAAGGGTCGCATTTTTAATGGCCGTAAAACTTCCGCTTACATCTACCACAAAATCACCGGTGGTAGGCACAATTACGGGTCCATCGGCATAGGGTGCAAAAGGATCGCCCAGGCAATGAAATGCAACCATTGGAGCATCGCCTGCACCCAACCATGAGCTATCGCCTAATGCTCCTCCCATATTGAAACAGAAGTTTACATCAGAATTTACTCCGGGGTTATTGTTTGGGTTATTATACTGTGGTATTCCACCATAGCCTTCAATATTACCAACAGCTGCCATATTCACATAAGGCATACCCGCAACAAAGCCATAGGTTGGGTCGGTTACCGAGCTGACAAACTTCGGAAGTGTTACTTCAAGTGAATCATCTAAAGTGCTGTAAGCTAAAGAGATATATCCACCCGTGCCTATTCCTCCCATAATGATTTTATTGGCATCAATTCCATAGTCGTTGCTAGCGGCCGCATTGGCTTTAAAATAACGAACACAAGCGTGAGCATCTTGAATTCCGCGGTATGCAGCCAATAAGAGGGTTCCGGTTCTGATGTCTTGTCCTTGTGGACCTAATGCTTGCGGATTCCATCCCCAGCGATAGGTTGCAGCAGCTGCCACATAACCTCTGCGGGCAAACTGACGGCATACTTCAGCCATTACGCTATCGGTTTTCGATCCGGTAGGTGTTTGATTAATAAATGGAGGAAGGAAACTTCCGGTATGCCACATGATTACCAAAGGTCGTTGTGCCAAAGGATCAACAGCACCGGCTGGTTCATAAATATCTACTTTCAAGTCTTTAGAAATGGGGGTTCCGGTGAGCACTTCAAGATTGCTTCCATATACTACGTTTGATGTTACTGTAGAAGATGGAAATATCTCGGTGAGATAGCGCTGTGCATCGGCACTCATCCAAAGCGAGCAAAAAGTAATGAGCATTAATGATTGTAAAATTTTCTTCATAGTTATATTAGATTAATTAAAGCTAAAAGTACTAAAAATTTCAATTGCTTAGATCAACCAAAACGGAGAAATAAGCCAATCGTCCAACCTTAGGTCCGCCATAGGCTTCGTAATGTTGGTTGTCCAAAACATTGGCAGCCCCAATTTTGAAGGTGGCCAATAGCGAAGGAATGTATTTATTCACTTGCACATCTACCTGATGATAGGAATCAATGAATCCGGTAAACTGCGGAGAGCCTTCAAACTGAAAGCCTTCTATCCATTTAAAGTTAACATTCAAACCCCAGTTGTTGAAAGGAATTTCCGGAATGACGTTCCAAATTTTATTCAGCAGTTTTATGTTTCCTCTCGATTCGCGTAGGCCAAAGCCTACATTAAATTTATGTTCAGGCGTATTGTAAGCCGGTATCAGCGGGTCGTCAGATCCTTTGCGATCGAGTTTGTTGTAACTATAGTTTCCATTGAAGGACCATTTGCGTGCAAAGAAATAGTTAATACCGGCTGCTGCTCCATAGGCAACCACTTGATCTTCGGCATTGGCCGAAGCCCGATATACATTGTTGATTTGAAACAAACTAAATTGACTTAAATAATCCACATCGGCTCCTAATTTAAATCCGATAAAATCATCGTACCAACTATAAAACATTCCGGCATCAACAAATAACTTATTAAACAAAGATGCCCGATGACCAACTTCGATGGTTTTAACTTTTTCGGGCTGCACAGGATCAATATTGAAGTAGTCGAGCTTTTGTGGATTGCTGCTGTTCATGGCTTCAAACAATGATGGGATGGTAACCAATGAATCGAAGCCTTCGAGGTTACCAATCAATATGGCACGGCCAACATTATAATACAAATACTGATCGGCAAGGGTAGGGTTGCGAATGGCCGATGAGAAAGACAATCGGCTCACATGGTTTTTATTGAAATTGTAAACTAAACTGAGAGCCGGTGAAAACAGGTAATCAAAGTTTTCGTTCTTATCCAATCGCATGGTTAGATTCACCTTGCATTTATCTTGATTAAAACTTTTATCTAATCCCGTATAGACTCCAAACTCACTATTGGATAAGGAAACATTTCCGGTATCTCTGAAAATAGTTCCTTTGCTATTGGGTTCATACAAACGGTAATTGGCTCCGGCTGTCAATTGAGCAAAGGCTAAATCGAATTTGTGTTCGCCATGTATATGATACAAAGCCGATTTGTCGTACAACCTCGAACCCCCTTGCGAACTCAACGCATTGGTAATGGCAGCATAGGCCGAATCGAAGCGGTCGCTGCCCACATCAAAAAAAGCTAAGTTGTCTTTGTTGGGAGAACCCACACCATTGGCATAGGCCGAAGCTATTCCGTGATAACGAATCAGCGTATCGTAATAATTATTGAATAAAAATGGATTGATGGCGGCTACATATTGCTCATAAGTAGCATACTGAGCCGGTTGTGGAAATCCGGGTAGGTTTTTGAGTTTGTTGGAATAATTCGAACCCCAAAATGCAGAATAATCCAAAGCAAAATCAATATCACTTTTGGCAGCGTTTTGCATTAGAATAGCAGTTAGAAAAGCATCAAAAGATTTTCCGGCACTTTCGTGTGTAGCATAAGCGCGAATAAAAAACTTGTTGTCTTTTTTGTATTCAATTCTGTTTTGAAAAAACTGAATATCTCTTAAGCTGTAGCGATTCTCTCCCTGATATACCGTGGTGCCATATCCAAAAGAAGAAGCAAAAATCAATTCATTCTCGTCTTTTATTTTATAATGCAAAGCGGTTGAAAGTTTAATGTTACGTGTATCGTAATCGACCAAATCTTTTTCGTGATAACCTCTTCTATAAAAAATACCAAGTCCGGGGCGACTCACAGAAACAGCACTGTAATCGAAAGCTGCATTGTACTCATCGCCATATACATTTATGGCATCATAACCTCCCGGGTTGCTGGCATCGTTTCGCGATTGTTGTGTAGGGTCAAGATTATCGGCCACCCAATCATCGGCTCTCAAAAAGTAAGCATTCACTTTATAGGCAAAACGATCTTTATTGTTTTTGTCTTTAAATACTTGTGAGTAGCGAACCGCACCTTCGAGCATATTGCGTTCTCCGGCTTTTGCCATCACCGACAGTCCGGGTTTAATAAATGGACTTTTGGTATTCATGCTGATAACGCCATTGAAAGCATTAGGACCATAGAATGCACTGCTGGCACCTACAATCAAATCAACTTTTAAAACATCTAATTCGGAAGCTCCTAAAAAATTGCCAAGCGAAAAATTCAATCCGGGCGATTGATTGTCAACCCCATCAATAATTTGTAAAGACCGCACCGGTGAAGTGCTGTTGAAACCACGGGTATTAATCACTTTAAATCCTAAACTGGCCGAAGTAACATCTACCCCTTTCAATTGTCCCAATCCTTCATAAAAGTTAGCAGCCGGAGTTTCTTTAATGGCAATAATATCCATAGCCTCAACCGTGAGTGGCGATTCTCTTTGCTTTTCGGTTAGGCGTGTATCGCTGATCTCTACATCTTTCAATAATATTTCATCGCTGCCGAGTTTTATTTTCAGGGGAGTATTGGTATTACTGACGGCAACCTCTTTACTTACATATCCGATATACGAAAACACCAGTGTGACCGGTAAGGCTTGTTTTACATCAAGGCTAAACTTTCCGTCCAAATCGGTAGTGGTGCCTACAGTAGTATTTTTTACCAGTATGGTAACACCAATTAAAGATTCGTTTGTGTTTTGATCAAAAACAGTTCCGCTAATCGTTTGCGCAATTCCTTTTATTCCGGAAAGAATAAAACAAAAGCAGCATAAGCTAATTTTGAATTTCATTTTGTTTAATCTCACGAGGTAAATTAAACAAAAAAAACATTTCGTAAGCTGAGGATTGACTAAAAGATTAAAATTTTAGAAGTAATATCTTACTCCAATTCCACCATTGATGGTAAAACTTGTTACGGGAATCAAGTCGAGCAGTGGCACCAACTCAATAAATACTTCAAAGGGATCTTCATCAAACAGATACGCTAATCCTACCGGAACACGTAAACCAAGTCTTGATTTATCGGCCAATTTCAATCGACCTCCAATACCGTAAAACAAAGGAAGTTTACCATAGGATACATGTATGAGATCGTAATTGTGCACCAAATAATCGGAGTGGAGATGAAGAGCAGCATCATCGGCAAAAGACCATGCTAAAGCAAAATCAACTGCATTTCGTTCGCTCATAAAAAGCTTTCCACTCAGTCCGGTGGGTTCGCCAATAATGATTCCGGCACCAAAGCCGCCCACTTGTTGTGCATGTGAGGCATGAGAAATTAGAAAAAGAGATGCCAGTAAAAAGAAAAGATGTTTTCGAGACATGGTTATTTTCGATTGAGAATACTACAACGCAAAGGTGAAGTAAATATTGATGGAGGCAAAGCGATACCGTTACAGGTTATAAACAATTTATTGGTGAGTATAAGCAACAGGCGATTGACTTTAATATATTTACCAATCACTAAAATAGAAATGATATGAGCAATACCGTTCGACTGCATAGGGTTTTAAAAGCCGATATTAAAAAAGTATATAAAGCATTCAGCAATGCAGATGCAATGCAATCGTGGATAGCTCCGTTTGGATTTATTTGTCGAGTGCATGCAATGGACTTTAAAGTAGGAGGGATGTATAAAATGTCGTTTATAAATTTCGGTACCGGTTTTGAACATTCTTTTGGTGGAACTTATCTTGAAATTGTAGCTGAGAAAATGTTAAAATATACCGATGAGTTTGATGATCCGAATTTACCCGGTCAGATGATCACCACGGTAGAAATGAATGCCGTTAGTGGAGGAACAGAACTCCATATTACACAAGAAGGTATTCCGGAACTGATTCCATTGGATATGTGTTATCTCGGTTGGCAAGAAAGTCTCGAAAAACTGAAAAGCCTGGTAGAACCTGTGATTCCTGATATGGGATAAAAAAAATACCTCTGTATTACACAGAGGTATTTTCATTTATAAAAAACGGTTTTTTATTTCGCTGAATTGATCACGGCTTTAAAAGCAGCAGGATGATTCATAGCCAAATCGGCTAATACTTTTCTATTCAAATCTATTTGAGCAGTCTTTAATTTGCCAATCAACTGCGAGTAGGAGAGACCATGCTCGCGGGCACCGGCATTGATACGCATGACCCAAAGATTTCTGAAATTTCTTTTCTTGGTTCTGCGATCGCGATAGGCGTATTGCAAACCTTTTTCTACCGTGTGCTTGGCAACGGTAAGTACATTTTTCCGAGCTCCCCAATTTCCTTTGGCAAGCTTGAACATTTTTTTTCTGCGTGCTCTTGAAGCAACGGCATTTACTGAACGTGGCATTTTATATTTAGTTTGTGGCTATGGCGGTTTGTTACAACACTTGATGCGCCAGGCAGCCTGATGAATGAATTAACTAACGGTTAACATTGCTTTTACACGGTTAAGATCACTCTTATGAACCAATCCGCTTCCGGTAAGTGCGCGTTTACGCTTCTTTTCCTTCTTGGTTAGAATGTGGCTTTTATACGCGTGCTTTCTTTTGATTTTTCCTGATCCGGTGAACGTAAATCTCTTTTTCGCTCCCGATTTGGTCTTCATTTTTGGCATGTCTTACTTTATATTAAATCTATTATTTCTTTGTTGATACCGGGGCAAGAAATAAAAACATTCTTTTCCCTTCTAATTTAGGCATGGCTTCCACCTTACCAAACTCTTCAAGTGCTTCGGCAAAACGCAATAAAATTATTTCGCCTTGCTCTTTATAAACAATTGATCTTCCCTTAAAGTGAACATAGGCTTTAACTTTTGCTCCTTCTTCAAGAAACTTAATTGCGTGTTTCACTTTGAAATTAAAGTCATGCTCATCGGTATTGGGTCCGAAACGAATTTCTTTCATAACCGACTTAGCCGATTTGGCTTTAATCTCTTTCTCTTTTCTTTTCCGCTCGTATAAGAACTTTTGATAATCTAATATCTTGCAAACCGGAGGTTTTGATTCGGGTGATATTTCAACCAAATCGAGACCGAGTTCTTTAGCAACTTCTAATGCTTTTGCCGTATCGTAAATGTCGTTGTCGATATTGGGTCCTACGACTCTTACCTGAGGAACTCTTATGTATTGATTTATTCTATGTTCGGCTTCTTTTCGCCTTGCACCGCCAAATGTTCTTGGCCTATACTCCTGTTTTCTGATATTAAATTACCTCCTTTATAAATGGTTAAACTTTCTGTTGATGTAATGCGCGATTAAAATCGGTCTCAATTTCACTGTTCAGTAGCTTGGCAAATGCCTCAATCGACATTACACCTACATCGCCCTGACCATGCTTTCGTACCGAAACTTGCTCGCTTTCTGCTTCTTTTTCACCTAAAATGAGCATGTACGGTATTTTTTTGACCTCGGCATCTCTAATTTTTTTGCCGATTTTTTCATCTCGCTCGTCAACGAAGCCGCGAATATCGTAATTATTTAGCAACTGTAAAACTTTTTTACCATAATCGTTGAACTTCTCGCTGATGCTTAATATAGCAATTTGATCCGGAACTAACCAAAGTGGAAAATTTCCGGCACAATGCTCAATCATAACAGCCACAAAACGCTCCATTGATCCAAAGGGTGCTCTGTGTATCATTACCGGGCGGTGTTTTTGGTTATCGGCACCGGTATATTCCAATTCAAATCGCTCAGGCAAATTATAATCTACCTGTATGGTTCCCAATTGCCATTTTCTACCCAAAGCATCTTTGACCATAAAGTCGAGTTTAGGTCCATAAAATGCTGCTTCTCCTTCTACTATTTCAGTTGTCAGATCTCGTTCTTTAGCGGCTTCAATAATGGCGGCTTCTGCTTTTTCCCAGTTTTCGGTTGAGCCTATGTATTTTGCTGTATCGTTTTTGTCTCTTAGAGATATTTGAGCAATATACTCTTTAAAGTCTAACAGTCTGAAAACCAATAGAACAAGGTCGATTACTTTAACAAACTCTTCCTTTACTTGATCGGGTCGGCAAAACAAATGTGCATCGTCTTGAGTAAAACCTCGAACACGTGTTAAACCATGTAATTCACCACTCTGTTCGTAGCGATATACGGTTCCGAATTCAGCAAAACGAATGGGTAAATCGCGATAGGAACGGGGTTTACTTTTATAAATCTCACAATGATGCGGACAGTTCATCGGTTTCAAGAAAAACTCTTCGCCTTCGGCTGGGGTTTTTATGGGTTGAAAAGAATCAGCTCCATATTTTTCGTAGTGACCCGAGGTAACATATAAATCTTTATTGCCAATATGAGGACTGATAACGGGTACATAACCGGCTTTCATTTGTTCTTTTTTAAGAAAGTCCTCCAACTTTCCTCTCAGGGCAGCACCTTTGGGCAACCAAAGCGGTAATCCCATTCCAACTTTTTCAGAAAAAGTAAATAACTCCAGTTCTTTTCCCAGCTTCCGGTGATCGCGCTTTTTAGCTTCTTCCAGCATATGAAGGTATTCATCCAATTCTTTTTGCTTGGGGAATGTGATTCCATAAATTCGGGTTAGTTGTTTTTTACTTTCATCTCCTCTCCAATAAGCTCCGGCAATATTCAATAGCTTGATTGATTTTATGAAAGAAGTATCCGGTATATGTGGGCCCCGACACAAGTCGGTAAAATTTCCTTGTGTATAAAAGCTAATGGTTCCGTCTTCCAAATCGGCCAGCAAGTCGAGTTTATACGGATCATCCTTTTGAGTAAAGTAATCGATGGCTTCTTTTTTGGTTACCGCTTTGCGTTCAAATGAATTAGCAGCTTTAGCCAATTCTTTCATCTTTGATTCTATTTTAGGAAAATCGTCTGAAGAAAGACTGTGTCCGTTCAAATCGACATCATAGTAGAATCCATTTTCAATGGGAGGCCCAATACCGAATTTTATTCCGGGATATAAAGCTTCGAGTGCTTCGGCCATGAGGTGTGCACTGGAGTGCCATAGGGTTGCTTTGCCATCGTTATCGTTCCAGGTAAGGAGTTCAAGACTTGAGTTTTCATGAATTTCAGTAGAAGCATCGCATACCACACCATTGATGCGGGCGGCCAATACATTTCGGGCTAAACCTTCAGAAATACTTTGTGCTACTTTGAATGCGCTGCATCCTTTTTCAATACTGCGTTTCGATCCGTCTTTTAATGTTATTTCAATCATAATGTATCACCCATACAAAGGGGCGTTTTAGTTCAGGTGCAAAAATATAAAAATTGAATCGATGAACGACCCAATTTGATTAAGTTATACCATGATATTAACAGCATAAAAAATGCCCGGATTAACCGAGCATCTTTTTTACAAAATAAATGTTGTTGTAATTTTATTCTGATTTTATCACTCTTAATGACTGTATTTCAGATCCACTACGAACAATAAATTGATAAATACCTGCATTCAAATTTTCGGTATGAATATCAAATTTATATTGTCCTTCGGCCAAGTTACCGTCATAAACAAATTGCAACTCACGTCCTTGCATGTCATACAGTTTAATAGAATAATAATCGGCATGACTCAAATGAATGTTAAAACTCAATGAATGATTGAAAGGATTAGGAGATGCACTTAAGCTAATCAAACTACTTTTTTCAGTATCGAGTTTAGCTTCTTGACCACCCGGAGGAG
This sequence comes from Bacteroidia bacterium, assembly GCA_035340715.1. Lineage (GTDB taxonomy): Bacteria > Bacteroidota > Bacteroidia > AKYH767-A > OLB10 > DAOQTX01. The sequence continues at coordinate 19,251 of DAOQTX010000039.1, read as the reverse complement.
CCGCTAAAGGTGTACAATTATCAAATTGTGTTTGAAATTTACTTCCGCTTTTAGCCCAAAATCCAGGTTTCAATACATGATAATTATTGGCACGCCAATACACTTCAGAATTAGTGTTCATTACATATGTAGTGTTATTGGTGATAGAGGTTGTTGCTATCATATCTCCATATTCATAAGCATTATGTGTATAGGTTGATGAAAAAAATTTGTTTGTAATCGTAGCTTCCAGATTGGCTATTGAAGTTCTAGAAGCTTCATGTGCTGATTCATTATCGCTGGTTCCAACAACCCCCATAGCATTACCTAAATAAGTTACAGCGGGATTTGAAAAATAGGACAATCTCGTGCAACTTGTTCCATTGGCCACACAAACATCATTATACGCCATAACGGTTCTCCATTGTCCAGCCACATAGGCATAGCCATGTCCATAGGCATAAGGTGTGTTGGTATTGTCTGCGTATGGGTCGTGTCGAGCTCCATACAGATGTCCAAACTCATGAGGGAATGTGTTATTACCTACCGCGCATCCTCGATCCGTTACACAAAATGCATCGGCAAATACAGCAACAGATACATTCCAAGCTTCTCCACAACCATTGCTTAAGCTATTTACAAGCAAGTGACAAAGATCTGCATCATAAGCCGTTCTCCATGAGTGCACATCGTCTAAGATGCCATCACCGGTATTTCTAAAATTGGTTTTGTCGGTAGTACTATTTCCTGTTTCAGCATAACTTAATTCTTTGGCGCATGCCAATTCAATCTGAAAATTTACTAAGCTATTGGTGAAAGCAGTATTGTTGGCATCGATACATAACTTAACAAAAGATAATGGATCAGCAAGTGCAGCGGCAACGTCATCGGTATAAATGACAATGGCTCGCACTTTACAATCTCCGGCTGCCCTTTCATTCATGTGTATTCCTGTTTCAGGATCAACCCAACGCGGCTCAGAAGGATTTTTACCTCTTTCCAGCATGTCTTTATATCCGCTTTCAGTTTCATCGTTGGGATAGGCTTCACTATTTAACTGGGTTAAAATGTGTAGGTCATCGCCTAAAGGATAAATCATGTAAGTGAATTTGGTCGAAGCGATTTTTGCTGTTAACATATTTTCTCTACCGGTTAGCAATGCCTCGCCATGTATGTTGCTTGCTTTACCAATCCAACTTTCTGTTCCGCCATAACCTTTCTCCATGCTTTGACGCTGAGCAATTAATAAATGATTATTGGGTAAATTGAATATTAATTGTCCGGCATAAAGAACCGAAGGATTGATTTTTATAAACCAATGGTTTGTAGTGTATTTATCATTGATTTGTACCTGAGCATAATGTTGTTGTTGCTCACTCAAAATAGGGTTGCTAACATAGGTAATGACACCGGAACTAGATGCCGGAGCCGACCATAGTACACCCATAAGGCACAACAGGCCAATGAAGAACCTGTGTCTTTTATTTTTTACTATTTGATAATGCATAATGGTATATTTTTAACAATTAGAAATAGAATGAAAAATCTCATTCGATTATTTAGATTCAAGTGCTTTTATTCTTGACTCTAACTCAAAAATATACAAGGTCATTTCTTCAATTTTTTCTAATAATTTCTGTTGTACCTCTCCCAAATGATGACCTTTGTCTTCAACTTCTGCCGCGCTTGGCATTCCGGGAAGGTGCTTATTGGTATTCACAAATTCTTTCAAATCTGCGATGGAACGCAAATCATAGTTCTCTTCAAATACATAGTCGGGCCAGCTGCCACTGAGCTCTACACGTACTTCTTCAGCAATGGCTTTTCCATCCACACATAAAATATATCCGGTTGCACCGATGGTGTTTCCAACTCTTAACTCAGAAGTGTAAGACTTGGTAGGAAAATATCCCCCCCAATTTTCTGAACCCCCAGATGCAGTTCCATAAACACCGAATCGGGTACCAGCAGTACCTGTTGCAAATCCATATACTCCATACGCACTTCCGGTATAAGCTCCAGCGGTAGCTGTACCACGCACTCCCATATAACCTCCTGTGCCGTAAACACCATAGCCATATCCATCGGCAGGAGTTGAAACTGAATTTACACCTCTTATATCAACTGATCCTACATAATTTGTAACAACATCAACAACTGAAGCTGTTGAGGCTGCGTCTCCACTTACTGATATTCTTGAAGAAGGAGAGGCTGTACCTACACCTAAATTATTTGAGAAATATCCATCGCCAATAAAGTAACCTCCAAAATTCTGACTGCCACCTGAAGCAAATCCTCTTACGCCAATATTAATACCTGTTCCGCCACTTGCATCGAATGATCCACCACGTTTATCACCCGCTCCTGTACCAAAAGCACCGGCATAAAGACCAAATGTTGGTGCAGCAGAATTTGTTGTATTGTAGAAGTATCCACTTCTTAATTCAGTAGAAGATTCAACATGTAATGTAAACAGTGGACTAGAAGTGCCAATACCAATTCTACCGGCATCGGTCATACGCATGCGTTCTATATTGTTGGTTCGAAATGCAACACCCATATTATCCTTGGTGCCGATAAAATGATCCGTCATATTCAATCCGCTATTGCCCACCAATTGCCAGGCATTTTTCGTTACCTGTGCCCATACAGAGCCGTTATAAAAATATAATCCTCTTGCACCATTCGTTTGAAAAATGATTAAACCCAATTGTGGATTTACAATGGCATTTCTTTGTGCTTGAGTCATACGAGGAAAATAAACTCCTTGTGTGGTCGAACTAATTTCAAGAATAGCTTCTGCACTTGGTGTGGTTGTTCCAATTCCAACACTACCATTGGCTGGGAAAGTGTTTTGAGCTTCTACTAAAAATGGTAAGGTCAGCATCAATGCTGAGGCAATAATTTTTTTCATGATTGTGTGTATTAAGGTTAATTTAATTATAGAACTCTAAGCAAAGTACTCTGTTAATCCATAAAAAGCAAAAGATGTAGCAAATAAATTCATCAACAATTGTTAATTAATCCAATTTTAAACTTACTACTTTATAAGAGTAACCAGTTCTTTGAAGGCAAGAAGAATAAATACAATCGCAATAAAAGAATTTATTCGTTTGCTGTGAAGTGAAAATCGCTTTTGTATCTTCTTAGCGAAATGACCTATACAAATGAGCAGTAGAAAGGCTCCAAATGCTGTGCCTAAGATAAAAGAGCACTCATTTGAAATATTACCTACGGGTGAAAGGGAATAAAGATTTACATAAGAAAGCATGCTAATCCAATAAACCAGGAGTAACGGATTGAATATTGCTAAAACAAATGACTGAAAAAAGAGCTTGTGTTTTTTATCGCTTGAATCATCATTCATGTCCATTTGAGATGATTCTACTTTTAAAAGATAAAACGCAGTAACTACAAAAAATATAATGAGAAAAATTCTCAGTGATTGAAGTGGAATAAATTCTATAAGAGATGAAAACCATACTGCCAATCCACAATAAAGAATTTCCGGGATTGATCCACCGATTGCAGCACTCCAGTAAGAATGCCGTTGCATTGATTTACGCAACACAAATAGATTTACAGGCCCGGGTTGCAGACTGCCTATAAAACTAAGAAAGGTAGCTAGTAAAAAGTATAAGACAATTTCCATAAACTTTATTTGAATAAATGTTTGGTTCCGGCTGCATAAAACTCTTTGAAACTACCGAATGGAGAACCATTCCTTCTATTCATCCGACTGATTTGATACACCACCTTCATATGAGAAAAAAGACTGCAGTATGATTGAATGAGATTCATTTTTGTATCGTAGATATGACCTGGTTCTGATGTGGCACCATTGACTTCCATTATTTTAATGTTCTGGCCCCTGTACAAATCTTCTATGGATTTGCAGCGAAGATCAAAACGGCCAAAATAGAAACCCTTCATTGGAATGGCGATCTGATCCATTATCGCGCAAAGTCTGTCATTGATCAATTTGTTTTCATTAGTGAATTGTGTGCCTAAACAATGATTGCCACGCTCTTCAAGTATCACCAATTCGTCCTTAGCTGGAATTGAACGCAGATTAATTTTATTTTCTTTTTGTAAGCGATTTAATTGGTATGCTGTTCTGTATTCTAACTGCATCAATTCTTCGATGCTTTTTGTTCCATCACCATTCACATGAAGAAAAATCTTTCCGGTAACACTACTTATTGTTCCTTTATTCTCGTTCGGAAATCGATAATACAAAACTCCAAACTCAATGGGAAGATCAACAAACTCCTGGATCAAAATATCGCACTGAAGTTTTTTTATGTATTGAAGATACTCTTCTTCGTTGTTTATTTTAGAAACGTTTGTACCTCGCTCACCAATATCGGGTTTGGCAATAAAAGGAAAAGAAAAATTTTGTTTGATCGTGTTTAGATCAAAATTGTTATCCAGATATTTGATTCGTAAAGTTTTTGCTTTCCACGGATCATCTATCAAGTCAAGAATTTCCTTTTTTGATTCTCCAAAAAAACCTCCAAGATAAATTCCCGGATTTGAAGCACTAATATAAACCAGACTTTTGCTTCGGATGGAATAATATAACCATAGAGGCAGAGTGGGGAGATAGAAAAGTTTGAATGGCCAATACTCATAGTGTAGCCAACGATGAATCCATAAGTTCAGGCGCGAAATTTTCAAGAGGGAATGTCTGACTTTAGAATACAACTATGCATGGATGTTTGATACTGCTTCTGATCTATTAAATCTTCATAGACCATTCTTTTTTCCGTACGACCAATAATCACCTGAGTAATGCTAATGGTTTCAACACCCTCGCGTTTCATCACAAAATTATTTTTCAGATCACCATTGCCGCTATACTTATGAAAATTAAATATATTTTCACTGTTGATGATTGCATTGATCAACCATTCATCAAACGTCTCTTGTCTCATGGTACGGATGGATGCATTGTAAAGCGTGCTGCTCGCCCATATATACGATTGCTGATTATCGAGAATCTTTTCGTGCAGCTTTTCCTCGTCCCATCTATACTCTATGAGTCGCTCATTTATCTCGTCAAAATAAATAATGGTAAATGGCTCAATTCCTTCTAACGAAAATTGATGTATCCATTGTTCCGAGTTCGGGTTGGAGAGCATTTCTAGAACTAACAATCCTCTGCTTATGCGATAAGGCGGTAGATGCTTATGGGTTTCAAAAGCTCCATTGAGTAAGCAAATAGTTTTACCGGTATTACTGGTAGCTATCCATGTACCACCGGCTAATGGATCTTTGGGATATACTAAATCAATCCCTGTATTTGATAAGTATAATTTGGGTGCCAGAGCTTGTCGATTTGAACTTTCATCTCTATTTGAAGTGATGAAATAACGACCTTTATTATCCGACAAAAAGCTTACTGTGCACATTCTTTCTGTTGATGAACGATAGTGGAATGAGCTACACCAAAATAAGAGGGTATTTGAATATGAGGAAAAGATTGCTCAATGGCTATTTTTATAATGGCCATATGATGAACACAATGCTCAATATTATAAACCAACTCTCTCTTAAAACTGGTTTCAACACAATCCACAAATTCTTTTTCATATGAATAGTTCATGGCAATTACTCGATTGTCAACGTTGCCGGATAAATATTGATTTATTGAATTAAATGCATCAATGCATTGATGCAAATTTTGCTCGAGTAAAGGATTATGTGAACGGGCATCATAATTTAAGCGTCCATTTTCATTGGCTTGAATTAAACAATCATAAAACTCTACTAGATGTCGGCAGTGCTTACCAATGCTGTTCCCGTTTAGAAGAGGCAACGATTGAATAAATTCTTCATTATTGAGTTGTACCAGAATCTGTTTGAGTTGATTCAGTATAGAACAAGCGGACTTAAGCGAATTTTGCATAAAAAGCTATGGTGATTTATGGTTTTAATTTAAATAAAGATTTGAAATCTTTTCGCTCTAGATAGATAAGGATAATACAACACAAAAAAACAATACAAGCCAGAGTAAATAGATATCCCTCATCGTTCAACACTTCAATCCCTAATGGTCCTAGATGTGATGCAATTGCTCCAATCATTACCATTGCACCAATCAATGCTCCTCTAAGGGTATATTTGGGAATGAGTAATAATATAGACGCGATTAACTCGGCTATTCCACTTCCATATCGTCCCCATGGTTCCATGCCAATTTTTGTAAAAATATAGACCGATTCTTCAGCTGAGGAGAACTTAAAAAAGAGCGTTTGTAGCATTATTAAAGCTGCAATTATCCGTGCCAGCCACTTGAGTATTTTCATTTTCCTCTAAATTAATGCTAAGATAAATTAAAATTGAGTACCTTAGATTTTACCTAAAAAAATAACCATGAAAAAAATCATTATTTTCTTAACATTATTGCTCCCAATTAGTTTGTGGGCACAGGAACTAGATGAAAAAAAATATACGTTAGTTGCATTTGCCGGCTTGAATAGTTATAAATTAAAAAAAGTTCAAAAAGGTATTGATTCAGATTCCAATATTGGCTACCAATTAGGGGGATCAATGCGATACGGAAAAAACAGACTCTATACCGATATTGGAGTAGGCTATCATGCTGTGAGTAACACGCTAGCCAGTAAAGTAGATACGGGAACGGTTATCAGTGACATTAAAGATGATGTTAAATTCTCTTTCCTTCATATACCCTGGAGGGCTGGTTTTCATTTGTTTTGGTCAAGAGACCATTCAAGCAATATTCGTGTTTTTGCCGGACCGGCATTGAATGTGATGTTGGGAGTTTCCGACAATGATTATAAAATTGAGAAAGAAGATTTTAATGCGCTGAGTGCCACTTTAAATTTTGGAGCCGGAGTTGATCTTTGGGTTATCTCACTCGAAGCGCAATATCATTTGGGTTTGTCAGATGTGTTTGAAGAAACTTTTGAAAACAGTAGTCAGCCTAAAGGTGATTTTATCTCGTTTAACTTAGGAATAAAACTCTAAGCATTAGGTTTGAATAATTCCCGGATTAAATGCTCTTTGAATAGGAGCATGGTCGGCCATTTCAATTCCCATCGAGATCCATTGTCTTGTTTCTAAAGGATCAATAATTGCATCCAACCAAAGCCTCGAAGCCGCATAGTAGGGTGTGGTTTGGCGATCATAACGGTCGGTAATTTCTTTCAGGAGCGCTTGCTCTTCTTCAGGATTGGGTTCTTTGCCCTGAGCTTTCAATCCCGATGTTTGAATTTGCAATAATGTTTTTGCGGCTTGTGCGCCTCCCATAACAGCTACTTGAGCTGTGGGCCATCCAACAATCAAACGAGGGTCATAGGCTTTGCCACACATTGCATAATTGCCGGCACCATACGAATTACCAACTACTATTGTGAATTTAGGAACAACTGAATTGGCAACTGCATTTACCATTTTAGCACCATCTTTAATAATGCCACCATGTTCGCTTCGGCTGCCCACCATAAAACCGGTAACGTCTTGTAAAAAAACCAATGGAATTTTTCGTTGATTGCAATTCATGATGAAGCGAGCTGCTTTATCGGCTGAGTCGGAATAAATGACGCCACCAAATTGCATTTCACCTTTTCCATTTTTAACTACAATTCTTTGATTGGCAACAATGCCAACCGCCCATCCATCAATACGCCCTAAGCCACATAAAATAGATTTACCATAGTTTGCTTTGTATTCATCAAATGCACTGTCATCGAGCAAGCGCAGAATGATTTCATGCATATCGAATTGCTTTTCTCTTTCGGCAGGAAAAATTCCGTAAATCTCTTCTTCATTTAACTTCGGTTTTTGCGAAGCAATTCGATCAAATCCTGCCTTTTCATAGGCACCTATTTTCGAAACTATGCTTCGAATGTAATTCAAAGCAGCTTCATCCGATTCAAACTTATTATCGGTTACGCCTGATACTTCGCAATGAGTTGAAGCACCACCCAGCGTTTCATTGTCGATGGTTTCACCAATGGCTGCTTTAACTAAATAGGAGCCCGCTAAAAAAATGGAACCTGTTTTATCCACGATCAAAGCTTCATCGCTCATTATAGGAAGGTAAGCACCACCTGCCACACAACTGCCCATAATGGCCGCTATCTGAATGATACCCATAGAGGACATAACAGCATTGTTGCGGAATATTCTACCAAAATGTTCTTTGTCCGGAAATATTTCGTCTTGCATAGGTAAGAACACCCCGGCACTATCCACCAAATATAGGATAGGAAGTCTGTTCTCGATTGAAATCTCTTGTGCTCGCAAATTCTTTTTGGCAGTCATAGGAAACCAAGCTCCTGCTTTAACAGTAGCATCATTCGCCACCACAATGCATTGTTTACCACTCACGTATCCAATAACTACAACTACGCCTGCACCGGGACATCCGCCTTCTTCTTCATACATTCCATCAGCTGCTAATGCTCCAATTTCTATGCTGGGTGAATCTTTATCTAAAAGATAGGATATGCGCTCGCGTGCTAATAATTTTCCTTTCTTCTTTTGTTTGGCTGCACTTTTTTCTCCACCACCTTTCGCTACTGCAGATAATTTTTCTTGCAGCGCATAAAGTGATGTTTTCATCAAATCCTCGTTGCGGTTATAATCAATGTCTATTTTGCTCATATATGGTAATGTGTCACAAATATAAAACTTATGAATTCTTAAAATGCTGTTAATAGTTTATTTGCTGCTTTGCCTAAATTACAAATTAGATCTATACAAGAAAGACCACTTTGAAAATCCTGTTTATACGAAAAGACCTGATGGTATTTGTGCTCATTCGGTAAAGGATTTTTTTGATTGGAAAGATTTCGAAAATCATTTTCAATCGTTTCCAGAAATGTCTCCGAGTAACAGATGTTTAGTTCAAATTCCAAAAAGGAAGAAGCCCATATTAAAAAAGAGGTATTGAATTCAATCAGATTGTTTTGTTTATTGAATAATAGCGCATATAAATCGTCTTGAATAAATTCAAAGTAGGGCGATCTGTTGTAGGCCGTTTGTAATGCTTGCCAATGTTTATGCTGCCACGATTCTTCTGAGCTTATTTGGACTTCAGCTGTTGGTGTTTTAGAGAGATTTTGATGTCGCAAAGGTATGATCAAGGTCTGCACACCATTAGGACCCAATATAAAATATCGATTTCGGATACTTTGTTTTTGAAAATTGGAGTGCTGATCAATACAAATATTCTTTGAAGCGAAAGCCTGTTTCAAATACGATATAGGAGGGAAGCAGGCTGTAGCAAACAAATGATGCATCAATCTTTGTGAATGATACTAAACAAACGACTCCAACGAATTTTGTTAAAGAATGTCGCTGCTCCGTCCCATGACATCCAAATAAAAACTGCTTTGCCAACAATATGTCGTTCAGAAACAACGCCCCAAAAGCGACTGTCGGCTGAGTTGTGTCGATTGTCTCCCATCATGAAATAGTAATCCATTTCAAATGTATATTCTGTAACAGATTTTCCATCAATAATAATCGCTCCATTTTGTTCAGCTACTTCGTGACCTTCATATACGCTGATAATTCTTTTATACAAATTGATATTATCTTTATTTATGGGCAGAGACATCCCCTTTTTTGGAATAATGTAGGGTCCAAAATTATCTACATTCCAAGGGTATTTTGGGTCGTGAGGAAAAATGTATTCTTCATATTGTCCTTTGGGTTGAAATATTCGATCCACTTTTGAAACGTTTTTCATTTCTTTCAAACCTTTAGCTGCTTCATTAGTACATAAAAAACGATACGTTCCTTGTCGGAAAGCCGGCCCGCCTTCTGAAATACCAAGCTTGTCCAACGTCATCGTATTGATCATGTTTCCATCGGTTTCAATTTCGTAGGTGCTTTGTCCTTTTTCCGGTGAATCTACTTTTTGACTATTGATATAAACAACACCATCTTTTACTTCTATTGTATCTCCAGCAATTCCGATACATCGTTTAATGTAATGCGTTTGTTTGTCGATGGGTCGGTCATCCTCCATAGGATAATTAAAGACGACAATATCATTGTTCTTCACTTCTGAAAATCCAGGAATTCGGAAGTAAGGAAACTTAATTAACTCACTATACGCTTTCCCTCCAAAGATTGGCATCTCTTGATGTGCAAAAGGAAAGGCGAGCGGAGTCATCGGAGTTCGGGGACCATAGTTGAGTTTGCTTACAAATAAAAAGTCGCCAACCAATAATGATTTTTCCATTGAAGGAGTTGGTATGGTGAATGCTTCAATAAAGAAAGTTCTGATTAATGTAGCTGCAACGACCGCAAAAACAATTGCTTCAATCCATTCGCGGGTTTTACTTTTTCTTCGTGAGCTTTGCCAAAATTTCCAATTCATATGTGTAGATTTTCGTTGTTTACGTTTATTTTAATGTAGGGTTCAATACATTTTCCATTGTAAAAACCCCTTTTTTGTTGCATATCCATTCCGCAGCCATTAATGCACCGGCAGCAAATCCTTTCCGATTGTGGGCTGTATGACTCAGTTCTATACGATCAATTTCGTTTTCAATGCTAATGTGATGTGTTCCGGGTACTCCGCTTTCCCTAACGGATTCAATGATTAAATCATTGTTTGAAATGGTATCGGTATTTTTCAATTTCCAATGCTGATAATGAGGATGATTTTTAATGATATCATTCGCCAATGATATAGCAGTTCCACTGGGTGCATCCTTTTTTTCTGTATGATGTATCTCTTTCAGGTTAAAACGATAAGAAGGAAATGCGCTGAACAATTCAGCAGCATAGCGATTGATCATAAAAAACAGATTTACCCCAATGCTGAAATTAGAAGCATATAAAAATGCTGCGTTGTTTTGAAGACACAATTTATCTAGTTCTTCTTTTTTGTCTAACCAACCTGTCGTTCCTGATACTACGGGAATTTGTTGCTCAATACAGAATTTTATATTGCTAAAGGCACTTTCCGGATTGGAAAACTCTATGGCAACATCGGTATTGTCTTTGTTGATTTGTTTTAATGATTCTGCATTAGATGCTTGTATTCGAAATGAAAACTCATGTCCGTTTTCCTTTCCAATTGCTTCAATGGTTTTACCCATTTTACCATATCCGATCAAAGCAATTTTCATTTGATATAAAAGATTAATTGAATGCCATTGTTAACGGCTAATGTATTGCTTTCAGTATAAGGCCGAATGTGTAAACTCAAATCGTCTGAAACATCAAAGTACAATAGATGTGCATCCACATATGCATCTACGATCTGCAATAGATAAATACCAACACCGGATATGATGCTGACATCACGATTCCGTCTGTAAAAATCTTTTAGCGTAAATAAATCTTGATCTTCATACCGGTCGGCAAATTCATCAATGGTATTGGGATCTCCATCACTTCGAAGTTTTATGGCAGTTCTGTACCGTTCGAGTTCCTTATTGTTGTTAATAGCAAAATAGGTCATCATACCAATTCCTCCATATACAATAGGCAGTTTCCAATATTTGCGATTGTAAATCTGACCGGCTCCGGGTAATAGAGCAGAGTAGAGCGCAGCCTTATTGGGGAGTTTAATTTGTGTGCTGTCGGCAGGTTGTGCATTGGTTTGTGTAATACACAGGATTAAAAGAAAAGCTGCTGCAAAGCGAAGCATTATATTATTCGAATAAATCCAGCAATCGGTTTAAATCATCTGTAGAGAAGTACGAAAAGGTAATTTTTCCACCTCCGTTTTTCTCTGTTTTTATGCTCACTTTAGTTTCAAAGTGATTGGTCAATTTGTTTTGTATGCTGCGTATATCTGCCGATTCTGTTTTAGCATTCGATTTTGTTTTGTTGATTTTCTGATGGGTTTGTCTAGCCAACTCTTCAACTTTCCGAACACTTAAATTATTCTGAATAATTTCTTCGAACAAACGTAATTGAGCCAAAGGATCGGTTATGTTGATCAATGCTCTTGCATGACCCATGCTCAATTTATTTTCTTGAATCGCTTTTTGAATTTGAGGGGGCAATTTTAATAGACGCAAGTAATTAGCTATGGTACTTCTGTCCTTACCAACTTTTTCGGCCAATTGCTCGTGTGTTAAATCACATTCTTCAATCAATCGGTTGTAGCTAATTCCAACTTCAATTGCATTTAAATCCTGACGTTGTATATTCTCAACCAAAGCCATTTCGAGCATACTCTGATCGTTGGCAATTCGAATGTATGCCGGAACCATTTCTAAACCGGCCATCTGAGCAGCACGGAATCTTCGCTCCCCGGAAATGATTTGATACTTATCGTAACCTAATTTACGAACGGTAAGCGGTTGAATGATGCCTTGTTGCTTGATGGATTCAGATAATTCTTTTAATGCATCATCTTCAAAATGAGTACGAGGTTGAAATGGATTGGCTTCGATCTGATGTATATTGATTTGCGAAATACTGCCTACCACAGCACTGTGTACCGAAGGATCGCCTTTGGTAGTGATATCGGTAGCGGCATCAACCAATAGGGCACCTAATCCTCTTCCTAATGCACTTTTCTTTCCTGAACTCATGTTGTTTTTAAGCTTTAATTTATTGTACGCTCTCTATTGCTTTAGTACCCGGGCTTTTTATTCGCTTATTCGCATCCTGAATACCATTCTTTTTCAGAATCTCGTTGGCAAGGTTTAGATAATTTACAGCACCTCTCGAACTGGCATCAAAGGTAATGATGGTTTCGCCAAAACTTGGAGCTTCACCTAATTTTGTATTGCGTTGAATAATGGTATTAAATACCATTTGTTGAAAATGTGTTTTTACTTCTTCTACCACTTGGTTGGATAATCGCAAACGGCTATCGTACATGGTCAATAAAATACCTTCAATATCCAAATCAGGATTCAATCGGGTTTGAACGATTTTTATGGTATTCAATAATTTGCCTAGTCCTTCTAAAGCGAAGTACTCGCATTGAACTGGAATAATAACTGAATTGGATGCGGTGAGCGCATTGATTGTAATCAAACCGAGTGAAGGAGAACAGTCGAAGATGATAAAATCATAATCGTCCTTTATTTGCTCCAATACTTTTCTTGTAACATATTCTCTTTCGGGTAGATTGATCATTTCAATTTCTGCCCCAACTAAATCGATGTGAGACGGAAGTATATACAAGTTTGGTGTGCGTGTGGTTTGAATGGCTTTCGAAGGCTTGACTTGATTTAAGATGCATTCATATAAACTGTTGCTTACGGTCCGTGGATCTATTCCAACACCCGAAGTGCTATTGGCCTGTGGATCGGCATCGATCAACAAAGTTTTGAACTCCAATACAGCCAAACTAGCAGCTAAATTGATCGCTGTGGTTGTTTTTCCTACTCCTCCTTTTTGATTTGCAATTGCAATTACTTTTCCCATAATGTTCTGTTATTGTTTTAAAATACTCTGTACCAAACTTCTCCATTAATGTCGGAGAACTCTAAAAATCCAAATTGCTTCGAGTATTTTATCTGTTTTATTGGTTTATTAATGCTGGTTGTTCCCAATGGTGCTGTTGAAACGTAAACACCTTCAAAAACATTGCCCATGATTGTATCAGTTGCCAAAGGAACCATACTCAATGGATAGCTCACAACAGGATGATGCGGAAAAGAAACTTCTACAATTAATCCTGCATCCGTAAGGGAGACTCTTATTTTTCCTTCTCTTCCAGTTGCAAGTGTATCGTTTTCAAGCGTAACCGTGTAGCCTGCTTCTTCATCGTAAACATTTCCGCTCACTTGATATCCTTTAAACTTATCGGTAATGTTGATGGTATCGATATTGCCCGAACTGTTTTGAAAATATAAAACGGTTTCATCGGGATACAATCTCCAAAGCATGTCGCTGTCGGTCAATTGATGATAGGTCGGTTTTGAGCACGAGATGACCAACAAAATCAAACCAGCGATGAGGGTGAATAAGTAATGTTTCGTATTCATGTTTATTTTATAATTGTATAGTCTCGCCAATAGGAATTAAATGGAGTGTTCTGCCCGAAGCGGTAAATTTTTCAATTGCCTCGTTGTGATCAATGCGTATCAAATCAAAAGTATCGTAATGCATTCCTATAATATTGTTGCATTTAATGAATCCTGATGCGATGATAGCATTGTCAACACCCATCGTATAATTATTTCCTAAAGGTAAGAAAGCAAAATCTATTTTCTTGTATTCTCCAATCAATTGCATGTCAAGGGTGAGCGCTGTATCACCGGCATAATAAAAGTTTCCTTCAGGAGATTCTACCAAAAAGCCCATAGGATTACCACCATAAGAACCATCGGGCAACATACTGGAATGTACAGCAACGACACATTTAACTTTGCCAAATTCAAAAATCCAATGACCTCCAATATTCATGGAATGTACTTTTTCAACTCCTTGTTTTTGCAGCCATACCGCAATCTCATAACTACTGATAGCTGTAGCATTACTTTGCTTAATCAGTGAAACAGCATCGGCAATATGATCTTCATGACCATGTGAAATCAGCACATAGTCGGCCTTAATTTTTTTAAGGTCAATATGCGTTGCAAGGCTATTGGGGCTTATAAAAGGGTCGAATAAAAGTGTTTTGCCGCTGACTTTTACAGCAAAACAAGAATGACCATAGTATGTAATCTCCATTCGTAGTTATAGATCCGTTAATTTTAGCTAAAAATACATTTATTGGTGGAATAAGAGGCCGGTTTGAAGAGGCATATTTATTAACATTTCTATGTTAGTTACACCCTTAAAAGTATTGGCAATCAATAACAAACTGAAAATAAAAAGAATAGAGTAGAGCGAATTAACATAAAGCACTTAGCGATTCAATTCGCTGCGTGCTTTTATACCATAGGGCCCACCATAAGATACCAATGATTCAAACACTTGTTTAGCTTCCTGATTTCGTCCCGATAGTTTTAAATTCATGCCCAATTCAAACAAAGCCTCTGCATAAAAGGTACTGGCGCTATGACTTTTGAAATAGTTTAACTGCTGGATAGCCATATCATATTGTTGAATCCTGGAGTATGACATTCCTGAATAGAACATGGCGTTTTCATCGTTGGAATACCTTTGTAAAATTTTATCAAACGCATCAACGGCTTTGGTGTATGATCGAATTCTGTACCAATGCAAACCTTCGGCCATAATCGCATTATACAAATCGCTTTCAGTACTGGTAGAAACATCAACAGCACTAAACTCAACCGCATCATTGTTTTTAGTTACTTTTTTTGCTTTACTTTCCTTAACAGACACAGCACTTAATTTTTCTCTTTCCTCTTTTGTATTGCTCACCTTATGTCCCTCTATATAATAAATGGCACTTGGTGTGGCAATCGTTTGATCCGCTTGCGATTTGACTGCACTTGCTTGTGTATTTGAATTTACTTGAATTTCGTCTGCCTGAATCGAACGTGAAGGTTCTTCTTCAAGCATTTCATCTTCTGCAATAAACAACTCCTGATCGTTTGTTGCTGGATCCATAAAGTTTTGATCTTCTTCAAGCGATTTTGTTTCTCTTACCGTATTTGAAGGCTCTTTAATTTGAATGGCTTCTTCTTTTTGAAAAGACGCAGTTTCCTCTGTGCCAATCTCATTATCATCAGCCATTGTTTCCTCTACAACAGATTTTGATGTCTCATTTTGATCCGATTGATGAACCAAAATGTTGTTTCTGTTTTCAAAATTCTGATAAATATAAAAGGATGAAATACAAATTAATGCTAAGGAAGCAGCTATAAGCCAATTGTTGCGTCTTTGTTTAGAATTTTTATGAAGATGGATTTGAGTGTCAATTCTATTATTTAAGTCTTCTTCAGAAACATTTATACCGCTTTCCATAAATCCATCAATCGCATCAGAACAGAGCGCACATTCACTTAAATGCAATTCAATTCTTCTGACCTCTTTTTTTTCAAGACGATCAGCAAGATAATCCTTCATATCCTGTATGTTAATACAGTCTGAAGTATCAGAAGAGCTATGTATAGAAGATTTAGTCATTTCTCTTTTCTAATATAATCTTTAGATTTCTCTTTCCATTTTGAATAAAACTCTTCACTTCTTTAAAAGTTAAATTACATTTTTCACTGATCTCTTTGTAGGATAATTTTTCAATATAAAATAAGCTGATGCAAATTCGTTGATCTTTATCCAATTCTTTTAATGCCCATTCTAAATTCTGCAATTGTTGTTCCAACATGTTGTGGTCTACGTCATTTTCTGAGGCAAACTGACTGTAAAGAGATAGATCTTCTTCAAATGAAATGCTAGAATCCATTCTTTTTGAAGATCTTAAATACATCAAGCATTCGTTTCGTGTGAGCGAATGCAACCAAGAAGGAAAATTATGTATTTCAAAATCTCTAAGCTTCATCATTAGTTTTTCAAAAACTTTCTGAACCATGTCTTTGGCATCGTCCGAATTTTTTAAATACTTCATCGAAACTCCAAAAACCAGATGCATATATTTTTTAAACAAAATACCTGCTACCGCATGATCACCGCTTTTCCGGTATTCATTAAGCAGCTCTATATCGCTCTGCTCATCATGGTTTCTATTTGTTGTTTCGCTGGTCATTCCGCTTTACCATAGGTAACAAACGGAATGCTTTACTATTTGATGCCCGTTTATCTCCAATTCCATAAATCTGATGCAAATTTGTAACAGAAAAATGAACTTGCAAAACGTATATTTGTTGTTTAACATACATAAAGCAATATTTATCAATATATTTAATACATAATCTGAATCGCTATGAATAACGAATCGCTCGCATGGATTGACCTTTTGTTTGCAATGTTTTGGACAATACTCTTTCTACAATCGGGATTGGATAAAGTTTGGCATTATAAATCAGAAAAAGGATGGATTGTTCAAAAATTCAGTCGAACTGTGTTTGCGCCAATAATGCCTTTGGTGTTTTTATTGCTTACCAGTGCAGAAGTTATAGCCGGCACTCTAAATCTAGTGAGTGCGATTATGATTATATTTTTTGGATCGACTATTTTAAGTCTTCCGGCAGCAGTAGTTTCTTGTTTAACAATATTGCTACTTTTCACCGGTTTACGTTTTGCTAAAGATTATCAAAGCGCTGCTTTGCTTACAGGATATATAGTTTTAGGTATGATCAATGTATTTATAGTAAACTAAAAATCGGATGAAATTAAAGTACCTATCAATCGTTTTGGTTCTTTTGTTTGCTTGTAGCAGCAAGCAGGAGAAGCCTGCTAGAAAGATAAAAACCGGAATGGCCGAAGCGATGAATGAATGGTATCATCAACGTTCGTATCCAAATGCTTTGATGGATTATTCATCTTACGAAACAGCATTCAACAATGTAAAGTGGCAATCGCAAAATAAATCAATGACTTTTGCCGGACAATGGGAAGCAAAAGGACCAATGAATTTTGGTGGAAGAACTTTATGCATGGCTTTCAATCCTCAAAATGCCTCAACCATTTGGATTGGATCTGCTTCAGGAGGTTTGTGGAAAAGTTATTCGGATGGAATAGGACCCAATGCATGGCATAATGTGGCCACCGGATTTCCGGTATTAGGCGTTGCTGCCATTGCCATTCATCCTTCCGACTCGAATATAATGTACATTGGAACAGGAGAAGTCTATAATTACCAGAATACAGGAACAGGATTTTCTGTTCGTACTACTCGTGGAAGCTATGGAATTGGAATTTTAAAAAGTACTGATGGTGGAGATACTTGGAACCAAATACTGTCTTGGGATTATGATGATTTAAAAGGGGTTCAAGATTTAATAATTAATTCGTTAAATCCGAACACGATTATAGCAGCAACTACCGAAGGAATTCTTCAGAGCTTTAATGCTGGAAACAACTGGTCAACTGTATTGCCAACCCTCATGTGTACCGACTTATCTTATCAACCCGGAGATACTAATATTGTGTTAGCTGCTTGTGGAAACAGTGGGACTTCAGGCTCAGGTATTTATCGGTCTACAGATGGAGGTCAGAATTTTACAAAAGTGCTTTCCGGTTTGCCAAGTTCCTATAGTGGTAAAGCTCAGCTTTGTTTTTCCACATCATCACCCGATACGGTTTATGCCAGTATAGGGAATCAATTTGTGCAGGTAGGTTTGTACCGTTCAGTTGATGCCGGTGTTAACTGGACTCTTCGTAACAGTACTGATATATGTAAATACCAAGGTTGGTATTCACATGATGTAGCGGTTCATCCCAGCAACCCTAATATTGTAATTCAGTCAGGAGTAGATACCTACAAATCGACCAATGGCGGACAAAGCATGGTGCAAAAATCATATTGGTATTTGTGGGACTTGGCTGCCACACCAATAGGTGGACCCGAAGGGCCGCCTGATTATATGCATGGCGATGTTCATCATATCTATTACCATCCGGTGAATGCGAACTGGGTTTATTTTGTAAACGATGGTGGAGTATTTCGATCAAGCGATGGAGGCGAGACGTTTAATGGTATTAATGGATCGTATCAAACACAACAGTTTTATGCGAATTTTTCGGTTTCGAAAAGCGATTCACTTTTTGCCATTGGCGGATTGCAGGACAATGCAACTCCTGTGTACGAAGGAAACCTGAGTTGGCGCAGAGTGATTGGAGGAGATGGTATTTGTACCGCTATTCATCCTCAAAACGATAGTATCGTTTATGCTTCGTACCAGAATTTAAACATGGCGCGCAGCGATGATCGTGCACAAAATTTTACTTTCATAAACAATTGGCCAAGTCCAGGTCCTACAAGCGGAAATTTTGCAGGCATCTATGTTGTCTCCAATGCAAGCCCCAGTACTCTTTTTGTAGGATTTGATAAAATATATAAATCCACCGATGGGGGCTTTAATTGGAATGCGACCAATAGCGGCAATCCTATTGATGGCAATCCGGTTCAAACCATTGCTTTAAGCGATAATAATGCAAACATTTTATATTGCTCAACTGCACCGGTTGTAAACTCAACAGTAGGTGTTTACCGATCGATCAATGGAGGAAATTCATATACGAATATTAGCATCGGACTGCCCAATCGTTTTGTGTTGGATTTTGCCATTCATCCAAATTCAAACAATGTCGTTTTCGCAGCTATCGGAGGTTTCGGTACTCCGCATTTATACACCAGTCCCAATTCTGGGTCTTCCTGGCAAGCCATAGGAAATGGATTACCTGATGTACCATTGAATACAATCGTCATCGATCCTATGAATCCACTCATCGTCTATGCAGGTAGCGATATCGGAATTTTTGTATCCATTGATGGTG
>DAOQTX010000038.1:0-28807 GCA_035340715.1 Bacteroidia bacterium | reverse complement strand
AGCACATCATCAGTTGTAATCAAACCATAATTCATCATCAAGAAAACATAATTCATCATCAACAAACCATATCCAACAGTCAAACACCCATAATCAATCGGCAACTAACCATAATTCACAAACAAGCACCCATAACTAATAGACAACAAACAATATTTAACAATCAACTACCCATAAACAATATATATTTATAACATTCAAAAATTATTACTTAATATCTTTCTCCTCACACAATCTATAGCACAAAAACAAGTTTTGTATTTTCAACACATGAAATGTTTCCACACCATCATACTCCTTAGTTTTGCTTTTGCACTCTCCACTCCCCAAAGCACAGCACAAACTTCTGCCAAAACAATTGAAACACTTCGTCAATATGGCGACAGCATTCTTAAATCACCCTCCGATACCATCCGCCAATACTATGCTACGCAGTTTACAACACTATTGAGTGCCGAGCTGAAACTTCAAAAACAATTCGATCATAGCTTCGATTCGGTAAAAAATTTATCCATCCTCACCTCTGACGACCAGCGCCTGCGCGTACTCACCTACATGCTACCCCATACCCTGCAAAACCAATTTCAATATTTCGGTTTTGTTCAAATAAACGACCACAAGAAAAAACAAATACACACCATCCAACTCAAACCCATTCAATACGATACCTTACAAAACATCAGCCGTCAAAAAATAGATGCCCGGCAGTGGTATGGCTGTTTATACTATAGCCTCATCACCAAAAAATACAAACGCAACTACACCTATACACTCATAGGTTATCAGCCCAACAACCGCTTAACCACACGCAAAATCATCGACATCATCAGCATCAAAGGCAATAGCTTCACATTAGGCAAACCCATTTTTGTCGATGGCAAAAAATTCTTCTATCGCAAAGTGTACGAATACAATGCACAAGCCTCCATGCTGCTGCGCTACGACCCTGCCTATAAAATGATCATGATGGACGACATCATTCCCGACAACACCGCCCACCAAGGCAACTACCTTATGTATGGCCCAAACTTTAAATACAATGCCTATCGTTTTAAAAAAGGAAAATGGTTTCTTCAAAAAGATGTCGATGCACGAAATACCAAAGAAGGAAAACCAAAAACACAACCCTTACAAAAAAAATTTCGCATCACTAAACGACCCGATCAAAACTAAGGCTCCAATACTTTTGTTAATTTAGCAACATCAAACACAACAACACAAAAACCACATTTTATGAAACATAATTTTGGCGCAGGCCCCGGCATCTTACCTGCCGAAGTATTCACACAAGCATCACAAGCCATTCTCAATTTTAATCAAAGCGGATTATCCATATTAGAAATATCGCATCGCAGCAAAGATTTTGAAGCCGTAATGGATCGCACCCGGGCCTTGGTTAAAGAACTCCTCCAACTCAGCAACGATTACGAAATACTATTCTTAGGAGGCGGAGCCAGCACACAATTTGCCATGGTTCCACTCAACCTCTTGCGCGAAAACGGCAAAGCCGCCTACCTCAAAACAGGAGTTTGGGCATCAAAAGCCATGAAAGAAGCCAGGCTGCTTGGACAAACCGATGTAGTCGCCAGTTCAGAAGATCGCAACTACAACTACATTCCACATCAATACAGCATACCTCCCGATGCCGACTACTTCCATATCACCTCCAACAATACCATCTACGGTACTCAAATACATCAATTCCCCGAGTGCAACATCCCGCTCGTTTGCGATATGTCCTCCGATATATTTTCCCGTCAGTTCGATGCCAATCGCTTTGCACTCATCTATGCCGGAGCACAAAAAAACATGGGTCCCGCAGGAGCCACAATGGTTATTGTCAATAAAAATATGTTGGGAAAATCTGAACGAAAACTCAGTACCATGTTCGACTATCGCACCCATGCCGATAATGGCAGCATGTTCAACACCCCACCCGTTTATGCCATCTACGTCATCATGCTCACATTAGAATGGGTTAAAAAAATGGGAGGCGTAGCCGCAATGGAAAAACGCAACAAAGAAAAAGCCGACCTATTTTACAGCGCATTAGATGCCAACCCCGTATTCGAAGGCACCGCTCACAAAAACGACCGCAGCGCAATGAACGCCTGCTTCTTATTGAAGAATAAAGAAATGGACAACGAGTTTCTGGCGCTCACAAAAGAAAAAGGAATTGTAGGCATCAAAGGACATCGTTCCGTAGGTGGATTCAGAGCCTCCATGTACAATGCACTCGATATAGAAAGTGTAAAAATACTCACCGAAACAATGAACGAGTTTGCGCTTAAAACCGCCTGATCATGATAAAAATATTGGCCAATGATGGCATTGACGATGCCGGTAAAAATATTCTGGAGCAAGCCGGTTTCATAGTCGATACAAAAAAAGTAGCACAAGAAGATCTTGCCTCTGCACTACAGCAGTATCACGGCATATTGGTACGCTCCGCCACCACCGTTCGCAAAGATTTAATGCTCGCCTGTCCTTCGCTTAAACTCATTGGTCGTGCCGGAGTAGGAATGGATAATATTGATGTGCCCTTTGCAAAAGACCGCGGCATCAAAGTCATCAACACCCCCGAAGCCAGTTCTCAATCAGTTGCCGAATTGGTATTTGCACATTTATTCAGCATGAGCCGATATTTATACGATGCCAATCGCAGCATGCCTTCCGTTTCAGATAAGACCGCATTCAATACCCTTAAAAAACAATACTCAAAAGGTACCGAACTGAGAGGAAAAACCTTAGGCATAATAGGTTTTGGAATGATTGGCCGCACGGTAGCACGCACGGCACTCGGCTTGGGTATGAATATTTTACCCTTTAAATTAAACGCAGCCGATGTTCGTATAGAGTTCGATTTTTTTAAAACTTTTACTGAAGCCAGTTTAATGATCACCATGAAATGCGTTCCCTTTGACGAGCTGCTCCACCACTCCGATTTCATCACCCTGCATGTACCGCACAGCAAAGGCGCTCCACCGGTACTTTCCAAAACAGAATTTGATAAAATGAAAGATGGCGTAGGCATCATCAATACCAGTCGCGGAGGTGTTGTGCACGAGTTGGATTTAATAGAAGCCTTAAACTCGGGTAAAGTTGCCTTTGCCGGATTAGATGTTTTTGAAAACGAACCCAATGCCCGTCCCGAAATTCTTCAGCATCCAAAAATATCTTTGTCACCTCATATTGGAGGAAGCACAGTTGAAGCGCAAAAAAGAATTGGCATAGAGTTGGCCGAAAAAGTAGTGGACTATTTTAAAACACATCCTTTATAAGCAAATGGAATTAAGTGTTGAACGCATTCGCAGCATCTTCCCCGACCTGAACGAACAGGAATTGATTGATGAACTGTTGCAATCGGAAAAAATATATTCATTTGCTGAAGGCAGTACCATTATTGAAAGTGGCCAATACATCAAACATATTCCCCTCGTACTGAGCGGCACCATAAAAGTAATGCGCGGCAGCAGCGAAGGGCACGAACTCTTTTTATACTTTATACAGGCAGGACAAACCTGCGCCATGTCGCTCTCTTGTTGTGTCAATGCCAAACCCAGCGAAATAAGTGCCCGTGTAGAAGACGATTGTGAATTGCTGATGATACCGATTGAGAAGATGGATCATTGGATGCAAAAATATGCTTCGTGGAGAAATTTAATAATGAATGCCTACAACAATCGCTTTCAAGAATTGATCAGCGTGATCGATTCGGTGGCATTCAAAAAAATGGATGAGCGATTGAAATCCTATTTATCCGAAAAGTTTCAAGTCATCTCTTCCGATGTTTTGTCCATTACACATCAAACCATAGCCGATGAAATGGGCAGCAGCAGAGAAGTAATTTCCCGCCTACTGAAGCAAATGGAAAATGAGCATCTCATTCGGTTGCAGCGCAATCAAATAAAAAAGTTAAAAGATTTATCAACTTAACCTTAAAGTAAAATACATTTTTGATTAGCTTTGCTGCATCAAACAAATTCCTTTTTAAACTGTTTATCATGTAAAAAGCAAGAACAAATTTTTCTTCAAACATCCACATTTGTTCTTTTTTTCTTTTAACCATATTTTATTTTTATCACAATGAGATTTTATTCTTGGGCCATATGCCTGTTTTCTGTTCTATTACTTTCGTGCAATACCGGAGCACAAACCCATTATCTATCGCCAAAAGATTTTAACGAACAGCTTCAAAAAGACAAGTCGGCTGTGCTGCTTGATGTACGTACCCCCGAAGAATACAATAGCGGTTTTATAGCCAGTGCGGTAAACATTGATTTCTATCGCGAGGATTTTGCGGCATCCATTACCAAACTCGATCCTTTAAATCCGATTTATATTTACTGCCGTTCGGGAAGCCGTAGCGACAAAGCCATGACTCTATTGCTGAAAGCCGGTTTCAAAAAATTGTACATGCTCGAAGGCGGAATCAATCAATGGCAGGCAGAAAAGCTTCCGATTGTTGAAACACCCAATGAAAATTCAGAGATAAAGTCAGATGATGCTCTAATACGAAACACTATTGCTACTCAATCCCTGGTGCTGATCGATTTTTATGCAGAATGGTGCATCCCTTGCAAAAAAATGGAACCCGATTTGAATGAACTTAACACAGAGTTAAAAGGTGTAGTAGAAATAATACGTGTAGATGTTGATGTTTATGAGCAATTGGCTGCTGAATATAAAGTGAATGCTATGCCAACTTTAGTATATTTGGTAAGTGGAGAAGAAAAAGAAAGAACGGTGGGCTACCAAAGTAAATCTGACATTTTAAAGGTGCTGGAAAAGTATCGCTAATCGCAGCTGGAAAATGAAAGAAAAATTTCAAGACATTATTTCAGCCGACAAACCTACATTGGTTGATTTTTATGCCGATTGGTGTGGTCCCTGCAAGATTATGGCACCTATGTTGGAAGAGTATGCAACTCTAAATAGTTCAAAAGTGAGAGTGTTGAAGATCAATGTCGATCACAATCAAAAAATATCACAGTATTATAATATTCAATCGATCCCTACATTAATATTATATAAAAATGCAAAAGTCCTTTGGCGTAAAAGTGGCTTGCTTTCATTGAGTGATCTTAAATCTGCGACCGATCAATTAATTGATGGTTAATGCTACATCCAACCCGGGTTAGCTGTAATGGCGCCTTGTTGAAACAATATCATGATAACAAAGATCATGACAATCAACACAATTCCTAAACTTAAACTCAGCTTTCGATAGACTTTAGCTTGTTTGGTCAGTTTGAATTTCCGCAGAATGTTGATCATGGTATTTTCTAATCGATGAAAAGCGCTTTCACCTTTAACAATATAATCGAAGGCACCATATTTCATTGTATTGACAGCAACTTCAATTTTTTCTTGTCCTGAAAACATAATTACTTCCGAATCGGGCAATGTTTTTTTTATTTCTTGCAGCACATCCAAACCATCCAAAGCTGTTTGATCTTGCGTGTCTAATTGGTAATCCAATACTACAATGTTTGGATTTAAATGAAGGTTTTTCAAACAATCTTTTCCATTAGAAAAACTGATCACTTCAAAAGAAGATTGCTTTTTAATCTGATCGACAATCATTTCCGATTGCATTTGATCGTCATCTACAACAAAGACTTTGTAATGAGATTGGTCTGACATATAAGGTTAAATTTGGTTTAGTTGTTGTTCCAGTTCGATTCGAGCTTCGGCAATATGTTCCAGCAGTTCGATAACACGGGCATTCATTTCATCACCCGACTGTTCAATATTGTTTTCAATATAACTTGCTTCCTGCGATAAAGCATTGGCCCCCATATAACTCAGTTGCGATTTGAGGGCATGCACTTTCAATTTAACAGCAGTCCGATCATTTTGCTGAACGGCCATATTGATTTCATCATCCATTTTCTTCGAGTTGACTAAAAACATGTTGATGTATTTTTTCATCTTCTCTGCATCCCCTCCAGTAAACGAGTTGAGAAACTTTAGATCGGTATGTTGATGTTGTGTTTGCATTGCTATGATTTCCGAAAGGTAGAAATTAAGATTTAACAATAAAAGTGGATTAGCCTAAGTAGTTGAACAAGATTCTCAATAATTGTTCGGATGTAAAAGGTTTGGGTACAAAATTATCCATACCGGCTTGTTTACATTGCTCAATATCGTTTTGAGATGCGTTGGCAGTCATCGCCACGATGGGCAAAACCTGACTATTCATTTTTAAATGGTTCCGAATTTGCCGGGCTGTTTCATATCCGTCCATTTCAGGCATTTGAACATCCAACAGCAGTAAATCAAATGGATCTTTTTCAAGCGATTTCAATACTTCAATTCCATTTAAAGCCGTAGTAACCATTACTTGATTGCAAAAAGATTCAATCGTATCCACTGCCACCATTTGATTGAATTCATTGTCATCGGCCAATAAAATTTTCTTCCCAATTAAAAAATCACCATTCAAAACTTCTGTTTCAGTGTTTTGGCTACGCTGTTGCGCATTCTGATAAAAAAGCTCGAATTTAAATTGAGAGCCTCTACCCTGCTCACTGCTCACTATTATTTTTCCTCCTTGCAGTTCAACCAACTGTTTTGAAATGGTTAATCCCAATCCGGTGCCTCCGTACTTTCGTGAGGTAGCGCTATTCTCCTGAGTAAAACTCTCAAAAATACTGTCGAGCTTTTCAGGGGCAATACCTATACCGGTATCGTGAACAGAAAATTCAACACTTATACCTTGTTCGTTGCTTTTACTCTTTGCCATTTCAAAATGCACACTTCCCTTGTCGGTAAACTTAAGTGCATTGCCGAGCAAATTAATCAGCACCTGACTTAAGCGAGAGGGATCACCGGAAACAAATTCAGGTAACTTATCATCCAACACATAGTAAAACTCAAGGTTCTTCTCTTTTGCTTTTACATCTAAAGTAGCCATCACTGTTTCTGAAATTTCCTTCAAACTAAAGTCAATATTTTCAAGTGCAACTTTACCCGCCTCTAATTTTGAAAGGTCGAGTATATCGTTCAGGATAACCAATAAGTTTGATGCCGATTGATGAATGATTTTCACATATTCTTTTGACTTCCCTTCTAAAGGCATTTTTCTCATCAGATCGGACAAGCCTAAAATGGCATTCATGGGGGTGCGAATTTCATGACTCATATTGGCCAAAAATTCTTGTTTTATTTTCTCTGACTGTCTTGCTTTTTCCTTTTCCAGTTCGGCCATTTGTTTTTCATCCAAAGCCAATTTCAAATCGGCCTTTGTTTGAACGGCATCTTTTATAAATCGTACGTCATTGATGCTTTTTTCCATTACCATATCAAACTCATCGAAGTCGATTGGTTTAGTAATAAAATCGAAAGCGCCCCTGTTCATGGCGGTTCGAATATTGCCCATATCGCTATAGGCTGAAACAACGATTGTGCGCACCGGCAAATCTTTCTCCAGAATATTAGCCAACATCTCTAAGCCATCCATTACCGGCATATTGATATCCGTAAACACCACATCAATGTCATTGTGCTCATCTAAAAGTTTCAATCCTTCAACTCCATTATGCGCAAAAAGGAATTCTACTTCAGAAGACTTGATTTGTTTACGAAATCGTAAATTGATGAGTTGTTCCAAATCGGTTTCATCATCAACTATCAAAACTTTAGGAATATCGCTCATGGTGTTTTAAGGTTCAAAAATTAATTTTCGTAGAAAATTAAAGTCCACCGGTTTGGTTACAAATTCCTTGGCACCCATTTTTTGTGCTTTCGTTTCATTGGCCTTGTCGCCATAAGCGGTGATCATTATGACGTGCATTTTAGGTACTTCTTCGAGCACTTTTTCCAAAAGTTCGAATCCCGACATACCGGGCATATTGATATCGGAAAGAATTAATTTATCAGGCAAAAGTGCAAAGTCGTGTAAGTGGCTCAATGCCTCTTGCGCACTGTGAACGTAAATAAAATTGATCAATCCTTGTTTGATCTCTTTCCTGAAACGAAGATCAAACAGAAATTTTACATCCGGCTCGTCATCTACAACAAGTATATTTTTCATAATTCAATATCCTTGTTTAAAAGTACAATTATTTTCTCAGCGAAAAGAGTTTTACTTTAGTTTAGATTGGAACGCTTTTTTAAACTTATCGAGTTTGGGTTGAATAACAAAGGAGCAATAGGGTTGATTTTGGTTTTGGTTATAGTAATCTTGATGATACTTCTCAGCTTTGGTATAATTGGTATAGGCTTCAATAGTTGTCACTACCGCATCATCATAAGCTTTCTCTTCGTTTAATTTGTTTTTATAATATTCCGCTTTAGTCTTTTGCTCTTCGTTGTGATAGAATACCGAAGAACGATATTGAGTACCTACATCCGCACCTTGTCGATTGAGCGTTGTGGGATCGTGGGTCTTCCAGAATATTTCCAATAATTCATCATAGCTAATGAGTTGAGGATTATACAACAACTGAATTACTTCTGCATGACCGCTTTTACCGGAGCATACCATTTCGTAGCTCGGATTTTTAATATGGCCACCTGCATATCCCGACTCAACATGCTCCACACCTTTCACTTGTTGAAAGATGGCTTCAACACACCAAAAGCATCCGGCACCGAACGTAGCGGTATCGAGTTGATCGGAGGATAAGATTTCATTTTTTGATTCGCTCATAGAGTTTATTGGATTAGAGTTAGTTTGGCAGGAAAAAAACACCAGAATGATCCAAACCAAAATTAGAGTAGGAAATAATTGCTTTTTCATTTCTATCTAACATTTACCATTGAAAAGAGTTCATCCGTTAACACAATTTAAGTTTTATACATCAAAAGTTCCTCCGGATCATTATCCATCTTAAATTTTCGATCAAAAGTAAAACCAAGCTTTTCAAGCAATCGGATCGATCGGTGATTGTAGGCTACCGTTATGGCACAAATAGTTTCAATCTCCAAACGCTGTTTAACATCATCCATGCAAGCTTGTGCTGTTTCATGAGCATATCCTTTCCCTTCATACTCTTTTAAAAAAGCAAAACCAAGCTCAGGCATTGAATCTTCCTCTCTTTTAAAAACACCACACAAACCTATCGGCTTTTGATCTTCAATACAGCTTGCCAAATAAAGTCCCATTTTATTAGACCGATAACTCTTAATGGGGCCATTGTCCATATATCGAATGGCGTCTTCTTTTGTAAAAACTTTCCGGTCACCAATAAATCGAATCCAATCTTCTGAATTCAATAATTCAATTATAAATTCGAAATCACCATGCGATAATTCGCGTAAAACGGTTCTTTCAGTAGTAATCATCTATCAAAAGTAACAATTTGGTTTTGTATCTTTACCTATACAAAAAATCACTTCCTATCACGTATGAAACTAAAAAGTATTTTCACTCTTATTATTTTTCCTATAGCATTCTCTGCTTTTGCTCAGCCTTGGCTGCAAAGCATTCCTCAATCTTCAAATGCATATAGAACCGAACCGGCACCTGATTTCTATGATTTGAAAAATGCTTTCGTAGAATATTGGAAAAACAAATCCATACACGAGAATGAAAATGAAAATGCAGCTTATGGTGGTCATCAGCAGTTTGCCCGCTATGCGTATTTGATGGAATCGAGAACGTATCCCGATGGAAAAAAATTCGATCCCAGTATATTGTATCGTGAGTATAAAAAAGAAAAAGAAAAGTTTGCACATCACAAATTGTCCGCAGCCGGTAATTGGTCTTATATAGGACATCCCTCTATTCCAAATGCCGGAGGAGGAACCGGCCGGATAAACATTATGCGAATTGACCCTACTGATCCGAATAAGTTGTATGCAGGCGCGGCTTGTGGAGGATTGTGGATGAGTTCGGATGGTGGAGTAAATTGGTCCACTACTTCCGATTTGCTTCCATCTATTTCAATAGGAGATATTGCCATCAATCCCATTCAACCCAACATTTTGTACGTTGCTACGGGAGATGCATTTGGCTATGAAGTTGGCGGTGACTTTTGGGGCGGTGTATATACTGCCGGAATTTTTAAATCGATCGATGGCGGTTTAACTTGGACAGCTCTTTCATTTGGAGGCTTTGATCAAATAAACAAACAAGTGATTCAACGACTGATTATCAATCCATCAAATCCTGATGTTTTGTTGGCCAGTTCGCGCAGTTATATTTACAGAAGTAATGATGCCGGACAAAGTTGGATTCGAGTATTATCCGGTCATTTTTATGATTTAGAATTTAAGCCTGGCAATCCTTCAATCGTATACGCAGCCTCAGGCGATCGAATCTATAAATCGGTTGATGGCGGACTTACATTTCCATTCAATACCTTGTTAGCAGGATCGAGTGGACGTATGTCGATTGACGTAACCGCAGCTAATTCAAACGTAATTTATGCTTTAAGTGAAAATGGTCCCTTTTACAAATCATTGGATGAAGGAGTAACTTTTGTAAATAAAACGCAGCCCAGTGGAACAACTACTTTTTATGGTTATTACGACAATGTATTGGCGGTAAGTCCGGTTGATGAAAATGTGGTTATCTGTGGTGGATTGGATATGGTTCGTAGCAATAATGGTGGTACCAGTTGGACCGTTAACAGCAGTGCTATTCATGTCGATCAAAAACATTTAGAATTTATACCGGGCTCTTCAAACTCTTACTATGCTTGTAATGATGGTAGTATTTACAAAACCACCAATGGTGGTGTGAGCTGGGTTGACTTGGGAGCAAAAATCTATATCAAGCAATATTATCGTATGTCTTCATCAAAGACCAATCCTTCCATTTATTATGCAGGTGCACAAGACAATGGCTCTGATCAGAACAATGGTATTGTATGGAGGAAAGTATATGGAGGTGATGGAATGGATTGTGCCGTGCATCCAACCAATTCAAATATTGCATTTGTATCCAGTCAATATGGAAATTTCAGACGCACCAATAATAATGGAGGAAATTTTACGGGTGTTGCTCCTTCGGGTCAAAGCGGTGCCTGGGTTACACCTATTGCCATAAATGAAAGCAATCCAAATTGGGTTTATATAGGATATCAGGACTTGTATTTATCGACTGACGGTGGAAATTCATTTTCTTCACTAACTACCAATGTATTTAGTGGAGCAGATTTTCAACGTATAGAAATAGCACCTTCCGATCCGAATGTGATTTATGCTGCTTCGAACAATTCTATAAAACGATCGGATGATGCGGGATTTACATTTGTTAATGTTTCAGTTGGACTTCCTATATCTTCGGTTGCTCTTACCGATATAGAAGTGAGCAGCGATAACCCTGCGCATGTGTGGGTTACCCTAACGGGATATAACAGTGGCATGAAAATATACAAATCGACCGATGCAGGAGCTACCTGGACTAATATTTCAAAATCGCTTCCAAATTTACCTGCCACTTGCCTGGCATATCAACCCGGATCAAACGATATGATTTATGTAGGCACAGACATAGGCGTTTATTACAAAGACAATAATATGGCCGATTGGTTGCCTTACAATGATGGTCTACCTAATGTTATGATCAGTGAATTAGAAATTCTTCCTGCAATTTCAAAAATAAGAACAGCCACTTACGGAAGAGGAATTTGGGAAAGTGATTTAGCTACTTCTACTTTCAATAGCGTAGATGCCGGAGTGGTTTCATTCACCAACCTACCGAAACAAAGTTGCGATGGAAATATAGCTCCTGAAGTATTGATCCAAAATTTCGGATCCAATGATCTCATTTCTGCAACCATTCAATATCGCATACAAGGTGGAGCCATTCAGAGTTTTGCATGGAATGGATTGCTTTCAACATTATCCAGTACAGCAGTAGCATTACCGAACATAAATCAATCGAGTGGGCAATACAGCATCGAAGCGTGGGTAACTGCGCCCAACGGTTTAACTGATCAAAATGCTGCTAACGATAGTTCATCCTCACACTTTACGGTCAACACTAATAGCATTGTACCCACTATAAGTGAAGATTTTGAAACTGTTTTTCCTTCTGCGAATTATACTGTAAGCGGAAGCGATAATTTTATTTCACAAAGCAATGCAGCCGGTGGATTTGGTTTATCATCTCAATGTCTGAAAATTGGTTTTTATGACAATGCGAATGGAAAAGCTGAATTGTTGTTTGAACCCATCGACCTTAGTTTGAGCAACCCATCCATTCAATTAAGTTTTGATGTAGCGTACAAGAGAATCTTACCAACCATACGCGACAGTTTTGTCGTTGAAGTTTCGCAAGATTGCGGAGCCACATGGAATGTGCTGTATGCAAAATATGGTGCAGCACTGAGCACTGCATCGGGATATGGATATAGCCCCTTTACCCCTATGGCAAATGAATGGAGAAACGATGTGATCAGCTTAGGCACCTATGCCGGTCAGCCAAAAGTATTGATCAGAATGAAGTTCATTTCCAATTATGGTCACTTCTTGTATTTCGACAATATCAATATCAGTCAAACCAGTGGACAAGATGATTTGCAGTTATCAAAAATTGCTGTGTATCCTAATCCTGCACAAGACTACCTAATACTGAAAAACTTTGATGCACAATCTGATAATACTGATTATACCATTTATGACTTGAGTGGTCGAGTAGTTGCAGACGGAAAATTAAATAGCAATGACAATGCGATTGATATTCGCCAACTCCCTCAAGGATCGTATTTACTATTCTTGGAAACGAATGGCGAAACATTTAAGACTCCTTTTGTAAAAACTGAATTATAAACTTCAGAAACGATTCGGTATGAAAAAAATTAGACAACTAAAGCAGATAACGTTGTTTTGCTTATTTTTTATTTTCTCATCGGTTTCAATTGCTCAGGTTCCGGTCTTATGGGGAGTAGCATCTGCAGGTGGAGCTTTTAATAAAGGAAGTATTTTTAAAGTAAATGGAGATGGTACGAACTTCAGTGTTGTGCATTCCTTCGATTCTATTAATGGCTCTGTTCCTCGCAGTTCCTTGTGTTTGGCTAATAACGGAAATTTATACGGTATGTGTCAGTTTGGCGGAGCGCACAATGCAGGAATTCTTTATGTATTTAATCCTTCGAATTCAACATTTTCAAAAATATTAGACTTTGACAATTTAAATGGTGGTTACCCTTGGGGAACTATGATCAAAGCGGCCAATGGGATGTTGTATGGTTCTACGTATGGAGGCGGCACTGGTGGTGGTGGAATTATTTTCAGATTAAATCCGAACACGCATGTGTATTCTATCTTATATGGGTTAAACCAACTCAGTGATGGAGGAAGTATAACCGATAAACTTTTAGAAGCTAGCAATGGTAAATTATATGGAATGGCGGCTTATGGCGGAGCGAATGGCGAAGGCACTATCTTTAGTTTTGATCCATCGAACAATACATTCACAAAATTACATGACTTCAATGGGATCAATGGAGGAACTCCTTATGGTTCATTGCTTGAAGCCACGGATGGATTTTTATATGGAATGACTTATGATGGTGGATCGAATAACAAAGGGGTATTTTTTAAGCTTCAGCTTTCTACCGGAATATTTACAAAAATATTTGACTTTAATGGAACGAACGGAAACAATCCGTGGAACTCGCTTATACAGGTTACTCCTACTAAACTTTATGGAATGTGTTCTTCTGCTACTGCTTCTGGAGGAATTATTTTTGAATACGATCTGTTAACAGGAATGGCAGCAAACGTATATTCATTTAATTTCATAACTGATGGATTCATACCTTGGGGTTCTCTACTAAAAGGCAGCGATAATAACTTATATGGCACCTTATCCTCAGGGCCGGTAAGCAACACCGGAGCTGTTTTTAAATACAATTATTTATCAAATACTTTTAGCAGCGTTCACCAATTTGTTATGTCTGAAGGTAACAATCTTAGCGGACATCTGGTCGAATCCGGAACAGTGGCAAGTGTTCATGAGATAAATACCAATCCAGTTTATGTTTATCCAAATCCTTTTAAAGAGAAAATCTCTATTCAATTACCTTCTGGAATTAAAGAGATAAAAGCAACATTATATTCAATGAATGGGCAGCTATTGATGGAGCAAACTATTGTAGATTCTAATGTTGAACTTGAAACCACTACGCTCTCACCCGGAATGTATCTATTGAAATTTGAGCATTCTTCTTTTTCTCAAATGGTGAAGTTGATTAAGTACTAAGATCCTGAAGCGGATTGAATTAATTTCTTTAACAAAGAAATTTGTCCCAAATGATAATGAAGATGTTCTAAGTTACCTTGTATGTTTCGATAGTAAGTGCCGTATTTTTCATCTACAAACGTTTCAGCCAAACGCTCATTTGGAAGTTCGACCAAAGATTTGCAAAAAAGTTCAGCTTCAGAAAAAACCAATTCCTTAAATTTCATCCAATCCTCTTCCCTTTTCATCGGGGTACATTCAAAACTATCTTTATCGCTTCCATTGAGTTTAGCTCCATTCATCACTTTCAACTGAATACGTACATAATAATGCATGTGATGAAGCAATACATTGATCGTATTCAATGTGCCGAAAGTTCTGTTTGCCATATCCAAATTTACATCCTCCAGTAGTTCTTTTAAACTCACACCAGTCCAATTTCCACCAAAATAGACGTGTTTTATATGTTTTGATAATTCCAATGATAAATTCATACCTATATTAATTATGTTTGAAAACGCTCTTACTCATTCAGTCTCAAACAAATATATTTCAAAGATTTTGCATTGCCTCGAAAAATAGAAGTACCTTTGCACTCACAAAATTGAAAAAATCAGATTTCGCTGACTTATTTTCCCGAAATCCTTAATTAAACTATCATGAACGAAGCATTTGCCGGTCTGGGACTGAGCAGTTCTCTTACTCAGGCTGTTGCAGAATTGGGCTTTACAAAACCTACTGCTATTCAAACGGAAGCTATTCCTACAATATTAAGCCAACAAAGCGACATCGTTGCCCTAGCACAAACAGGAACAGGCAAAACCGCAGCTTTTGGATTACCTATTTTACAAATGATTGATCCGGAGTTAAAAACTCCCCAAGCATTGATTCTTTGTCCAACACGTGAACTCTGTCTTCAAATTTGTAATGACTTAAATGTATTCTCTAAGTTTTTACCAAAAATAACACCTGTACCCGTCTATGGAGGTGCAAGTATTCAAAATCAAATAAGTGCATTGAAAAGAAATGCGCAAATAGTTGTGAGTACACCCGGACGATTGATTGATCTTATTTCCAGAAAAGCTATTAAGTTAAATGATGTTCGTTACTTGGTTTTGGATGAAGCGGATGAAATGCTCAACATGGGTTTTAAAGAAGATATTGATCGAATTTTATCGAATGTTCCGGAAGATAAATTCACTTACCTCTTTTCGGCCACCATGCCAAAAGAAGTGGAGAGAATTGCGGTTAACTATATGCAAAATCCGGAACAAATTTCTGTTGGCGGTCGAAATCAAGGAGCCGGAAATATTGACCACATTTATTATACGGTGCATTCAAAACATAGATATGAAGCATTAAAGCGTGTGGTTGATTTTAACCCTAGTTTTTTTGGAATCATATTTTGTCGAACCCGAGCAGAAACCCGTGAAGTAGCCGATAAACTGATTCGCGATGGTTATAATTCAGATGCTTTGCATGGCGACTTGTCGCAGCAACAAAGAGACATTGTAATGAACAAGTTCAGAAGCCGACAACTCCAAATGTTGGTTGCTACAGATGTTGCTGCCAGAGGAATTGATGTGGATGATATAACGCATGTTATTCACTACAACTTACCCGATGAACCTGAAAATTATACTCACCGAAGTGGAAGAACTGCACGAGCAGGAAAATTCGGTATTTCAGTGAGCATTATTAATCTCAAAGAAGTTTATCGAATCAAGGAATTGGAAAAAATAATTGGCAAGAAGTTTCAACAAGGTGTTTTGCCAAGTGGATTCGAAGTTTGTGAAAAACAGCTCTTTTCATTGATTGAAAAGATTCATGATGTTGAAGTAAATGAAAAAGAAATTGAGCCTTATTTGCCGCAAATCTACAGCATGCTGAACGATATCAGTAAAGAGGAATTGATCAAGCGTTTTGTATCCGATGAATTCAACCGCTTTTTGATGTATTATAAAAATTCAGCTGATCTTACAGTAGATCAGGTGAGCAAACGAAGAGAAAGCAACAAACGAGGCAACTTCGAGCGTTTCTTTGTTAGTGTAGGTAGAATGGATGGCATGGACAAAGGACATTTGCTGCGATTTGTATGCAATGCTGCCAATATTGAAAGTTCAATGATTGGTAAGTTGGACATCAACCATAGCTTCTCTTTCATTGAAATAGATGGCGAAATATCAGACTCATTTTTAGAGAGCTTTAAGAAAGTTTCTCATCGAGGACGAATGGTTAAAGTTGAACCTGCCAATGACAGAAAAGATGGAAACCGCGGAAGTAAAAGCAGCAAAGGAAAAAAGAAGAAAGGCAAAGAAAGGTCAGGTAAAGAAAGATCAGGTAAAAGATGGTAATTTTTCCGAGCAGCAATTGATCGGATTTGGCATAAAAAAGAAATAAAGAACAGCCCTGTTCGTTGTTTACTCAGAAGTTCCTTTTGAGGTATGCTTTAATATAAATTTCTCATATTTGCTCATCTATGAAAAAATCTGTTTTCATTTTTATTCTGCTCTCTTTTCATTTCTCCTTTTCGCTCGCC
This sequence comes from Bacteroidia bacterium, assembly GCA_035340715.1. GTDB lineage: Bacteria > Bacteroidota > Bacteroidia > AKYH767-A > OLB10 > DAOQTX01. The sequence goes on along the minus strand of DAOQTX010000038.1, from coordinate 12,128 downwards.
CAAAAAGATGAAAGCGAGTTGTTGCAGTTTAGCGGAGTGGTTGTAACGGGTGATAGTTTGATGCCGGTTCCCTATACCAACATCATTATTAAAAATACTTTTCGTGGAACCATGTCCGACTTTTACGGATTTTTCTCTTTTGTAGCGGCAAAAGGTGACACTATATTGTTTAGTAACGTTGGCTACAAACGAACCGAATTCATCATTCCAGATTCACTGCCTGCCGATCGATATTCACTTATACAAGTGCTCTATCGAGATACAATTTTATTACCCGAAGCCTTGATTCTCCCCTGGCCTACCAAAGAACAATTCAAGCAAGCATTTGTGGCCTTGCAATTGCCCAATGATGACTTGAAAAGGGCTGAAAAAAATCTTGCTTTAGCTCAGGCTAAAGAAGAATTATATCCTATGGGTATGGATGGTAGTATGAATTTTAGAAACTTAATGCAAAACCGACAAAGTCAATTGTACACTGCAGGACAATATCCGGTCAATAATTTGTTGAACCCTATTGCTTGGGCAAAATTTATTGAAGCGTGGCGTGAGGGTAAATTCAAACGCAAAGACACTGAGTAATTTTTATGCTGCGGAAACCTATCATCTTCACTTTGCGTTTTGTTTTGCTATTTGCCATTGTCCTATTATCTTTCAGCAGTTCATACGCACAAACCGATAAAGTAGCTTATCTCAAAGGCACTTTGGTGAATGAAAAAGGTATTGCTCTTTTTGGAGTTAACATAGCCATTAAAAATGAACCCGGTGGTACAAGCACGAACGAAAAAGGATATTTTGAATTAAAAATTCCTGCGCTGAAAACCACGAATATTATTATCAGTGCAGTTGGGTTCGAAAATACGGAACGAAGTTATAAACTCTTGCCGGGACAGATTGAAGAATTGGGAACTATCGTTTTAAAAGCATCCAGTACCTCTTTACCAGTAGTCAATATTGAAGACAAGCAAAGAACCTCTGAGTTTATCACACCCATTAATCCAAAATCATTTGAAGCACTGCCTAATGCTTCTGGTTCTTTTGAAGCGGTTCTCAAAACATTTAGTGGAGTGGTTTCAAATAATGAGCTGAGTTCCTCTTATTCAGTTCGAGGAGGAAACTACGATGAGAACCTTGTTTATGTAAATGATATAGAAATCTATCGTCCGTTCCTGGTTCGACAAGGACAACAAGAAGGATTGAGTTTTATCAATGGAGATCTGGTAGATAAAATAGAATTTTCGGCAGGAGGTTTTAGTGCAATCTATGGCGATAAAATGTCGTCTGTACTGGATATTAAATACCGGGCACCGGAGAAGTTTAAAGGTGGATTTAGCGCCTCTCTATTAGGAGGCAATGCACATATTGAAGGCATTCATTCAAATAAAAAAATAAGTTATTTACTAGGGGCGCGATATAAAAGCACCAACTATTTACTCGGCACTTTAGATACAAAAGGTGATTACAAACCTTCTTCTGCCGATATACAAACATTGATCACATACAAGCTCAACGAAAAACACAGTCTTTCTTTTTTGGGTAACTATGCTCATACTACGTATAACATAATACCCAGTACCAGAGAAACCGATTTCGGAACCATTAACCAGGCTTTGAGACTGACCATATTTTTTGATGGCCAGGAATTAGATGAGTTCAACACTTATGTGGGTGCAATTAGTTATGACTATGACCCGAACAAGAATTTAAAATTGAAATTCATTGGCTCAGCCTTTAGCACTTTTGAAGATGAAGCCTTTACCATTCAAGGGCAATATTTTTTAGATGAATTGGAAAGAGATTTAGGTTCGGATGCATTTGGTGAAACTGCTGCCAATCTTGGCGTTGGAACCTATATCGATCATGCCAGAAATTATTTAGATGCACAAGTTTTCAATATTGAACACAAAGGATATTATACTAAAGAACGTCACAAAATTACTTGGGGTGCCCGTTTTCAAATGGAAACATTCAAAAGTGAACTCTGGCAATGGAATTATATCGACAGTTCCGGTTTCTCCGTTCCCATTGATCCAAGCGATCAAATCAATTTGAATAATGTCGTAATTACCAACGATACATTAAAAGGTAAGCGTTATATGTTCTTCCTCAATGATGTGGCGCTTCCATCATGGAACGAAAATATTCGTTTCAATTATGGCATTCGTCTCAATCATTACGATATAAACAAACAAACCATCGTCAGTCCACGTTTCTCGGTTTATTATGATCCGCCCGCTCTAAAAAATTTCACGCTTAAATTCAGTACCGGTATTTATTATCAGCCACCTTTCTTTAAAGAAATGATTGGGTATGACGGGCAAATTAATCCAAAGTTAAGAGCACAAAAGTCCATTCACTTTATTGCCGGAATGGATTATACTTTTCTTGGATGGGGACGCGAGTTTAAATTTGTAAGTGAAGCCTATTATAAAATATTGGATGACTTAGTTCCTTATAAGTTTGACAATTTAAGAATCAGGTATTATGCTAATAACGAATCAAAAGGTTATGCAACAGGTCTTGATTTAAGAATAAATGGAGAGTTTGTTCAAGGGGTTGAAAGTTGGGCAAGTTTATCTTTCTTAAGTACAAAAGAAGATATCGCCAATGATGATTATTATCAATATTTTAATTCAGATGGAGAGTTGATTGTACCCGGGGTATCAAATAATACTCTTGCAGTAGACAGTCAGCTAGTAATTCCTGGAAACATTAGCCGCCCTACCGATCAGCGCGCAACTTTCAGTTTATTCTTTCAAGACTATTTGCCTTCTGCACCTAATTTTAAAATGAACATGACCTTAGTCTATGGAACCGGCTTGCCTTTTGGTCCTCCCGGTGAAGAGCGATACAAGGACATTTTTAAATATCCTCCCTACCGAAGAGTGGATATTGGATTTCTATATCAGCTGATTGATTCGGAGTATAATCGACCTGCAAGATTCAAAGCCCTTCAATGGATTAAAAGTATGTGGATTTCTATGGAAGTCTTTAACCTGCTCCAGGCCAATAATACCGTAAGTTATAATTGGATTAAGGATATCAGTGGCAGACAATATGCGGTCCCGAATTATTTAACGGGTAGACAATTGAATCTAAGGATGATGGTTAAATTTTAACGCATTAAACTAAAAGAGCAAAAAATAGTCAACCCATCATAATAGCAACAAACTAAGACCACGAACCCTTAAAAATGAAATCAGTATTTGCTCTATTCTTATTATTATGTATTAGCATTCCATCTTTTGCTCAAAACAATCCTAATTTTTCATCCTTTAAAGATGGAATCATAAAGGGGGTGGTAAAAGCAGAAAAGAACAAAGAAGCCATTGAGTATGCTAGTGTAAGTGTATTTAGAGTAAGAGACACTTCTTTAGTCACCGGTATCATCACCGATACAAAGGGCAACTTTATCATGAACCAAGTGAGCATGGGAAGATTTTTTCTTAGAATCTCCTTTGTAGGATTTGAATCCTTTACAAGCGAAGCATTTATGATTTCACCTCGTAGTCCTGAATATAATGTTGGCATTGTTTTGTTAAAATCCGGAGCGCACAATCTTAATGAAGTTCAAATTGTAGATGAAAAACCTTTGGTTGAATTTACATTAGATAAAAAAATAATTAATGTAGAAAAGGACATCACAGTTGTAGGAGGAAATGCAAAAGATGTTTTAAAAAATGATCCGAGTGTAAATGTTGATATGGATGGTAAAGTACAATTAAGAGGCAGTGGAAACATTACGGTATTAATTGATGGACGTATGACCGGCTTATCCACTTCCGACCCTTCTGCCCTTCTCGATCAAATTCCATCCTCAACCATTAAGGAAGTGGAGATTATGACCAATCCTTCGAGTAGATTTGATGCTGAAGGAAATGCAGGGATCATAAATATTGTGTTAAAAAAAGAAAAAGAAGCTGGAATAAATGGAACTGTTAATTTCAACATAGGAACCACTGATAAATACAGCGGCACTTTGAATTTAGGATGGCGTTCAAATAAACTGAGCACCTATCTTAACATTGATGCACGATCGCAATGGGGCATTGGAGGAATGGAAACGGAACGTACTACTTTCTTAGCCGACACCAGTATTTTAAAGCAATTGGGAAAAAACAGATCATTGCATAAAGGATTAACCATTAGACCCGGATTAGAGTATCAGATCAATGCCAACAATACGATTATGACTTCTTTTATGTTGTCGACTTTCGAAATGAAAAGAAAAGAAAAGGCAGACAACCAATATTTCAATAATGAAGGAATAACGGATGAATATTATGAACAGAATAATTCTTCCGTAAACGATCATTCAAATTTTGACATTCAACTGGGACATAAGCTTTCACTTCCAAATAGTAAAAGTGAATTGAATAGTGACATTTCCTTTAACACTTCCTCTTCAGAAGAAGATAAAATATTGGATCAGTTTTATTCTATTTACGATCAACAAACACAGTCATTCATAGAATCACAAAAATCGTTTAACAAATCCGACAATTACAATTTTAATATCAAGTCGGACTTCACAAAGAACATCTCAACAGAGATCAAATTAGAAAGTGGAATTAAATTTGGTGTACAAGACAACAATAATCCCTATACCTATAGTGATTTTGACAGTAGTTCATCGAGCTATTTGCTCAATTCAAATTTGAGCAATGAATTCAATTATGCAGAGTCTGTTGGCGCTGCTTACTTGAGCCTAAGCAATACATCTATTTTAAAAAGTAAGTTTGGATATAAAATTGGCATCCGTGCAGAGCATACTTCCACAGAGGTGAAGCAAGTAACCCTGGATTCTACATACACAAACGACTATCTTGATTTTTTTCCTTCTGCTTTTGTCTCTTATAAGATAAAACAAGGCATGGATTTACAAACGAGTTATAGTAGAAGAATAAGCCGTCCACGAGGAAGACAATTAAATCCTTTTCCAGATGCTTCTGATCCTTTAAATATCCGTACAGGTAATCCATATTTATTGCCCGAATATGTAAACAACTTTGAATTAAACTTTATACGTATTCTAAGTAAAGTAAACTACCAGGTTGGAATGTTCTACAAACATATAGATAATGCCAGTACTCGATTTAGAAGCATCGATTCGAGTGGTGTCACCACTACTACATTTGCCAACTTAGGAGAAGAACAATCCTATGGCTTAGAGAGTTCGTTTGGTTATCGACCTGGAAAATGGTTGATGATGAATCTAAGTGTAAGTGTATATAATTCCATCATTGATGATGCAAACAATGTTGGTGAGCAGAAAGAAAACATCTCCTTCAATACACGCTTCAACAGCATGATTCAATTGCCAAAAGATTTTTCGCTCCAAATAAGCGGATTTTACAGAGGCAAAAACGAAACACAACAAGGATTTATAAAACCGATGTACTTTGCCGATATCGGAATACAGAAGTCTTTCCGAAAGGACAAAATTATCTTAGCTTTCAAAGTGCAAGATTTATTTGATTCAAGACAATTCCGCTTAGAATCCAATGGAAGAGGATTTACTTCCGACAATACATTCTATAGAGATGAGAGAAATTTTGCTTTAAACATTACCTATAAAATTAACGAAGGTCTAAAAGGCCGTGATCGAAGAAGAATGCAAGAAGGAGGCGATGATTCTATGCCAGATATGGGTTTTTAGGATGATCGAAATCATGTCGTTAATCATTCAATTTGATATTTTTACCCCCAACAATGAAAACGACAAGCGATAATAACAACTCTGTGGACATCACGATTATGAATGCATTGTTTGAATATTCATCCATTGCTATTGTTATCAGTGATGAAAAAGGCAGGATCATAAAAGCCAATCAAGAATCAGAAAAGTTATTTGGGTATCAGACGAACGAATTGATTGGTCAAATGATTGAAGTTTTGGTCCCCCGGTCGAAACGTGACGTGCATGTCTCATATAGAGAAGGATATCAAAAAGCTCCTAAGCAGAGAGCAATGGGTGCGGGCATTTCCTTGGAAGGACAACATAAGGATGGAAGACTTATACCTGTTGAAATTAGTTTATCTTATTATAGGTCTGAAGAAGAGACTTTTATTATAGCCTTCATCATTGATATTTCAGAACGAAAAAAACAAGAAAAAGAACTGCATACCACCTATACCCAGCTTTCTGACGCACATGAAAAAGTAAAGGAATTGAACAATGAATTGGAGTCGAGGGTTAAACAAAGAACTGCGTTGCTGAGTGAGGTAGTGAGTAAACTGGAGAATGCCAATAGTACACTAGAAAAGGAAAACGAAAGTCGAAAAGAAGCAGAAAAAAACTTGGTATCGATAACTAATTTATACAGCACTATGGCGCATAATTTTCCTGGTGGATTTATGGCCGTGATCGATCGTAACTTTCGATATATCTTTGCTGATGGTTTGGGTTTACATCATTTTGAACCCGAATTTCAAGATTTAAAAGGGAAAAAATTAATTGAATACGCTCCGCATGTTTCAACCTATATTGAGGAGAATATTCGTGAAGTTTTTGGTGGTCAAAGCACACAGTTTGATTTGCAGATTTCAAATTACTATTTCAGTATAAATGCAGTTCCATTATTCAATGCCGATCAATCGGTAAGTCAAATATTAATGGTGTTTCAAGACATAACGGACATAAAAACAAAAGAAACTGAAATACGGACCGCTTTAAATAAAGAGAAAGAGCTGGGAGAATTAAAAAGTCGTTTTGTAACAATGGCTTCGCATGAATTCAGAACTCCCCTAAGCACTATCTTATCTTCTGTTTCATTGATTGAAAAATATACCTTAAGCGAACAACAAAGCAATAGAGACAAACATATCAATCGGATAAAATCTGCAGTGGGCAACCTGAGTGACATACTCAATGATTTTCTTTCTCTTGGTAAATTAGAAGAAGGTAGAATAGAAGTTAAACCTGAAGATTTTGATCTGAAAGGATTTATCACTCAACTCATTCAAGAATTGAGTCCTACTTTGCTCGAAGATCAAAGCATTTCTTTTCGTACAAGTGGGAAAGAAAGAGCAATACGAACGGACAAACAAATTGTGCGCAACGTATTTATAAATCTAATCTCCAATGCCAGTAAATATTCTGCTACCGGTGCGGCTATTCAAGTGAATTTGGAATTGAGTCCAAAGTCATTCTCTATTATTATAACTGATAAAGGAATGGGAATTTCAGCACAAGATCAGGAACATTTGTTTGAACGTTTCTTTAGAGGTAAAAATGCTTTAAACATCCAAGGAACCGGTTTAGGTCTAAATATCGTTAAGAGATATGTATCTATTTTAGAAGGGTCAATCGAAGTAAGCAGCACTTTAGGAGTTGGATCGACCTTTAAGGTGAATTTACCTGGATAATATTTTTATACGAAAGATTGATGATGATTGATTACGACAATAATACGCTCAATTTATTCTTTTCAATTTCAGGAATTGATAAAACAGGTACTTGACTACGATATGCTATTCGTTTCGTATGTGTTTCATTAAATATTCGGTTGATTAGTCCATGTTTGTGTGAAATCATCACCAGGCAACAAGCTTTTAATTCAACTGTTGATTTGCGAATACGTGCATCTACATCATTATCATAACTCAAATGAACCTGATACGAGGTATTATTAAAATAAGAATTTAGTCTACTGTAAATTTGCTGCTCCTCATCGTCCGGAAACTCCGTTCCTTCTTTTAAAACAGTAACAACATGTAGATCCGATTTGAGCCTGTCTTTAAGTTTCAATATAAATTCAATAGGATAATCTGTTTGATTTTCCTGCGCATCGTAGGCAAACACCATTGGACCTTGTTTATAATTGGCCTCCATAGGAATGATAAATACAGGAACTTTTGAATTACGAATAAAACCCATTGAGGTTGAACCAATAAAATACTCCTCTAACATCCCTGTGCTTTCAATACCACATACCAATAAGTCGAATTGTTTTTCATGTGCATAGCGACTGATTTCTTGCACTGTATTGCCATACAGTACTTCCGATTCGACTTTAATTCCACTATGTATATTTCTCTCGCTCAATATTTCAGTAAGTTTTCTTTTGTGCTCCGTGAGCAACTCATCAGTTGATACCACCAATAAGGGCACTTCTGATATAGGAGGCGGCACTTGAAATACATGCACCAAAGTTATGTTGGCTCTTATTTGATGCGCCAAAGCTATGGCATACTCTAAAGCATTTAGGGATGAAGTTGAATAATCAGTTGCTACTAAAATTTTCATGACATTAAAATTTAATGATGTATAAAATAATCGAATGAAAATATTCCCCACTCAAATGGCATGATGAGTAATGCGACAACTAGAATCAATCTTGGCAAATAATACTGCATGTCCCACATAGGTTTGGAAATACTAAATCCAAAGGCAATAACCAATAAATCAAAACTCAAAAAATAAAGCGCTACATACTTGAACAAACCCAACACCAGCATACTACCAGCCATTAGCTCTATAAAGCTAGTTAACGAAATTCCAGCTTTCAGAACAATCGGAGGCAGTTTTACACGATTGAAATTATCGCAAACAGCTTTATAGATTTCATCATTCTTCATGCAAAAAACTTTATCGTATCCCTGAAAGAAAAACAAAACTCCTGCTACTACTCGAATTAAAAGTTCTGCAATATGGTGAGCATAAGTTTCCATCATTTAGGGATGACCAACAAAGGCAAGTTAATATTCAAAGAAAGTTGCTTGGTAACACTTACATGAAACAGATCTTCAAAAAATGTTCTAGGTCTATGCGCCAAAGCTAAAATGTCGGACTTCTGTTCTTTCAAAAATATTTCAATACCATTTACGACACTTTCATTCTCAATGGCTTCAATACTCACTTTCTTATATCTTGTTTTTTTGGAAACTTCCAGCAATCTACTTTTCATTCTATCCTGACCCGGCCGATTGATGTACACAATTTTAACACTCGCATTCCAAACGGAAGCAAAGGCAATCAACCTTTTCATTACATCTGTTTCGCCTTCACTGAGGTCGCTTGCATACAATACCTTTTTAACGTTTGACACTTTACTCCTTTTAGGAACGGCCAATACCGGACAATACGCACTTCGTATCATTCGCAAAGTATTTCTTCCAAACAAAACAGAACTAACACCACTCATTCCTAATGTACCCATAACAATCAAATCTGCCTTTACATTTTTAGCACTGTATAAAATAGTTTCTACAGGCATACCATGTTCTGCAACTAGATCTACTTTTAACTTTGGAAATTTCTTTATCACCAAACGTTTTAAACTATAAAGCTTCTGCATGCTTCTTTGTTTAATATCGCTTTCGGTAGGAATATGATCAATGGTTTTAGGATAATCATGTGGCCCGTGTAAAAGATGATAAGCATTCAAAATGGTAAGCTTAGATTTAGCTTTTACAGCTAACTCAGCCGCATAGAGCACTGCATGCTTTGCATTTAAGGAAAAATCGGTTGGTGCCAAAATGGAATTAATCATATACAAAAATGGTTTAATGGTTAAAAATATACAAGCTGCCATGCATTTATCATGATGCATGGTTATAAAAAACATGATTCAAATCATTAATTAGACTTCTTCGGCAGGTCGATTAGCGGTTTCTTCATCATTGAACTTGCCTGCTTTCTTTAATATTTCATCAATCTTGTCTCTATCTTCTAACAATACATCATTTAAAAGATACAAAATTTCTATTAAAGAATTTATACGACTTTCAACGGTGGTAAATTTGTTTACGACTATCACATTCCGCTGTTCAAGAATACAGAATCCGGACTTAAAATTTCCTTTCTCATATCGCAACTCATAGTTGTTGCTTTTAAGAATGTCTTCAAGTTTCTTTAGAAAATGGGGTGTATATTTAAACATAAGGATTTTATAGGTCTTTACTCTTCAAAAATAAACAAATCAATTCGTTTAGCGCAATTATTAAACCGAGGATTATAAAATAACTTCAATTCAATAATTATTTTTTTCTTTGCAATCGCCCCCAACAGATGTAAACAAGGGTTGTTGGGTTTAAAAACCTCTAAACAATGAGAATAGGAGTAACTAAGGAAACAAAACTAAAGGAAAACCGTGTGGCTGTTAGCCCCGAGGTTGTCAAATTGCTTAAAGGGCAAGGTTTTGAAGTCAGTATTGAAAGTGGTGCGGGTTTGAATTCGTATTTCTCTGATGATGACTATAAATCAGCCGGTGCTGAGATACTATCCGGAGCAAATGATGTTTACAAATCAGCAGATGTGGTGTTGCGGGTTAATGCCCCTGAGCCATCTGAAATTGAACTTATGAAATCGGATGCGGTGTTGATTAGTTTTATGTGGGCTTCTTATAATCCCGATTTGGTAGAAGCTTGTTGCAAAAAAGGCATCAGTGCATTTTCAATGGATGCCATACCACGTATTTCAAGGGCTCAAAAGATGGATGCCTTATCGTCTCAAAGTAATTTAGCTGGATACAAAACCGTTCTTTTGGCCGCGAATGCTATAGGTAAAATGTATCCTATGATGATGACCGCAGCCGGAACCATTAAACCGTCTAAAGTGGTGATCATGGGTGCAGGCGTTGCAGGTTTGCAAGCTATAGCTACTGCAAAGCGTTTAGGCGCTATTGTTGAAGTGTCTGACATACGCCCTGAAACAAAAGAACAAGTTGAATCATTGGGTGGTAAGTTTATTGAAGTGAAAGGAGATGATAGTATAGCTACCGAAGGCGGTTATGTAAAATCAGTTTCTGAAGATTTTCTCAAGAAGCAACAAGCTTTAATAGCCAAACATATTGCAGCAGCAGATGTAGTTATTACTACCGCGCTTATTCCCGGAAAAAAAGCTCCGGTACTCGTAACCGAAGAAATGGTTTCCAGTATGAAGATGGGCTCCGTAATTGTAGATATGGCCGTTGAACAAGGTGGAAATTGCAGTTTAAGTGAGCTGAATAAAACCGTAGTTAAACATGGCGTGACCATAATTGGAGAAAGCAACCTTCCAAGTTTATTGCCAATGAACGCATCTGAATTGTATGCGAAAAATATTTATACCTGTTTAATTCACTTGGCTGATAAAGAAGGATTTAAATGGGAAATGGAAGAAGAAATAACCAAAGGATCACTGATTGTTTTTAAAGGTGAAGCTGTTCACCCCAGTGTACTAAAATCAGTAAATGCATAATTAACTAATTGTATGGAAAATATTTTAAATCTTATAAGTGAATACCGAGAGATGATTTACTTTATCATCCTCTCTGTTTTTGTTGGAATGGAAGTGATAGGTAATGTACCAACTGTATTGCATACTCCATTAATGAGTGGAGCAAATGCCATTCACGGAGTAGTAATTGTTGGGGCTATTTATGTTATGCTGCACACAAGCCCTGATGAAACTGCTTCGCTAATTCTTGGTTTTCTTGCAGTGATATTGGGAACATTAAATGTGGTAGGTGGTTTTGTAGTTACCGACCGAATGTTAGATATGTTTAAAAAGAAATAAGTTAAGCGCATTATATGATAAGCATAATAGAAATTTTATATCTGATCGCCTCGGTGACATTCATCCTGGGATTAAAAATGATGAGCAATCCGAAAAGCGCCCGTAAAGGAAATCTTATCGCTGCTTTTGGTATGACCTTAGCCATCTTTGGAACCATGTTCATTGCCGACCATGAAGTACCAACCATGATCTATGTACTCATTATCGTTGCCATGATTATTGGAACTATAATCGGTTGGATGACCGCCAAGAAAGTGGCTATGACAAAAATGCCTGAACTGGTATCTATGTTTAATGGAATGGGTGGTGCCTGTGCCGCTTTGATTTCAATAATCGAATTTAGTCATTATGCACATTTGAACTCAGCACCTCAATATGGATTTCTTGCTGCCATCGCAGCAGGACTAGTTATTGGTTCAGTTTCATTTTCAGGTAGTGTTATTGCCTTTTTGAAACTGAATGGTACCATGAATAAACCCATTCGCATTCCCAGCTACAATATTGTAAATACTGCAGTATTGATTGGAATTATTCTGTTTGCCGCTTACTTTGTTTACATCAATGGCAATCTGCCTTTTGCATATCTATTATTTGCTGCCGGGTATGATCATAAAGTAAAAGATAAGTATAG
>DAOQTX010000037.1:0-29196 GCA_035340715.1 Bacteroidia bacterium | reverse complement strand
TTTCTAAAGCTGAAGTAGCATTTGATGCGGTAGTCGGAACATCATAGCCTAATCGGATAAGGGTATTCTGAATGTCTTTAGCAACGATACTTTCGTCTTCAACAACCAGAATTCTGATTTTGGATTCTTTCATGAGATGAGAGGTTTAATAAACGCTTTTAAAGTTAATAATATATTTTGTTCCTTTCGACAGGTCAACAGAAATGTTACCATCAACCTGCTGTGTTAATACGTAGATTAGCTGAAGTCCCAACGATTCAGCATTCTCAAGGTCACCAGTGTAGGGCAGGCCTATTCCGCTATCGGATAGTATCAGTTCATAGCTTTCAGGTCCCGTGCTTTTAAGAGACAAATATATTTCTCCCTTTGTTTCATGAGGAAAAGCATGTTTCATACTGTTGGTCACCATTTCGTTAATGATCAACCCGGTCGGTACAGCGGTATCAATATTTAAGGTGATATCTTCACAATCCAATTTAACGGAAACTCTGTTTCGATCCAATTGATAGGTGTGTTCTAAGCTTTCTACCAATCGATTAATGTATTCACTAAAATTAATCTTCGATTCGCCTTTACTTTGATAAAATCGGTCGTGTATTAATGCGATCGATTTTATTCGGTCTTGTCCTTCTCGAAAAGCTTTGATTGCAATTTCATCCGATAAGTAAGTCGATTGTAAATTGAATAGACTGATGATCGTTTGGAGATTGTTTTTTACACGATGATGAATCTCTCTTAACAAACTATTTTTTTCTTCTAATGAATCTTTTAATTCGTCTTCAATTTTCTTTCGAGTGCTAATATCCGTATCAATCACTACCAGATTCTCGAAAATACCTTGATCGTTGTAAACAGGGGTTATGGTAGAAGAGAAAAACAAATTGGTTCCGTGTGCAGTTTTCAATTCAGATTCATAGATATAGGAAGTTCCTTGAAGAATACATTGATCTAAAATTGATGGAAGATTTTTTACTTCGGTAATATCGTATAAATGATTTCCTTTTTCACTTACAAATGAATCGAATGTATAACCTGTGAGTTTTGTAAAACCTTCATTTACCCACTCGAGTTTATAATCCTTGTCGAAAATCAGAATCGAATTTGCCGTTTCTTTGGCAACTAATGAAAGTTTTGCTAACTCAAGGTTTTTTAAAGTCAGCTCTCTTGTTTTGGCATTCACCTGTCGCGTAAGATTTTGCTTGGCCTTTGCCAAATTCCGAGTTCGCAATCGAAGAAAAAGCATTACGCACCCAATAGCACTTAAGAATAGAAGCAATAGAAATGTTTTTGTTTTCCAAAAGGGAGGAGTGATTGTAAATGTAACACTTTGAGATTCTGACCAATCTTTTCCATTTGCAGAAACCGAAACGTGGAAAGTATAAGTGCCCGGAGGTAAATTACTGTAATAGGAAATTCGTTGATCGGTTGTAGGTTGCCAATCAAAATCATATCCATCTAACTTAACACGATACGAGAGTACTTCTGGTGCAGTGAAATAATGTCCGGAATAAATAAAAGTGAGCGAGTTTTTATTATGCTTTAGTTGCATGTTAATGGGCAATCCGCTTCGAGGGTTCAAGTTAAATCCTGTGGTATCCCAGTTTACATCTTTATTGTTGATTTTAATCTGATACAGTTCAAGGGTAGGTACTGTTTGTTTTGGATTTCCCCACCATGAATTGAATTTGATAGCTCCATTTACGGATGCAAACCATACATTGTTATTTACATCAACTCCGGCTGCATTGGTTTCTACCCCAAGGTATCCATTCGATTTATTATAAGGTAGCAGGAGCAGAATGTTGTTCTCTAAGAAATAATTCCACCGAATAACATCTATTCCATTTGCATTACATACCCATAGGTTACCACTCTTGCCGTTGTAGTTTAAAGCGTTTATCATATTGGTACTCAATCCATCTTTAATGCTTATAGTCTTTACTTGAGTAGTTTGTCTAGTATTAAAATAAGTGATACCAAAATTATAGGATGAAAATATGATTTGTCCTTTACGGTCTGACGTAATGGATGTAACCGGATTTTTTGGTAAGTCATTTTTTGCATTAAAATTCCAAATTGCACCATTATTTTCCATGCAAAAAAGGCCTTGCAAAGTGCCTATCCATAATTTACCATCTGAATCAAAATGTAGTGATCTTACACGGTTATCGCTTAATCCATCCGAAATGGTTTTGATAAAAAGTTTGTTTTGTACAAAATAGTACACCCCGTTATCAGTGCCAAAATATAAGTTTGAATCTCGATCTTGGGCAATGGTATACACCACCATGTCGGATAATAAAGGGAAATCGGCTTCAAATTGAAAATTTGTTTTGTTGAAACGAGCAACACCTTTAGTCGTTCCTGCCCAAATATTTCCATTATAATCTTTAAATAAACTCCATATTGTATTGCTTCCTAATCCTTCAGAAGTGGTTAGGTTTCTGAAACTTATTTCATCGTAAACATCAATACCGTTACTAGTGGTTCCAAAAAATGTGTAACTGCTATCAGACAAAAGGCAATTAATACTATTGGTGCTCAATCCATCCTCTTGAGTATAAGTGATGAATCGATTGCCTGTATATTTACACAAGCCAAAACGAGTTCCAATCCAATAATTTCCTTCACGGTCTTCATACAGACACTGTGTGAAATTGTTAGAGAGTCCTTCGCGCGTACTAACGTTATGCATTCCCTTGTTGTCTATGTAGGTAATTCCAAGACCATAAGTCGCCATCCATAAATTATTTCGACTGTCGATTAAAATATCTTTAAGTCTTTGTGCATCAGGGCCCGAACTTTCTACTTCAGGTTTGGAATGCATCTGACCATTTTGAAAAAATGAAAGACCACCATAACAAGCCATCCAAATTCGCGATTCTTTGTCCTCATCAAATGCGTAAACAACATTGTTAGCTAAGCCTTCTGATACCGTATAGTTTTGAAATTGATTGCGGTTATCTTTTATACTAACTCCTCCCAAAGTTCCGATCCATAGACGATCTTTTGAATCGTAATACAGAGATACAATATTGTTATGTACCAATCCTTGTATTGAGGTATAGGAAGTGAATTTCTCTCCATCAAATTTGCACAATCCATCTTGGGTGCCTATCCAAATATTTCCGTCTTTATCTTGAGAGATAGCATTAATAATATCACTTAACAATCCATCTTTAATAGAGTAGTTGATCAATTTGGTTCCTTCTAACTTATAAAGTCCCTTTCGAATGGTACCAAACCACAAATTTGTTTTTGCATCCTGAAAAATGCAATTAACCGGATTCGAGTTCAAGTCGTTTTCTTTATGAGGCTGATTTACATAAACTCCATCAAAATAGCAGATGCCGTTCATGGTAGCGATCCATAATCGACCTAAGTCGTCTTGTAAAATATCGTTTACTTGGTTGCTGGGTAATCCATTAGCGATGGTGTAAGTACTAAAATTATATCGTTGAGCAAATGACTTGGCAGATAGCAAAATACTACATAAAAAGACCCAAAATAAGATTCCCTGAAATGGAGTGGATGGTTTTCGCATCATAAGATGTAAAAGTAAGATTTCATTGATTAGTAAACTTAGTGGCCTATTTCAATCTTTTTAACAAGTTACTTTGAATTAGATAACTGCCACTTGTTCATTACTTTGTGAGTAATTACTTAAAGTTAATTTGTGATTATCATTTGCTCTGCTAATTTTGTAATAGAAATCTAACCAAAATAAAATGCATATGAAAAACTTTAACCCACTTAAGCGATTTTTATTGATCGCTATGATTATTGCCGGATGCAGCAGTCTTGCTTCGGCACAACCAATCTCTGTAGCAGTAACTGGTCCTTTGGCCAATTGCTCTGGCGATTCTACCGTTTTAGGTGTAAACATTAACGGGCCATTAAATGGACCTTACACGTATTTGTGGAACACAGGTGCAACCACTTCTACAATAATTATTACCGGAACAGGATTTAGAAGAGTTACTGTAACCGGAACCGACAACAATGGAAATACGGTTTCATCAACCAGTCCATGGAGATTCTTCTTATTCTTCAATTCGCCAAGCCCAACGATAACCGCTAGTGGTTCTTTAACCATATGCGATGGCGAGAAAGTAACCCTTACCGCTAATGGTGGAAATTTCTTTAGCGGATATTTGTGGAGCACAGGTGCAACCACACAATCGATTGATGTAAGCCAAACAGGTGATTATTGGGTAACCATAACCAATGCAACTGGATGTAGTGGTACTTCTGCCATGGTTCATGTTGAAGTTTTAGATCCTTCTTTCCAACCACCTATCACCGCTTTAACTAATACTGTAGTTTGTCAACCAGCTTATGTACATTTAAAAGGTCCTGATGGTTATTTATCCTATAGTTGGTCAACAGGGCAAACTACACAACAGATTGCTATTTTAATGGATGGTACACAAGCACCAATTTTGGATACCTTAACGGTAACCTGTACTGTTGCTTTTTCAGCTACTTGTTCTTTCACAAGCGAGCCTATTGTTTTGCGCTCAATTCGTCAGCCTGAGTTGTTGCCTCCTTATTGCAATAACTATAATTTAACTATGAACGATAGCGTTAAGACCGGTATTATTATGAACTATAATAATCCTTCAGAATATGAATTCGAGTTTGAAAACACCGCAATCCCTGGAGTAATATGGACACACTTTAATGGAACAAGCCGTTGGTTAAAATTGGCAGATGTTAACCCTCCATTAGCACCATTTAATTTTTATAATGTAAGAGTACGTGGTGTTATTGATGGCAGTCCATATTGTTATGGAGATGTTTGTCAAATTGGTGTTATGCCAAGCTCTCCTTCAATCGTAAAGAATCATTTAAGCGCAAAACTTAATGCATCAGAAGGAAGAATTGAATTAAACGCTTATCCCAATCCTTCTCAAGGAGCATTTAATTTATACATTGTTCCGGTTACGGATGAGAATGTAAATGTGAGTATCATTGATCTTTCAGGCCGTTTGGTTGAATCGAGCTCTTACGGTAGTGGTGAGCAAACCATTAGCATCGGACAAGATTTGAAAGCAGGAATTTATTTTGTAGAAGTTTCTCAAGGAAGCAACTACAGAGAAGTTACTCGCATAAGTAAGATTAACTAAGTTAGATTTCAATTAAATTACCGGAGGGGCGACTGATGCAGTTGCCCCTCTTTTTTTTATTTTCCTGAATTTCCGAAACTGCAAGTAGGAGTATAGTAAAACGGCTAATAATATAATACCCGTTCCTAAGTAAAATCCAGGTTGTAGTTCTTTTCCTTCTTTAAAAATAATGATGGCCAGAACGATACTATATATTGGTTCCAGGTTTACTGATAAATTCATGGTAAAAGCGCTTACCGTTTCAAGTGCAATTAATGAAATGGTGAAAGCGATAGTGGTACAGATAATACTTAACAGCAGAAGGTACATTATATCCCATCCTTCAGGGATAGAAAAGGAGATTTGATTAAACGACAAGTAAAAGGGAAGTACCATCGAAAGGATAACAAAACCTGTAGTTATTTCTAGCCATGTTAAAAAAGACGGTTTTATTTCTTTGATAAGATATTTATTTTCAACCGTAAACATTGATCCCAAAAAAGCCGCACCTACAGCTGCCAAGATGCCTGCTAATGAAGACTGCTGAACTTGATAGATGCAAAATAAACCACACAATACAACTAAAGATAAAAACAATTCCAGAAGCTTGGGCCATTTCTTTTGATACATGGGCTCAAGCAAAGCAGTAAAAAGTGTAATGGTCGCAAAACAACTAAGGGTAATACTCACATTGCTGATTTTAATGGCCAGATAAAACAAAATCCAATGCAACGCAATTAGAAAACCAACGAAGAAAATTCTGAGTAAAGTTTTTTTTGAAATGTTTATAAATTCTTTGCGGTAATAAACTAGTGGTAATAATGAGACGGAAGTGATCAATAACCGATACCAAACAATTAGACTCTCATTCATTTGAATGGCCTTTCCTAAAATGCCTGTAAATCCCCATAACAATATAGCAAGATGCATTAATAGATAGGCACGTTTCATAGTTAATGGCTTTTATTTTTTTATGAATTCAATAAATAATTCATTTCCCATGCGAGGGCTGATGCTGTTATTGCAGTGCTCCAATTTTATAAATTCAAATTTATCCTTAAACAATTGTTGATATTCATCTATGGTGCCACCGAAAGGAGGTCCCTCTGCAGTAAATGCTGAAGCAAATAAGAGTCCGAATAGAATCGCTTTGTCCTTCAATAAACGATGGGTCTTTTCTACATAAGATTTTCGCAGAGAAGGATCAATGGCACAGAAAAAAGTTTGCTCTAATATTGCATCGTAAGATGATTGATGAAAAAAAAAGTCTTCGCATATCATATTCTCTTCAGGAAAATCAGGGCACTTACTTTTAACATTTAGCAATGGTGCTTGTGCAATATCCAATATCACAACATTAGCATAACCGATTTCAAATAGTGCTATAGCTTCATGTGCATTGCCACAGCCCGGAATCAGAATTTTCGAATCCTTGGGTAAGGTAGAAACTACAAAGTCTATCAGTATAGGGTTAGCATGTCCAATATCCCATCCCGTTTTTTGTTGATGGTACCGATCTTCCCAATATTGTCTGTCAAACATATTCATTCAATTTTTTCAACTCTAACAAAGCAACAATCTCTACATGATGCGTTTGTGGAAACATATCGACAGGTTGAGATTTTACATGATGATATAGGGAAGAAAGCAGTTCAATATCTCGGGCTTGTGTGGCAGGGTTGCAACTCACATAAACTATCCTTGGAGCTTGAATTTCTAGTAAGCGATTGATAACTTCTTTCTGAATTCCGGATCGGGGAGGGTCACAAACAATAACTTCGGGTTTGCCGTATTGCAAAAAAACTTCTTGATCAAAAACTTTACCCATATCTCCGGCAATAAACGTACAGTTGTTTACTTGATTGAGCTCGGCATTGATGTAGGCATCTTTTACAGCTTCCTCAACAAACTCAATCCCCAGTACCGTTTTTGCTAAACGACTTAAATACAAAGCAATGGTACCTGTTCCGGAGTAGAGGTCATACACAGTTTCATGGCCCTCAAGTTTTGCAAAGTCTTTAATTACCGAGTAGAGTAATTCAGTTTGCTTGGAGTTGGTTTGAAAAAAAGATTTGGGACCAAATTGAAAAGTGTATTCACCAATTTTTTCAGTTAAATATGAAGGACCATGATAATGAATTGGTTCAAGGTCATGTATCGAATCGTTTTTCTTGGTATTAATGGTATAGAAATATGCATGATGACTCCCAAAAGATTCAACTAAGTACTGCATTGCTTTTTCAATTTTTTCTGGTTGGGTTAATGCAAAAACAACATTGATCATGAATTGGTTTTCGCGATTGTTTCTAAGAATCAAACTTCGTATTTCACCTGTATGGTTTCTACTGTTGTAAAATTCAATTTCGTTTTCTTTGCAATAATCTTTTAGTTTCAATCGAATTTCATTCGAAGGATCGGACTGCAAATAACAATGCTCTATATCAAGCACTTTATCAAACATTCCCGGCAAGTGAAACCCAACAGCATTTTTTTTCGAGATACTTTTATCCTGCAATTCGTTGGGGGTTAACCAACGTGAATCGGAGAAAGAAAAGTCTAATTTATTTCTATAATAAAACTGAGGGTCAGCACTTAGAATTGGCAACACTTGTATGTTTTCCATTTTTCCTAAATGATGAAATACATCTATTACTTGTTTCTGCTTATACTCCAATTGTTTCGAATAATCGAAGTGCTGCCATTTGCATCCTCCACAAAAACCAAAATGTTGACAATTAGGAGTTATCCTGAAGGGTGATTTTTCTATAATTTCTATCACTCTTCCTTCTATGAAATTCTTTTTTTTCTTCGTTACATGAATGTCCACAATATCGCCCGGTACCGCTTTTTCAATAAAATAGACCATGCCATCCTCTTTTGCCACAGCTCTTCCATCGTAAGCGATGTCGATAATCTTCAGATTTTTACTATTCACTGATTTCATAAGGGCACAAAATTACTTATATTTGATTGTCTAAGTACATTCAGGCTACAATCATGATGATAAATCTACTACTTATTGCCTGTGTTTTTTTTGCTACACTATCACAAAGCATTGCTACGCATATTGTTGGAGGCGATTTTTCAGTTAAGCATGTATCAGGAAACGATTTTGAAGTAACCCTTAAGCTGTTTAGGGATTGTAATGGATTGGCAGGATTTGATCCTACAATCAATGTAGGTATTTATGACCCTGTTTCGAATGTTATGTTAAGCTCTTTTAGTATGGATCTTCAGTATAAAGATTCATTAGAGCTTGCAGGTGAGAATTGTGATGACCCGCCTAGCATATGTGTTGAAAATGGAGTGTATATAACTATCGTTAACATTGCCCCCAATGCGAATGGATATTATTTTAGTTGGGATCGATGTTGTCGCAATCACAGTATAGTAAACATTATGAATCCAGGACAAGCAGGGATGACATTTTATTTAGAAATGCCCGATGCGGCTCTGCAAAACTCAAGTCCACATTTCGTAAACGATCCACTACCATATATGTGCGAAGGACAACCATTCAAATATGATTTTTCTGCATTCGATCCCGATGGCGATTCTTTAGTTTATAGATTAGCAAATCCATTAAGTGGCAATAGCTCACAACAAAATCCAAATCCGGGAACAACAGCTGCACCTTTTCCGCCTATTAACTGGGTTCCGGGATACGGTGTTCAAAATATTTGCAATGGTCCGGTGCCGGTAAAAATCAATTCTAAAACAGGTGAACTTTCGGCTACAGCCGGAGCATCAGGAATTTATGCGATGGCCATTGAAGTGGACGAGTATAGAGATGGGGTAAAAATTGGAATGATCAGACGAGAACTGGAGTTTACTGTTGTAATTTGTTCGTTTAATACTGCACCTGCTATAGCCACCACTTTTGGTTACGGGAACCAAGCATTCAATTTATATGCAACGGATACCTTAAAGTTCGACATTTATATTGATGATATTAATGATACCATTACTCTAAGTCATTACGGTTCGGTGTTTGGAAACAGTACCATGCCCTTACCTCATGCCATTAGTTTTGATACGGTTGGAGCCAATGCGGTAGTGAGTAAATTCTATTGGCCTACCAATTGCGATCATATCAGTGACACTGCCTACATAGCAAATTTTAGAGCGGATGATGTTGGTTGCCCATTTCCCTTCACCAGTCTGCTAACCTATACCATACGAGTTAAACCACCCATAGTAAGTCCTCCTTTGAATTTGCTGTGCACAAAACTGCATGGTAGCGATTCGTTAAGTATTCGCTACCGAGACTCTGTGCCGCTAAATCTCCGTCCCTATATTTTATACTATGTGGTTTATCGAAATATCAATGGGTCTTCATTTGTAGCCTACGATACCATATTGGATACCCGATCAAATGTTTACACTGATGCCTATGCAACTGATCCTTCTCGAATTAATTATGGATATTATTTTGTTGGCTATAATATTTGTGATGTAGAAGGTCCTCAAACCCGAATCATTTACTCCTTCGATGCAATAAATGTATTGAAAAATGAACTTGATTTTGTTAGCGTTTTGGAAGGAGATCAAAGCATAATTATCCAGTGGAAAGAATTTCTTAATGCTCAATTCAGCACCTTTCAAATTTTCAGAAAGGATCCAAACGACCTTTTAGGTTTTAAGCAAATAGCTACACTTGAAAAGCCAGATTATTTATCATGGATCGATACTAAAGTGAATGCAGATTTAGGTTCATATTCCTATTACATGACTAATATAAATGAATGTGAAAACATTAGCGAACCCGGTAAAACTTTCCATACAATTTTTCTGAGCGGAACCAACAAACAGTACTTGAATGAACTGAATTGGACTGAGTATAAAGATGCCAGCAGTGGTTCATCGTATTATGAGATTTTGAAGTCTGTTGATCATAAGGATAATTTTATCCCAATGATTGCTCAGACATCACTTCTACAGGCTAGCGATAATGACCTCGACATAGCCTTTGGCAGGTTTTTTTACAAAGTAAAATGGAATGATGGTCTAAGCACGAAAGAGAGTACATCTAACGATATATTACTCATTGAAACGGAAGAATTATTTTTACCATCAGCGTTTAGTCCTAATGACGATGGAGTGAACGATACTTGGGGTGCATCGTATTCTCATACCGATAAAATTGATCTTAAAGTCTTCAATCGATTCGGACAATTGGTTTTTCATAGCGATAATAAATTGAAAGATTGGAACGGAAAATTTAATGGCACTGAAGTGCCTGAAGGCACGTATATCTATTCTGTATCTTATCAAGGTTTCGAAAGCAATCAAATCAAATCAACCCACGGCACGGTCAATGTGATTCGTTAAGCTTTTTGACTATCCGACCTCAAAACAATATATTGTATCTTTACATAAACAAAATTTCATGACTAAGGTACTTCATCGCATAGGCAGTAAAGAGGCTATAGAACTCGAAAATAAATACGGAACACACAATTATCATCCCTTGCCGGTTGTTATTAGTAGAGGTGAAGGCGTATATGTTTGGGATCCTGAAGGAAATAAGTATTATGATTTTTTGTCTGCCTATTCTGCATTGAACCAAGGCCATAACCATCCCCGAATTATAGAAGCATTAATCGATCAAGCACAAAAACTGTGTCTAACATCAAGAGCATTTTATAACGACCTATTAGGGGAGTACGCAAAATACATTTGCGACTATTTTGGTTTTGAGAGAATGTTGCCTATGAACACTGGGGCTGAGGCAGTTGAAACCGCAATTAAGGTTTGTCGCAAATGGGCTTATCAAGTTAAAGGAATTGAAGAGAATAAAGCAGAGGTAATTGTTTGTGGCAATAACTTTCATGGTCGTACAATCTCAATCATTTCTTTTTCTTCCGATCCTGATGCCAAGAAAGAGTTTGGCCCTTATACTCCGGGATTTGTAAGTATTCCCTATAATGATGTTCATGCCTTGGAAAGTGTATTGTCTTCCAATAAGAATGTTGCAGCATTTATAGTTGAACCCATACAAGGAGAAGCCGGTGTAATCGTTCCCGATGATGGATATCTTTCAAAGTGTAAAGCTTTATGTCAACAGTACAATGTGCTGTTTGTTGCCGATGAAATTCAAACCGGTATCGCGCGCACAGGAAAAATGTTGGCCTGCGATCATGAACAAGTTAAGCCCGATGTGTTAGTTCTTGGAAAGGCCATGAGTGGAGGTGTTTATCCTGTATCTGCAGTATTGAGTTCGGATGAAGTATTGAGCTGCATAAAACCGGGAGAGCATGGCAGTACTTATGGAGGAAACCCTTTGGCTTGTCGGGTGACAATGACTGCTCTTCAAGTAGTGTTGGATGAAAAGTTGGCTGAAAATGCAGAACGACTTGGAAATTATTTACGTATGGAACTGAATCGACTTACATCAGATGTGCTTACAGTTGTTCGTGGAAAAGGATTATTGAATGCCATTGTAATAAAACCCAGTAATGATAAAACCGCTTGGGATCTATGTTTAATTCTTAAGAAAAATGGATTATTGGCTAAACCAACGCATGGAGATATCATTCGCTTTGCACCTCCATTAATAATGAATCAGACACAAATGGAAGAATGTGTTGAAATAATTTCTAGCTCTTTAAAACAGTTTACTCAATAACCTTCTGTTCCGCTTCTGCAAAGGGGTTTGGATTATCTTTTATAACGATAGCAGCCACAATTAAAGAGATGATTAATCCTACTATTAGAATAGCCAAAAAGGTAGATATAAAAATCAAAGCCGGATTCGAAACAAACATCTCAGTATATTTTAATGAAATTTCAATTTGCTGCTCACTCATTCCTTGTTTTTCGAATTCAATCAGTTGTTGTTCCTTGACTCTGTCAACCATAGCCGGATTTAAAACTTTGAAGTATAAAATTTGATACATGGATTGAATAAATGCACTGATGGTACAGATGGCAGCATCTCTTTTAAAAGCCTGTCCATAAGAAATAAAACCATTTAATTCATGTTCACGCTTTTCTTTTGCCGCAGCATACAGAAAGTAAATGGGAACAACTAAAGCCAAATATTGATATATTTTGGCATTATCACTCATATCCAATCCGGTTATGAACATGATCAAACCTATTCCGATCATAATACCGGCAATAATCAAACTGTATCGTAATGATGGTTTCATAGTATTGAATTTTGTGAGTTAAAAATAAGAATATAATAGCAATTGAAAATAGTTTGAGTTAATTCTAAAATATTTTTAAGGTAAATTCGCTTTTACATAAATAACAGTTCTATGAAATTTCCCTCATTCCAATCACTGATTCAAAAGGCAAGTACTAGCTTTTATCGGTTCCCCATTACCATACTATCAGCCGGTATTGCATCTATATCAATGATGTATCTTATAGAAGTCGGCAGCGACAAAGTGCTTGAAAGCAAACTCATCCGTTTAATCATGAGTTCGGTACTGCTCATTTCATTATCGTTTGCACTTTATGTTTTTTCTGAGCGGTTGCAGTTTTCAAACGCTAAAAAGACGATTTACTCATTTATTGGACTAGCCCTTGCAGTTCTGTATTATTTCTTCTTACCCTTTGAGTTAGAAGCAAATGATGCCATACTCTACATGCTATTATTATTGTCTTCGCATCTTTTGGTTGCATTTATTCCATACTTAAGTCGTGAAGAAACAGCTGAACATTTTTGGGAATTCAATAAAAATCTCTTTTTAAACTTCATTGTTAGTGCAATTTATAGTGCAGTACTGTTTGGAGGACTAGCAATTGCACTGCTTTCTATTGATAATTTGTTAGGCATTGATGTTGATGAAGATGTATATCCTAAGCTGTGGTTTCTGGTAGCAGGATTTTTTAACACTTGGTATTTTGTAGCTCAAAGCTCTGAGCACTATCGTTTTGATAATGTGGAATCGAATTATCCCAGAGGGTTAAAAATATTTACGCAATATGTATTACTTCCCATCATCACGGTATATCTTCTCATTCTTTACGCTTACATAGGTAAAATATTTGCTACATCTGAATGGCCGGTAGGTTGGGTATCGTATTTGGTTTTGAGTTTTAGTATTGCTGGAATATTGGCACTCCTGCTGATTTGGCCTACCCGTAATCTTGAAGGGAATAACTGGATTAAAGTTTATTCAAAATGGTTTTATTTAGCTCTCTTCCCTTTAATTGTATTATTGTTTTTTGCTATAGGCATTCGCATTGGAGATTATGGCATTACTGAGCCACGTTATTTTGTTCTCAGTTTGGCCATATGGCTTTTGATAAATGCGCTGTATTATTTGATCAGCAAAGCAAAAGACATACGCTTTATTCCCATCAGTCTATTTCTGTTTGCTTTGTTATCCGCTTTTGGTCCTTGGAGTGCTTTTAATGTATCTAAGTCAAGTCAAATGAATCGTTTGTTGGGATTGTTGGAAAAGAACCATATGATTAAGGAAGGCTATGTGAATCCCATCTCAGATGAAACAAAAATTTCGAAGGAAGATGAAGAGCAAATTTCTGCATGTGTGCGATATTTGGTTGAGTCGCATGGTAAAAATAGCTTAAGAGTACTTTATTCCGAAACAGGTTTTGCCGAACTCGATAGTGGTCAATTGAGAAGATATCAATTTAGTGAGCAGGTGGTGACCAATATGGGATTAAAATTTCGTCCCTATTCGTATGAATCAGAACATTCGTATGAATATGTAAGTTGGAATGGTAGCGATAACGGAGAAATAAATGTGAGTGGATACGATCGATTGGTTTCTTTTGAAATGTATAAAGGCAATAATGAATTGAAAAGTGATGAGTACAGATCAGCTCATAATTTTACTTTTAACCAGCATACAAATGTGTTGCATGTTGAGTTAAGTTCAGGCGAAAAATTGCAATTTGAGTTTTCTGATTTTATTGGAAGCAAAACGTTGGCAAAAGAGTTTACAATTAAAAGTGAAAGCACTTTTTTTGCTGAAGCAAGCGATAGTTCTTCCAATGGACTTTACACTATCGGACTTACAACAGTTTATGGAGATGTAAAAAATGATAAAGTGGATATCAATAGCATGAACGGATATTTGTTGATTAGAAAGTAATGATCATATTTTCTCAATCGCTCAATTATTTGTTTATTTGCACTGCTTTTTGGGGATGTAGCTCAGTTGGCTAGAGCACTAGCATGGCATGCTAGGGGTCAGGGGTTCGAGTCCCCTTATCTCCACAAAATTTACCCGCAGGATTTGCGGGTTTTTTTTGTGCAAAAAAAAGAGCCCTCCGAGGAGAGCTCTTTTCCGAATATACTCAATAATTATTCCGTAATAACCATTTTACGCATAATTGAGTTGTCTTTGTTGAATCGCAACACATAGAAATAAATTCCAGGAGATAAGCGATTTGTATTCAGATCAATGCTATGAACTCCGCCACTTTGATTTTCATTTAATGGTGTCATAATGGTTTGTCCAAGTAGATCGATGATCTCCAAACTTACATGACCATTAGTTGGTATCGAATATTCGATAGTCGTATATCCATTGCTTGGATTAGGATAATTTTGACCCAACAATAGTCCATCTGCTTCAGGATCAATAACCGAGGTTACACATGGAGTAGTTACTTCTTCAAAGCAAACATCATCAATTGCCCAGCCTTCCAATCCGAAGCTATTATCCGAAGCAAAACGGAATCGGAAAATAACCTGACCTGTTACCCATGGTTGGTATAAGTGATCGGCAGATAGCCAACCATTACTATTGCCCGACCAACCAGCTCTTGGAGGAATGCCTCCTAAAGCAGTAACGTGCAGAGAATTCATCCAATTTGGTTCTAATCCAAAGCCCATAACGGTCCATGTTTGTGCGTTATCGGTAGTATACTCCACTGTTCCACCATCTTGATACAATTCAGAATAGTAATTGTGCATAAAGCTTAACTTATAACATTTACCATAATCAATGTTAAACACAGGAGTATAAAGTGCAGATGAGTCACGGTTTGGATAATTGGTAGTTAATCCTGTCATCCAAGCATTGGTTCCACTGAATGCATTATTAATTACCGATTGACCCGGTGTACCTGCTTGCCAGCTATTGCCTGCTTGATAGGTAACCGAATTGGTTGTTACCCATTGTGGGCCTGATTCAAAATCGTTACAGAATCCAAAACCAGGAGCAACTGTAACCGAATCAA
This sequence comes from Bacteroidia bacterium, assembly GCA_035340715.1. Classification (GTDB taxonomy): domain Bacteria; phylum Bacteroidota; class Bacteroidia; order AKYH767-A; family OLB10; genus DAOQTX01. Next base: position 13,921 of record DAOQTX010000037.1, on the reverse strand, counting down.
ACACAGTGATAACTGCACATGTAGTATCATCAAAAGGATTTAAATCCACCGACATGTTCGGGTTAGAAGTAATCACACAAACATCGTGCGCTCCCGGGAATGCCTGCCATGGAATACTAAAGGTATGCCAATAGCTGGTATTTTTATTCAACGGAGTAGGGAAGTTGATATGATCGGTAACAATTGACGCCCCATTAATTTGCAATGTTACATCAACCTCATCAATAGGTGTGGTTCCACCATTTTTAACCAAACCTCTAAAAGTAATAGGTCCGGGGAAATTCAAAGGAGTTGGATTAGTAGTTGAAACGACTGTTGGAGTTGCATTCAAAGGAATAGGAACTTCCAAACAGAAATCGTCTATACTCATACCATCCGAAACAGTAAAGGCATCGGAAGTGAATTCATATCTGAATTGTACAGTAAGAGCATTGTTAAAGATGAACACGGAATCCATTGAAGATTGAATCCAACCACCACTTGGTCCTGACCATACGGGCTTATTGCCTGGGAACAGATTAGCTAGAGTGTACCAGTTTACAGACTTTGGTTGACCTAATACGCCAAGTGGAGTCCAAGGATTACCATTGATACTGTATTCTAATGTAACACCATCGCTATTGTTTTGAAGATTTCGGTTTTGCCAGAAAGAAAGATTTGCATCTACCACACTGGTAAACTTAAAGAAAGGTGAATACAAATGACAAATAGTACTTAAAGTATATGGTCCATTAAGATTCAAATCCCAACTGTTTGGCGCACTATGTGCAGAGTTTGTTAAGCCAGCGTTAGGAGTACCCAATTCCCATACCGTTGGTCCGGCCGCTGGATCAGCAACCCAACCCGATGATCCTAAAGAATCAAAGTCGGCACAATATTGATTGGCATATGAAATGAGTATGGTAGGAATTCCTTCCGTAGCGGCACATGAAGTATCATTGGTTAAATCTCCATCTCCAATCAATTGAGTCCAGGCACATAGATTAAATACACCTGCCGGAACAACCATTTGAGGTAAAGGAACATCTACGGTATCGTTTGGTGCCAGTATAGCTGTCCAGGTTGTACACAAAGGTGCAGCTCCGTTCAAGCTATAACAAACATCATAGGTAGTTTGCGTATTACTACCGTAATTTCTAACTCTTGCTACTGGATTAATGGTGTCTCCACCCGGAGCAAAAGGTCCGGGAACAACAATTCTTTGTACGCCAATATCATCAGGGAATGGAATCTTCAAACAGAAATCATCTATTGAAAATCCATCCAGATGAACAGAAGCATCTGAGGTGAAAGCAAATCGGAATTGAACATCGGGCTCTCCACTCAATAAATTAATATTGAATTCGGAGTATTGCCATCCGTTTGAATTTCCTGCCCAACCGGGTTGACCGCTTGAATTTAAGTTGGCCAAATTATACCAGTTAACACCGTTCGGATCATTGAAATTTCCTAATCGCACCCAGGTAGCACCACCATTGATAGAGTAATCTATTCTTACTCCATCCCAGTTTTGTTCAGTATTGTGATTTCTTTGTAAAGAAAGTTTTGCATTAGAAGCAAGACTCATATCGTACTTGGGTGTATATAAATATGCTTCTGCATTAGCTTCGTATCCTGTATTCAAATTGATATCCCAGGCATTTGGTGCTGAGAAAGCAGAATTGGTTAACCCAAAAGCAGGAGTTCCTATTTGCCACACAGAATTGTTTTGTGGGGAAGGAATACTAATCCAACAAGGAGTAGCAATGTCAAAATTATCGCATACTGCTCCTGGTGTGTTAAGCATAACAATTGGCACACCGGTTACTGTTGTTCTTGAGGTATCATTGGTCAAGTCGCCATCGCCCACCAACTCAGTATAGGCTTCGATTGAGAATAAACAATCGGGGGCAACAGAAGTATCGGGCAACAATACATTGGTTGATGCATTGAAGGCAAGACTTCCGGTCCAGTTAAATGTTTTTGGAGACAAACCATTTACGGTATAGGTGATTGGAACACTGGTCAATGTATTGGTACCAAAGTTCTTTAAAGTTACGGTTGGATTGAACGGTTGTTGTGCACCGGTTTGAAGGTTTGGTGTTACTATTGCTGTAATTCCTGCATCATCCGGTTGCGGAGTCTTAATACAAAAGTCATCAATTGAAACCCCATCACCGTTGGTAAAGCCATTGCTATTGAAACGGAAACGGAAACGAACGAATGGCTCACCGTTTATTAAAGCTAAGAAATAACTGCTCTTTTTCCATCCGGCAGATGATCCACTCCAAGCAGGGCTTACAGGAGTAGGGCCAACGTTGGCTTGATTAAACCAGTTCGTAGCATTAGGATCGTTGATGATACCCAATGTTTGCCATGTAGTTCCATTGATCGTGTATTCCAGTTTTAATCCATCTCCAATATCCGGAATGTTTCTATTCATCCAAAACTCCATAGTTGAGTTAAAGGTGGATGGGTTGCTAAAATCAAATATTGGACTTACCAATTCCGCATTTGAATTTACATCGTATGCGCTAGTTAAATTAATATCCCATGCATTGCTTCCTGAATTAGCAGAGTTGGTTGCGCCAAATGCAGGAGTACCCAATTGCCATTGTGTATTTCCAGTAGTACTTGGTTTAGAATACCAACCTATGTTTCCACTTTCAAAGTCATCGCAATAGGTAACCGTTAAAGTAGGAATACCCACAATGGTTTTACACATGGTATCATTAGGATGAAATCCATCGGTTGCCAATGAAGTATAAGCACAGAAGTTGACTGCACCAGTGGGTACTGTATAGTTCGGTAATAGGTTTACCACCATTGTATCTCCAGGTTGTAAGTTACCGGTCCATGGAGTAATTTGAGGACCCGATCCGTCATCATACACGATATCGAAAGCCGTCAAAGGCAAATATCCAAAGTTCTTTACTGTAACGGTTACAGGCGAAGAAGTACCGGCAGCAGGTTGATCAACAGGAGCGCTGATACGAGTAACCCCAGCATCTTCAGGCTGTGGAGGGGTAATACAGAAATCATCTATTGAAAATCCATTTCCTTGAACAGAAGCATCAGATGTAAATACATAACGGAATATCACTCCGGTTTGTCCGTTTAGTGCAGGATCAACTACAGATGCTTGTATCCAACCGTTCGAATTATTTGTCCAACCAGGTAAACCACTCGAATTCAACGAAGCGGCATTGTACCAATTGGTACCCTGTCCAACTCCACCTAATACATTCCAGTTTACACTGTCGGTCGACCAATCGATGCGGGCACCATCCCAAATATTTTCTGTTGAATAATTTACCCAAATAGAAATTTCAGCATTGAAAGCTTGTTGTTGTGTAAAATCTAAGGGAACATTTAGATACAGATAGGTTTCGGTGCTGTTCTGATACTGTCCTGCCAATTGCACATCCCAACAACTGGGAGCTGAATGAACGGTATTGGTTGGCGCTTGTGTAGGCAAACCTAATTCCCACGAAGAACCGGAAACATTTACAGCGGTCCATAATGTATCTATATCAAAATTATCACAGAAGGGGAAAGTAATTCCAGCGTTGGCTTGGAAACAAATACTTGATCCGTTCGAAGGAAGAATAGCTGAGTTGTTACAACCAGATGCGGCATCTTGTGCAAAGAATGAGTAGCAAACCACATCGCTATCGTTCACCATCGGAATTTGGGCAGTATAAATATTTCCACCTGCGGTGCTCATACCAATAGTTATTGGTGCACCTCCATTGATGGTATAGGTCATCGTAACGGTATCTATACCGGAAGCATCAGTAGCTTCTAAATTAATAGTATAAGGTCCTAAATTGTAAACAGCACCATTTAGAAATGGAGCCAACTGGGTAAGAGTAGGAGGGGTGAGCTCGCAAGGCGCTGCTAAAACACAAAGGTCTTCAAGCAACCAACCGTAATAACCAAAGTTACCATTACCATTACTATCATAAAGTCTGAAACGAATGGCGGCATTGGGTTGGTTGGCCAATATACCAGAGAGATCAAAAGTTTCTTTTTGCCACATCGCATTGGTTACATTGGTTGGATTAGCCGGATCCCAAGCTCCATATGATGGAGACATAAAAGATCCAAAAGCATCCCATGTGCCACTTGCATTAGGCATTGGAGTTAAATAGGTCGAATTGGTCGTGTCAATTTTAGTCCAACTGATACCACCATCTGTAGAGTATTCTATGATGGCTCGATCAAAAAACTCGATTTTTGCAATGTGCCAGAATTCTAATAAAACAAAGGTATTACCAACCGTACTGAATGGAAAAGTAAACAGGTCTTGCGTATCTACATCTACCGTAGCGAAAACGCTTGAGGTTCCGCTAACCTGATAAAATGGGTTAACATTCCATCCCGGGAATCCGCTGGTTCCCACACTATCCGGAATTTCAAAATCTTCAGAAATTACACAATTCTGTGCCTGAGTTGCTGTAGTAAACGCAAATACTAGAGCAATAAAAAGTAGAACTCTTTTCATAAATGGTTTTTGGTTATTGGTATATTCAATATTAATGACAATTGAAACCTGCAAAAGGTTGCATGGTAAGATGGTAAATGTAGAAGTTTTTTATAAAAAAAACCAAAAATCAAAGTCAATTTTTACCCTAAAAAACACTCAAATTGGTAGAAATAAAAAGAGGTCTTGTGATAACAAGACCTATTACATTTTGTAGAAAATATTTATCCTTTCCGAAGCAACATTACTTCAGCCATTCCTGTCACTGCAAGCATCACACTGAAAGTAATTACATCGACTATAAGGGTTAAAGGGGTCATTAGGTTAGTAGTGCCCATCATAATCAAATCAAAACCCAATCCGATTAAGAGACCTGCAATAAACATACGTTTTGCTGCAGCGCCAATTTCAGTTACCGAATCCCATTCTCCGAGCATACATGCAATAAAAAATCCGAAGAAAAGATTCCCTAAAAATAAGGGTAACATGTGTGGAGGATCTTGGTACACCCCATCGAAAGCAGGGCCATTATCAGCCATAAATCCAGCCAATAAGATTCCATAAAACAACCATCCCAATAAGAACAAAGTAACACCTCCAACAATACCGGCTAAAATTGTTTTTTTGTTTTTCATAAAATTTTGAGTTTAGGTTAGAATAGGTCAAGGCTTTATGCCTAACTCAAATGTAAGTTCTTTTTAGCGTAGGAATCAGATTGCTGCTATAAAGTTATGAACCAGGCAACTTTTCAATCAGATGTTTTCCGGTATAGGAGCGCTCACATTTTACTAAATCTTCAGGTGTTCCTTCAAATACAACCTCGCCACCTTCATCTCCTCCCTCCGGGCCAAGATCAATTACCCAATCGGCCGATTTAATAATATCTGGATGGTGTTCTATAACCAAAACACTATTTCCGTTATTGATTAACATGTTAAGTGACTTTAACAGTTTTTTGATATCATGAAAATGCAAACCGGTACTGGGTTCGTCAAAAATAAATAAACGGTTTCCGGCATCGGAACCTTTACTTAAAAATAGCGCAAGTTTTACTCTTTGTGCTTCACCACCACTAAGGGTGTTGGCCGATTGCCCCAATTTGATATAACCCAAGCCTACATCTTTCAATGGTTGCAAGCGAGCCGTTATTTTTTTATGATAGCTTTGATTTTTAGATAAGGTCTGATCGTTAAAAAAATCAAGCGCTTCTTCTACCGTAAAATTTAATACCTCATCAATACTTTTTTCTTTGTACTTGATGGCCAAAACTTCCGGTCTGAATCTTTTTCCATCACACACTTCGCATTTTAAATGAAGATCGGCCATAAACTGCATTTCAATGGTAACATATCCATCACCTTGACAGGCTTCGCAACGACCACCACTAACATTGAATGAAAAATGCGATGCTTTGAACCCGCTCTTTTTTGCAAAAGGCAAATCGGCAAATAAATTTCTAATCTCATCAAACGCTTTTACATAGGTTACCGGATTCGATCGCGAGCTTGAGCCAATCGGATTTTGATCCACCATTTCTACCGAGCTAATGTCTTGATATTCTCCGGCCATCTGATCATACATTCCACTGCTTTCAATATATCCCTCTTTCAATTTCTTAATGGCAGGATATACTATGCGCTTTACTAAAGATGTTTTTCCTGAACCACTCACACCGGTTACAACACACAACATATTCAAAGGAATATTTACATCAATATTTTTCAAATTGTTTTCGCGGCAGCCTTTAAAAGAAATTTGCTTGGCAACTTTTCTTCTCTTTTTTGGAATGGCAATTTCCACTCTTCCGCTCAAGTACTTGAGTGTATAGGAATCATTTTCTGAATTCAGCAAGTGCTCATAGGTGCCTTGGTACACAATAGTGCCACCGTGATAGCCGGCTTCAGGACCAATGTCGATTAATTCATCGGCCGATTTCATAATGTCTTCGTCATGCTCTACCACAATAACCGTATTGCCTGCACGATTGAGCGCCCGCAACACTTCAATCAGTCGCTGTGTGTCTCGTGGATGCAGGCCAATGCTGGGTTCATCCAATATATACATGGATCCTACCAGTGTGGTGCCCAATGAAGTTGCCAGATTTATTCTTTGCGATTCGCCCCCTGATAAAGTATTCGACAAACGGTTGAGGGTTAAATAACCAAGGCCCACATCATTGAGAAACTGAAGTCGATTTTTTATCTCATATAAAATTCTTCCGGCTATTTTTTCTTCACGCTCATTCAGATTTATATGCTTAAAAAATTCCAAACAATGCTTCGCTTGCATCAATACTAAATCGGTAATGGAATGTTGGTCGATTTTTACATAGCTGGCATCCGATCGCAAGCGGCTGCCTTTACATTCCGGACAAAGGGTTTTTCCTCTATAGCGCGAAAGCATTACCCGGTACTGAATCTTGTAACTCTGTTCTTCTAAATGTTTAAAAAAATCATCGAGCCCTCTGAAAAATTCATTGCCTTTCCACAGCAGTTCTTTATGAAATTCGGTTAACTCGTAAAACGGTTTATGTATGGGAAAATCAAATTTATAAGCATGTTTTAAAAACTGATCTTTCCATTCACTCATCTTTTCGCCTCGCCAACACACAATGGCACTTTCATAAACCGATAAACTTTTATCAGGCACCACCAGGTCGGGGTCAATGCCAATGATGGTACCAAATCCTTCACATCTTTTACAAGCGCCTATTGGATTGTTAAAACTGAAAAAGTTGACGTCCGGTATTTGAAAATCCATTCCATCCAATTCAAAGCGATTGCTGAATTCCATTTGTTCATTTGCATCGGTTTGAATAATGCAGCTGCCATTCCCCTCGGCAAAGGCGGTAGAAATACTGTCGTAGCATCTCGATTTGAATTCACTCTCTTCATCGTTCAATTCTTTATCGTCTTTGCTTAAACGATCAATGATCAGCAGCAGGGGTTCGAGGCCTACTTTTTGTTTGTTGAATTTCGGGGCATTGCTTTTTATTTCATCAATGGCTTCAGTAATTCTTAATATCCGATTTCTGAATTGTACACGACTGAATCCTTTTACTTGCAAGGATTCTAAAAGGGCGCTAACGTCTTCGTGGTATTGAACAGGGCAACAAATTAAAAAGGTGCTTTGATCTTTTAAATTGACAATGTATTGATATACATCTTCCGCGCTGTGTTCTTTTACTTCTTGTCCGCTAATGGGTGAAATGGTTTTTCCAATGCGGGCAAATAATAATTTCAGATAATCATAAATCTCAGTAGTCGTACCTACAGTCGATCTTGGATTACGTGAGTTGACTTTTTGTTCAATGGCAATGGCGGGTGAAATACCAAGGATATAATCTACTTCCGGTTTTTCCATCCGAACCATAAACTGACGGGCATAACTCGAGAGACTTTCTACATACCTTCTTTGCCCTTCGGCATACAGCGTGTCGAAAGCAAGCGAAGATTTTCCCGAACCAGATAGTCCGGTGATGACTACCATTTTATTACGGGGAATGGCTACATCCACTTTTTTTAAATTGTGTACCGCAGCTCCTTTAATGATGATATATTCTTTTGGACTAAGAGTCGAAATGTCTTTAACAGGCATGGTTTAAAATAAAGGCAAACAATTTATCAAATTTTATTGATGTAAAGGGGTAGGAGTACTAAAGACTTTTCACAGTTTTTCAACGGCAAACCCGGATTGGGCAGACCTAAATAAAAAGCCACCTGAATCAGATGGCTTTTTAAAGTTATATTGGAGTAGTAACTAAACTCTTTTTTCTTCAATACGCGCTTTTTTACCGCTGTATTTTCTAAGGTAGAATATTCTCGATCTGCGAACAATACCTCTTTTGTTCACTTCAATACGGGCAATTTTTGGTGAGAATAAAGGAAAAATACGTTCAACCCCTACACCGTTAGAAATTTTCCTTACGGTAAAGGTTTGTGTAGTACCATGTCCTTTTCTCTGAAGAACAACGCCTTGAAACTGCTGCTCTCTTTCCTTATTACCTTCTTTAATTTTATAATAAACGGTAACGGTATCTCCACTCTTAAACGTTGGAAATTCGTTGCTATGCGATAACGATTCGTCTACAAATTTTACTAAATCCATTATTTCTATGCTATTTGAAACGGGTCGCAAATGTACATGAAATAATTTGCTAATCAAATAATATTAATCAAATAATCCCGGTCTTCTTTCTTTGGTCCTTTTTACCGATTGTTCGTGTCGCCACTCGCTTATTTTTTTCTCATCGCCCGACAGCAGGACATCGGGAACTTTAAGCCCTTCAAAATCGGCAGGACGGGTATACACCGGAGGTGCAAGTAATTGATCCTGAAAGGAATCGGACAGGGCAGAGGTTTCGTCACCAATTACGCCCGGTATCAATCGAATTATGGCATCGCAAAAAACGGCTGCAGCCAATTCTCCACCCGAAAGCACATAATTGCCAATCGAAATTTCTTTGGTTATAAAATGCGTTCGCACTCTCTCATCAATACCTTTATAATGACCACATAAGATGAGCAGGTTTTTCGACAAGCTAAATTGGTTGGCCAAGGGCTGATCCAATAACTCACCATCGGGACTCATATAGATGATCTCATCGTATTTTTTTTGACTACTCAAATGGTCAATTGCTTTTTTTATGGGTTCAATTTTCATCACCATTCCGGCTCCTCCCCCAAACGGATAATCGTCTATGGTCCGATGTTTATCCGTGCAAAAATCTCTCAAGTCGATGAGTTGAATTTGAACCAACTTTTTCTCCACCGCGCGTTTAACGATGCTGTGCGAAAATGGGCCTTCCATTAAGCCGGGATGTATGGTAAGTATGTCGATATGAAGCATGGAGTCAGTTTTGTACTAAACGAATAAGCAATCAGTTGAATTTATTTAATTATCTTGAAATAATTACATTTGTCAATTTGTCATTACTGTTATGTAAATAGCTAATAACCATATAACTTAAATCTATTTATATAATATTATAGTTTAATATAGTACTTATAATATCTACAAATCCTTTTTCATGGTAAAATGTTGTATTTTATCAAACAGAATATAGGACTTGCTTATTATTTTATAGCCATTTTTTTCATAAAAAGCCACCGCATTTTCGCGCGATTCCAATACAATTTCCTCAGCATTTTTTAGCCGAGCCTGATCTTCCAACCACTGCATTATTTCCTGGCCATATCCTTTATTTTGATGTTGATCGTCAACGGCCATATAACGGATTTGAGCCTGGGTTTCGTTGTTCATTTGAAGGCGCCCAACAGCCACTATTTTCTCCTTAACAAAACAGGCAGCATGTATGCATTGCTGCTCCATTTCATCTTTTTCCGAACCTGCTGCTTGATTCCATGGTTTTCGAAGAATTTTATAGCGTAGCTGGTAATATTCTTCCCATTCAGTTGTATTTTGCGGTGATCGAACCATAGCCGCCCAAGATCAGAATAATTCTGTTTTTCTGCTCATTCTCAACCCACCCTATCGGAAATATATTGAAAGAAAAGTATAAAATACTGCAAATTAGGTCAAAAATAGGGATCTCACAATTGCGACTTTCTCGATTTCATTTATAAAAAGTGAATCCCTACTCATTGCCACACTAAGCGGAGTCGAAGTGTGAGTAATATAGAAGTACAAACAATTCACAATACTACGGTGCGTTGCTAATCGCTTACCCACTACTCAAACACAATCTTACCATAATAACTCTTCTTCTTACTGCTCAAAGTTACGGTATAAATACCCCTAGCTTCTGCTTCTAAATTGAGTTTAATCTTGCCATCGTTCATTTGCAGAAGTTTTTGCTGAATGAGTTTTCCGGTATTATCGTAAATGTTGAGTGTTAGATTTTTTTCATGTACAAAATCATCAGGTACAATAATGTTACATTTACCCGCAGTAGGATTGGCGTATATGATGAGTTCATTATTAACTATCCTTTCTTCTCCTGCTATGCCGGTTATTATATCATGCTTAGCAATAACAATATCTCCATACACTTCTCCGCAGCCATACGTATTGCCTGCAATAGAAATCGTATCAACAAAGACTGCGGAAATAACTGGCTCATTATCGTTTGTTGCAATTACTGCCAGCCCATGTGCGCCAATAAAAGAGCTGCCAAAATGTGCTACGCCAATGCAATCTCCGTTAGGTTCATAACGTGCAACGAATGCATCTGAGCCGGTGTTTGAAGTTTGTGAATAAGTTCCAAACTGAGCCGTACCCCTGAACTTTCCGGTAATATAAATTTTATCATCTCCATCCAAAAAGCAACCTCTCGCATTAGCACCTCCAGGTCCGTTGGCAAACGATTGACGAACCCAAATAAAATTTCCATTTACATCATACTTCGCCAAAAACATGTCTGAAAGATTTCCGTTTCCGATTATGGTGCTGCCAAAATAAGCTGTATCACCTGAAAATGTTCCCGAAATATAACTGTTACCCGAATTGTCAACGGCTCCATAACCAAATAAACCAATTGGGTAGCCTAATAGCTTCGCCCACTGTACATCACCCGATAAATTAAATCTCGCCAGCACTACACCGTATGCATTAGGATTTGCAAACTGTACTGTATCTATATTAAGAGTATCGGTATTTGCATCGCCAATAATAAACATATCATTACCTATTATTTTCATAAAGCTTGCCTGAAAAGCATTGGAAAACAGTTGTGCCATTCCCGAAATTTGCTTATGCCAAATTAAACCGCCTTGCGGATCGAATTTGGCAAGGAAAGTTCCCGGCTGTAAAGTGTCTCCATTTAAAAAGGCTATTGATGAATTATTGGCACATATATAAATGTTTCCCAAGTTATCCACATCCACTGCACCTGAATAATCATCACCTGGTCCTCCAAAAGATAAAGCCCAAAGGCAGGTACCATTTAAATCAAATTTGGCAATAGCTCCCTCTACTCCACCAAAAGTAGAACATACTGTGTCATTATCCCAAAAAGCACATCCAGAAAAACCCACGCTTGCAATAACTGTATTCGTTGAAGCATCATAAGTCAATGCTCCAACATTCTGAGGATCGCTTCCCCAACCATCCAATTGTTTTAGCCAGATACGATTACCCGAAGGATTATACTTTATAAGAAATACGCCATCATCTCCTATTGCCGTTAGTGTATCATTAGGAAAATAACCGACAGGACCATTAAAATAACCGCCCAAATAAATATCACCATTGGCATCTTTGCAGAACCTTGCTGCACCATCAAATTCCGAGCTGTGGATATGCTTTGCCCACTGCCATTGTGCATGAGCATTAATAGCAAATGCTGCAATAAATATTGTGATTATAATTTTTTTCATTGTTAAAGGAATTTTAATTGATGATAAGTTTCTGGATGAGCATTTCGCTGCCGGTATAGATTTTAAACAGGTAAATTCCTTTTGAAAAAAAGGATAAATTCACATCAAAATTACTTTCATGCGAAATATTATTGTACATATTTTTACCAAGCATGTTTAAGATTTCATAGGAGAATACAGATGTTGCTGAATTAGTAACTTGCACGGTGAAAACTCCGTTATTCGGATTTGGGATAATTTCCAACGCTGCAATGGTTTTATCGCTATTAAAGCGAATCTCGATGAATTTCTGTAAAACCTCCAGTTCATTTTCCTGCTGCTGACCGGAAGCTATGCGATTATATGAGGCAAGGTCATTGCATTCGGGGAAAGTTTCCTCATTAAAAATATGCACCTCGCTGCCGATCTCAGCATGGAACTCGGTATTTATATGCACTTCGGTGCGCGCTTTAAAATCAGCCATACCGCCATTTTCTAAGGTTACATCGGTAGCGCTTAGGGTATTCCATCCTTTAAAATTTCTGTCATCCCCGTTACCGACCGTAATATTTTCAATTTCCGTATCGTATTTAAACTGCTCTCTCGTTAATACATATGTTAAATTAGAATATACTGGGTCGGATGGGTCAGTCGGGTCATAATAAAAATCCGCCAATCCTGTCAGTTTCCAATTTGCATAATAAACTTCTGCTCCTGCAGCAGATATTCGAAATGCTAAAATATGTTCAGTAAAGGGATTAACTGTTCCTTCATAATCATAAGGTCTGATTTCAAAATCACCATTATCATCAGTAAAAACATATTGGTAATCATATTTATCCTTTCCATTAACCGTTTCCAAATATGTCCATCCAAACACCCGTGTAGGCGCGAGCGTGCCGCTCGTGCCTGTTTATTTTTGATGTATGTTGCATATTTTAGCGGTTCACTATGAGCGAAAAATACAAAATTTTTCCAGATGGCTTATATTTCTGCACGCTTACTACGGTCGGCTGGATTGATGTTTTTACCAGGGCAGAATATTGCGATGAAATCATAAAAAATCTGAATTATTGCATTGACAATATAGGATTGAAAATATTCGCCTTTTGCATCATGCCAAGCCACCTGCATCTGATTGCCAAGGTGGAGAACGGAAATTTAAGCGATGTGCTACGTGATTTCAAAAGCTTTACGGCTAAAAAAATAATTAAGCTGATTGAAGACAGCCAGACAGAAAGCCGCAGGGAATGGCTGTTGTATATGTTTAAATATTTTGGAGAGAAAAATGCGCATAACAAAACATACCAGTTCTGGCAGCAGAACAATCATGCATTTGATTTATTCTCCAACAAATTCATTGACCAGAAAGCAGATTATATTCATAACAATCCTGTGGAAGCAAGAATTGTTGCTGAACCACATCATTATATTTATTCCAGCGCAAATGAATTTACTGATTTGAAACTGTCAGAACTCTGAGTGGTTGGCTTCAATCCAACTTGATAAATAAGCACGAGCGGCACGCTCGCGCTTACGGCATAGTGAAGTGGAAGATGAGAAAGAAATTTACTTAACAAAAAGCCTCAAGGCCTCAGCAGCACCAGCTTTTCTGCTTTAGTAAATCCATCACTTGTTATGACTGCATGATACATGCCATTGCTCAAAAAACTCAAATCAAAATGTTGCAGGGTGCTCCAGGGTGGGAGGGTATAAGTGAAAACTTTTTTTCCCGTTACATCATACAGCTCAAACATACCGCTTTTGTTTTGGGGCAAGAGGTAAATAATTTTTATGCTGCCGTTGGTTGGGTTGGGCGAGAGCGAAAACTTAAAATCATGTTTTCCCGTTTCATTTACACCCACAACAAAGCATGGTCCGCAGGTAGTATCGCAGCCGAGGTAGTAGTTGGGGTGGTAAACATGGCCTCTGCCTGAATAGCAAGGAAGCGGTAAAGCATGTTGCTGCACATCGCAAGCTAAACCGGAACTGTCAGGATAATTAATATAGTGCAAATCAATAACACTATTGCCTGATGAAACATAAATTTTCCCATTGGCTGCAAGATACATTACCCAAAAATCGGTGCATAAAAAGTTGAACGGAAAACAATACCCGTCATAAACTGCCACTGTATCCA
>DAOQTX010000036.1:0-29320 GCA_035340715.1 Bacteroidia bacterium | reverse complement strand
CATCATCAGTTGTAATCAAACCATAATTCATCATCAAGAAAACATAATTCACCATCAACAAACCATATCCAACAGTCAATCACCCATATTCAATAATCAAGCATCAATATTCAACGTTCAACAAATAATAATCCATCATCAAGAAACCATAATCACTTCTAAAAAGCCCATATTTAATTATTGCCTATAAATAATTAATATTGGTAAAGCATTAGTATATTTATTTTTTAATATTTCTCCAAAATCCACCACTGCGCCAAGCGTCAAAACGTTAGCGGTAAGTCTAAATGACGTGAAACAGATAATAAGATGAAGCAAAAAAAGAAAATATTTGAACAACATCTTTATCACGAAATCGAAGATGAAGAAAAAGCTGAAGAGTATTTGGAAAACTCTCTTCCTCTTATTGGGTATATTGTTATGTATTTTAATGGACTAGAAAAATCACTTGACGGAATAATTTGTGAAATATTTACAGACAGAACTGACTCAACTGGATTAATAGTTTTACATAAAATGAAATATTCCACAAAAGTTGACTTGTTCAAACGTTTTAGCGAAGACTTTCACTCTGCATGTGACATAAATATTGAAGGATATGAAAATCTACTAACTAATTTAAGGGAAACTGGCAGACTGCGTAATTTAGTTATGCACGCAGACTGGGAAAACACAGATGACGATGGCTACACTTATGTCAACTTGAGAATTTCTACAAATGGATTGGAACAAGAATATTTACAATTTTCAGAAGATTCATTAACGGAAATTATAGAACTCATCTTTAAGACGAGAAAACAACTTGGCGAATATTGGGAAAAGAGAAATGAAGAATTGTGTAAAAATAGATAGAAGGCCTACCCCTAACACGGGTAGCCGTTGCCCAACCCTCTAAAAAAACTTTTAAATAAAAAATAAACCTGTGCCATTTTATAGTGGCTTATACGGGAAGAAGTATTTTTTTAAAAGCCGCTTAAAATCGCGCCAGGACATATACAATACCATTGAATTACTATTTTTGAATAACAATTGTAGTATTTAGCCCGACTGACCTTATCGAAAACCTAAAATGCGGCAGAACTTCCCTCAAAGTCTACCGCTATAATTAAGACACTATCCTACCCGCCTTACTTCAACTGCATTTAATCCTTTTTGCCCTTGCTCCACCGAAAATTCAACCTTATCGTCCTGTTTTATTTCATCCTTAAGTCCGCTTTCGTGTACAAAGATGTCTTCGCCTGAATCTTCGGGCCTGATAAAACCGAATCCTTTTTGGCGGTTGAAAAATTTAACTGTTCCTGTTTTCATTTTTTTTGATTTAAGTTATTAATATTTTTTTTGTTTTGATCTATTTGCTATCCTTTGGCAAATCTTCCTCTGCCTCATCTTGCTCAGATGGCGGAGAAATGATATTGCCAAAATCATCTACATGAGAAATCATATCATCAGGTGATCCGTTTTTAGATTTGTTTTTCTTTTCTATTTTCTTTTGAAATTTGGCGTCTCGCTTCTTTTTCTTTTTGTCAGCCTTCTTTTTTTTAAGATAACTTTCATTCGATTTTCTTCCCATAAATTATGAAGCTCTTTTTTTTGCTCTAAACGATCTCCGAAATTTTGTGTTTGTATTGTAACCTGATGTTCGCTTTTGTGACTGCCTTTTTTCAGAATTGGTAGTTAATGATGCTGTTGTCAAAAAAGGGTGTTCCGTTATTTCAGGAATGCTCTTTCCTAAATGACGATGGATATCTTTAAGTGTGCCTATTTCGTCTCTGCCACAAAAAGACAGGGCAATACCTGATGAGCCCGCCCTTCCGGTTCTTCCAATCCGGTGGACATACGTTTCAGGGGTTTGAGGAAGGTCAAAGTTGATAACATGCGACAAGTCGTCAATATCAATACCTCGTGCCGCCACATCGGTTGCCACCAACACACGCAGTTGTTTAGACTTAAACCTATTCAGGGTTTTTTGTCGTTGTCCTTGTGATTTATTGCCGTGAATAGCTTCTACACTGATGTTTTGTTTACTTAATGCCCGCGCCAGCTTATCGGCACTGTGTTTAGTTCTCATAAATACGAGCGCACTTTCTACAGCCTCCCCTTTAAGAATATGTGAAAGCAAGTTGCGCTTGTTCACCTTGTCAACGAAGTACATACTTTGATTGACCGTATCGGCTGCTGAGTTGTTGGCATGACTTAATTCAACGTGGATCGGATCGTTTAATATTTTCGCTACCAAACTGCGAATTTCCTTCGGCAACGTAGCCGAAAACAATATCGTTTGTCTTCTGTGTGGTATTTCCTGAATGATCTTTTTGATGTCATTAATGAAGCCCATATCCAACATTTGATCGGCTTCATCAAGCACTAAAAATTCAACATTGCCTAATCTCACGTAACCCTGACTAACCAGGTCGAGTAAGCGTCCGGGAGTAGCAACAACTATATCAACACCTTGTCTTAGTGCTTTCGTTTGTGCATGTTGCGGAACACCACCATAAATAACAGTATGTTTTAACGGCAAGTAACAACCATAGGTGTGAAGGCTTTCTCCAATCTGGATCGCCAACTCGCGGGTAGGTGCCAGTACAAGTGCCCGTATATTATGCTTAATATCTCTCTTGTTTTGAAAAAGGTGTTGTAGCAAAGGAATACAAAAGGCTGCGGTTTTACCGGTTCCTGTTTGGGCACAACCAAAAAGGTCATAGCCATTTAGAAGATTTGGAATAGATTGCTCCTGTATAGGAGTTGGTTTTTGATACCCTTGTTGTTGCACTGCACGCAACAACTGAGGGATAAGATTTAATTCTTTAAAAAGCATTATAATTATATTTATAAAGTAATATCCACATAGTATATATCATGCACCCGACAATAAGGCACTACAAAGCGGAATATTACTCTTTTTTTAAAATTGATTGTCTGCGTCAGAGGCGGTGAATCGAGACTGTAATGAACTTAATGACGCAACAGGAAGACTGGCCGCTAATTAGCTTGTAAGCCACAAAGGTAATCTTTTCAATCGACTAAACCTAAATTAGTATAAAAGAGAATTTTTCCGCGGCATTCTTTGTAACTTAACATGACAGATACCCAACAATAACGGACGAAAAAGTATTTCGATAACAAACGGCTAAAAAACACTCTCGGGATGTGAGTAAATTTAAGTTTGATAGCTACTATTTCAGGCTTTAGGGCTAGATAAGTTTTTAGTAATTT
Organism: Bacteroidia bacterium; assembly: GCA_035340715.1. Taxonomy (GTDB): domain Bacteria; phylum Bacteroidota; class Bacteroidia; order AKYH767-A; family OLB10; genus DAOQTX01. Next base: position 26,104 of record DAOQTX010000036.1, on the reverse strand, counting down.
TGGTCGGGCTTTTTTTTAGCCACCTGAACGCTGGGCATCATGGTGATAAAGGACACAGAAACATAAAGACACTGAATAATGAAAAAATACATAGCGGAACTCATCGGGACCTACGGACTGGTTTTTTGCGGGACAGGGGCAATCATCATTAACGACCTGACAGGTGGGACAATTTCACACGTTGGCATTGCCCTGACCTTCGGACTGATTGTAATGGCCATGATTTACGCCTTTGGAGACATTTCAGGTGCACATATCAACCCTGCCGTAACCATTGCGTTCTGGTTTTCAGGACGCTTTCCGGGCAGACATGTAATCCCGTACATCGTTTCGCAACTGGCAGGGGCAATGCTTGCCAGTGCGACATTAATACTGCTTTTCCCGACACATCCTAATCTTGGGGCTACCTTGCCTGCTGACACCGCTCTGCAATCATTCATCCTTGAAATCATCCTGACATTATTTCTCATGCTGGTTATCATTAACGTTTCGACAGGTTCAAAGGAAATGGGCATCATGGCAGGCATTGCAATCGGTGCGACTGTGCTTCTTGAAGCTATGTTTGCGGGACCAATATCAGGTGCATCAATGAACCCTGCTCGTTCCATTGCCCCTGCCTTACTTTCAGGACAACTTGACCACTTTTGGATTTACCTGACAGCTCCAGTTATTGGAGCATCATTGGCAATATTGGGTTGCAAGAGCGTTAAAGACAAAGAATGCTGCCCGATGCCCTCAGCATTATGCAAAGCCAACACAAAACTGACTTGACATGAAAAACCTATTATTCGTCTGCATAGAGAACTCCAATAGAAGCCAAATGGCGCAAGCTTTTGCCAAGATTCACGGACAAGGACTCACAGAGGCATACAGTGCCGGCTCCCATCCATCAGGACAAGTCAACTCAAGAGCTATCGAAGCCATGAAAGAAGTTGGCTATGACTTGACAATGCACGACAGCAAATCACTTGATGACATCCCTCAGGTGCAGTTTGAGTATGTAGTAAGCATGGGTTGCGGAGAAAAATGCCCCTGGGTTCCGACAAAAAACCGTGTGGCCTGGGACATTCCCGACCCTAAAAACATGGACAAAGACGAGTTCCGACAAGTACGAGACCTTATCGAAACAAAAGTGAAAGAACTATTAGAAAAAATAAAAATGCACGAATGCGCCCCACAACGGTAACCGTTGGTTGCACAACTCTCAAAAAACAAGCTGAATATTAAAATAGAACCTTAACTATTTTATGGTAGGTTATAGTGGAAGAAGTTTTTTTTGAACGAAGCAATGGTTTATGCCGCGGCTGAGTAGAAAAATTGTTGAAAACACTTGAGTGTTGTAAACTTTTGAAGATACAAAAGCTGGCATCTAACTTTGTTTAGCCTATTAGTTAAGAATTTATTGAATAAAAAAACCCGGTTGCTTTTGTTTAGCAAACCGGGCTTTTAATAGTTGTTTGGTTTTGTTTAGTTAGTTGGGCACATAATCGGTTCCTACTACTTCAAACTCCGTACGTCTGTTGCGCTGATGCGCACGTTCTTTCTCTTCTATCGAAGTCATTTTCAATATATCATCGGCAGCTACAATAGGTTCACGCTTTCCTTTTCCTTCGCTCGCTAAGCGTGCAGCAGCCACTCCGTTTTGAATCAAATAATCCATCACACTCTTTGCTCTTCGGTTCGATAAATTATCGTTGTAAGCATCCGTACCTCTAAAGTCGCAATGCGCAACCAATTTAATTCGAATGGTTGGGTTTTCATCCAATACTTTGATTAAGCCATCCAATTCTTTTTTCGATTCGGGACGAAGCGAAGCTTTGTCGAAATCGTAATAAATTTCGGGTAGTTCAATTGGCTTAGCTGTACTCTTTAATGGGAAATCGAAATCGCCAATAAACTCTTGCGTTTCATCCAAGCCGATGGTGCTTACTTCTAAAAACTTTGTCAAATATCCGGTGTAGGATGCTGAGACTTTATACTTTGTTTCGCCTTTCATGTCGTAGCGGTAAGTACCGTCTTCTAAAGTAGTGTAGCTGAGTGTGGTTCCATCAGAGCCAAACAATTCCACCTTAGCACCGGCAATGCTTTCTTTTGTATCGGTATCGTACACACGTCCTCTGATCCAAAATACAGGAGGTTCTTTGTAAAATTCATATACATCATCACCACCCAATCCGCCTTCACGATTAGAAGAAATGTAACCTTTGTTTTCTTCAAAGAAAGAAATACCAAAATCATCGGCAGGTGAATTCATAGGCGACATTAAGTTGGTAGGCTCCGACCAATCGGCACCTTCGCTACTGGTCCAAAATAAATCTAAACCACCCATACCCGGCTTACCGTTTGAAGCATAATACAAACGACCATTTTCATGCGCATAGGGGAAATATTCATCCTTATCGGAATTTACCATTGAACCCAAATTAACCGGGGCTTCCCAAATGCCTGCATCTTTATTGTAAGTCGATCTCCAAATATCTTTTCCACCCATTCCTCCGGGCATATCTGAAGAAAAATACATGGTGCTGCCATCGCCCGTAAGCGTAGGTTGTCCCACAGTATAGCTGTCACTGTTAAAAGGCAATCCTTCCGGCTCGCTCCAGGCATTACCATCAAAAGTGGTTTTGTAAATCTTACACATTTCGGCTTTGCTCTTGTCGCGCACACAACGGGTTATGTACATTACATTTCCCTGGCTTACTATAGTCACAGAGCCTTCGCTCATGTCGCTGTTTACAGGGCTTCCAACACTAACCGGAATGCTCCATTTCCCATTGTTATCTTTTATCGATTTAAAAATATCAAAAGGCTTTTGGCCAATCCAATAGTCATTAGTATTGCCTTCCGACTCCTCTCTCGAAGAAGTAAAGAAAACAGTGTTTTTATCCGTGTTTGAATAGGAGGGAGCAAAATCGTGATAGCGTGTATTTAATGCACTTAAATTTGTTACCGTATGTTTGGTAGGTTTGTCTTTCCACTTTTGTGCTTGCTCAGCCACTGCAATTCCGGCATCGGCCTTAGCAGCATTTTCAGGGAAAAGTTCTTTGTACTTATTGTACTGTGCTATGGCTTCGGCATACAATCCGTTGGCTCTTAAAGCTTCGGCAAAGTGCCAATTGGCATCGCTTTCTTTGTTACCCGCCTTGATTGATTTTTCGTACCAACCCATAGCTTCCTTATAATTGGCCATCATGCGGTAGCTTTCTCCGGCTTTGTATGCTGCACTTTGTTTAATTTCTTTTTTGCTAAACTTGGCGTATGCCTTTTTGTATAGCTCTGCAGCTTTTGAGTAATACGCCTGATCATAGGCTTTGTCTGCTTTAGCAGTTTTAGAACGTTTGGCTTCTACTGACCATACAGTACAGAAAAGACCGATAAAAAGTAGCAATAGGACTTTTTTCATATTGTAACAAAAGGTTTTTGTCTATAAATAGGTTAACAACAAAGGAAAAAATTATTTTCTACATAAAAAAATGAAGAAAACACTCCAATTCCATAAAAAAACTACCTTATTCAAGGCAGTAATTACGTCCTAAAGATAGAATAAAAAAACAGATAGCGATCAAATCACCATCTGTTTTTATCTATTTATTCACTTATATTTTGTCTTAGCTAAATAAGCCTTTTACTTTATCTACCGAAAGCATATCCTTCAATCCGCCTGAGGCTTTTCCCTTCAATGCTTCCACCACCATAGGCATCAAACTTTTAAGAATAGGTCCTGTAACATCGGCCCCAAGGTTCAACTTTTCTTGAACATGTTTTCCGGTGTCGCCTACCAAACTTTCGAGCATATTCGAATCGCCTTTCATAAATTTTGCGGCCACATCGCTTATTGAAAACTCTGCATTACCACCTTTAAGGCTATTGAAAATACCAGAGGCGGTTTCTGTTACAAATGAGTCTTTAAGATTTTCAGGTATAGAAGTATTTCCTTTTAAAACTTCTCCTGATTTTTCTTTTACTACGTTTAAAATTTCGTTTAACATTTTTATTATTTAAAATTGGTAATGCAAGAATATACACATTCTGTTTTTGAATGCCAAGACACAAGCACATGGCTTAATGTGTCTTTCATCTAAAGGCAGTTTAATTTTTGATTGATTAGGAAAGAAATCGTGCGTTCCATTTAGGATCGGGGAGCACACATTGATCGGTTTTTCCGAACCACTTGTAGCGATAGCGAGCCACGAGTCGGTAAACAAAATTTCTTATGAAATGTGGAATGATAATAAAAAGAAACAAAAGATTGTAAATGCCACCCAAGCGCCTTAAAATCATGATTATGGCATCGGATTGAGCAAACAATCGCCCTTGATCCATAAAAAGAACTGAGTCGTGTTGTTTGATTTTATCCGGCATATGTGAAATAATCTTTTTTCCCATTTCCGATTGACGATGACAGAAATGAAACTTTTCTTTCTTGTCGCGTTTGAGTACAAAGCGCACCCAAAAGTTACACAACTTGCATTGACCATCGTATAAGATCAAATGTAAATTTTTAATGTCGTGCATCAGTGCGGGGTGGCAATAATGAAATAGGGATAAACCGAAGTTTCACTCTTATAGCCGGGAATCAAAGTGAGGGTATTCAAATCGATGAGCGTAACATTTCCATTTTTGCCACTGCAATAGGAGATATGATGTGGTGGTGGGCCTGCAGAATTTATATTGGCAACATAAACGACTTCATTTTTATCATCACAATAAATGCCATGCGGTTGATAGCCGGTATGAATTTTCTTTATAAGGCTATGCGTACTCAAATCAATTACGGCCACACTGCCAATCACTCCCGGAAATGAAATAGAATCTTCGACACAGGCAGCAAAGGCTATATTCTTTTCGAACGAAACGCTAATCTCTTTAACATTATATAAATTCGGTATTACTGAAAGCAAAGCATCATTTGCAACCGAAAACACTCTTACTTCATTCGATCGTTCGCAGGTTACCATATACTGTGTTGAGTCGGTATTGAAATACACTTCGTGTGGATCGAGTGAAGGAGCAAAATTAACCGGCATGCCCGGTTGTAGCGAAATAGGATTGCTGACATCGGGATTCATAGGATCGCTTACATCAATCTTATAGAAGAAGTTTCCAATTTGACCGGTCACATAAAGCATTTCGTTTGTTTGATGATAAGCGATACCATGAGGAAAACTAAACAGATTCAATCCCTGATACATTTTCTTTAAAGTCATTGTTTCTAAGTCAACATAGGCTACTCTTCCGTTTTGAGAAAAGTCGGTGATGAATCCTTTTTTAGAATCTTTACTAATGACTACTACGCTCCAGCCACCGGCACCTAAATTGATTTGAGCAACTTTTTGGTCGGTAGCGGCATCAAATTTTTCAAATACAGTTCCGCCAATTAAAACAGAGTACCAATATTTTCCATCGGGGCTCATGCGAATTGAATGAGGAGATTCCGTAACCGATGTGTTGATACCCACATCAACTACACGCGATGCAATACGCGAATTTTTAGGATAAATGTAAACCAAGTCGCAGCCTTGACAAGCCACATAGTATTTCCCGGACGAGGGATTGTCTTCAAATTTCATTTGTCCCTTTGCGTTTCGCGCTCCGTCCAATATCCATTGTTTAATGGTATTCACTTCTACTTTAGATAGCAAAGACGCATTGATCGGCATTTTGGGTTCTTGAAGTGTATCGCCCAAATCGGAGAATGTATTACAGCTCAAAAAGAATGAACTCAGTTCGGGTCGGAAAGGAATGACCACGGCACCACTGCGGTTTCCTTCAAACAATTTGTCGTAGCTGCTTAAATCCAATCCTGAAGCAGCATTTTTACTTTGCGTATTGTGACAACCACTGGTGGCACATTTGTTTAACACAATTGTTTCAATATTGCTCGGGTATCCAGAGTTGGGTTCCGGTTCAAATTTATCGTTCATGCACGATTGGGAAGAAATCAAAATCAGTGAGAAAAATAAAATGAGCAATAATGCAGAGTTTCGATTCACAACATTAATCTCCTTCAGTTACTGGAACCAATATGGATATTTCTCCTTCTTTTTGATCTGTGCTAAAGGGCACTCCACCAACAACTGTTGTGTCAATGATTTGATCATATCCTTCGGCATAAATATAGTAGTCGCCACATTTCAATCCTGATAGGACAACAATGTTGCTATTAAGGTCGCCATTAAAAGTAGCATCATACGCTGCTGTATTGTTTCCAGGAAACTCTTGTGTATTGTATTTTACATAAACAGTAGCTCCATTAATAGGAGTAGAATGATGTTTAATGTTTGCTTTCACCACAACACTGCCTCCGGTGCCGGCTTCGTTACATTCTTCTTTTTTCTTACACGAACTTATAAGAATTAACCCGGATGCCAGAAGAAGAAATGAGCGTTTTATTATTTTATTCATAGTGATTTATAATAACAAGTTGAGAGCGAACAAGGTTTTTATCTTTTACAGAAAGTAGATAAACACCATTAGATAAATGGTTGATGTCCAGCTGATGATTTCTACCTATTGCTTGTTTTTCTATTAACATTTTTCCTTGCAGGTCGTGCAATTCTATTTTAAAAGATGAACCTGAATAATTATCGGATAGATGGATGAACAAATACTCTTTTGCCGGATTCGGGAATACCATCATATCATCCAATACCGATGAAGTATTATTTACCGAAGTTACTACACTTTGTTTGTAAAACGTAACACCACCGGCATTATTACCAACCAAAACATCTAATAATGTGTCATTGTTGATGTCAGCAAATGCAATAGTAGTGCGTGAAGGTTCAAAAATATCTTTGTAAATACTGTCGATGAGTGTAAAAGTGCCGCTTAGATTGCCATCAATATTTCCGTAGTGATATATATAACCTCTTTCTGAGCCAACAAACAATTCGTAGTTGCCATTAAAGTCGATCATTTGAGGGGCACTGTATCCGGTAATACTCAAGGTCTGATTTACAACATTCACATTTCCGAAGGAAGAGGATACCAAACTAAAAGAGGGAGAGGTGAGTGTGCCGCTATTTTTATAATAATTTAAAACACCTGCTCTTTCTCCAATGATCAAATCGAGCAGTCCGTCACGATCAACATCGATGAGTTGTGGAACAGAAAACTGTCCTACATCAATACCATTCATGCCGGGAGTATTTAATACAAAGTTTACGGGATTACCAGCTCCGGCTGTATTTAAGAAAAGATGAATAAGACCGTCCACATCGCCAATGATCATGTCTTTATCGCCATCGTTATCAATATCGCCAAAAGTAGGTGCAATGGCTTTTAGGTTAAGCGAAAACAAACCTGCAAAATCTCGAGTGACCAATTGAAAGGCGGGTTGAGTGGCTGTTCCGGTATTCCTATAATAAGCCAAACCACTAAAGTTATTGGTAGTTTCATCGAAGTAGTGATAATTTCCGATGAGCATATCTAAAAGGCCATCGGCATTTACATCCAACAAAGAAACATTGGCTCCTGATCCCACATCGATCATCCTTCCAACCATAAAATCATTTTGAATGTAGTTGAAAACTGCATTGGTATCGGATGTAGTGTTTTTATAAAAAAGTATGTTGTTAAAATTTCTTGAAGCGTTATACGTGCACGAAGTGACCAACAAATCCTTAATGCCATCGTTATTAGCATCAAAATTATAAGCAGTTGGAAAAGTCACAAAGTCAACAGGTACATCGTACACCGGGAACAAACTGTCTTGTAAAAAAATATGCGCTGTGTCAAGCGATCCATTATTTTCTAGATAAAGTAAATTGTTCCCTAAAATATCTCCATTGATAACATCGGTAAGTTGATCGCCATTAAAATCAACCGCAATCATGCAAGACCCGGCATGTGCTTGATGTTCATGAGTATCCGAATTATTTGTAAACTCTTCTGTAGGATCTTGAATACTTGGGCAAGCATCCAATTGAGCAATATTGGACAATCCACTTAACCAAAATTTTCCCCAGCAATCGGTAGCTAAATGCAACATCAGTTGAGAGCAATTACCTAATGAATCCATGGAATAATTTCGATGAAATTCAACATTGCTTCCAATGATGGCAAAGGTTAGTACATCCATATCTCCATCGTTGTCTATATCAGCCAAAACCGGTTGGTTCACGGAACTGACAAAGAGGTTTACATAATTTGGTCCATAGTAGGAATATACCAAAGGTGTATGCAAAGTGAAAACGGGACCAACACCAGCAACAGGATTGTTTTCATAAATTTCCATTCCACCTAAATAGGTGTAGGTGAATATATCTTTATCGCCATCACAATCGAAGTCCGCTAGCAAAACCCAATCGTGTAAATATTGAGGAAAGTTTTTAATGTATTGCGGAGCATAACTGTACGATTCAGTATTGGCAATTCCATTGTTGATGTAGGTGGAGATTCTATTGCCATCTTTTTCAAATGAAAATAGATCCATATACGCATCACCGTTTAAATCGATTTCAGAAAATACAGGTGAATTAAACCCACCCGACCACGCTAGGCTAGCCGATTGATTGTTTTGTGTTACGGGTATATTTAAATAAGGTGAAAAGATGGTTTGTCCAAAGGCATTGCTAACTATAATGCACAGAATGAATAGAAAGATTTTTTTCATAACTCAAAGGTATTAAATTCTAAGCTTTTCACGAGTGATACGAATCATGTATTAATAATAATACCGACATACCAATTGTTCATTTGTAGGAGCATATTTTTACTTTAATTTTACAAAAAATATAAAATATGCCGTCTTTTGATTTTACCAGCGAAGTAGATGTTCAGAAATTGGACAATGCCATCAATACCGCCAATAAAGAATTAGCGAATCGATATGACTTTCATGGTTCGAAAACGAGTGTAGAACTGGACAAGAAAGAGATGACCATAACCATTATTACCGAAGACGATATGCGTATGGAAACCATACGCGGAATAATTATTAGCCGAATGATGAAGCAGGGGCTCGATTCACGTTGTCTGGATTTTGGTAAAGAAAAATATGCCTCCGGAAACATGATTCGTAAGGATGTGAAAATCAAAAAAGGGATTGATAAAGAAACCGCAAAGAAAATAGTAAAGCAAATTAAAGAAGGTGGATTAAAAGTACAGGCTCAGATAATGGATGAGCAAGTAAGAGTGACCGCAAAAAAAATAGATGATCTGCAAAAAATAATTTCAGAAATAAAGGCAAGTGATTTTGGAATTCCGATTGATTCTGGGAATTTCAGAAACTGATTAAATATTTTCTTCTGCCAACAAATGTTCCATTTGTTGTTGAAGTTTCAAAGCCTCATTTCGAGCGGCTGCAGCAAAATCTTTATCCGAAGAAGCATATAGAATAGAGCGGGATGCATTTACCAAAATTCCACAAGAAGAATTAAAACAATTTTTAGAAACACTTTCTAAATCGCCTCCTTGTGCTCCAATACCCGGCACTAAAAAGAAATGATGCGGAGCAATGGATCGAATGGATTTAAAATGATTTTCATTGGTGGCTCCAACAACCAACATCAATTGATCTTCATTGCTCCATGTAATGCATTTGCGAATCACTTCTTCATAAACATAAGGACCGGAATCTACTTTAAGCATTTGAAAATCTTCACTGCCTTTATTGCTGGTAAGTGCTAAAACGATTGACCACTTGTTTTTATGTTTTAGAAAGGGAGCAATGCTATCAAAACCCATATAAGGAGCAATAGTTACCCCATCGAATGAGTAGGTATTGAAAAATGTATTGGCATACATTTCTGCCGTGTTTCCAATATCGCCTCGTTTAGCATCAGCTATGGTTAAAATATTGTTGGGAATATGTTGGAGTGTTTTTTGAAGTGAATCCCATCCTTTACTTCCCATCGATTCGTAAAATGCAATATTGGGTTTATAGGCTACACATAAATCATGTGTTAGATCAATGATGGCTTTGTTGAATTCAAAAACGGGATCATCATGCAACAATAAGTGCGAAGGAATTTTGGATATATCTGTATCTAAACCTATACAGAGATAGCTCTTCTTTAGTTTAATGTTTTGATATAATTGGTGGGCATTCATTAAACAGTTGCCTCTTTCATTTTTTCAGCATTTTCAGCTACTTGAAGTGCATCAATGAATTCTTGAATATCGCCTCCCATAAAAATAGGAAGGTTATAAGTACTTAATCCTATTCGATGATCGGTAACGCGACTTTGCGGATAGTTATAGGTTCTGATTTTTGCACTTCGATCTCCTGTTGAAACCATCGTCTTTCTTTTCTTCGAAATGCTATCCAAATGCTTTTGGAGTTCGATTTCGTATAGTTTAGAGGCCAGCATTTTCATTGCCCTTTCTCTGTTTCCGTGCTGCGAACGTTCTACCTGACAGGTTACCATAATTCCGGTAGGTTTATGTGTGAGGAGAACTTTAGTTTCTACTTTGTTAACGTTTTGTCCACCTGCACCCCCCGAGCGCGCGGTCTGCAATTCAATATCAGCCGGATTAATTTCCACATCAACCTCATCTGCTTCGGGCAATACTACAACCGAGGCGGCTGATGTGTGTACACGACCTTGCGTTTCGGTATCCGGTACTCTTTGAACACGATGAACACCCGATTCGTATTTTAAAACCCCATAAGCGCCATCGGCATTTACATTAAATATAACCTCTTTATAGCCACCAGCTGTTCCATCGGTAAAATCAACCAATTCGGTTTTCCATCCTCTTTGCTCACAATAGCGAGTGTACATTCGATACAAGTCTCCGGCAAACAAACTTGCTTCATCGCCTCCGGTACCGGCTCTAATTTCAACAATAGCATTTTTCGAATCTTCGGGATCGGAAGGAATGAGAAGAATTTTAATTTCTTCTTCTAGCTGTTCCTTTTGTTCGTTGAGTAATTCCAATTCGTTTCTTGCCATCTCACGCATCTCATCATCTTTTTCATTGATCAGCATGTCCTTAGCATGAGTTAGATTGGACAATACATTTTTATATGTTTTGAAAGCGTCAACTACTCTTTCCATTTCTTTGTAGGAACGACTCAGTTGGGTATATCGTTTCATGTCGGACATGATAGATGGATCAGATAATTGATCTCCGATTTCTTGCCAACGCTTTTGTATTGATTCCAGTTTTTCTAACACCTATTCAGATTTTTCGGAGTGCAAAGGTAAAAATTCATAGCGATTAACTAGTGTATTCAAAATGACCATGCTCGGATTGAATAGTAACTTTTTTCCCATTATGTGCTTGGCATCGTCCTATGATTTTAGCTTCGAGATTAAATGATTCTGCAATTTTAATAATGGAAGCTGCAGTCGCTTGATCGGTATAAATTTCCATTCGATGTCCCATGTTAAACACCCGATACATTTCTTTCCAATCCGTGTTTGATTCTGCTTGAATGATTTTGAATAAAGGGGGTGTTTCAAACAAGTTGTCTTTAATGACATGGAGTTGTTGAATGAAATGTAAAACTTTTGTTTGAGCTCCACCCGAGCAATGCACCATGCCTTTAATCGCAGCGCGATGTTGATCCAAAATCTTTTGAATCACAGGAGCATAGGTACGGGTTGGCGATAAAACCAATTTGCCATAATCTGTGGCATAGGTTTGTTCTTTGTATTGAATATCAATAGACTCATTTAGTTTTCTTTTCCCTGAATAAAGCAAGGCCAATGGAACAGAAGAGTCATATGACTCTGGAAATTTTCTACTCAAATATTTTGAGAACACATCATGACGGGCAGAAGTAAGACCATTACTCCCCATACCACCATTGTAGTCGTTTTCATAGTTTGTTTTTCCGAAAGAGGAAAGCCCAACGATAACCTGCCCGGGTCCGATGTTGGCATTATCAATAACAAGTGTTTTGGGTAAGCGGCATGTAAAAGTGCTATCCACTATAATGGTACGCACCAGATCTCCTACATCAGCAGTTTCGCCACCGCACAAGTGCATGTCAATGCTGTATGGTCTCATTGATTCTATAAACTCATTAGTGCCATCAATCAATGACTTTATTATTTCTCCAGTGATTAGATTTTTATTCCTTCCAATAGTAGATGAAACTAAAATATTTGAAGTCGCACCCACACATAATAAATCATCTAAATTCATGACCAAAGCATCTTGAGCAATGCCCTTCCATACCGATAGGTCGCCAGTTTCTTTCCAATACATATAGGCTAGTGAAGACTTAGTTCCAGCTCCATCGGCATGCATGATATTACAGTAGTTGGGATCATTTCCTAAAATGTCGGGTAGAATTTTACAAAATGCATTTGGGAAAATTCCTTTGTCGCTGTCCTTTATGGCTTGATGTACCTCTTCTTTAGCAGATGATACCCCACGAAGCCCATATCTGTCGTTCGTTGAATTCATTGGGTCAAAGGTAAGAGATTGTTTGGGCTTGATGAAAGGCCAGACGATTAGGACTATAATTTTTTAAATGTGTTATAATTGATGCGTTTTTGAACTATTTGTAACCCAATTGCTTCATCGAGTGTATAAGCAGCTATAAATCACAAAAATGAAATATCATGAATGCTAAAATTTTCGGTACATTAATTTTATTGGCCGCATTACAAGCTTCTGATGTTCGTGCCCAGATGGATAATTTGGCTAACCTAAGCCCGGAATGGATTAGGACCGCTGCACGAAATGCAAGCACAGATGGGACGGATGCAGTTGTTTTTAATCCGGCAGGAGCCTCTAGATTGGGCGATGGTTTTCACATTACCATTGGTAACCAGTCTCTATTTCGTAAGCCTACTCACTCCTATGATATGGGAATGGGCGAAGGAACCAAATCGTTTACACAAAGTGGAAGCGATGCTTTATTACCTAACTTATATGCCAGTTTCAATAGAGGAAACTGGGCTTATACAGGTGGGGTATTTATTTCCGGTGGTGGAGCTACCGCAAACTATCCAAAAGGATCAATTACAACCGACATGATTGGATTGATGACTTTGATGGCTGCTCAAGGTGCTTATACCACAACAACAGATCAGTATTTGGAAGCTTCATCCTACTACTTAACGACTATGTTAGGAGCTGCGTATTCAGTAAACGATAAGTTCTCTTTTGGAGCGAATATCCGTTACACAACAGCTAACAACACATCTAAAGCAGGAATTACACTTAGCGGATCTCCATTTGATTTGCCTGATCAAACTCTGTCGTATGATGTAGAAGATAAGGCAAGTGGCATGAATGCCAGCTTGGGAGTTATGATAACACCTAGTACCAATTGGGGTTTCACAGTTCGATATGAAACGGCTGTTCCTTTAGATTTTAAAACCAATATTACTAAAGATGATTTTGGTTTAAGTACACAAGGAGAAACACATAGCCGAGATTTACCAGCTGTTTTAGCCACAGGTATTCGCTATCATGTTAATACAAAATTGACTCTATTAGCGGAGTATAATGCATATTTTCAAGAGAATGCCGACTGGGGTAAATCAGGTTTAGCGACTGCTGAAAAGGCAAATTCAGATTTGGCTGGAAATGCAAGCTCGTATGCCATGGCTGCGGAATATGCTTTCACAAATAAGTTCTTATGGAGTGTAGGCGTAGTTAAAACCGACTTTTCCTGGAACGACCGCGATGGCTATTATACCAATCTTGGTGCTTTTGAAGTCGTTTATGGTGATAATACCAGTATCAATACGGGAGTTAAGTTTAAACTAAATGAAATGATTGCTTTTAATGCAGGATATGCGCATACTATGTGGAAAAAAGACGATACGATAAAGGTATTGAATTTGGCTCCAATGGATGTAACCGCTACTGTAAACAACAGCATGAATACATTTGCGCTCGGAGTAGATTTGAAATTTTAAACAACAACCAAACAAACAGAGAAAAGAGTTTACGTTTTCGTAAGCTCTTTTTTTATTTGCTATGATCTATAGAAGCTTTAATAAACTTGACAAACAAAGGATGTGGATTTTCAACAGTGCTTCTATATTCGGGATGAAATTGCACTCCTATAAACCATGGATGATCTTTTAACTCTATAATCTCAACCAAGTCTTCAACCGGATTTATTCCGCTCAGTAGCATTCCTGCTTTTTGAAATGCATCTCGGTATTTATTGTTGAACTCGTAACGGTGACGGTGTCTTTCAGATACTTTTTGTTTTCCATATACCTGAAAAGCTTTAGTGCCTTTATTGATGGTACAAGGGTATAAGCCCAATCGCATGGTTCCACCTTTTTTGGTAATACTTTTTTGCCCTTGCATAATATCAATAACCGGATGCTTTGATTCTGGAAACATTTCAGTACTATGAGCATCTTTATAGCGCAAAACATTTCGAGCAAATTCAATAACCGCACATTGCATTCCCAAGCATATGCCAAGGAAAGGTATTTGCTGTTCTCTTAAATATTTTATTGCTTCTATTTTTCCTTCTATACCTCTATCTCCGAAGCCTGGTGCTACTACTGCTCCGTGTAATCCTTTTAGTTTTTCAGCAACATTTTCCTGATCAATTTTTTCACTATGAATCCATTGAATGTCTACTTCACATTCATTACTAACTCCAGCATGAATCAGCGATTCATTAATAGACTTGTATGCATCTTTCAATTCGATATATTTCCCTACAATTCCGATCGTTATACGATTAACCGGATTTTTTAACTTTCCTAAAAACGTTTTCCATTGATCCATGTCGGGTTCCGTTTTTGAAGAAAGTTTCAGCTTTGTTAAAACCACTTTGTCTAATTGTTCCTTCATCATTAAAATAGGCACATCGTAAATGGTTGAAGCATCAATAGATTCAATAACGGAGTTGATATTTACATTGCAAAACAGAGCAATTTTTCTTTTTAAATCCATGCTCATATTTCGCTCAGTTCTGCATACCAACACATCAGGTTGAATGCCGTATTCAAGCAAAGTTTTTACAGAATGTTGAGTTGGTTTTGTTTTAAGCTCACCGGTTGTAGCTAGGTATGGAAGAAGTGTAAGATGAATGACGCAAGTATTGTTGGGGCCTAATTCCCAAATCAATTGTCGTACGGCTTCAATGTAGGGCAAGGACTCAATGTCACCAACTGTTCCACCAATTTCAGTTATGACCACTTCAAAATTTCCTGTTTCTCCTAGGAGTTGAACCGATCTTTTTATTTCATCAGTTATATGCGGAATTACTTGAACGGTTTTACCCAGATAGGCTCCATCTCTTTCTCTGTTAATCACACTTTGATAAATTCTTCCGGTGGTTACATTATTCGCCTGAGACGTATTGATATTCAGAAAACGCTCATAATGACCAAGATCTAAGTCCGTTTCAGCACCATCATCCGTTACAAAGCACTCGCCATGTTCATATGGGTTTAAAGTTCCGGGATCAACATTTATGTAAGGGTCAAGTTTTTGAATGGTTACCCTGTATCCTCTTGCTTGCAATAGTTTTGCTAATGAAGCCGATATAATTCCTTTTCCCAATGAAGATGTAACTCCACCGGTTACAAATACGTATTTGACACCCGACATAAGCTTTTAGATTCCTGTTTTATTGTAATTTTCGATTAACAGGGCACAAAAGTACCAAATCAAGTCGAAACGAAAGATTTTAGTTTGAACCTATTGCCGTTTGTTACGCAAATAAATATTAAAAAATAGATCAATGGTTAGATAGAATTACTTACCTTTGCAATCCCAAAAAAAACTGAGGTGATTTTATGATAATTATTCCTGTAAAAGAAAACGAAACCATTGACAGAGCTTTAAAGAAGTTCAAAAAGAAATTTGAGCGCACCGGCATTCTTCGTCAATTGCGTGAGAGGCAAGCTTTTGAAAAGAAGTCTGTATCACGCAGAAACACAGTAAAACGTGCTGTTTTCAGAGATAAAGTAAAAGGCGCTAGCATCGATCAATAGTATTTAGGAAGATTTTCTTCCATATAGATATAGGGAATCGTAAACAGGTTTATTAAATTTGTTTACGATTTTTTTTTATGTCAGATTTGTCCATCAAATATAACGCAGATCGTTTTTTACAATACTTAGAGCTTGAAAAACGATACTCTAAACACACGCTCCTTTCGTATAGCAAAGATCTCGAACAACTGATAGAATATTCGAGATTGCATTTTGAATCTCAGCTCATTACTGAAATTAACCATCAAGTCATCCGTTCCTTCGTTCTAAACATGATGGATAAAGGAGTGAGTCCAAGATCTGTAAATCGAAAGCTATCTGCGTTTAAATCGTTTTTTCGGTTTCTTCAAAAGCAGAAAAAACTGGAGCATAACCCATTATTAAAGGTTAGTAACCTCAAAAATCCAAAGAAACTTCCTCGTTTTGTTGAAGAATCAAAAATGAAAGCGCTATTGGAATTGAATGAGAATGAAGATTCATTTTCTGCTATTAGAGATGAATGCATACTGGAACTATTATATGCTACCGGTATTCGATTGTCAGAGTTGATTGGATTAAAACCAAGAGATTTTGATTCATATTCGCACTGTATAAAAGTGTTGGGCAAAAGAAATAAGGAACGAATAGTTCCTTTAACGGCTCATATAGAAAATAAATTGATCAGCTATTTGCAGTGCCGTACTAACTATCTTTCGGAGATGAAAAAAGATTGTGAGCAACTTTTTTTTACCGATGCATGTAACAGATTGTACCCTAAATTCGTTTATAAATTAGTGAAACAGGCATTGAGTAGAGTAACCAGTATGGATCAAAAAAGTCCTCACGTATTGCGACACACTTTTGCAACACATTTATTGAACAATGGGGCCGATATTAATGCCATCAAGGAATTATTGGGTCATTCAAGTTTAGCAGCCACCCAAGTTTATACCCATAACAGCATAGAAAAACTAAAGAAAGCTTATAAGGATGCACATCCTAAAGCATAAGAAAATTTTTATATATTATACTACTATGAACATTCGAATTCAATCCATTCATTTTGATGCAGACCAGAAACTAATTGATTTTATCAATGATAAAGTAACCAAACTGAACAACTTTTATGAAAACATTGTGGAAGGGGAAGTATTTCTTCGTTTAGAAAAGTCGGAGGATACTGCCAATAAAGTAGCGGAAATCAAGCTCAATATTCCAGGCAAGATATTATTTGCAAAAGAACAATGTAAAAGCTTCGAAGAGGCAACCGATAATGCTGTTGAATCCTTACGCAGGCAGATATCGAAACACAAAGAAAAAATACGTGGAGTATAATCTAATCTTCACTTGCTGAAAAGAAGTTCAAAAATCAAAAAAAAGGGCTTTCCCATTGAACTGTTGACAACCTTTAGGAATTAAAGCTAAAGCGCTGATTTACAGTTGAATTTTTTTTCAATCCCTTATTTGTAGTTAAAAATAATGTTCATACATTTGCAATCCCAAAAAATTGGGGTAAAAATGTATTGTTCATTGACAACTAGCCGATGTAGCTCAGTTGGCCAGAGCAGCTGATTTGTAATCAGCTGGTCGGGGGTTCGAATCCCTCCATCGGCTCGCCCTCAGATTCAGGGTATAGGGGAGATTCCAGAGCGGCCAAATGGGGCAGACTGTAAATCTGTTGTCTTAGACTTCGGAGGTTCGAATCCTCCTCTCCCCACAGATTTTGAGAGGAAACCTGATCGAAGTTTTTTGCCAAATGGCATAGAGATAGTTTTAACATCAATTTTAGCCTCTGACTGGAGTCTGAAAAAAAAGCGGAAGTAGCTCATTTGGTAGAGCATCAGCCTTCCAAGCTGAGGGTGGCGGGTTCGAGCCCCGTCTTCCGCTCTGATTGAACCGTTGAAAACTGTTCTTATGATGGAAAAATGGAGTCGACAGTGTTGAATCTCAAAGCCAATGTAGCTCAGTCGGTAGAGTGCATCCATGGTAAGGATGAGGTCACCAGTTCGATCCTGGTCATTGGCTCAAAAAACTTGAATTGTAAATATTTAGATAAATAGAATTTTTAACTTTAATCAACATAATAAATTTTAAAACCCTTTAATCCAATAAACTAAAATGGCAAAAGAAAAATTTGATCGTTCCAAACCACACGTTAACATTGGAACAATTGGTCACGTAGACCACGGTAAAACAACTTTAACCGCTGCGATAACAACCGTTCTTGCAAAAGAAGGTTTGGCAGAATTGCGTTCATTTGACTCAATCGACAACGCTCCTGAAGAAAAAGAGCGTGGTATTACTATTAATACTGCACACGTTGAGTATCAAACAAAAAACAGACACTATGCGCACGTAGATTGTCCTGGTCACGCTGACTATGTAAAAAACATGGTAACAGGTGCTGCACAGATGGACGGAGCAATATTAGTGGTAGCGGCTACGGATGGTCCTATGCCTCAAACGCGTGAGCACATTCTATTGGCTCGTCAGGTAGGTGTTCCTAAAATCGTAGTTTTTATGAACAAAGTTGACATGGTAGACGATCCTGAATTATTAGATCTAGTTGAGATGGAAATCCGCGAATTATTAAGCTTCTACGAATTTGATGGTGACAACACTCCAATCGTTCGTGGTTCTGCTCTAGGTGGATTGAATGCCGATGAAAAATGGGTATCTAAAATTCTTGAGTTGATGGATAACGTAGATAACTTTATTCCAATTCCTCCAAGAATGGTTGATCTTCCATTTCTTATGCCAATCGAAGACGTATTCTCAATTACCGGTCGTGGAACAGTTGCCACAGGTCGTATTGAGCGTGGAGTAATTAACTCTAACGATCCGGTTGAAATCATCGGAATGCAGGATAAGAAGTTAACCTCTACAGTTACCGGAGTTGAAATGTTCCGTAAGATATTAGATCGTGGTGAAGCAGGTGACAACGTAGGTCTTTTATTACGTGGTATCGAGAAAAATGATATCCGCAGAGGAATGGTTGTTGCTAAGCCGGGTTCTATCACTCCACATACTGAGTTTAAAGCAGAGGTTTATATCCTTAAGAAAGAAGAAGGTGGTCGTCACACTCCTTTTCACAACCAATACCGTCCGCAGTTCTATTTGAGAACAACTGATGTAACAGGTGAAATCAATTTACCAGAAGGTCGTGAAATGGTGATGCCTGGAGATAACGTAACAATAAGTGTTAAGTTAATTCAGCCTGTAGCTATGGAAAAAGGACTTCGTTTTGCTATCCGTGAAGGTGGTAGAACAGTTGGAGCCGGACAGGTAATTGAAATTGTTAAGTAATTAATATCTTAAATCGGTGCCGATTAAAATGAATCGGTACCGATTTAAATAATTGGCGCGAGAAGGAGCAATTCCGGATCACCAGCCTGATTGATTAAGTAATCGAAAGGATCAAAAGGGATTAACGGGTGTAGCTCAATTGGTAGAGTAGCGGTCTCCAAAACCGTTGGCTGGGAGTTCGAGTCTCTCCACCCGTGCTAAAATGTTGTATTGAAAATAAATAATATTCATGGGAAAAATTAAAGCCTATATAAAAGAATCATACAGCGAATTGTTGCATAAAGTAACTTGGCCAAGTTGGTCTGAAGTACAATCTAGTGCTGTAGTTGTTTTAATCGCTTCATTGTTGATTGCTTTGGCTGTATTTGGTATGGATTTTATTTTTCAGGGAGTAGTAAACTTCTTGTACAATTTGTTTTCATAATAAACCATTCTACTGAAATGGCACAAACAATGGAAAATGAACTGAAATGGTATGTAATCCGGGCTATTAGTGGTCAGGAGAAGAAGGTGAAGCAATACATTGAAATGGAAATCAGTCGTCAAAAGCTTGAAAGTTATGTTTCACAGGTGTTGATTCCTATGGAGAAAATATACCAAATTAAGTCGGGAAAGAAAGTGAGTAAAGAGCGAAACTTCTTTCCAGGTTATGTTCTTATTGAAGCACATTTGACTGGAGAAATCCCGCACATCATTGAAAATGTTCCTGGAGTAATAAGCTTTTTGGGTTCAAAAGGTGAGGCACCAAGTCCATTGCGTCAATCAGAAGTAAATAGAATATTAGGTAAAGTAGATGAACTTGCCGAAACAGATGAAATCTTAAATATTCCTTTCGTTGTTGGGGAATCCGTTAAAGTAATTGATGGTCCTTTTAACAATTTCAGTGGAGTTATTGAAGAGGTAAACGAAGAAAAAAAGAAGCTCAAAGTTATGGTTAAGATTTTCGGTAGAAAAACTCCCTTAGAATTGAGTTACATGCAAGTAGAAAAGGAATAAACAGGTAGAAAAGTGTTGCTTCCAGACACAAAAAATTACCTGCATATATAATTATATAAATACAATGGCAAAAGAAATAAGCACATACATAAAACTTCAAGTGAAAGGCGGGGCTGCAAATCCTGCTCCTCCTATTGGACCGGCTTTAGGTGCAAAAGGGGTTAATATCATGGAGTTTTGCAAGCAATTCAATGCTCGCACACAGGAGAAAGCAGGACAAGTATTACCTGTAATTATTACTGTTTATAAAGACAAGTCTTTTGATTTTATAATCAAGACACCTCCCGTAGCCGTTCAACTATTGGAAGCAACCAAAAAGAAATCCGGATCTGCAGAGCCAAATCGTAAAAAGATTGCTACAGTAAATTGGGATCAGGTTAGAAAAATTGCAGAAGCGAAAATGCCTGACTTAAACTGCTTTACAGTTGAATCAGCAATGAGTATGGTAGCCGGAACGGCTCGTTCAATGGGAATAAACGTAGATGGAGAAGCTCCATTTGCAAAGTAATTTATTAAAGAACTAGAAAAATGGGAAAGTTAACGAAGAATCAAAAGGCAGCATACGATAAGTATGATGTTGAGAAAGCATATACCCTGGCTGAGGCAGCCAAAGTGGTAAAAGATATATCCTTTACAAAGTTTGATGCATCGGTGGATTTAAGTATCCGCTTAGGTGTTGATCCTAGAAAAGCTAACCAAATGGTTCGTGGGGTTGTAACTCTTCCTCATGGAACAGGAAAGACCGTAAAGGTTTTGGTTTTATGTACTCCTGATAAGGAGCAAGAAGCTAAAGATGCAGGAGCTGATTTTGTTGGATTAGATGAATACATTCAAAAAATCGAGCAAGGTTGGGTTGATATGGATGTGGTAATTACCATGCCATCGGTAATGGCTAAAGTAGGTAAGTTGGGTAAAATTCTTGGACCTAGAAACCTTATGCCAAACCCAAAAACTGGTACGGTGACAACTGATGTTGGTAAAGCGGTTTCTGATGTTAAAGGTGGTAAAATTGATTTTAAAGTAGATAAATCGGGCATTATTCATGCTTCGGTTGGTAAAGTTTCTTTTGACGCCAACAAAATAGCTGAAAACGCAAATGAATTGATGCACACCATCATTAAAATGAAGCCAGCATCTGCTAAAGGAACGTATTTGAAAAGTGTTTGTCTTTCCAGCACCATGAGTGGCGGGATAAACATTGATACAAAGTCTTTAAGTTAATTTTTAAAAAAGAAAAATTGCAATGACACGCGAAGAGAAAAATCAAATCATAGATCGTTTGGCTGATGAATTCAAAAGCCACAACTATTTTTATATAACCGATATAGCAACTTTGAATGCTGATGCCAGCTCAAATCTTAGAAGATTATGTTTTAAACATAATGTCCGAATAAATGTTGCTAAAAATACTTTGATCCGTAAAGCTTTGGAAAAGGTTGATGCCAGCGCTTACGAAGGATTGTTTGAAACCTTAGTAGGAACATCTGCCATCATGTTTTCGGAAACCGGAAACGTTCCAGCACGTGTGATTAAAGAGTTTAGAAAAAGCAGTGACCGTCCTGTGTTAAAAGGTGCATTTATCGATACCGACATTTTTGTGGGTGACGAGAACCTGGAAACATTGGCAAGTCTGAAATCGAAAAACGAATTGATAGCGGATGTTATCTTCTTATTGAAGTCTCCTGCTACACAAGTGGTATCAGCTTTGCAATCCGGAGGCAATAAATTATCCGGAATTATTAAAACTTTGGAGGAAAGAGGTGCATAGATCAAGCTTCCATGTGACAGCACCCCTCATTATAAATATTGATTAATTAAATTTTTTAAAAAAAGTAAGAGAAATGGCCGATTTGAATGCATTTGCAGAACAGTTAGTAAACCTAACTGTAAAAGAAGTTAACGAACTAGCTAAAATTCTTAAAGATAACTATGGTATTGAACCTGCTGCAGCTGCTGTAGCAGTTGCTGCTCCGGGTGCCGGAGGAGGAGCTGCAGCTGTTGAAGAGAAAACATCTTTCGATGTAGTTCTTAAGTCAGGTGGTGCTAACAAACTTCAGATAGTAAAGCTTGTTAAAGAAATGACAGGTTTAGGCTTGAAAGAAGCAAAAGATCTTGTTGATGGCGCACCAAAACCATTGAAAGAAGGAGTATCAAAAGAAGAAGCTAACACCCTTAAGCAACAGCTTGAAGAAGCTGGAGCTGAAGTTGAAGTTAAGTAATTCTTTAGCTGGAAAAAACCACACCTTTACCCCCTAAAAAGGGGTAGAGGTTTTGCTGTTTATTATTTATTCAGCAAGTTGTATTTAGTTCTTTGTACTTATCCGTTAAACTTAAAACTTCTAATAACTTGACATTTATTAAAACTACGGCCGAGAAAGGCTTACCAAAAAGAGTAAACTTCGGTAAAACCAAAAATCTAACTGAGTATCCTGATTTTCTCGATATTCAGCTCAAGTCATTTAAAGATTTCTTCCAATTGGAAACCACTCCAGAAAATCGTACCAACGAAGGTTTGTACAAAGTGTTCAGTGAGAATTTTCCAATTACCGACTCCAGAAACAACTTTGTTTTGGAGTTTATTGACTACTTCATTGACCCGCCAAGGTATACCATTGAAGAATCAATTGAACGTGGATTAACTTATAGTGTTCCATTAAAAGCAAAATTAAAATTATACTGTACCGATCCTGATCATGAGGATTTTGAAACGATTATACAAGATGTATATCTAGGTACTATACCATATATGACTCCCAAAGGAACCTTTGTGATCAATGGTGCTGAGCGCGTTATTGTTTCTCAATTGCACCGATCTCCTGGTGTGTTCTTTGGGCAAAGTCGTCATGCCAATGGAACAAAATTATATTCTGCACGTGTTATACCATTTAAAGGATCGTGGATTGAATTTGCCACCGATATCAATTCGGTGATGTATGCATACATTGACCGTAAAAAGAAATTCCCGGTAACTACATTGTTACGTGCAATTGGTTTCGAAACCGATAAGCAAATTCTGGAAATATTTGGATTGGCAGATGAAGTTAAAGTCAGCAAATCAGGTTTGAAAAAAGTATTGGGTAGAAAATTAGCTGCACGTGTGCTAAAATCTTGGGTAGAAGATTTTGTGGATGAAGATACAGGTGAAGTAGTTTCTATCGAAAGAAATGAAGTGATCATAGAGCGCGAAACTATTCTTGAAGATCATCATATCGATATGATCATTGATGCCAGCGTTAAGAATATCATTCTGCACAAAGAAGATAGCAACTCGGCTGACTATGCCATCATTTACAATACACTTCAAAAGGATACTTCAAATTCTGAAAAAGAAGCGGTTGAGCATATTTATAGACAATTAAGAAATGCCGAACCACCGGATGAAGAAACCGCTCGAGGAATCATTGATAAATTATTCTTCTCCGATAAGCGCTATGATTTGGGAGAAGTGGGCCGTTACAGAATTAACAAGAAATTAAATCTCGAGATCACAGACGATAATCGTGTATTGACCAAAGAAGATATTATCTGCATTATAAAATACTTGATTGAGCTAATAAATTCTAAAGCAATTGTAGATGATATCGATCACTTAAGTAATCGAAGAGTACGAACTGTTGGCGAACAATTGTATTCACAGTTCGGAGTTGGTTTGGCTCGTATGGCTCGTACCATTCGTGAAAGAATGAATGTTCGTGACAACGAAGTGTTTCAACCCATTGATTTGATAAATGCCAAAACATTGTCATCGGTAATCAATTCATTTTTTGGTACCAATCAGTTGTCGCAGTTCATGGATCAAACAAATCCTTTGGCTGAGATTACACACAAACGCAGGTTATCGGCACTCGGGCCAGGAGGTCTTTCGAGAGAGAGAGCAGGCTTTGAAGTTCGTGACGTGCATTACACGCACTATGGAAGGTTGTGTACTATTGAAACACCTGAAGGACCAAATATTGGTTTGATTTCTTCACTATGTGTTTATGCTAAAATTAATACGCTTGGATTTATTACAACACCTTATCGTAAGGTTACGAAAGGTAAAGTTGAGTTTGATAAAGACTTAGTGTTTCTGACCGCTGAAGAAGAAGATGAGCAAATCATTGCTCAGGCTAACGCTCAAGTTGATTCGAAAGGAAATTTTGAAACGCCTAAAGTAAAGGCACGTCACAATGGAGATTTTCCAGTTGTGGAACCTGATTCGCTTCAATTAATGGATGTTGCACCGAATCAGATTGCTTCTATTGCAGCAAGTTTAATTCCTTTCTTGGAACACGATGATGCGAACCGTGCATTGATGGGATCGAACATGCAACGTCAAGCCGTTCCTCTACTTCGTCCAGAATCTCCTATTGTAGGAACTGGTTTAGAAGGTAGAGTAGTACGCGACTCCAGAGTATTGTTAAATGCTGAGTTTGATGGAGTGGTTGAATATGTTGATGCAAATGAGATTCATATCAGAAGTTCTAGAAATGACGATGAGAAGTTAATCAGTTTTGATGATGACTTGAAAGTATATTCTCTGACCAAGTTTATGAAAACCAATCAAAGTACTTGTATTAACCTGAAGCCGATTGTTCGAAAAGGAGAAAAGGTAAAAGCAGGTCAAGTATTGTGTGAGGGATATGCAACACAGCAAGGTGAGTTGGCATTAGGTAGAAATTTAATGGTGGCTTTCATGCCATGGAAAGGTTACAACTTTGAGGATGCCATTGTAATTTCTGAAAGAGTTGTTCGCGAAGATATTTTCACCTCTATACATATAGACGAGTATTCATTAGAAGTACGCGATACCAAAAGAGGACTTGAAGAACTTACAGCCGACATTCCAAACGTGAGCGAAGATGCTACTAGAGAATTGGATGAGAATGGTTTGATCCGTGTAGGTGCCGAAGTAAACGAAGGTGATATACTTATTGGAAAAATTACTCCTAAAGGAGAGACCGATCCTAGTCCTGAAGAAAAACTTTTGAGAGCAATTTTTGGTGACAAAGCCGGAGATGTTAAAGATGCATCGCTTAAAGTGCCTCCTTCTGTAAAAGGAGTTGTCATCGACAAGAAATTGTTTAGCCGTTTAACTAAAGATCGAGTGAACAAGACAGATGAAAAAACTGTTATCACAAAGTTGGATGAAGAAATGCAAAAAGAATTAGATGAGGTTAGAAATAAACTTGTTGATAAACTCTTTGTATTGGTAAGCGGTAAAACTGCTCAAGGAGTAACCGATAATTCAAACAATGTTGTAATTCCAAAAGGAGCTAAGTTTACGCAGAAACTATTGTCGGATATCGATTTTGAAGATATTAATCCAGCTAAGTGGACTACTGATAAGGACAAAAATGATAGTATCAAACAGTTGCTGCACAACTATTCGATCAAAGCAACTGACATTAAAGGGATATTTAAACGTAAGCGTACCAATATCACTTCAGGTGATGAATTGCCTGCCGGAATTATGCAAATGGCTAAAGTTTACATAGCCAAAAAACGTAAGCTAAAAGTGGGAGATAAGATGGCAGGTCGCCATGGTAATAAAGGAATCGTAGCACGTATTGTTCGCGATGAGGATATGCCATTTCTTGCCGATGGAACACCGGTAGATATTGTGTTAAATCCATTAGGGGTACCTTCTCGTATGAACCTTGGTCAGATTTATGAGACCGTATTGGGATGGGCCGGAAGAAAATTGGATGTGAAATTCTCTACACCAATTTTTGATGGAGCGCATATGTCAGAAATAGACGACTATTTAAAGAAAGCAGAGTTGCCTGATTTAGGAATTACCTATCTGCACGATGGAGGAACAGGTGAGCGTTTTGATCAACCCGCTACGGTTGGTATTATCTATATGATGAAGTTAGGTCATATGGTGGACGATAAAATGCATGCTCGTTCTATTGGACCATACTCATTAATTACACAACAACGATTAGGAGGTAAAGCTC
>DAOQTX010000035.1:0-29520 GCA_035340715.1 Bacteroidia bacterium | reverse complement strand
AATTAAGCGACTAATTCTTCTTGATTGTGATTGAGTCCAGTTTAGTCCTGTAACATTCCATGTCAATCCTCCATCGGTACTTTTTAATACCCCTGCACTGTAGGTGTCGGCCGCATCTCCATCACCGGTTGCGATATACATTTCATTGGTATTGGAAGGATTGATTACAATATCGGTTACTCCCAATGATGCAAGAAGATCGGTATTGGTAGACCATGTTAAGCCGCCATCCGTTGTTTTCCATAATCCTCCTGCAGGAGCACCAACCCAAATAATTGAAGTATCGCTTGGATGAAACAAAACACAATTCACTCGTCCGGCTCCGCCACCTCCAGTAGGAACAGATTGAGGTCCTAAGAACGACCAAGATCCAAAATCGGGTTGACCATTGTTCTTAATATTCATCTCATTCCATTCTTTCATTGCTACATCCGGAGCAGGAAATTTTCCACTTGGAAATACACGAGGTTCCCAAAAGCTTTCCCATCTGCGCATTTGCTTCCATCCCTTTGTTTTGCCTAGATCTTTTCCTTGCATGTAGCGATTGAAAGCATCTCTGATCTCATAAAAATTTGATTGATCGTCTTGATACAAATCGTACCATGTTTTTTCATCTGTTGAATTCTGCTGTATTTGATTTACACTTTGAGCAAAAGTTAACGATGTGCTGATTGTAGTTGCACTTGCTATCAAAACTGAAAAAACTAGTCGAAGAATCTGTGAATATACTCTCATTGGGTTAGTTTGGTTTAAAAATATAAAAAGGGCATTATCTAATAATTTTGATAAATGCCCTTATGCAAATGTGCTTAATTAAAATCTATAAGTCAAGTTAATGCTGAATTACAAACCGGATTAATTCTCTATGTACCCCATCATTCCAATGCAATAAATACATTCCATCGCTTATGCCTTCCAAATGTATTTGCTGGCTAAGTATTCCACCATTATGATGACCTTCGGTTTGATATACTGTTCTTCCGCTCAAATCGCTTACCATCAGTTGATATGATCTTGCCTCTCCTCCTTCAATATTCAATACAAATTGTCCGCTATTTGGATTGGGGTATAGATCTAATGCAAAGGAAGGATCGGAAGAATTCATAGAGAATCGTGCTCCAGGTTGATTCACATTTTTTGATTTGCTTACCGTACAGCCATTGGAATCGGTAACGGTACAAGTATAAGTTCCAGCCACCAATCCTGTAATCGTAGAGGTAGTTGCACCATTACCCCATACATAGGTATAAGGAGCAGTACCACCGGCAGGAGTTGCTGTACAAGTTCCATCAGAACCACCATTCGTAGTTACATCTGTTTTTGTCATACTAATCCACAGTATGGCTGGTTGAGGAATAAAGACCGTATTTTTTCTGGTACATCCATTCGCATCGGTAGTAATACATACATAAACTCCTTTTGATAAACCGCTTGCTGTATTGGTCGTTTGAACAGGAACGGTGTTCCACTGATAGGTATAGGGTGGAGTTCCTCCTGTTATATTCACTGTACAAGCACCATCGTTTCCACCATTACATGATACGGGTGTTTTAATTTTAGTTCCCAGTAACTTTGGAGGTTGGGTTACATTAAAGCTTAATGTTCCGGTACAACCGTTTGCATCGGTGACAGTAATCGTATAAACACCTGCCTTAACAGCGGGTCGGTTTTTATTCGTACGTCCATCGCTCCATAAGTATGTAAATGGAGAGGTGCCTCCTATAATCTGAACAAACATTCCACCATCGTGCGACTTGTAACAAGTAAGTGGTACAGTTGTTCCATTAAGTGTAAATCCTGATGGTTGGCTAACGATAAATGAAGCGGTGGCACTGCATGCATTTGCATCACTTACCGTAACGGTATAGGTTCCGGCCGATAACATAGTTTGATCTTCCAGTGTACTACCATTTGACCAAGCAAAGCTATAAGGAGCAACTCCATTTGCTATTGTTATATCAATTGCACCATCGCTGTTTCCACATGTGGCATTTGATACATTTGCACTAATAGATAATGCAATGGGTTCGGTGACTACAAAACTTGGTTGTATACTACATGCATTTGCATCGGTAATGGTTACCGAATACGTACCGGCAATAAGATTGCTTATATCTTGAGTATTATGAGTTGTACTCCATTTATAGGTATACGGTGATACTCCCCCGGAAACACTCAAGTCAATTGCACCATTAGAACCTCCATTGCAACTTACGGCAGTGATTACAGCAGACGAACTCAAAACGGGCGGTTCACTCACAGACAGTTGACAAATGGCTTCACATCCATTGTCGTCTGTAACGGTAACGGTATAAGTTCCTGCCGGTATATTTGCATTTGAAGCAGTTGTTACACCATTGGACCATAGATAGAGATAAGGCGAAGTGCCTCCACTGACATTTACACTCACTGATCCATCAGAACCTCCGTTGCAGTCAACATTTCGCAACAAGGAACAAGAAGCAATCAATTCAGAAGGAGTGGTAATGGTATAGGCAGCAGAAATTATACAGGCATTGGCATCGGTAACGCTAACCGTATAGGTGCCTTGCGCTAATTGAGAAAGATCTTCGACAGTAAATCCATTGCTCCATAAATATGAATAAGGTGCAACACCGCCACCTGGTGTGATGTCAATTATGCCAAGGGTGTCGCCAAAGCAAGTATTCGGAATCACCGAAGCATTTAGAAACAATGCGGTTGGTTCTGTTAAAGTTACGGAACAACTGGCGGTGCAATTGTTTGCATCCGTAACGGTTACCATATAGGTTCCTGCGGTTAAGGAAGAAATACTAGAAGTAGTTGCGGCATTGTTCCATTGATACATATAGGGAGCTGTACCACCTGAAATGGCTGCACTAATTTCTCCGGTATTATCTCCCGCACAATCAATGGTAGAAACGATACTACAAGAAACTGATAATGCTTGAGGTTCGGTAATGGTAGCCTGACAAGAGGCTACACAACCATTTGCATCGGTAACCGTAACGGTATATACACCGGCTGTTAGATTCAATGCAACAAATGAACTGTTTCCATTGCTCCATAAGTATGAATAAGGCGCAACCCCTCCACCTACTGACACGCTTGCTATTCCATTGTTGCCTCCATTGCAGGACACATTACTCAATACCGTACAAGTCAGCGACAGAGTTCCGGTTTCAGTTATGGTTACGTCACAAGTTGCAGTACATCCATTGTTATCGGTAACGGTAACGGTGTACGTACTCGGAGCTAAAGAACTTGCAACTGCACTTGTAGCGCCATTGCTCCACAGATAGGTATAAGGAGCTGTTCCTCCGCTTGCCAGAACAGAGGCCTGTCCATCGCTTAGTCCACAAGTAGCAGCACTATCCATTGTACAGGAAGCACTAAGTGTAGTTGCTTCATTAACAACAGACACAAGAGATGCCGTACAGCCATTATTGTCCGTAACGGTAACCGTATATGATCCTGCGCTTACATTGCTAATATCTTCTGTTGTTGCACCATTGTTCCATGCATATACAAAAGGTGATGATCCGCTGGCTGTTAGATTTACAGCTCCATCGTTTCCACCGTTACATGAAGCATTGCTCACCGAACTGGATAAAGATGGTCCATTTTGTATCGTAACGGAAATACTGTTCGAGGTTGTAGAACAATAAGGCACATCTATAGAATCGGTGACTACACAAGTATAGGCTCCTGCAGCAGATGCATTGTACGAAACCGAAGTTGCACCACTGATATTGCTTCCATTTAGTTTCCATTGGTATGCCGGCTGAACAGCATTGCTTGATGCGGTTAACTGCACGGTTGAACCATTACAGATATTGGTTGAACCGCTAGCAGAAATACTGGATGTAGGTGGTGCAAATACCTCTACAGAATCTTCATCTGAAATACCGGATTGTGACGAGAATGAACACGAAACAATAGCTCGATAATACGTTTTAAGCGTTAAGGCAGGTGTATTGTAAATGGGTGAAGTTGCTCCTCCAATATTGCTATAACCTGTTAAAGGAGAAGTAGTAGATTTTTGCCATTGAATGTTTATTCCAGGTTCTTGTGAATATCCTGTAAGGGTAATGGTAGATGTTGATCCATTACAAATTGAAGCCGGATTACTAACTGCAGCTCCGGCAAAAACACCAAAGCAAGTGAGAAACTCATCGGCTCCAATATCTGGTGGTGTTAAACGTGATTCACAATCAATATCTGTTGTTACCCATGTGATCCCTGAATAGTTACCCGTTCCGTTCAACAAAGGTTGAGACGAATGTAGGTCAGTATTGATGTTGGTAAAGCTTGGATTTGCAGTGATGGAATTTGGATCATGACTAGCACTCACTAATTTCCAATCGGCAGATAAATCTTGATAATCCACTGCTCCACCCAGACCCACATAGCCATTGGCAATATTTGAAATAAATAGATCATTGTAATTTGAAATGGAACCTACTGGCCCAATGCTGGATGTGGAAGGCGTTACCCAGCAATAATGTTTGGCTGAACCAACTTGTCCGCCACTTTGATTAGAAAAAATATTATCTCGTACTTTAATAATAGGTCCGCTTACGGTTCCAATTTCGAAACAAGTGTTTGAACAATTCAAATTGCTTGGGGCAATACTAACAGAGTTAAAATCAACCTGAACCAATGAAGCATTTCCTCCTCCAGATTCTTGAATTAAAATTCCAATGATTGACCTGGTAGAGGTTGTAGAACCTGAACTCTGAATGGAACTCACCCAGTTGTTGTAAATCCTAAGTTCGCTCGATACATTTCCGGTATTACTGGCTTTAATTCCTGAAGCGTAACCCAAACCTGTTCCGGTTCGGGAAATATTGGATATTTTGTTTCGATACACTTCTACTAACCCATTGCTAAGCGTTGAAGAACCATTGTTGTTGATATATATTCCATCGCTGAGTGATGTGGATCCGGTAGAAGTAACGTTGCGCACGATGTTGTTGAATACCTTTACATTCGACTGATTGATGGCTCTGATTCCAAAAGCATCAGCAGATCCATTGCCGATGTCATTTGCACTTGTTCCACCAATAGTATTAAACGTACTACAGGTATCCACTCCAATTTCACAAGCATCATCAAAGAAAGAAGCCGAACCGTTTAGGCTCACACCACTATATACGTCTTCAACTGCAAGGTTGTAATACTTGTTATTGCTATTAGCCCCTGCTTGTGAAGAAGCAACACTGGCATTGATTTGTCGAATGGCTATGGATGAAATATTAGCCCGAGCAAGATTTACTCCAATATTTTTAAAAACGTTGTTGTTCGCTCCATCGGTTGAAGAAGCATTGACTACCAACAACCCATGTTCAACTAATGAGGATGTTGAATTGAGTTGTAAATTCTGAAGTATAATATAGTCCGATCCTAAAACCGCTACAATGGGTTCGGTAGTAATTCCAGAAATGGCATTTGAATTATCTTTATTTCCAATGGTACCATTAGAGGATCCTGCATAATTCAAAGTTGACTTAGAAGCGATACCTGAAACGGTTAGCACAGAACCGGATGCTGTTCCAGTGATTGGTCCAATGATGAGCGGGAAAATGTTACTTCCGTTTGCAGAAAGAGAATCATAAACTGCATCGGTTAAGCTGAATGTCACATTTCCACCCACACCTCTATGATTGGCATCGGCAATTGCCTCTGTTAACGAGTTGTATGTTTTACCTACACCCACCTCATACACTCCACTACTTATAGCTGAAGGGACTCCCGGAGTATATCGTAAATGATAGGAAGGAAATTTTCCTGAAGTGAGCATGGTAGAATTCACCATTGAAGATCCAACGATACCATCTATATAATTTCCATTTCCTCCACTGGCATTTTCAATACCAATGCTAGCGGATTCTGCAGCATTAAATGCGCTTCCATTTTTTGATCCATATCTAAATTCTATCACACCACTTGTTTCAAACAAAGCAACTTGAAAGTTAAGTTGTCGTGGTTGCCCTCCACTGGTGTTTTGGTAAGATGCCCAATCGGTATATTGAATGATCCATTCACGATTGGGAGAAGTTCCATTCACTTGATGCAACACTTTTCCACTGGCTGAACCAAAAGTCCAACCGGAAGGTCCTCTATGCAGGTTGTCAAACCAAGGTGCCAAAACTGAATTGGGCGCAGCGCTCAAAAATAAATTAACATTATTCGCTTCTGATAATTTTGAAGCATTGCTACTGTCGTTCGAAAAATATAAATATCCATTGGTGCTTACTCCTAAATAAGAAGTAGTCGCATTATAAACCGTTCCATTAAAATCAAAATTAAATGGCAATGGCAAATATGCCACACCATCATCGTTGTTTGCAAAACCAATGGTATTGGTAAATTGATTACTGTTTCCTAATGCAGGAGGAATAGGAGTAGTTATTTCATTTGCAGATGGCAATGATATTGCATTGTAAGCACTGTTAAAAGTTGTTCGGGTAAGATTAACTTGTGCGTTAGAGATTTTAGGCAACACCAAGCTAGTGAGTAAGAAAACAAAAATACTTCTTGTAAAAAGTTTCATTCTAAAAATTACTTTTTAATCGATTAAAAAAATGGCTAAATAAATTTACACCGAAAGGAGAAATATATATTCTAAGGAAGAGGTCCCGATGTATATGGGGAAATTTACAAAAATCAAGCCTATTTTGCCAATATTTTTATGGCGAACCACATGAAAATCCTTAAAAGACTTATAAAAATGGCCAAATACTTTAAATATTTATGGTGAACTTAAAGAAGTACGATTGATAAAGGAAGTATCTGTGAGGCATTTTAAAAAAGAAACTAAGTCAGCCTTTTCCGAAACCGTAAGTTGCAGACCATTTTCTTTTCCGGGCTTTGTCATGATCGGATCTAATGTAGGCGAAGATTTCACTCCATGATCATAATGATCAATAACTTCTTCTAAAGTTGCAAATCGTCCATCGTGCATATACGGTGCAGTTAACTCTACATTTCGTAATGTGGGCACTTTAAATTTCCCTAAATCAAAACTATTACCGGTTATGATGTACCTTCCTGAATTAGAGTTATTATAAATGCTGTCTAATCCAATGTTGCGATAATCATTTGTAGTAAACAGAGGAATACTATGGCAATGAAAACAATCGCCTTTCTCTGAATTAAAAATGTTAAATCCATTCATTTCCGATGGCGATAATACCAATTCATGTCGTAAAAACTTATCAAACTTAGAATCACTGCTCACCATGGTTGTTATAAATTGAGCCAAAGCAAATTCAATTCTTTTTAAACTTATTGTTGATGATCCGAAAGCTTTTGCAAACATTGGAGGATAGTCAGGATTAGATTTGATCTTATTGACATCTGTTACAAAAAAATCCTCTACTTCAAATTTCATAATGTCCTCCATGCTCCCTTCCACTTTTCCATTCCATAAAAACTTATCATTCCATGCCAAGTTAATATGCGGTTGTGAATTTACTGATGACAGAGTAAATGCTTGTGTTTGTAAATGGCAGCCTGCACATGAACGACCATCTAAAGACAATAAGGTGTCGTAGTATAATTTCCGTCCTAAAGCAATGCCTTCTACTGTTAATTTATTGTCTGAACTTAAATTTAATATCGGGAAAAGCGCAGGAGTTTGTAAGGTATATGGAGTAGCTTGAAACACATAAGGATCACCAGCATCCGAATCTGATTTTTTGCAAGACCATATCAAACAAACTATAATAATCAGTAATACTATCCTATTCATACTAATTAGTTTTTATGGTAAACACATCAGTTCCATTATGAGAAATATTGGTCATGGCGGTTGAATCTCCCATCGTATAATTTGGATCGACATTCAGATTATATGAGTAAGGATTCTTAAACCATTCGCTCAAATTCATATCCAACTTTAGGATTGTGTTTCCGTTGGAGAAATTAAAGTTCTGATGTATTGTGCATTGTACCAAAGTATAGTTATTGCCAAGATGTATGGCATACCCATAAGTGTTACCCATTTCAACAAAATGACCTTCTAATTTCATAAAATGATAACCTCCTCCCATTCCCACAGGCCAGGCCATATTTATATTGTAGGTAGTCGGAGGAAGAAATCCGGTTTGATTTTTAGAACTGTCTAACCCAACATAAAACGTAATGCTTGTGTACTCACCATCAGGAATTGTTCCAAGGTCGATTGAATTCAATTCGTTCTTTCGAGCATCAACATAAAATTCTTTATTGATGATAATCTGTTCACCATTAGATCGTGTTAGTACAATATCAGAAACATAATACTCTAAATGAGAAACCCCTAACAAGTTGCCGGAAAGATTGTAATACAACATGCTATCGAATGTCAAAGCAACTCCGTCAAAACTGTATGAGACTATTATTTTTTTTGCCGATTCGCTTGCTATCGCTTCATTATCCTGGTGCTTTTTACAAGAACAATTGATTGTAGCAATTGCGAAAAACAAAATGACATATGGAATAATCTTCATTGGAAATAGCTTTATACTTCCATCAAGTATACCATATAACATTTTAAAAGTTAATGATTTTCATCAGCCGGAAAGTAAGAACAGACGAATAGAAATATTTTAAGCTTATGGGTGATGAACATCATAAAAAAAGCCACTCATGAAACCCACATGAGTGACTTTTAAGAGCAAAACCTGTAAAAAAACTATTGCTTAATAAATAAGAACTGACCTATTTCTCCAGAACCTATTAGTCGTATTACATAGGTTCCATTGCTTAAAGGTAGAAGCGCTTTGCTTACCTTGTTATATCCTTCTACCGCACCAATTGTTTCTGTTGAAATTTGTTGACCCACAACATTTAGAATTTGCAATTCAAATTTTTGTTGCACAGCACTAATGAATTCAATTGAAATCTGCTCTGAAGCTGGATTTGGAAATGCATTCAACTCAAACCTATTGATATCACTATAATACGCTAAACGTGGCGGAGAGTAATTTGCTGGACAAATAAGATAATTGTTTTTCTGAATGCCTTCTTCGTAACTGACATTGATCAATGTAATTGCTGTATTAATATCTGCAAAGCAATTTTGATTGCAGGCATTTCCACAGCCTAAGTGATAATGTGCATGATTATATACTTGTTCTACTGTCCAACCTGCAAATTGTCCATAAGTAACTTTTAAGTTCTTAAACAATTCTGTTGACAATGGCGCAAATCCCGCATCAATGCTATCAAAAACCATATTGAGTTTTAAGGCTGCGAGCTGTCCGGCCAATGTATTACCATAAGTATAAATCGTAGGATCAACCAAAGTTCCAGGATCAAGTTGTCTTGGCGTTCCACTTGAAGCCACAAAATTTCTTACTACTGAAGCGCTACTTAAAGTTAGGAATCGATTACAATCTCCTAAGATAATCCCATTTGGGAAAGCAGTTGCAAAATTATTGTCCAGATAGGTACCTGCATTTGAACCATTTGGAACATCATCCCATTGTTCAATGGCATAGGTAAAAAATGTGGAGCATACCGGTTCGCTTACAATAGCAGTTGAAGTTGTGATACATAAGTTATAATCTGTAACCGTGAGGGTATAGGTTCCGGCAGGTAGGTTTTGAAGACTTGCCATTGTTGAACCATTACTCCATAAATAACTGTAAGGAGTTGTTCCTCCACTTACTAATGAAGTTATACTTCCATCGCTATTACCGGATATGCTAACATCAACCGCTGTAAGTGATGCCATTAAAAGATCGGGTTGAGTGATTTGTATACTGGCTTCTGCAGTACACCCTATAGCATCGGTTACGGTAGCTGTGTAAACTCCTGCACTTAAGCCGCTGATGAATTGTGTAGTCTGACCACTGCTCCATACGTAACTATATGGCGCATTGCCTCCAGAAGCATTTACTTCAACTTCTCCATTGCTTAAGCCATGACAGCTTACATTTTTGATTTTACTAAAGGAAAGATTAAACGAACCAAATTCAATTAAAGTAGCAGAACAAAAAGTTGAACAGCCATTTGCATCCGTTACTGTAACGGTATATAATCCTTGACCCAATCCGGTTGCAGTAGCGTTAGTTTGACCATTGCTCCACAAATACAGATACGGTGCAGATCCACCAACAACACTAACCGTAGCCGATCCATTGTTCTGACCACAGGTTGGGTCATATTTGTTGGTACTACAAATGAGTTGAGTGGGTTCATTGATTACGATAGAACAAGTGCTAATGCATCCATTCACATCTGTAACGGTTATGGAATATAGACCTGCCGACAATCCGGTAGCGGAAGAATTGGTCTGACCATTACTCCATAAGAAGGTATAGGGTGCCGTGCCAGCTGCTACACAAACCTGAGCTGAACCATCGCTTCCACCATAACATGTTACATGCTGTGTAACACAAATTGTGCAAGCCATAGAATTTGTAGGAACTAACGTTTCCGTACAAACAGTTGTACAGCCTTTAGTGTCGGTAATGGTAACCGTATAGGTACCCGAGGGCAATCCGCTGATGCCAGGTAAATAACTTCCCGTGCTCCATTGATATAAATATCCCGGACTTCCTCCGCTTACATTTACTGTTAAACTTCCATCTGAAGCATTACAAGTAGGATCTGTTTTAGTAATTGAACAATATAATGCTGAAGGTTGTCCTAGATTAAATGTTTTCTCTTTAAAACAACCCAGCGAATCGGTAACGGTAACTGTATAGGTTCCTGCTACTAAGTTGTATACATGTTGTGTTGTTTGTCCATCAGACCACAAATAAGTGAATGGAGGGATTCCACCACTTGATATGTGTGCGCAAGCATATCCATCATTTCCTCCATTACAAGAAACATTTGTTTTCAAAATGTTCACAATCATGTTTGGAGGATTGGTTATAAATCCGGTACAAACCTTTGTGCAACCTTTCTTATCGGTCACGGTTACGGTATGCAAACCATACGAAAGCCCAACCGCAGTTTGTGTTGTCTGTCCATCATCCCATGCATAGGTATAGGGAGGCGTACCTCCTATAGGCTGAGCGGTTATATATCCATCATTACCTCCATAACAAGTCGGTATGGTAACGATTGGAGTAACATATAATGCAGGACGATTGGGTAAATTAGGTTGTTTAACTTTAGTGCATCCATTTGCATCTGTTATGGTTACGGTATATTGTGCCGAAACCAATCCAATAGCTATAGCTGTAGTTTGTCCATCACTCCATAAGAATGAATAAGGTGGAGTTCCTCCACTTGGAATGGCCTGAATAGAACCATTGGATTCGCCATAACATTTAGGACGCGTTTTTATAAAACTTGCATTCAGTTTTATCGGTTGATTTACAAATGCGGATTTAGTTGCACTGCAACTGTTGGCATCGGTAACTGTAACGGTATACCAACCTTTCTTAAGTCCAACAGCGGTTTGGGTAGTTTGTCCATTGCTCCACATGAAAGAATATGGGAGAGTCCCTCCACTAACATTTGCTGTTATTTGCCCATCGCTGCCTTTGTAACAGGTATTATGTGTAACTGTAGTAGTAATAATTATAGGTGCAGCACCTGCAACATATACATCACAAATTGCAATGCAGCCTAAACTATCAGTCACCGTTACTGTATAGTTTCCTGGAGTTAGCATGCCAATCGACATTGTAGTAGCACCATTGCTCCATAAAAATGTATAGGGAGGTGTGCCTTGCGAAACATTTACGCTAGCCGATCCTGTGCCCAGCCCACATAAATCATCAACTTTTTGTGTCGAGCACAAAAGTTGCATAGGTTGATTAATGGTAACTGAACAAGATGAAGTACATCCTTTAGCATCCGTAATAACAACTGTATAGGATTGCGAGAACAAGCCAAGAGCTGTTTGCGTTGTTTGAACCGGATTTGTATTCCACAAATATGTGTAAGGTGGGGTGCCTCCACTTGCATAAGCAGTAGCTTCTGCTCCACCAGCTCCATAGCAATTAATTTCCTTATCTACTGTTATAGAACAAGTAAGTTGACTGGGTTCAGTTAACGTAACCGTACAAGATGTTGTACATCCTTGTGCATCATGCACAATTACAATATAAGTTCCCGCCACTAATCCGGTTGCCGTTTGTGTAAATTGTGGTGGAATGCTGTTCCAGGAATAACTGTAAGGGGCTACACCACCTGTGGCGGTTACCGTTGCACTTCCTGTAGCTTGACCAAAACATAAAACATCAACAGAAGTGATTGAACAACTCATCTCCGTTCCTTGACTAACAATGGTTGAGCAAGAGGTAGAACAACCATTAGCATCCGTAACGGTTACCGTATAGGTTCCGGCCACTAAATCCGTTGCTGTAGAATTGGTTTGTCCGTTGCTCCACAAATATTGATAGGGTGGAAGTCCTCCAAGTACAACTACATTTGCATTTCCATCATTACCCCCAAAACAAAGCACATTGTTTGAATTGATATAACAAGATAATGTTGAAGGCTCGGTGATGGTAACAGAGCATGATGTTGTACAATTATTGGCATCGGTTACAAACACAACATAAGTGCCAGCACTTAGTCCAACTGCGGTTGCAGTAGTTTGTGTAACAACAGTATTCCAAGCATAAGTGTAAGGT
The DNA here is from genome assembly GCA_035340715.1 of Bacteroidia bacterium. Classification (GTDB taxonomy): domain Bacteria; phylum Bacteroidota; class Bacteroidia; order AKYH767-A; family OLB10; genus DAOQTX01. The sequence goes on along the minus strand of DAOQTX010000035.1, from coordinate 16,954 downwards.
GCCGTACCTCCTGTTGGTATAACGGTTGCGGTTCCGTCAGCTGCTCCACTGCAGGTAACATTGGTACCACTTGCTAAACAAGTTAGCGGATCCGGCTGAGTTAAGGTATAGGAACAACTGCTGGTGCATCCATTAGCATCGGTTATTATAACGGTATAGGTTCCTGCTCCTAGTCCACTTGCTGTAATTCCGGTTTGCGCAGGGTTGCTATTCCAAAAATAGGAATAAGGAGCCGTACCACCAGTTACATTTGCATGCAACGCACCGGTCATATCACCATAACATCTTATGGTATCGCAACATGCTTGAATCGAACAGGACAGCGATTGCGGGCTTCCTATGATCGCTTGACAAATACTGGAACATCCATTTGCATCAGTAACGGTCACTGTATAAGTCCCTGCTGATGCATTTATAATGCTTGCATTAGTCGATCCGTTGGACCAGATATATGAATAGGGTAATATTCCTCCACTTGCCGCTACTACTGCAACGCCATCCTGCTCTCCGTTACAACTGACAGAAGAAGTATTGGTGGAACACATTAACTGACCGGGTTGATTTAAAACTATAACGGCATTGGTAACACAGTTAAGAGAATCCGTTACCGTAACTTGGAACAAACCTGCCATTATATTACTGATATCTTCAGTTGTTGCACCATTGCTCCATACAAAAGAATACGGTTGAGTACCACCCGTAACAATCAAATCAATTGATCCATTGGAAGCACCATAACACGTTGGTGGCGTAGCGATATAAAGAGCTAATAATGCTGAAGGTTGTCCAATGGTAACTGATGAAGTTTTTGTACATCCAATTGCATCTGTTATTGTTACCGTATAAGTACCGGCACTTAAGCCAATAACGGTTTGTGTTGTTTTAACGGGAACAGTATTCCAACTATAATTAAATGGTGCTGTTCCACCACCTACTGTTACGCTGGCTGTGCCGCTGCTTCCACCAAAGCATTTGACATTTGTTTTGTTTATCGTACATGAGATTGCCGGGTTCTCGGCAATGGTTACTCCTGCAACTTTTACACATCCTTTTGAATCAATGATGGTAACGGTATATGAACCCGCACCCAATCCAGTGGCGGTAGCATTTGTTTGAACCGGAATGGTACTCCATGTATACGTATATGGCGGAGTCCCTCCACTAGGGAAAACTTGAGCCGAGCCATCTTTATAGCTATTGCAAGTTGCGTCATTACCAATAAGCGTGGCATTTAGTATTAATGGTTCGTTAACTTGAATTACTTTAACGCTTTGGCAACCCTTAGAATCTGTTATCGTAACCGTATAGGTGCCAGCAATTAATCCACCTGCCGTTTGAGTCTGTTGTCCATTACTCCAAACATAACTATAGGGTGGAGTTCCACCGGTTGGATTAGCAGTAATGGAGCCATTTGATCCTCCGTAGCAAGAAACATGTGTAATATTCGCGCTGCAATTACATCCCAACTCTTGAGGCTGTGTAACTTGAATCAATAGTGAAGTTGTGCATGCGTTTGCATCCGTTACAGTAACTGTATAGTTTCCGGCAGACAAATTAGAAACGGAAGTTCCTGTTGAACCATTTGACCATGCGTAAGTATATGGCGAAACTCCTCCACTACCTGCAACAACAATGTTTGCATTTGCACCACCAAAACAAGAAACATGATTTATAGATGGTGTAATGGATAATTGTGCCGGGCTCACCAATGTAAACGGACAAGATTTTACACAACCACTTGCATCAGTAATGGTAACGGTGTACATTCCAGCGACAACATTGTTTAAGGATGAATTTGTATTTCCATTGCTCCATATAAAAGTATATGGTCCTACTCCTCCACTTGGATTAAGAACTATTGAACCATTAGCGTAATTAAAGCAAGTAGGATTATTAACCGTTGGGTTACAGAGAATTTCTGAGGGTTGCGTAATGGTATAACTATACATTTGCGTGCATCCTCCACTTCCCAGAATGGTAACGGTATAATTTCCTGGAGTTAGGTTTTGAGCAGTTGCATTTGTTTGTGCAGGATTCGTATTCCACAAGTAAGAATAGGGAGGCGTACCACCACTAGGGTTTAGAATTATTTTTCCATCGGCTGCGCCATAACATGTTACAGATAAAACTGTAGCATTGGCCTGGATGGCTGGAGGATTAATCAAATTGGCTGTAGCAGTTTTTGTGCATCCATTTAAATCGGTAACCGTTACTACATAAGTACCAGCACTTAATTGTGTTGCATTGCTGGTCGTTTTTATCGGGTTTGTATTCCAACTATACATATAGGGAGCACTACCTCCGCTCACTGCAGCGATAGCTTGGCCATTACTTCCACCATTGCAAGTAGGGTTTATGTTAGTTATATTGATTAAAATAGGATTCGGTTCACTGATATTAGCAACTACATTTAATATACATCCAACAGAATCAGAAATCGTTGCTATGTAGGATCCAGCGCTTAGCCCATTGGCAGATGAATTTGTTTGAACAGGTACTGTATTCCATGAATATATATAAGCACTTCCGATCTGATAAGGAGTACCACCACTTACCAGTAAGCTAGCAGTACCATTGTCCATTCCATTACAGGTTACATTGCTTACATTGAGTTGCGAACTTAATATTGGTGGTTCATTGATTAAAACGGCAGTTGACTTGGTACAACCATTGGCATCGGTAACCGTAACGGTATAAAGTCCGGCATCTAAGCTTTCTGCCAAGTCGGTTGTTTGACCATCACTCCATAGATAAGTATAACCAGGGGTTCCTCCACTTACAAATACGATAGCATTTCCATCGCCTCCCCCATGACACGTTATACTATTAAAATCTTTTCCTAGAGTTAATTCAGTTGGAGAAGTAATATCAAATGCGTCAACAAACACACAAGCATTGGCATCAGTTACTGTAACAATATAGTTTCCATTGGTTAGGTTTATTTGATCTTCATCGGTACTTCCATTACTCCAAATAAATGTATAGGGAGCTAGCCCTCCGCTAACTGTTATATCAATAGAACCTGAAGCAGCATTGTAACAAAGATTATCTGATTTAATATGAGTAAGTGAAATAATTGGAGGCTCATTCACCAATACTTGCATTGAGAACGAACAAGCATTGCTGTCGGTAACCATGAGGTCATAAAGGCCGGCAACTAAATTTGTGAATAATCCAATCGAATCGATGGGTCCGTTATTTAATTGAAAAACAAATGGGGGCGTTCCAACCAAACCTGAAGCACTAATTGATCCAGTACTGTTTCCAAAACAATCAACGTCTGTTACAATCACTGACGCAAAAGGAAGGTCAAATACATCTATATATATACTGTCATTCGCTATGCAACCATTGGTATCTTGAGCTGATACAAAATAACTTCCGGTATTAGTTACTAATATGGAAGGAGTCTGTTCAGTTGTAGACCATAAATAATTTGTAAAGCCAATGCTCGCATTCAGTATCACCGAACCACCTTGACAGAATTCAGTTGCTGATGAAGGAGTAATCACTATAGGTAATGGTGTAAATCCATCATTTACTATAAAAGAAAAGTTAAATGAACACTGATTTCCATCCATAATAGTAACAGAGTAAGTGCCTGCAACAAGATTGGCAATATCTTCTGTAGTTTCACTGTTCGACCAAATGAATGAATAAGGAGGAGTCCCTCCTGAAGGTGTAAGATCTATTTGTCCGTTTGCATCTCCTGCACAAATAGGAACTGAAATTATTTCTCCAGCAGAAATAGACGCAGGTTGATTTAATAAAAATGACATTGATAAAACACAACCTACTGAATCAGTAACGGTTACGGTATGCATACCGGAGGATAAATTACTTATATCTTCCTGTGTAGATCCATTATTCCATAAATAGGAATAAGGTGCAGTTCCTCCACCGGTGATTAAATCTATTGAACCATCCTGACCCCCATTACACGAAATATGAGATAAAGTAAAGTTTATATCCAAAGGCTGAGGTTGAGCAATCGTTATGGTAATACTAGCTGTACAACTTGAATCATCCGTAACGGTCAAAGTATATATACCCGCATTTAATGCGCTTCGATCTTCATCACTGGCACCATCTGACCATAAAAAATTAAATGGTCCATTTCCAGAAACAGATATATCGATTGATCCGCTTGAATCACCTGCACAGGTGACATTAGTATGTGTTTCGCTTATTACAGGCGGTGTACAATTAGCATACAATTGATTACTTTGAAGCACTATCAAGATCAAGATTAATCCTATAGTTCTTATAAAATTCAATTCACGCTGTAATAATCTATACAGTTTTTGTTCCATTAGCAATATAATAGAGTTTCCTCTATGGGTTTTACAAGCTTATTTTGGGTTTTAACACAGTTAGAACACTTTTTGGTCGGGTTCCAGGAATGAAAGTCAGTAGGTTTCTAAGATTATGTTGCAATTTAATAGATTAGAACGTAGAGCGCAAGAGTTATGCCATTATGAGTTAAAAAAAGTCATCATTGATTTGCGTAATTTTTTTAGGTAAGAGTTATGCCCTTCTCATTCTATTAACAATTAATACCTATCCATACATTTGATATTCAATTGATTACGTTAGATTCATTCTTCTGTATTGGAATAAATAGTTATACTACTAACTATTAATTATGTTCGCTTGGCTTAAAAGAAATAGTATTTTTACCTGAAAGGATTTTAGGTGAAGTGTTAAAATTCTTGGGTAAAAGTTGATTCAGTAGTTCATTATCTCACAAAAGTTTCTCAGATCAATCCTTCTATTTCAACTATTGATAAAATCCACGTATTCAGGCTTGTTTATTGACAAATAAGTTTTAATTTTGCAACCCCAAATTCTAATAGATTTAATATCGTGAAGCAATTAACGTATAAAACATTGAGCGCCAATGCCGCTACAATTGACAAGAAGTGGATTCTGATTGATGCTGAAGATCAAATTGTAGGAAGACTTAGCACTATGGCCGCTAAGATTTTAAGAGGAAAGCACAAAGCTAGCTTTACACCACATGTTAATTGTGGAGATAATGTTATCATTATTAATGCTGAAAAAGTAAAATTTAGTGGTAATAAGTTTCAAGAAAAACAATACGTTTCCTATACTGGTTATCCTGGAGGTCAACGATTTATCAATCCTTCTAATGTTATGAGCAAAAAGCCAACATTTGTTGTTGAGAATGCTATTAGAGGAATGCTTCCAAAAAATCGCTTAGGAAGAGATATCTTTAGAAACCTTCATGTGTTCGCAGGGTCTGAGCATCCGCACGAGGCACAAAAGCCAACCAAATTAGAATTATAATTCCCAAATAATATTCAATGGAAATTACCCACACAATTGGAAGAAGAAAAACATCTGTAGCACGTATCTATTTATCACGTGGGACAGGAGCCTTAACAGTAAACAATCGCGAACTGCAGGATTATTTTCCTACTACCGCATTACAATACATTTCTAAACAATCATTTATTGAGACCGAAACAGTTGATCAGTATGATGTAAAAGCGAATGTGACTGGTGGTGGAATCAATGGGCAAGCTGAAGCAATTCGCTTAGCGATTGCACGAGCATTAGTTAAAATTGACGAGAATTATAAAGGAGCTCTAAAAGCTAAAGGTCTATTAACTCGTGATCCTCGTATGGTTGAGCGAAAAAAATCAGGTCAGAAGAAAGCTAGAAAACGCTTCCAGTTTAGTAAACGATAAAAATATTTTAATTCATACTATGATAAATGTATCACAACAAGAGCTTTTAGATGCCGGAGTACACTTTGGACATTTAAAGCGCAAGTGGAATCCAAAAATGGCTCCTTATATTTTTATGGAGCGAAATGGTATCCATATTCTGGATTTAAATAAAACTCACGCAAAATTAGCTGAAGCAGCTTCAGCAATGCGTCAAATTGCTAAGTCAGGTAAGAAAATCTTATTTGTTGCCACTAAAAAGCAAGCAAAAGATATCGTGGCCAATGCTGCAAAGTCAGTAAATATGCCTTTTATTAATGAAAGATGGCCTGGAGGGATGCTAACCAACTTCGCCACTCAAAGAAAATCAGTTAAAAAAATGATGTCGTTTGACAAATTTATGTCAGATGGCACCTACGCTGTTTTGTCTAAAAAAGAAAAGCTAAACGTGAGCAGACAAAAAGCTAAAATGGAAAAAGTATTGGGAAGTATTGCAGACCTTACGCGTTTACCCGCTGCTATTTTTGTAGTTGATATTGTTCGTGAGCATATTGCTGTAGCCGAAGCGAACAAATTGAATATTCCAATCATTGGTATTTGTGATACCAATTCTGATCCTAGCCAAGTAGATTTCGCCATTCCTGGAAATGATGATGCGACAAAATCAATTAGTCTGATATTGAAGATTATGGTTAAATCCATAGAAGAAGGACTAGCCGAAAGAGCTGAAGATAAAGATGCCGATAAAGAAAACGATGAGGATCAAATTGCATCAGCAGCTGGAGCAAATATCAGCGAAGAAGAAGAAGACGATAAAGGCGCTAAGAAGAAAACCAATCTTAGACCTCGAAAAACCACAGCGCGTAAACCGGCTAAGCAAAAAGATTAATCGAGAAATAATAGATAAATAACAATTTAATGGAAACGACAGTGAGTATATCAGCAGCAGATGTAAATAAATTAAGACAACAAACCGGAGCCGGTATGATGGATTGCAAAAAAGCATTAACCGAGGCCAACGGAGATTTTGAAAAAGCTATTGACTACTTAAGAAAAAAGGGTCAAAAAGTTGCTTTAAACCGTTCGGATAGAGATGCCAAGGAAGGATTTGTATTTGGAACTACAAATGATAATGCTAATGCCGGTGCCATCATCTCATTGAACTGTGAAACAGACTTTGTTGCAAAAAACGAAGCGTTTATTCAGTATGGAACAGACCTTTTAAATTTAGTGTTAAACAATAAAATACAAACTATCGACAACTTGCTTGAAACTGATTTCAATGGTATGAAAGTTAAGGATAGTCTTTTTGAGCAGATTGGAAAAATTGGTGAAAAACTTGAGGTAAGTCGCATTGAATTTGTAGAAAGTGCATCGGTTACCGTTTACAATCATCCTGGCAATCGATTAACTTCTTTGATTGCTTTCAATCAGCAAGTTGATGCTGAAATGGCAAAAGATGTAGCGATGCAAGCTGCTGCCATGGCTCCTGTTGCTATCGATAAAGATGATGTAAGTACCGAAATGTTAGAGCGTGAAATGGATATTGCTCGCGATCAAGCGAGACAAGAAGGAAAGCCGGAGGACATGGTAGAGAAAATTGCGGCCGGAAAAGTAAATAAGTTCTATAAAGAAAGTACTTTGCTGAATCAGAACTTTATAAAAGACGATAAAAAAACCATTCGACAATTGTTGGAAGAGAATAACAAAGACTTAAAAGTGGTTTCCATGAAACGAGTTCAGTTAGCCTCCTAAAAAAACAAAAAAGAGTCCTGTCAAAAGCAGGACTTTTTTTATTTTCGCAAAAAACATATTCAGTGAAATACAAAAGAGTTTTACTCAAGCTAAGCGGAGAAGCCCTGATGGGTGATAAAAATTATGGGATTGATAACCAACGACTCAATCAATACGCCAGAGATATAAAAGAGATCGCAGAACTTGGAACTCAGATTGCTATTGTCATTGGAGGTGGAAATATTTTCAGAGGATTACAAGCATCCGAAGGAGGAATGGATCGCGTTCAGGGAGATTATATGGGGATGTTGGCTACTGTTATCAATTCAATGGCCTTGCAATCGGCTCTTGAACAAATGGGATTGCAAACACGTCTTCAGAGTGCAATAAAAATGGAAGCTATTTGTGAACCATTTATTCGAAGAAGAGCCGTACGACATTTAGAAAAAAATCGGATAGTAATTTTTGGAGCAGGGACAGGCAATCCATACTTTACCACCGATACGGCTGCATCATTAAGAGCAATAGAAATTGAAGCCGATGTCATTCTTAAAGGTACTAGAGTGGATGGTATATATACATCCGATCCTGAAAAAGATAAAAACGCTACTCGTTTTGATCGTCTAACTTATACTGAAGCCTATCAAAAAGATTTAAAAGTAATGGATTTAACGGCCTTTACTCTTTGCCAAGAAAATCGATTGCCGATCATTGTTTTTAATATGAATGAGCCAGGAAACCTCTCAAAAATAATTAAGGGAGAATCATTAGGAACTTTAGTTCAAGCCTAAAATTATTCATTACTTATATTTGTAAAAAATCACGTGTTATGCAAAACTTAAATACAATTTACCAATCTACAGACGATCAGATGAATAAAGCTATCGATCATCTAGAGGCTGAATTGGCAAAGATCAGGGCCGGAAAAGCCAGCCCACATATGTTGGATGGAATCATGGTAGATTATTATGGATCAAATACTCCTTTAAATCAGGTATCAAACATTACTACACCAGATGCAAGAACTATTGTAATTCAACCATGGGAGAAAGGCATGTTGGTTAATATTGAGAAATCAATCATGGGAGCGAATCTTGGTGTTACGCCAATGAACGATGGATCAGTGATACGACTCAATATTCCACCATTGACAGAAGAAAGGAGGAAAGAACTCGTGAAAAAGACTAAGCAAGAAGGAGAACAAACAAAAGTTAGTATTCGCAATATTCGAAAAGATGCCAACGATTTAATAAAAAAAGAGTTGAAAAATGGCTTGCCTGAAGATGTGGCTAAAGATGCGGAGACAAAGGTTCAAACCACAACCGATCAATACATTCTAAAAGTAGACAAACATTTAGAAAGTAAGGAAAAAGAAATAATGACTGTTTGATTTATTCTTGGAACAGTTTTTGTTTTTGACTTGATAGAAAAAAGAAAACTCCCGAGATGAGGAGGCGAAAAGCGGGAGTTTCTTCCTTAAAAACCGTGTTAATGTAAAACCTTAAAAACTTTCAGTTCAAAGGTAAAGTAGAAAGCTCCATCAATAAGGATGGAGCTTTTTTCTTATTCACAGGGTTATGAACAAATATTTTTGAAATTTGCTTTATTTATCGGCAGATAAAGTGGTTTTTAGCATCTCCAATTTTTCTTTGATCACGTCCATTTCTTTCTTTGCAGCTGAAATTTTTGTCTCAAATTCTGCTTTGATAGATTCAGCATTTTTTGATTTCGCAAAAAAACCAAGATTGTTTTCCCAAAGTTGCACATCGCTGTTTAGTTCGCTTAACTTCTTTTTCAATTGTTGCTTTTCTGCACTGAATTTCCTTTGGCTCATTCCATCACTCTCCTTAATATGATTGATTCTCTCTTTGTACATAATTTTGGTCTTGCGCTGATCGGCAATGCCTAATGCACTAAATTGTTTATTGATGGCCTGATGATATTTCTTTTGAATTTTATCCTTCTCTTTAATAGGAACTAATCCGATGCTTAGCCATTCTCTTTGAAAAGCTTTTATTTGTTCAAGCGCTGCCTCTGCTCCCTCATCCGAAGAAAAATTTTCAATTTTAGTTAACAAAGCAATCTTTGATTCTAAATTCTTTTCATACTCCTGATCAATATTGGAAAAGAAATTTTTCTTTGCCTCAAAAAAGTAGTCCCCTGCAGATTTAAATCGATCCCAGATTTGATTGCCTGATTTCTCACCAGCATATCCAATTTTTTTCCATTGCTTTTGAAGTTTAATAAACTCTTCTGTTGCAATTTTCCAATCTGTACTTTCTTTAAGCGCTTCCGCTTGTATGGTTAACTCCGTTTTGGCTTGAAGATTTTTTTGTAACTCAGCACGTCTCTTTTTATTCTGCTCCGATTTCTTAGCAAAAAAGGCATCGCATCCATTTTTAAATCGATCCCATAGCAGATCATTAGCATCCTTACCTGCATATCCTGCCTTCTTCCACTCCCCTTGAAGTTCAATTACTTCAGTTATCTTTTTCTGCCATGAAACATTTTCATTTAATTCATTCTTAAGGATGGATTCGATTTTTTCACAAAGTTCCTCTTTCAATTTTTTCGAATCCAATTGCTGTTGCTTATTCTCTTCGCTTAGATGCTTCTTTCGGTCAATTACTTTATCAATGGCTGCTTTGAATCGGCTACCCAATTCTGAACGACTCTCTCTAGGCACTTGACCAACGTCATGCCATTGATTTTTTAAGGTTTGAATTTGTTTTAAAGCAATACCGATCGAAGGTTCCAATAACAAAGATTCGGCTTGCTCACACAATTGAATCTTTATTTCAAAATTGCGCTTCCAATCCAATTCTTGAAGCTGTCTATTTAAACGAATGAATTCATAAAAACTATCAATGTAGTGTTTATAGGTCATCCATAAATCTTCTGATTTTCGGTGAGGCACCGGACCTATTGATCTCCATTTAGCTTGCAACTCATGAAACTCATTAAATGCCTTTGATACATCTTCCTCATGCTGAATCAGATTCTTTAGTTGCAATAATATTTCATGTTTCTGATGGTAGTTCTGTCCCCTTTCTTTATCGAGTTGCTTAAAATACTTAACCTTATTTCGATTGAATTTTTCAAGCAAAGAATAAAATGACTTTGAAATTTCATCTTCTTCAATTACAAAGTCATCTTGCAATCCACCCTCATCTAAGAAATTTTCTAATGCATCTGATTTTTCTTTATCGCTAATGGTTACAAATGCTTCACGAATGGCATTCACTTTTTTTCTTACTCCAATAATATCTTCAGAGCTTGCAAGTTCACTTAACTTTTCAACTAAATCCGAACGATTATATACTAAGTAGTTGGAATCTTCAGCTTGTTCCTCTTCGTTCTCTTCTTTGCTTTGCTCTTCATCATAATCCAATTCGATTTCGCTAATATCACTTTCATCATCTGCTTCAGTATGAGTTTCAAAATCATCATTCACACTAGATTTCTGCACATCATTTGTTGCATTGATCTTTTCTTGATCAATTTTTAATTCGTTATCGCTATTTGTTTCTTTCTCCGAATCCATTCAATAATACATTTAAAGTCCAAATGTACGGAAATCAGCTGTTTGAGTCAAAATACAAAGAGTGGTTCTGGGAAAATTAAAACAGACGGAGACCCTTAATTTAATTCAACCAAACGTTCCGTAATCAACTGGTCGTTAACTTTAATTTGAAGAGTATAGATACCGGGTGGATGTCCTTTATCCCTAGCACTAAATTGATAGAGATATTGGCCTTTATTTAGATTGCCTTCAGTAATGATGCTAACCAATTCTCCTGTTACATTATATACTCGTATGTCAACCATTGCATTTTCATCGCTATAGAAGACTATATTGGTTGCACCTGAATATGGATTCGGCATAATATTGTACGAGAATAATTTATCGCTATTGATGTATGCTGATACGATTGGACTGTACTCAAACTTTCCATCATAATCAATTTGCTTAAGTCGATAATAATATTTGAACCCCGATTTAACATTTACATCATTGAATTGGTATTCATTTATGATGTTACTATTACCAGCCCCAGAAACAAAACCTATTTTATAAAAATCAGGATAAGCTGTTGTTCTTTCAATTTCAAATCCAGCATTGTTTTTCTCACTAGCTGTTGACCATAACAATGCAATGTAGTCAGAAACTGATTTTGCTTCAAAATTTAATAAGCTAACAGGCAGTGGCAGAGGTGCTTGAGCTGTTCCAAACCTAGAAAAACCATTCATACCGGTTCTTCTTACTGAAGTGACCGGAGATATAACACATGTCCCATTATATAAACTCCATCCGGCATTATTTGGATTTTTCATTACCGTCCAACCATTACTTCCACCTGAATTGGTATAGTTGCGATTGAATAAAGTCATTTCATAATTCCCTGATGATGGATCGTTGCTTGCCGCAATATCCCAAAATCCATTGTCCAAAGCTTGATTTGAATAAGTAACTCCGCATTCTGTTAAACCCAAACCCGGTGGAACCACAGTGTAGACTCCAAAGAAAGCTCTAAGGTTACTAATTAGTGTATTGGAAAGGAATTTTACATTGGCCAATTGATAGCCTTTACTACTAACTCCAACCGGAAAATTATATGCGCCAGGCAACCCTGATAGTTTACGTCTTAAATTCCCTTCTACATAACTGTTGATATTACCTGTATTTACCGATGCTGTATCCGAATTGGTAACATTTACTTCTAGAGCATTGGTAATGATTTTTCCTAAGTTTAAATTTAAGGAGCCATTCACACCGATGTTCATGTTTGAAGCCAATACCACTCCAGGCCCTGTATGATTGGTAAGTACGCGATTTAAAAATCCACTGTTTAAATAATTTTGCGCTACTGATCCAATAAAATCTAATTGGCCGTTCCCTGCATCATATACTCCCAGATTGCTAAAGTTACCTCCTACTCTATGTGTAAAGCCATTGACTTTATAAATACTCGATACATTTTGAACAGTAAACAAACCACTCATGTCTACATCGTTGCTCATACTTACTATTCCATTACCTGTTTTATTGATGTAAACATTTGCAAATCGATTTGCTCCAATTAAATTTCCTAAAATGCTTTGGGTAACGCTGCCATTATTAAAAGTAACAGATGAAGTGCTTGCTGTTGTAAAGTTTCCATTGTTATTAAAATCTCCACAAACATTTAAGTTAAATCCTGCGTTGATGGTAAGTGATGCGCCTGCGTTAATATTGATACTCTTACACCAGGCACCATTTGCTTTAATAACGGGTTGGTTTGCAGCAGAAGGAGAAATCAACACGTTTGTAGTGCAATTTGGTATGGCACATCCTCCCCAATTTGGGGCTTTGAACCAGTCATCGTCTATTCCGCCTGACCATATAATTGTTCCAGGACTTGGCGTATAATTGATAGGAGATCCGGCCGAAAAATTCATCGTAAATCCGGAAGTACTATTTGAGAAGTTACTGACAATCAATATTAATATGTCTCCGTTTGAAACAGGTAATCGGCTGTCGTATGCTGCATTAAAACCCGGGAATGATGCAGGTGCATTTCCAGCGGCATTACTAAAACATCCGGTTACGCCTAAGAAACTATAGTTACATCTTAACGGCACTGCTCCTGTTGCGATTGAACTACAGCTATGTGGGCCAGGAATACCTGCGGTTTGTGTTCTCCAAATGGCAAAGTCATAATCTGTTCCGGCAGTACTTGGTGCACCAGGCCAGTCGTTTGGTATAATATCAAACTCTAAAAATCCATTTCCGTTGATTTGTATTTCATACCAAGCAGATCCCCTTTCACCTGATAGAAGACAATTACCTCCTCCACCTGGAAAGTCACAATAATTTCCCCACGCTTGATAACCCGGATTGCCAACACTAATGGTGCTATTACAAACTGGATTTGGCACCATACATTCTTGACCTGCTGCATACGGATATCCAATAGTGGCATCAACCACCATTATTCCAAAAGAACCCGTTTGGGTATTGTAACCATCTACGCTTATATAATAGATTGTTCCTGGTGTTAAACTGTTTAATACCAGTTCGGATATATAGCTTAAAGTAGTTCCACAACTGGGGGCATTGTCATTACATCCATACAATATCATTGAAGTACCGCATGTGCCTGCATAAGCAGCTATCTGCGTATTTAATAGTGTGCCTGGTGTGGTGCGAATACGAACGGAACCTGAGGCTGGTGCAATAAATCGATACCAAACGGAATTAACAGTATTCGGATTCACCCAACATGCAGGAGGAGGAGGCTCATTGCTTCCGGAAGAGCAATTATTATTTCCGGTAAAGTTGACTCCTAATGGCAACATTTGTGCATTGCAGGGAAAATCATTTACTTGACCACTTCCAAATGAAGTTACACTGATATTAAAAGTAACACTCGATGGAGGTGCCCAAGAATCTATTACAATATAATAAGTACCTGCTGAAGGAAGTATCACACTACCAGATAGTGTACCAGAAGTAGCGCCACCAAAACTGCCAATGCACGTTGCCCCAGCAGATCCCGGACAAGCACTGTAAATTTGAAATCCAATATTGTTTGAACTGGCACCAGATAAAGTAATTCCAATACATTCAGACCCACTAGAAACATAACTATATACCAAGTCTTCACCAGACTCATACAAGGTATTGCAACTTCCTGTCATTCCGTTAAAATAATTATTACCGGTACAAGAGGTCGATACATTATTAGCGGAATACGGTAAAGATGCTAAGGAAATGGCGGTAGCACAAGTGGCCCCCGGGACAGCTGGAAAAGGACTTGATATACTAATACTGTATGGATTGCATGATGGGTTTGCCCAAGAATCAATAACTAAATAATAGGTAACTCCTGCTGTTACCATAACGCACATTGATTTAGACCCTGAACTGCTTTGATTAAATGCTACACAAACACCTGCACTTCCTGAACATGAGCTGGTTAAGGGACATCCCGCATAAAGCATCATTCCTGTATAAGATCCGCTACTAGTTAGATTTATAGTTATATTACCCGATGTAACCGGAGTAAATTCAAAAACTTCATCTTCTCCTGTAAGGTATAAGTTACTACCACAACTCACTGTATTGTTTTGTGTCAAATCATTTCCTTTTCCGCACGTAGTTCTATTGATTGAAGTATAAGGAAGCCATGTTATGTTTACTAATCCTGTTCCTAGGTTACAACCTCCAGCTGGAACTGGAGCACTGATGGTTAAATCATTGTATGCATTACATGCCGGAGATGCCCAACTGTCTAAAATCAAAAAATACTGTTGACCTGCATTTACACAAACATTCATGGTCTTTGATCCTGCTGCACTAACTGAGTTAGCTACACAAGTACCTCCTTGTCCGTTAAGCGGACAACCAGAGTATAACATCAATCCGGTATAGCTCGCAGCAGGTGCAGTGAGTGTAATGGTTATAGAGCCTGTTACTGAGGGCGTAAATATCCAAACACGATCTTCACCACTTAAATAATTTACATTACCACACGCCATGGTATTTGTAGCATTCAGATCGTTAACCATACCACAAGTAGTTCCTGCTCCGGATGAGTACGGAAGAGTAGTTAGGTTGGTCACACCTGTTCCTAAATTTGTTGGACATACCAATGGGGGAGACATTTTATAAACCATAGTTCCCAAGTTGGTATTCGAAATACAGTTGTAAAGATTTACCAATACTCTATAGGTGGCAGTAGAGGGTGCGGTCCATTGTAAGGAAGAAGCAAGGCCACAAGCATCATCATTATAGCCTCCGGCATAGTTTCCAAAATTATCCATTATTGTGATTTGCGTATCCCAGATGGTATTACCACCGTCTGCTGTACAAAATGAAAAGAAATAGACATTCCCACTTACTGCATTAAATGTACGGTATGATCCACCTGCAATACCTGCAGTGTTTGTAGACTGCCATGCAGCTGTTGGAGTTATACTCCCTCCTACAGTGCCTCCATTGCATTGTGCATTAGCATTTAAATGCATCATTAATAAACAAATGAAAACAAATGTGAAAAGTTTTTTCATTGTGTATGAGATGACTTGGTTTGAATTGGGTAATAGGTTTTTTCATTTGAACAGATTTGCACTAATTGTTCAACTTGAGAAAATTCTTTAACGATGAAATCTACTCCTAAATTTTTTAGTTTAGTGATAATAATACCTTCTGACTGATTATCATTATCCAAATACTGAACCCAAATTACGTTTTGTTCTACACAGTATTTAACCTCTTTTACAAATTCAAAATCAAAAACTGCATTGATTACTCCATCTCTGGTTTTATCTGAGAAATCAATTTCTGATTGTAAAATCAAATGATGTCTGTGCTCTTGCGCTTGTGTTGGAATACTTAAAAAACAACATGCAAGAATGAAACAAATAAATATGGATTGCTTCATAAATCGATAATTGGTTAGTCAATGTTAATAAAATTAACATGTTTGACAAAGAAAAATCCAAGCGATTCTCGAATTCTTCTTCAATTAAGATGTTAATAATGCTTTACTCCGCAATTTTCAGGCCTAAATCAGCCATTTGCTTATTGTCTATTGTAGATGGGGCTTCTATCATAATATCCTTTCCGGCATTATTTTTAGGGAAAGCAATATAATCTCTTATACTATCCGAACCTCCCATTACTGCACATAGTCGATCGAGACCAAATGCAATACCAGCATGTGGTGGAGCACCGTATTTAAAAGCATTCATTAAGAATCCAAATTGATGTTGTGCTTCTTCTTTTGTGAAACCCAAAACTTCGAACATTTTTTCTTGAAGACCCTTGTCAAAAATACGAACTGAACCTCCTCCCAACTCAACTCCGTTGACAACTAAATCGTATGCGTTTGCTCTTACCTTACCTGGATTACTTTCTAACAAAGTAATATCTTCAGATTTTGGAGATGTGAATGGGTGATGTTTTGCAAACCACCTTCCCGATTCTTCATCCAATTCAAGCAAAGGAAAATCGATGACCCAAAGTGCCTTAAACTCTGTTGTACTCCTCAAGCCCAATTGACCAGCTACTTCAAGTCTCAAATCAGACAAGGCTTTTAAGGTTTTATCTTTATGACCAGCCAAAATTAATAGCAAATCACCTTCACAGGCTGAACACGATTTTAGCACATTTAATAATTGAGTTGAATCGAAAAATTTATCTATAGAACTTTTTATAGATCCATCACTATTGTATTTGACATAAACCAAACCACTTGCTCCTACCTGAGGGCGCTTCACAAAATCTGTCAATTGATCCAGTTGTTTTCTGGTCATTTCCGATTGATTCTTTACTACAATTCCAACAATGATTTCAGCTTGATCGAAAATTGGGAATCCTGAGTTTTTCATCTGCTCATTGAGATGTTGAAATCTCATGTCAAATCGTGTGTCAGGTTTATCAGATCCATACTGATGCATTGCTTCATCATAGGTCATTCGTTCTACTCTTCCTAAATCCACTCCAATGCTCATCTGAAAAGTATTCCGAATCAATCCTTCGA
>DAOQTX010000034.1:0-29909 GCA_035340715.1 Bacteroidia bacterium | reverse complement strand
CGGGTTTATATTTCAAAACTTCAACTTAATTGAAGAACTTACAGTATTTGAAAATATAGAGTTACCACTTCTCTACTTGGGCACCTCTTCAACGCAGCGAAATGAATTGGTGAATCAAATGCTTGCTCATTTGAATCTACAACACCGTAAAAGTCACTTTCCACACCAATTGTCAGGCGGACAGCAACAAAGAACAGCGGTTGCCCGTGCTTTGGTTACTAATCCGGATATCATCTTAGCTGATGAACCTACAGGAAACTTAGACACACGTAATGGTGAGGAAGTAATGAGGCTCTTGACTCGTCTAAATGTTAACGGCACAACTATAGTGATGGTAACCCACTCCGCAGAACATGCTCAACATGCGAATAAAGTTATTCGCATGCTTGATGGAAATATTAACACCGAAATATCTCAATATGCAAACATCCTCTGAAACATCTCTTGAAATGACGCATTTAAAAATTAACACCAAGTTAAACACCTTTCTCTCAAATCTCACTGGAACTCAAAAATCCATCATTGAAAAACTGAGAATGATTATTCTATCCGTTGATAAGGACATTGACGAAGACATTAACTGGGGAAGTTTGAGCTATAAGTGTGGAGAAGGATTTTGCGAGTTTAGAACTGGTTCGAATAAAATTGGAATTGTGTTCTATAAAGGGAAAAACATATATGATAAATATGGATACTTAAAAGATACGGGTAGTTCCACAATGGGAATGTTCATTGAAAAACCACACAAGATTAAAGAAGACGTAATTACGGATTATGTAAAGCAAGCGGTATTGCTCACAAGAAAAAGTTTTTTACTCTAAAGTCGGATGTTCAAGAACTATATAAAAATAGTTTTCAGAAATATTATACGAAGTAAGCTCTATTCTCTTATTACTATTATAGGGCTAGCTATTGGAATCTGTTGTTTTGCTTTTATAGCATTGTTTGTAAAAGATGAATTGAGCTATGATTCATTTCACAATGAATCCTATCGATTGTACCGAATTACAGAAACCATTGAAAACAAAGGTCAGGGTGAACATTCAAGTAGCGTGCCGTTTCCTGTTGCAAAAGAAATAGAGCAAAAATATCCTCATATATTCGATCAGGTTGTTAGATTATTCAATAATCAAGAACCTTATCATACACTGCGCTTAAAAAACACAACCTACTCTGAAACAAGTGTGTTTTATGCCGATAAGAATTTCTTTGAAGTCTTCAACTATGATTTAACTGGCGATAAAGCAACTTGTTTGCTTAAACCTAATTCGGTGGTCTTAAGTAAAGACTTTGCACAAAAGTGCTTTGGATATGAAAACCCAATAGGAAAAACAATAGAGTTTGAGGGAAATACTCAGTTGACCATCACTGCCATAGCCGACACTAAAGATAAAAATTCTCATTTTTCATTCAATGCCCTAATTGCCTTTGAGACACTTGGCGAAGAACTCAAGTTTTTTGAGAAAGAATGGGTTTGGAATCCCTGTTGGACCTATGTTAAAGTGAATGAAAACTATGATTCCCCTATAGCTGAAGCTGCTTTACAAAATATTATTTCTGACAATTTCCCTCAACAACTAAAAAATCAAACTCAATTTTTTCTTCAACCAGTAACCAATATACACCTACATTCTCAGTTGGCATATGAAATACAGAAAAACGGAAGTTATTCATCTCTTCTAATTCTTGGGACTATTGCTCTATTGGTATTGGTTATAGCAGGTATCAATTTTATAAACCTTACTACGGTTCGTTCCATATCACGGGCTCGCGAAATAGGTATCCGAAAAGTAAATGGAGCTTATAAAGAGTCTTTGTTTTTGCAGTTCTTCTTTGAATCGATTGTACTATCTGGATTATCCATACTCATTTCTATTTCATTATGTGAGTTGTTATTACCCATATTCAATGAGTTGGCTAATAAGAACTTTTCAAGTATTGATATATACAATACTTGGACTTTGAGTGTACTGATAAGCATTGGTCTCTTAACGGGAGCCTTGTCCGGAATTATTCCTTCGTTAATAATGTCGAAATACGATCCGCTAATTGTTTTAAAAGGCAATACACAAATGTCGCCTGAAAGCAGTTCAATTAGAAGATGGCTTGTTATTTATCAGTTTGCAGTTAGTATTGTTCTGCTCATATGCACAGGTGTTATCTACAAACAACTAAACTTTATGCAGCAGGCTGATTTGGGATTTGATCAAAACGAAGTACTGGTAATACCTACACGTTCGTCCATGCACAAAGAAATACCTGCTTATATAGATTCGATCAAAAACAATCAACAAATAACGCAAGTGACAGTGATCAATGACTTGTTAGGTCGACAACACAATACGAGTGGATATAAAATTCCACACATCGACACATCAAATTATTATTACTTCCCTGCACTATTCACCGATTTAAATATTGCTGAAACGTTCAACATGCAAATCATTGCCGGTAGAGATTTCTCCGATGCAAAAGGTGATGACTCATTATCTGTCCTAATCAATGAGTCAATGCTTCCGGTGATAAATGCTGCTTCTCCAAAAGAAGCACTCGGCATTGAATTGATTTCGGGAAGAAGAAAAAAGAAAATTATTGGAGTGGTTAAGAATTTTCATTTCACATCACTTCAAAATCCCATTGGACCATTTATAATAGACATACCTCCGGCACGGTACAAATGGTATTTTACCAAATATATTGCCGTTAGAGTAGATCAAAATAACTTTGAAATAGCCATCTCAGATCTTGAGTCCAAATGGAGCACTTTGATACCAGAAATACCCTTTACCTTTTCGTCCATGCACAAAGAAATAATAAGTCAATATGGTGTAGAAAGCCGATTGGCTAAACTTGCGGTTTACTTTTCTTTATTGGCGATCATCATAGCCTGCCTTGGATTGTTTGCACTCTCAGCATTTACAGCCAATCAAAGAACGAGGGAAATCGGCATTCGAAAGGTTCTCGGAGCATCCATTTATAATATCACAAAAATGCTATCATTAGAATATCTAAAACTTGTTATCATTGCAAATATGATGGCCTGGCCTTGTGCCTATTTCATTATGAATCATTGGCTAGATAATTTTGCATTCCATATATCGTTAGATATAAATGTGTTTCTCATTGCAAGCGGAATAGCATTAATTATTGCTTTGATAACTGTAACTTCGCAATCACTTAAAGCAGCCATACAAAACCCAATACATGCTATCAGCTATGAGTAAACAAAAGACCTTTTCAAACCTTAAACTAAAAATTGTATTTTCAATATTAGTATGGATGATTCTTTGTCCTATAAAATTTTATGCTCAGGACACCTTACCTTCTTATTCGACCCAAAGAACTACAGAGAGTATTAAAATAGATGGAGTACTTGATGAAAACATTTGGTCGAGTGTTCCTAAGGCAGGGAATTTTATTCAAAATCAACCTACAGAAGGCATAGCAGCACGATTTAAAAGTGAGTTTATGATTGTGTATGATGATGAAGCCATCTACTTTGCAGGAATACTTTACGATCCATCTCCTGATAGTATTTTAACTGAACTCAGCGAGCGCGATCCAGACAATGATATCAATGCGGATCAGATTCGTTTCCTAATCGACCCATACAATAGTCGTCAAGATGCATTTGAATTTAGTGTATATGCATCGGGTGTTCAAGCCGACTATAAATTTAGTGACTGGACTTTTGATGCTGTATGGGAAAGTGCTGCACATATCAATGAGCTAGGCTGGATTGTTGAGATAAAAATTCCCTATAGTGCCATTCGTTTTCCTGATGACCTTAATAAGCCCTGGGCGCTACAAGTTACAAGAAGTGTAAGGCGCTATCGTTCATTTGATCAATGGGCTTTAACTCCAAATAAGGAAGGTAATTCATTGCGATTTTGGGGCAACTTGATCGGCATCCGAGACATCAAAACTCCAGTACGTTTATCATTCACACCCTATGCAAGTGTTTTCGTAGAAAGAAGCCCGGTATATGACAATGAAGGCAATTACTCTTATGGAAATTCCTATGCATACAATGCCGGAGCCGATTTGAAATATGGTATCGATGACCGATTTACTTTAGACTTAACCTTGCTGCCAGATTTTAGTCAAGTACAAAGTGATCGCAAATTTGTAACACTGGGTTTTGAGGAAATTAATTATGATGAAAACAGACCCTTCTTTCAAGAAGCAACCGACCTATTCAATAAAAACGGTTTATTTTATAGTAGAAGGATCGGTCAAACACCCTCAGGCAATTCAAATGCTTATGATGCGACCGATAGCACGGAGACGGTCATAGAAAATCCTTCGGCCAGCAAACTATTAAATGCATTTAAAATTTCGGGAAGGAACAATGCAAAATTGGGTATGGGAATATTTAACGCCATAACAAATAAAACCTACGCTACCATAGAAAACAATAGAGGCGAAAAAAGAGATGTACTCACCGAGCCATTGATTAACTACAATGTTTTAGTCTTAGACCAACAATTGAAAAACAGTTCGACCATTTATCTAATTAATGCTAACACAAATCGACTCGATAATGATTACGATGATGCAAATGTTACCGGAACCGGTTTCTATCTGTTAAACAAGAAAAGCACTTATGCCATAGGTGGCGAAGGAGCCTATAGCTATATAAAACATGGCGATAATAGCTCAACAAATAGTACCAATGGCTATAAATATTTCTTAATTCTTGAAAAGACATCTGGAAATTTCAGATTCAATTTTTCAAGAAATACCATCAGTGACGACTATCGCCAAAGCGATCTTGGATACTATGTTACCACCGATAGGACGAGACATAATGCAAATTTTCAATACAACATTTATACGGCAAAATGGTTCCTGATTAACTCATATAACAATATTAATTTCAATTATGAGAATCACTTTCAAAGTGGTGATCGAACAAGATTTCAAATAAACTGGAATAGTTTCTTCACGCATAAGAGTTATAATGGGTTCTTTTTTGGAGGAGGGTTCACTCCAATTGATTATGTTACCTACGATCCACGAACCAATGGCAAAGCTGCCGATGGAATGCGTTTCTTTTATGTGTATGGAGGAGTTAGCAGCGACTACAGAAAAAAACTTGCGGTAGATCTCGAAATCAATGTGTCCAACTTTTTAGACCACTATAAAATGGAGGGATACAACTTTGGTCCACGCATACGATACCGGTTCAATGACAAACTTACCCTTAGAACTGAGTTTAACTATAATTACGATCCCTTCAATTTTGGCTACGCTTCTTCTGATGAGGATGGCAATTCAATTTTTGGAGGTCGTATATTAAACACTTACGTAAGCGGAATAAGCGGAAAATACATCTTTAATAATAATGTTTCTCTATCTGTTTTTGCACGCCACTATTGGTTTACAGCTCAATACAGAAAATTCTTTACCCTAAAGGATGATGGAAGTTATGTGGATAACTATGCATTTGATGACGACATTGATCTGAATGTAAATTTCTTTAATGTCGATTTTGTATTCAGTTGGCGATTTGCTCCAGGTAGCGATTTACTTCTTACATATAAAAACTCTATTGATGTTTTTGAAAATGAAGTTTCAAAAAATTTCGGCAAAAACTTCGATCAGATGATTGGCTCTCCTCAGACCAATAGTATTTCGTTAAAGATTCTTTATTACCACGATTACAATAGGCTGCAGCTGTTTAAAAGGAAAAAAACAAAATCACCTACAGAATAAAATGAAATCAGTTGCCATGATATTTGTACAGCCGAAATCTCTAAGTATATGAACAATTTGTCCTCTATGAAATGTACTATGGTTCATTACATGGACAATAATTTCTGAAAGGCTATTTTCAAAGGGATTTCCTTTCAGATCGCTATAGGTAATTATTTTTTCTAATTCCGATTCCGACTTTGATGCAATTAGTTGGAGAAACGATTCACTGCTTGCTTTCAACGCTGCAATTACTTCAGCTTTTGTTCGTACTGAATCTCTATTGGCCATCCAATCTGGATAGGATACATTATTGATTCGACAGTCCCAAGCCACTTGTGCCATTAATATATGTTGTAATGTATGCCCTATAGACTTAAAACTTCCGCTGGTATTTTGAACCCATTGTTCCTCTGAAAGATCTTTCATCATTTCAAACAATCTGGAATTTGCCCATATGTTATACGATGCTAATTTTTCTAAATACACTTTCATGTTATAAAAATTTATTCAAGAGGTTGGTTTCACTTATTTTCTGAAAATACAATTCATATCTCACATCTTTAAGAGCCGCCAAATGTCGTGAATGATGTAAGTCGCTGCCAACAGCGCCAACTAGATTTTCATCAATCAATTTTTCTGCAATCTTTTTTGCCTCCGGGCCATAGTATCCTGTCAGGCTATTGATGTTAATCTGCAAGATCACGCCTTGATCTTTGAATTTTCTATACATATCAATATCTCGATACCAGTAGGGATATCGTTCCGGATGAGCCATTACAGGTTTGTAACCGGCTACCATCATTCTAAAAATGATATCATTAATATTATCGGGACAATTAATATAAGACACTTCAAATAATACATGTCCATCACCAAAAGTCAACAACTTTTCATTCTCAAGCTTGGAAACAAAACCATCGTCAATATAATATTCGGCTGCGGCTTCAGTTTCAATTTCAATATTGCACTCCTTTAACTTTGCTTGTAGTTCCTCCAGTCCACTTTGAATTATTTCTGGAGTGTTTTTAAAAAAGTCAGACATAACGTGTGGAGTAGTGATTAACTTGGTAAAACCCAAATCCTTCATTTCTCGAATCAATGATATTGCTTCGTCCATGTCTTGAGCACCATCATCAATACCAGGAATGAGATGAGAATGAAAATCTACTTTTAAAACAGACAGACTTAAGGGCTCTGCTAGTTTTTTACTTCTTTTAAATAGCTTATTGAAAATCAACTTAGTTTGGTTTTGAGTAGAACGTATTTTTAAACCATTCAAGTGTATGCATTAATCCTTCCTTGGTTAAAACTTGCGGATTATAGTCTAAATATTTTCTTGCTAAAGAAATATCGGCCAAAGAATGTTTAATATCTCCGGGTCGTTCGGCTTTAAACAATGGATCAATTTTTTTTCCTTCTAAATCACAAAGCAAATTATACAAATCCAATATGGTTGTGTTCACACCTACGGCCACATTATACACTCTACCACTTGCCTGTTTGTTCTCACTCATCAATGCTCTAATATTAGCTTGAACAGCATTGGCAACAAAAGTAAAATCTCGGGTTTGATCTCCCTTCCCATGTATAGATGCTGACTTATCGTTCAAAATAGCATCTATAAACAGAGGTATGGCGGCAGCGTATGGGCCATTTGGATCTTGTCGTGGTCCAAATACATTAAAATACCTCAAACCTATTATGTTCATTTTATAGTTAAGTCCAAACACCGATGCATACAACTCATTGGTATATTTCGACACGGCATATGGCGATAATGGATTTCCAATCTTATCTTCCCTTTTAGGTAAGTCTGGTGCGTCTCCATAAACAGAAGAACTGCTTGCATAAACTACCTTTCGAACCTGCTCATCCCTTGCAGCAATAAGCAAATTTAAAAACCCATTTACATTAGCCGCATGTGTTGCCAATGGAGTTTCAATGGAGCGAGGTACTGAACCTAAGGCAGCTTGATGAGAAATTAAGTCAACCCCTTTGCATACTTCTCTACATGTATTGATATCGGTTATATCTCCTTCAATAAATTCATATGCACTGAAATTATTAAAACAATCTACATTTCTTCTAAAACCATTGGATAGATTATCGAGCACTCTAACTTTTGAAGCACCATGAACCAAAAGATACTCCACTAGATTTGAGCCAATGAAACCAGCTCCGCCTGTAACTAAAAATGTAAGCCCTTTTAATGAGCTATGATTATAGGCTGATTTGTACAAGGTCATTTCTATCGATGTGTGTATTGTTGATTATAATAATTCTGATAATCACCGCTGGTGACACGATCAAGCCACTGCTGATTACTTAAATACCAATCTACTGTTTTGCAGAGTCCTTCTTCAAATTGTAAAGAAGGCATCCATCCTATTTCAGATTTAAGCTTTGAAGCATCAATTGCATAACGGAGGTCATGCCCCGCTCTATCTTTAACGTAAGTAATCAACTTTGCTGAAGCACCTTTCTCTCTTCCCAGCTTAACATCCATTATGTTACACAATAAGTGAATTAAATCTATATTCTTCCATTCATTGTGCCCACCAATGTTATAGGTCTCTCCTACTTTGCCTTTATGAAATATTTCGTCAATCGCATGGGCATGATCTATTACATACAACCAATCCCGAACATTTAATCCTTCACCATAAACAGGAATAGGTTTATTGTTTCGAATATTATTGATGGCCAATGGAATCAACTTCTCAGGGAATTGATTTGGTCCATAGTTGTTTGAACAATTTGAAATTACAATCGGTAACTTATAGGTATGATGATACGCACGAACCAAATGATCTGAAGATGCTTTAGAGGCAGAGTAGGGCGAATTAGGTGAATAGGATGTGCTCTCAACAAAAAATCCGTCCGAACCTAAAGATCCATATACTTCATCGGTAGAAACATGGTAGAACAAATTATCCTCATATGGAGCTTTCCAATATTTCTTACAACTGTTTAATAAATTTACGGTTCCGATCACATTGGTGTTTACAAATTCCATAGGATGATCAATCGATCGGTCTACATGAGACTCGGCTGCTAAGTGAACTACTGCATCAATCTTTTCCTCTTCAAAAACCTTATCCAATTCGGATGCATTTACGATATCTATTTTTCTAAAAATATAATTCTCTCTATTCTCTACATCACTCAGATTTTCAAGATTACCTGCATAGGTTAGCTTATCTAAATTGATACAACGATAATTCGGGTATTTATTTACAAGTAGACGAACTACGTGTGAACCAATGAACCCGGCACCACCGGTTATTAATATATTCTTCGCTTTCATTATTTATTACACTACTTTTTCTGCCATCTTTTGTTCCCATTTCCAGGCAGATTCTACCATCTCTTTTAATCCTAACTGTGCCTTCCATTGTAGTTCTTCGTTAGCCCACTGAGTATCGCTATATACTTTAACCACATCACCGGCTCTTCTTCCCCCAAGTTTATAATTCAACTTCATTCCGGTATGTTTTTCAAAAGCAAGAATCATTTCAAGCACTGATATTCCATTGCCGGTTCCTAAGTTAAATGTTTCACATTTTTCTTTATTGGCTCCATTTAATAGTCTGTTCACAGCAACTACGTGTGCTTTTGCAAGATCCACCACATGAATGTAATCTCTTATACAAGAACCATCTGGTGTATCGTAATCAGTTCCGAAAACTTCAAACCCACTTCTTTTACCTATCGCAGTTTGTGTAATGACTGGCATTAAATTATTAGGAGTTCCTAAAGGCAACTCGCCAATAACGGCTGAAGCATGAGCGCCAACCGGATTAAAATACCGTAATATTATAGCATTAATATTTGATACCAATACAGAATCACGAATCATATCTTCACACATTCGCTTGGTGTTTGCATAGGGTGACTCTGCCTTTTTCAATGGAGCTTTCTCGCTTACAGGTAATGTATCCGGCTCACCATAAACAGAGCAGGAAGATGAAAACACTAATCCTTTTACTCGATGCTGAATGCACATCTCGAGTAGGTGAATATTGGATAGTAAATTGTTTTTATAGTATTCTAAAGGCTTCTGTACCGATTCGCCTACCGCTTTAAGTGCAGCAAAATGAATAATGGCATCGATTTTATTTTTACTAAAAAACTTATTCAATTTTTCTCTGTCGCAAAGATCGAATTGTTCGAAATAGGGTTGAGTCCCTGTTATTTGAGCAATCCCTTCAATCGCTTCAATCCTGCTATTGCTTAAATTATCAATGATAAAAACATTGTGACCATCATTTATCAATTCAACACTTGTATGAGAACCAATGAAACCGGCACCTCCGGTAACCAGTATGTTTGATTTAGCGGTCATTAATTTATAAACTCCAATAGTTTAACGATTTAATTCTATTTCGATAGATTCCTTTGAGATCAACGATTATAGTATCCGCTTTCCCAATGGATTGGAAATAGGCTTCATCATGGTTTTTGTATTCGTTGTGATTCACAGCAACTACGATTGCATCATAATTCTTTCCTATCGAATCAATTAGTTTGAATCCATATTCTTCTTCCAACTCATGAGAATTTGCTCTCGGGTCGGTTACATCAACTTCAACTCCATACGACTTAAACTCATTTACCACATCTACTATTTTCGAATTTCGAATATCCTCTACATTTTCTTTAAATGTTGCTCCCATAATAAGCACTCGCGATTTGGAAGAGTCTTTCCCGAGTCTTATCATATACTTAACCGTTTGTTTCGCTACGTAAAATCCCATGGTATCATTTACATAACGACCTGAATTGATGATCTGTGCATGATACCCTAGTTCTTGTGCCTTATATGTGAGATAATATGGATCAACACCAATGCAGTGGCCGCCCACTAATCCTGGAAAAAACTTTAAGAAATTCCATTTCGTAGAAGATGCCTCGATAACCTCGTATGTATTAATTCCAAGTTTATTAAAAATAATAGAAAGCTCATTCATCAGAGCAATGTTTACATCGCGCTGAGTATTCTCAATAATTTTAGCGGCTTCTGCTACTTTAATTGATGATGCTTTATGCACTCCTGCTTCAACCACCAATTCATACACTTTTGCGATTAAGTTTAAAGAATCCTCATCGCATCCTGAAACCACTTTAATAATTTTTGCCAGTGTATGTTCTTTATCGCCCGGATTTATCCTTTCCGGACTGTAGCCTACCTTAAAATCTCGCATGAATTTCAGACCCGACTGTTCTTCAATCACCGGAATACAATCTTCTTCAGTACAGCCCGGATAAACGGTTGACTCAAACACCACACAATCGCCTTGCTTTATCACTTTACCAATCGTTTTTGAAGCAGCAAGCAAAGGCTTTAAATCCGGAAGTTTATGATCATCTATTGGTGTAGGAACAGCAACTACAAAAAATTTTGCTTTCTTTAATACTTCTAAGTCGTCTGTAAATTCAATATCGCAATGATCAAAACTTGAAGAATCTAATTCACCACTGGGATCAATTTTATTCTTCATTTTGTCAATTCTATTTCTGTTAATGTCGAATCCAATAACAGAGATTTTTTTTGCAAACTCTAATGCAATTGGAAGACCTACATATCCTAATCCAATGACCGCGAGCTTAACTTCTTTCTTTACAAGTTGATTATACATTTTTTAAAAAATACTTTGCTGGTTTATTAATTTTCCGATGCTCATAAATACGTTCAATCATGTCCACTACTTTCAGCCCTTCCAAGGCATTTGTAGTAATAGATGTTCTTCCTTTTAGCGTATCGATGACATTTGATATGATGTAAGGATGATTTTGCGCAGACCCTTTATATCCACCATAATCGTTAGCAGGATTGGCTTTATCCAATATTGGCATCTCGTAATTCATTATATGGCAATACTCTACTTCATTCATATATTGACCTCCTATCTTAACACTACCCTTACTTCCTATAATGGTCATACTGCTTTCGAGATTTTTATCCCAAACCGAAGTAGAATACATTACTGTTCCCATTCCGCCATTTACAAATTTAAAACTAACGATTCCTGAATCTTCAAATGA
Source organism: Bacteroidia bacterium (assembly GCA_035340715.1). Lineage (GTDB taxonomy): Bacteria > Bacteroidota > Bacteroidia > AKYH767-A > OLB10 > DAOQTX01. The sequence goes on along the minus strand of DAOQTX010000034.1, from coordinate 18,164 downwards.
GGTTGAAGACTCATGATTGAAATCGGCAAACTTGGCTTGAATATCTGTGATATCACCAAAAAGCCAATACATGATATCGATGAAATGAGAAAATTGAGTAAACAATGTTCCACCATCTAAATCAGTAGTTCCTTTCCAATTATCTTCTTTGTAATAACGTTCATCTCTGTTCCAATAGCACACTACTTGCACCATAAATATATCACCCAATCGTTTACTATCGATTATATCTTTTATCCAAACCGAAGGAGGAGAATAACGATTTTGCATTACACAAAAAATATTCTTGTGCACTTGCAGACCTTTATATATTATCTTCTCACAATCAGCCTTACTCAAAGCCATGGGCTTTTCTATCACTACATGTTTTTGATGATTCAAAGCTAAAAGTGCATGTTGCGCATGCAATCCATTTGGTGAACAAACACAAATAACATCGCACTCTGGGTGTTTGCTTAGCATTTCTTCGGCTGAAGAGTAAAAAGAAAAAGTTGAATCATCAATGGACAAATCAATAGTCGGACGTATGTCGCACATAGCCACTAATTGTCCTTCTTTATTTCTGTTGACCATTTCGGCATGCCTTTTTCCAATATGGCCAGCACCGATGACACCAAATTTAATAGGTTGATCTGTAGTCATAATATTTATTTAATGCGACTAACCCGATTGCCCTTCAGCTGATATTTTAACTTGCTTTCGGGACAAATTGCCAAACCATCACTATCGAAACTTAGTCGATGACCATGCTCGCTCATCCAACCCACTTGTTTGGCCGGATTGCCAACTACTAGTGCATAAGGTGGAATATTTTTCGTTACTACTGATCCCGCTCCGATGAATGAGAACTCACCTATATCGTGACCACAAACGATGGTGGCGTTGGCTCCAATAGTAGCCCCTTTTCCTACATGAGTTTTCAAATACTCGTGTTTGCGAATGACTGCACTTCTCGGATTCCTAACATTGGTAAAAACCATTGAAGGGCCTAGAAACACATCATCATCACAGGTAACACCAGTATAGATGCTTACGTTGTTTTGCACCTTGCAATTATTACCCAACACAACATCCGTTGAGATCATCACATTTTGTCCAATGTTACAATTATTACCAATTACACATCCTTTAAAAATATGTGAGAAGTGCCAAATCTTGGTTCCTTTACCAATATTAGCCCCCTCGTCAACAATTGCAGATTCGTGTTTAAAAAATTCTTTATCGTCCATTATTAATCAAATCTATGTGCTGTTTTATAAAGCTCTTCTTCGGGTAGTGATTTAAAATACTCGTAAGTAACTTTTAATCCATCTGCCCTACTTACTTTAGGCTCCCAATCCAAAATGCTCTTTGCTCTGGATATATCCGGTCTCCTTTGCTTAGGGTCGTCTTGAGGTAAAGGATTGTAAGTTATTTTTGCTTTGTTTCCGGTTAAGCGAATGATCTCTTCTGCAAATTCTTTAATGGTAATTTCTTGTGGGTTTCCAATGTTGACCGGATAAACATAGTCGCTTTGCAACAAACGAAATATTCCTTCAACCAAATCATCCACAAAACAAAACGATCTTGTTTGTGAACCATCTCCAAAAACAGTAAGATCTTCGCCTCGTAAGGCTTGTCCTATAAAAGCGGGTAAGGCACGACCATCGTTTAATCGCATACGCGGACCATACGTATTAAAAATCCGTACTATGCGGGTATCTAATTTATGATAGGTATGGTAAGCCATTGTCATGGCTTCCTGAAATCGTTTCGCTTCATCGTAAACACCACGTGGTCCTATTGGATTTACATTGCCCCAATAATCCTCGTTTTGAGGATGAACATCCGGATCGCCATAAACCTCACTGGTACTGGCCACCATGATGCGAGCATTTTTTGCTCGTGCTAAGCCTAACATATTATGTGTACCTAACGAACCAACTTTAAGCGTTTGTATGGGTATCTTCAAATAATCTATAGGACTAGCGGGTGAAGCAAAATGAAGTATAAAATCTATTTCGCCTGCAACATGAATAAACTTAGAAACATCATGTGTATAGAAATCAAACATTGGATTTTTAAACAAATGTTCAATATTTTTTAGGCTTCCGGTTATTAAATTGTCCATTCCAATAACGAAATATCCTTCAGAGATAAAACGGTCGCTCAAGTGTGAACCTAAGAATCCGGCTGCTCCAGAAATAAGAATGGTTTTTTGTTTGCGATGGGTCATTGTGTTTTGCTTAACCTATTAATGGCTCACTACTTCTCTTCCAATACTATTATAATAAAATCCCATTTCTTTCATTCGAGATGGATCATATAAATTTCGTCCATCAAATATGATTTTGTTTTTCAACAGCGATCCTATTTTATCAAATTCAGGCGTTCTAAAAACCGACCATTCGGTTGCGATTACTAATGCATCTGCATCTTTAAGCGCTTCGTACTGATTGGTGGTATATTCTATTTTATCACCTAATTGCTTTTTTACATTTTGCATTGCCTCGGGATCATATGCTGCAATACTTGCACCTTCTTTAATAAGATAGTCGATGATGTACAGAGAAGGCGCTTCACGAATATCATCGGTATCGGGTTTGAATGCTAAACCCCACAAGGCAATTTTTTTTCCTTTCAGGTTATTGGCGAAATAGTTTTTTATTTTCTCAACGATAACTGTTTTCTGCTTTTCATTTACATCCATCACTGATTGTAAAATGCTAAAATCATAATCGTACTCTGATGAGGTTTTCGATAATGCCTGAACATCTTTTGGAAAACAACTTCCACCATATCCGATACCGGCAAACAAAAATCGCTTACCTATTCTATTGTCTGATCCAATACCAATTCGTATGGCATCCACATTTGCTCCAACCTTTTCACATAGGTTAGCAATCTCATTCATAAAAGTAATCTTGGTTGCCAAAAAAGCATTAGCAGCGTATTTGGTTAACTCTGCAGAACGCTCATCCATAAAATAAACCGGGTTGCCTTGTCGAACAAATGGAGCATAAAGATCTCCCATCAGTTTTTTGGCTTTATCTGATTTGGTTCCAATAACTACACGATCGGGTTTCATAAAATCATCAACGGCAAATCCTTCGCGAAGAAACTCAGGATTAGAAACTACATCAAAATCACTACAGCCTTTTTCGCTAATGGCTTTGCTTACTTTCTCGGCAGTTCCTACCGGAACGGTGCTTTTATTTACTACAATTTTATAACTCTTTATTAATGTTCCCAATTGAGAAGCTACTCCCAACACATAACTCAAGTCGGCCGAACCGTCTTCACCTGGAGGCGTGGGCAATGCAAGAAAAATTATCTCAGCTGGATCAATTGCTTCTTGTAAGTTGGTCGTAAACTTTAATCGACCTTGTTTAATGTTTCGATCAAACAAAACATCCAAATGTGGTTCATAAATTGGAATAACACCGCTTCTGAGTTTAGTGACCTTCTCCTGATCTATATCAACACAGGTTACATGGTTACCCATTTCAGCAAAACATGTTCCGGTAACTAAACCTACATATCCGGTTCCAACAACAGCTATATTCATAAGTCGTTTGTCAAGTAATTAGAATTAAAAACGAAAATCGGAAATGATCGCATATCAAATCAACTGCTTAATGTTTTTTCATTAACAATGTTAAGCACATGATCTATAATTTCATTTTGATCCTGCTCGCTTAACTCGGTATGCATGGGTAGCGACAAAACACAAGAACAAAGATGTTCGGTTACCGGAAATGATCCATCAGGATATCTATCGCTTCTATATGCTTTTTGTTGATGCAAGGGAACAGGGTAATAAATCATGCTTGGCACTCCAACCGCTGCAAGTTTTTCTCTTATTTCATCTCTATTTACATTACGCAATTGCAAAGTATACTGATGAAAAACATGGGTTGATCGTTGTGCTCTTTCAGGAATTATTATGTTTTCGCTTTGTAAACCTCGGTCGTATCGATCAGCAGCTTCATTTCGTGCTTTTGCATAGGCGTCCAAGTGTTTTAGTTTAATACGTAAAATAGCTGCCTGAATACTGTCTAATCTTGAATTAACTCCAATTTCGTCATGATAATATTGCTTTTCTTGACCATGATTGGCCATCATTCTCAATTTTTTTGCAAGACTATCGTCATTGGTAAATATTGCACCGCCATCTCCGAAACACCCTAAATTTTTTGAAGGAAAAAATGAAGTGCAGCCAATATGCCCAATTGTACCTGCTTTTGATACTTTACCATCATTGTGCAGATAGTCCGCTCCTATGGCCTGAGCGGTATCTTCTATAACATATAAATTATTCCTTTTTGCTATCTCCATTATGGCATCCATATCGGCACATTGGCCATAGAGATGAACAGGCACTATGGCTTTGGTTTTTCCGGTAATGGCACTTTCGATCGCTTGCGGGTCTATGGTAAATGTTTTAGGGTTTACTTCAACCAAAACAGGAGTCAAACCCAGCAATGCGATCACCTCTGCAGTTGCAACATAGGTAAAGCTTGCCGTTATCACTTCATCTCCCGGTTTCAAGCCCAATGCCATCATTGCCAATTGAAGTGCATCCGTCCCATTTGCACAGGGAATAACATGTTTTACTTTCAAATAACTCTCCAGTTCGGCTTGAAATGCCTTAACTTCAGGTCCATTTATATAAGCAGAAGATCGAATGACATTCAATACGGCCTGATCGATTTCCGTTTGTATTTTTTCATACTGCGAAATCAAATCAACCATTTGCATCTTTTTCATAATTTATATTATTATCAACCTCGCGAAAGTACTTAATATTGATCAATTTAACCCAATTTTCGCTTGCCGTTATTGCTGAATAACGACCAATTTTTTATTTCTTTGCCTAACAAGATATGCGCAAGTTAATTATCGTCATCATTATTGTTTTTAGCTTTTCTAATGCCAATGCCCAAAGCAGCATAAGAGATTCCGTTATTTCATTACGAATGTTTGGTGTAAACCTTGGCTTTTATGGTTGTGGAGGAGATTTGAACGAACGGGTAAAGTCTACTTTTTCACTAGGAGGTAGCTTCATTTTTAAAAACAAGCATAATTGGTTGTTAGGATTAGACGGGGCTTATTTCTTTAGCGATCGAATTGGAGATGAGGATGTGTTGGCAAAAATGAGAACTTCTAGTGGTGCTATTCTTGGAGTTGATGGTCGTTTCGCAGATGTGCGAGAATTTTTCAGAGGATATCAGTTTAATATAATGGCTGGGAAAATTCTAAATGTATTTGAAAAACCTAATCCTAATTCCGGGATCTTGTTGATGGCAGGAATGGGTTTTGTTCAACATAAAATAAAAATTGTAGATGCTCGAAATGTAGTCCCTTTGCTTGCAGATGAGTATTTGAAGGGATATGATCGCTTAAGCAATGGATTAATGTTGCATCAAAGCATTGGTTACTTATATACTGGAAACAAAAAACTAATAAATTTCTATTCTGTTTTAGATTTCTATCAAGGCTTCACACAAGGAAGAAGAGATTATCAATTTGATTTGGAAGCCCCTGATCATGATAAAAGAATCGATTTAATGTTAGGCTTGAGAGTAGGGTGGATTTTACCTTTTTACAAAAAAGCCCCGGAACAATTTTATTTGTACTAATCCTATGGAGCTTATCTATTTATTTGGAATAAAGCTATATGGATTCGCAATTTATGTTGCTTCATTTTTTAATCCCAAAGCAAAACTTTGGATACAAGGTCGTAAAGGCGTTTTACGAGAACTAAAAGCTCGAATTAAGTCTGAGGAAGAATGGACATGGTTTCATTGTAGCTCATTAGGTGAATTTGAACAAATACAACCTCTTATATTAGCTTACAAAAAAGAGTTTACCTCATATAAGATTTTATTGACTTTCTTCTCTCCTTCGGGATATGAAATAAAAAAAAATTGGGAGGGCGCTGATTATGTAACGTACATGCCCTTGGACAGCCCTACCGTATCAAAAAAATTTCTTGACATCGTTAATCCCAAAATGGTGTTTTTTACTAAATACGATTTTTGGCATTATTACATTAAAAATTGTCGAGCAAAAAAAATTCCATTTTTTAGTGTTTCATCCATATTCAGACCGTATCAAATATATTTTCAATGGTATGGTACATTTTTTAAAAACATATTAAAAAGAGTAACGCATTTCTTTGTCCAAAATCAGAGTTCACTTGAATTGATGTATCGAAATTCATTACCAGATGTTACAGTAAGCGGAGATACCCGATTTGATAGAGTTTTTCAAAACAAAGAGAACAGAAAAATAATTCCTGAAATTGAAAAATGGAGTCAGGGGAGTGAGATAATCATTTTAGGTAGTACATGGCCATCAGACATTAAGCTACTTTCAGCATATGTAAAAGAAAAAAGCCACCGATATAAATTCATTATCGCACCGCATGAGGTTAACTCTAATCAACTGCAACTGATAGAACAACAACTGACCGGTTTAACAATACGATATTCTCAATTGCATAATAATCCTAGTGCGCAAAAAAGTGTTTTGATTATTGATAATATAGGAATGCTGTCATCACTTTATGCCTATGGCAAGTATGCTTATGTTGGAGGAGGATTTGGCCAAGGCATACATAATATATTAGAAGCCGCTGTTTTTGGTATCCCAATCTTTATTGGTCCTAATTACAAAAAATTTCAAGAGGCTAACGATCTGAAGTCCAAAGGCTCTTTGCATGTTATACACAATGGATCTGAAATGTTTAATCAGATTGGCATGTATGAGTCCAATAAGGATGCATATGTATTATCCTCTGAAAACAACAGGCTTTATATTGAGCAAAAGAAAGGTGCAACTTCAATTATTATGAGCTACTTGCACATCAATTATAATTAGTCTAAAAATAAGTTTAAGGATTACATCAGATATTATGTCAACTGAAACAACATACGATATTGCCATTATTGGTGCCGGAATAGTAGGTCTATCTTCAGCTTATAAAATATCACTTCGCTTCCCGCATCTTTCTATCCTTGTGCTTGACAAAGAGAGTGAAGTTTCATTCCATCAAACCGGTAGAAACTCTGGAGTAATCCACTCCGGACTCTACTATAAGCCAGGTTCATACAAAGCAAAAAATTGTGTAGAAGGAAGAAGAGAATTGGTTGACTTTGCTAAGAAGCATAAGGTAACACATGATGTTTGCGGTAAAGTTATTGTCGCCACAGATAAGGCAGAACTTCCTCATATGAATAAGGTGTTCAATAATGGCCTTCAAAATGGTGTTGAAGGAATTGAAAAAATAAATTCGGATCGCATAAAAGATATTGAACCTTTTTGTCGAGGCTTAGAAGGAATTTGGGTTCCTTGTACAGGAATCATTGATTTTAAAGCTGTCTGCATAACTCTTAAAGAGTTGGTTATTGCAAATGGTCAAGGCAAAAATCAGATTCAATTGTCAACGGAAGTATTATCAGTAGATAAAAATAGTGAGCGCATTAATCTAATTTGTTCGAATGGAGTTTATCATGCAAAAAATATAATCAATTGTTCTGGCTTGCAAAGCGATCGGGTGGCTTTGATGGATAAAGTAAATCCTGATTCAAAAATTGTTGGCTTTAGAGGTGATTATTATGAATTGAGCGAAGCAGGAAAACATAAAGTACGCCATTTGATTTATCCTGTACCAAATCCAAAGTTTCCTTTTCTTGGTGTTCATTTTACCCGAATGACTGATGGCAGTACGGAGTGTGGCCCAAATGCCGTATTCACTTTTAAAAGAGAAGGATATAACAAAACCGATTTTGATCTAAATGATACTATCGATGCTCTCTCCTATGCCGGAACCTGGAAATTATTTTACAAACATTGGCGCTTTGGTTTAGATGAATACCGCAGGGCATTTTCTAAAAAACTGTTTCTAAAAAGATTACAAAGATTAATTCCATCTCTTACTATGGATGATATTATACCCGGAAGAGCAGGAGTTAGAGCAATGGCATTGAATAGCGATGGAGAAATGATTGACGATTTTAAAATTGTAAATGGTCACCGTTCTATACATGTACTCAACGCCCCTTCACCCGCTGCAACAGCCGGTTTAGCTATTGGGGAAGCGATTTGTGATATGGCCGTAAAACAATTTGCTCTGAATTAAGCTCCCCATACAGTTGTCCCTTCTGTACAGTTTGTACACATATCTATTTTGGAGCGACTGGTTAACACATTTCCTCTAAAGTCTTTATACAACTCATTTCGCCAAATTTGCTTTAATGTATATTCTTTTAAAGATCCCATTTTGTACCAGGCATCTTTGTCGAAACAACAAGGAAGTATAGCACCATCAAAGGTAATCACACAACTATGCCACAACTTCCAACAGTGATTCTCAAGTTTGTTTTTTATTTCATAACTCCCATCTGTCTTTTTTTTATATCGACTAAACTTCTCGTTCTCCGGGATTAAAGGACTGCCTTTTTCAAAATCATAAATTTGTGCTGTTTTAAAACCAACTTCATCTACTCCCAATTCCTTAGCTAATTCTTTAACTTCATTTATTTGATGCTCATTAGGTTTTACCACTAAGAACTGAAATATTATATGGGGAGTTTTTGATTTGAGTTCCTTTTTCCACTTCAGAATATTTCTGGTTCCTTCAAGAACTTTTTCCAAGTTACCTCCTACTCTATATTGTTCATAGACTTCCTGTGTAGTGCCATCTATTGAAATAATCAATCGATCTAAACCACTTTCAATCGTTTTCTTAGAATTTATATCGTTCAAGTAATGTGCATTTGTGCTAGTAGCTGTGTACATTCCTTTTTGATTTGCATAGGAAACCATATCCAAAAAACTTGGATTCAAATATGGTTCGCCCTGAAAATAAAACAGCAAATAAGAAGAAAACTTCGACACTTCATCAATAGTGTTTTGAAACAAATCCACATCCAACATTCCAGTAGGTCGTGTAAAAGACCTCAATCCACTTGGGCATTCGGGACATCTTAAGTTGCAAGAAGTTGTTGGTTCTATCGAAATGCTTATCGGATATCCCCAGTGAATTGGCTTTCGTATTAATTTACTGATATAATAGCTACTGACCACCTTAAAACTATTTGCTACTCGATTAAAATTAAGTTTAGACAAATAGTTCAGAGCATCTGAAGTACTTCTGTTTATCATTACAACACCAAACCTAGTTGATGACTCTTCTGTTATCGTAAACCGCTTTCCTACTCAAGTCTCGGTAAATATTTGTTGCGGCTTTTATCATATCTACATCGTGTGGAAACGGCAATGGAGATGATTTTGTTTTCTCCAATGTTTCAGGTTTCAATGCATTAAAATCTCCGTTTGCTGTTGCAAAATAATGGTTAAAAAAGTTTTCGGCTATAATTGGTTCTGTTTTTAAAGTTTGACCATTATAGGCATCAACAAAATCAACAGATCCTTTTAATGAAAGCGCTTTAAATTGATGAGACTCTTTCACATTGCACGAGATCGTTTTGTATTTAGGAACTTTAATATCATTCCCCAAACTATCTTTCATCACATTTCCATTCCCATCCAATATATATTGAAACCCATCTTCTATCGTTTTGCTTTCTACATATGCATTTTCTTTTACCGATTCGGGACTAACATTAATCTCATGCAGAGATAAATAAACATAATAATCGTACTGAGCTTCCGGATCTTCTTTCGTTAGATATACTACCCATTGTTTGTTCAGCTCGCTTGTATTGTACTGCATAATTTCCTTTTCAAAAAAATCCGGCAGCGGCATATTGGTTTTGTTCCTTGGTTTAATCAACACATAGGAACTTCCCGCTCTTGTAGCTTCACTAATTTTTTCGTCTATGTCTTTATAATCACTATACAACTTCTTAACATTTACGAATTCATTGTAAGCTTTTCGTGCATTGTCTTTCCCTCCACGTTGCAGCAATTCCTCGCCTCTGGCATAGCTATAATCAGCTGCCGCTTTTTTGGCGTTTACCATGTCTCTATCTACATCAATAAATTCGAACTCTACTTTCCTTCCACCTTCATCCATGATATAGATTTCGGGTAATGTTTTAACCAAAGTCTGCCTATTTCTTATGGATGTATAGAGCTTAAAAACCTCTGTATGTCGTGAAGGATTGCCTTCTAATTGCAGTAATTTGATCTTATCAAGATCTTGCATATGGGCTGTTCTATAAGCTCCTTCAATGATGCGGGCGGCATCACTATTTTCCTGATTTTTCTTAAGCTTTTTGGCAGCTATACTAATTGCCCGATCATAGTTGCCTTGTCGATATGCCTTGTCCATGGTCATACATGAACTGATTGAAATGGCTAATACGGTTAAGAAAATTAAACTTCTGTTTTTCATAATCATTCACTTTTATATAAAGAGAAAATCAAGTGTCATTCCAAAGATAAAAACTTACTTGTTTTCTTAATGTCTATTTCATTCAATTATAATAAAGGCGCACTATTGATTAGTTTTTGAGTATACTCATTTTGCGGATGCAGATAAACTTCATTTGCTGGCCCCATTTCTATTCTATTCCCTTTATACATTACCAATATTGTATCTGACATATAGTTTACCACACTCAAATCATGTGATATGAAAATATAGGTTAGTTTAAATTCTTTTTTCAAGTCATTCAACAAATTCAGCACTTGGGCTTGCACAGAAACATCTAAAGCAGAAACGGACTCATCACAAACCACCAACTTAGGTTCCAATACCAAGGACCGCGCAATACAGATTCGCTGTCTCTGTCCACCCGAAAACTCGTGAGGATACCGGTTTAATACGTCCGAACTCAATCCTACTTTTTCAAGCATATCGGTTACTTTTTTGATACGATCTACATCATTATTTCCGATTTGATGTACCTGTATAGGCTCAAGTAATATTTGTTTTATACTTAAGCGAGGGTTCAAAGAAGCATAAGGATCTTGAAATATTATTTGAATATCTTTTCTCAAGGTATGCCACTCTTTCTTGGAATAGGAAGTAATATCAACTCCTTCATACCAAACTTTACCAGTACTGGGTTCGACTAGGTTCAAAATGGTTCTCCCCAATGTAGTTTTTCCACAGCCCGATTCACCAACTATTCCAAGTGTTTGACCTTTGTAGAGCTCAAAACTTATCTCATCTACCGCTTTTACTGAGGGAGTTTCATTTTTAGAAAAAAATACTTTCTCAAAATAATATTTACTAAGCTTTTCAACTTTTAAAATGGGTGGCTCAGTCAATATCTCAGCATGAGCCATTTTTTTAACCTTTTCTTTAAGTACTGTTTCTGCCTGATTGAGTGTGGGCAAACGATCTTTACTTCCAGATTGTAAAATCTTTCTACATGCAATTAAGTCCTTAGTATATTGGTTATTCGGATGATTGAGAATCTGGTTAACATTACCATACTCCATAACTTTCCCTTTTCTTAATACCAATACATCATCCGCAACCTCCTTTACAACTCCCAAATCATGTGTAATAAATATCACTGCCATGTTTCTTTGTTGCTTCAAATCATTTATAAGTCTGAGCACAGACGCTTGAACCGTTACATCTAATGCGGTAGTCGGCTCATCTGCAATAAGCAATGATGGATTTCCAGCCAATGCCATGGCAATTACAACTCTTTGTTTTTGCCCTCCGGATATCTCATGTGGATAAGACTTATAAACTCTTTCCGGATCAGGTAAACGCACTTGCTTCAATAGATCTAATACTCTATTCTTTTTCTCTGACTTCGATATTTTACCTTCTCGTATAGCCTCTTCAATTTGCAACCCGCATGGAAGTACCGGATTTAAAGAAGTCATTGGCTCTTGAAAAATCATAGATATCTCCTGCCCCCTCATTCTTTGAGCATTGTTCGCTTTCTTTTCTAACAAGTCGATTTGGTTATCAGTCCGATCTTTGAATAAAGCTGAACCCGATACTACTTCAAATTTTTTAGAAGTAAGAAGGCCTAACATTGAATAACAGATAAGTGACTTTCCCGAGCCGCTTTCGCCAACTATTCCTAATGTTCTTCCTTGCTCAACAGTAAAAGAAATGTCATGCACTAAATTTCTCCGAGATCCTTTTACAGATAGATCAATGGATAGTTGATTAACGTCAAGTAGAAAAGTCAAAATCTTATGATATAAAATTTAGGATTGAAAAATACTAAAAAAAGAAGCCGGACGATCATCATCCGGCTTCTTAGGGTTATTTGTTGCTACTGCGTATTACCGCTCAATAACCATCCTGATAGTCTTCTTAGAATCACCAGAACTTATTGTAACGAAATACATTCCAGGACGAAGGTCTGTTAATCTAAACTCTTGTTCGTTTAGTCCTTTCAGAGCAGTACCACCATCGGTATAAACCACTCTTCCAATCATATCAACGATGTCAATACTTACCTGACCCTCACTCATGCTTTCAAAGCTTAGAGTAAACAATCCAGTATTTGGATTTGGATACAGATTTGCATTAGTAATATCGCTGTACGATCCACCAACACGTGGTGATAAAGGCTGTTGAATGATAACAGAGTTCGAACGAGTACAACCATTGGCATCGGTTACAGTAACGGTATATGTACCCGCTACCAGATTCGATGCTGTTTGAGTAGTTTGACCATCGCTCCACACAAATGAGTAACCAGGAGTACCACCACTTACATTAGCAGTTGCAGATCCATCGTTTCCACCGAATGTGCTCACGTTCGTCTTACTGATCGCAATATTGATACGAGAAGGTTGCTGTATAAATACAGTGCTGCTCTTCTGACATCCATTTGCATCAGTAACTACAAGTGTGTACCATCCTTTCTTCAATCCTGTTGCTGTAACATTAGTTTGAACAGGAACTGAATACCATAGATACGTGTAAGGAGCTACACCACCAGATACAACAGCTGTTGCTGTTCCATCCGCTCCACCCCAACAACTGTTTGCAGTCTTAGTTGTGGAAACCGTCAACTGAGTAGGTTGTGTAATGGTGAACGACAATGTGCCAGTACATCCATTCACATCAGTGATCGTAATGGTATAGATACCTGCTTTCACACTTGGACGATTCTTATTCGTACGTCCATCACTCCATAAGTAAGTATATGGTGCAGTACCTCCGCTGATATTGATGTACATTGAACCTGTGCTGGTGTTGAAGCAAGTTGCATTGCTAGAATTACCAGTCAATACAAGTCCTCCACTACTAATCACCGTGTTGGTCATCGAAACAGTACAACCATTCGCATCGGTTACAGTTACGGTATAGGTACCGGCTGCTAAGTTGCTCGCCATTGAAGTCGTTTGTCCGTTGCTCCATACATAACTGTAAGGACCAACTCCACCACTAACACTGGCTACAATTGAACCGGTATTATTACCACAAGCCGCTGGATTAACCACAGAGCTAACTACTAGAGCAGGAGGTGCAGTAATCACAATCTGAGCGGTAGCGAAGCAATGTCCGCTGCTTACCGATACAGTATAAGTACCTGCACAAACTCCAGTTAAATTCTGAGTAGTTGCTCCATTACTCCACAAGAAGTTTAGGAGGCCTGGGTTTCCAACCACAGTTGCAGTAATGTTACCATCACAAGAATTGCTGCATGAAGTGTTGTATCCACCACCATAAGTTGAAGCGCTCAACAATACTCCAAGAGCTTTTCCTGAAGGCACAGTTACAAAGTCAATCAACTGACATCCGTTCGCATCGGTAATCATGAACCAAACGTCACCCGCAGGTAATCCGCTTGCTGTATCACCATTTTGAACCGGAGCTGTAAACCAAGTTATACTGTATGGACCAACTCCACCGGAAGGAATTACCGTAGCTATACCATTAGGGAATCCACAACCTGCAGGTTGTATAATCACCTCAGTGAAGGCAAGCGTATTGGTTTGACCTACTGTAAACGATACAACACCTGTACAGCCATTCACATCGGTAATGGTTACCGTGTAAACACCTGCCATTACACCACTGATATCTTCGGTAGTTGCACCGTTACTCCATAAATATGAGTAAGGCGCTGTTCCACCAGTTGCAGTAATGTCAAGAGCTCCTGTATTTGGCTGAGCACAAGTTGAGTTCGTCACTACAGCGGTAGCTGTTATAGCTGCCGGCTGAGATATATTAACCAATACCTGAGTTTGACAACCATTGGCTTCAGTTATGGTAACTACATAGGCACCTGCTGAAAGACCACTTACATCTTCAGTTGTAGCACCATTGCTCCACAAGAAGCTGTATGCTGGTGTTCCACCACTTACGGTAAGATCTGCAGCACCCGTACTAGAACCGTTACATACTGCATCGGTTACTACCACGCTAGCCAACAATTGTGGAGGCTCAGTTACCGTAGCTGACAATACAAATGTACAGCCATATAGATCCGTAACCGTTACCGTATATGTACCTGCAATCAATCCATTCACATCCTGCGTAGTAGCACCATTGCTCCACGAGTATGTGTAAGGTGCAGTACCACCTGAAACAGTAACATCTATTGAACCATCGTTTCCACCAAAGCAAGATACATTGCTGGTTACTTCACTGGCCGTTAATAAGGCTGGCTCTGTAAGCACTACACTGATGCTAGCTGTACATCCGTTATCGTCTGTTACAGTTACAGTATATGTTCCAGGTCCAAGGTTCGAAATATCCTCAGTTGTTTCACCATTACTCCACAGATAAGTGTAAGGGAACAATCCATTGGTTACAATCAAGTCGATCGAACCATTGTTTGCACCGTTACAAGTGATTGGAGTAAAGGCATATGACAAGGTCATTTGTGGTAAAGAGAATACAAAGAACTGACATATGTTCACGTTACCAGCAGTATCGGTTACGGTCCACTCAATAAAGAATGCAGAGTTTGCAGGCAAGGTTGTTCCTAATGGAGGACCTTGTGTCTGAGTATAAGTCAGCGGTCCGCTACAGTTGTCGGTAGCTGAAGGCTGGAAGTTATACTGGTTGCTGCAATCGGTATAGATGAATCCAAATGGAGGACAATCGTTCCAAGCTGGTGCTTCCGTATCATTAACGGTAACATCAAACGAACAAGTTCCAACATTTCCACAACCATCAGTAGCTGTATAAGTTACTGTAGTAGTACCAACAGGGAAGAAGTCTCCAGGGTTGTGTGTACTGGTTACAGTAGCAACACAATTGTCAACTGCTGTAGGAGGAGTCCAAGAAACAACCGCACCGCATTGGCTAAAGTCGTTACCCTGTACTACCGGAGAAGGACATCCTGCTCCTGCATTCACATCAATTACAGTAAGAGTAATGCTATCTACTTGTAAGCCAAGCCCAGTGTTCGCAACTCCATCCTGAGAACTGAAGAACCATTCCAGTGTTACATTCTGACCAATAAATGATGCCATATTGATGGTAGCAGTCTGCCATACACTCTGAGTTGCCACAGGTGTGATTGCAAATGCTTGTGTACCATTAATTCTGAATCCGGCATTGTCGAATCCTGCTGGAGGCGCTCCATTTTCACCGGCATAAACATATCTGAATCGTAATTCAGCTGCTGTAGCCGTGGCTGGGATACTGATAACATTCGAGGTTAAGTTTCCACTTACAGTTCCGGCATCAAAGTTACATGTACCATCCTGACCAAAGTATGCCCAGTTCGGACCATTTGGAGGTGTTCCTGTAGCACAAGCACTGGTTACATGCCATAATCCTGTTGCAGACCAACCGCTAGGTAAACCAGCATCAAATGCTTCGGCTACCAAGTAGTTTGTAACTATAGGACTACCAAAGGTTGGTGCAACCGTATCGGTACAAGCTATTGTAAAGCTTGCTGTTGCAGTACAGCCATTATCGTCAGTAACAGTAACGGTATAAACTCCACCGCCTAATCCAGACTGATCTTCATCTGTTGAACCATTGCTCCACGCATAGTTATAGAATCCAACAATTTGAGTATCAGGATATGTATAGTTTATGCTTAATACTGCTCCGGAAAGAATAGCATCTATAGTACCATCTCCACCATCATTGAAGGTTTCGCTCAGTACTAAGTTTATTGCACCACCACCGGTTACATTAAACCCTGGCAAGTTAAACGATACAGGATCAAATGATCCAGGTGCATTACTCGTACCCGGGAATTGTGATGCCTGTGTATATGTATGTGCACCTGTTAAGTCTGCACGGAACTCACTAGTCCATGATCCATTAATAGAGTTAAATGATCCTAAATCAAGATCGGCACTGTTGATCACCGCTCCAGCTGGCAATGCTGGTAAGATTAATGTACTTACTGTAGTTGCAGATCCTGGAGAATTCCAAGGCGCACCTGGGAATGTAAAGTTCTGCGTAGTAGTCACATTGCTAATTATTGTTGAAGTAGAAGCGGTTCCACCAGTTACACTGATATCTATAGCACCACTGCTATCTTCAGCACAAACTATTTGACTCACAACACCAGTTACCGCCAGAACAGCAGGCTCAGTGATGCTTACACTACATGAATCCATACATCCGTTGCCATCTGTGATCACTACTGTGTATGATCCGGGAGCAAGGTTGCTGATAGAAGCATCGGTAGATCCGTTGCTCCAAGCATAAGCATAAGGAGCAGTACCTCCGGCTGCAACTACTGATGCAGTACCGTCATTATTGCCATTACAAAGCACATTTGTAGATGAGCAAGTAACAGTCAATACAGTTGGCTCAGTAATGGTCACATCGCAAGTAGCGGTACAACCATTGGCATCCGTCACGCTAACTGTATAAGTACCTGCGGATAATCCGGAAGCTGTGGCAGTAGTCGCACCATTGCTCCAGCTAAATGAATATGGCGCATTACCACCTGTTAGTGATACAGAAGCCTGACCATCAGATCCTCCGTTACAACTTACGTTATTATCAACAACGCAACTTGCAACTAAGATTCCCGGTTCTAATATATCTACTGTCGCTGTAGCGGTACAACCTTTAGAATCAGTTACCGTTACCGTATAAATACCGGCAGACAATCCACTGATGGTAGGGGTAATCGCTCCATTGCTCCATACATAACCGTATAATGGATTACCTCCGCTAACTACTGCAGCAGCAGCGCCATCGTTGGATCCGTTACATGATATGTTTGTTCCATTAATGGATACCACCAATACCGGAGGTTCAGCAACAACTACGGTTAGGTCGCTTGTACATCCGTTGGCATCAGTAACCACAACAGTATATGTACCTGCAATCAAGTTGCTGGCAATAGCAGTTGTCTGACCATCACTCCACAAGTAGCTTAATGCTCCTGTTCCGCCTGATGCACTGATATTTATAAATCCATCGTTGCCACCATTACAACTTACATCGTTGATCTGATTAACAATTATGATGATTACTGGAGGCTCAACTACTGTAAAGCTTGCTGTTGAAGTACAACCGGCATTATAGTTAACCGTTACGGTATAAACACCAGCGGTTAAGATTCCTATATCTTCAGTTGTAGCTCCATTGCTCCACAAGTAGCTGTTCACAGTTCCACCTGATACGGTTATATCAATGGCTCCATTACTTCCACCTGCACACAATACATCAGTTACAGTTCCGGAAATAGTTATTCCTGCAGGATCAACTAATGTTACATCACAAGTTGCCGTACATCCGTTGGCATCGGTCACTACTACTGTGTATGTGCCCGCCACTAAACCTGTTGCAACAGCATTGGTATCACCATTGCTCCACAAGTATGCGTATGGTGCTGTTCCGCCAGCGGCTACTACTGATGCTTGACCATCATTGTAACCAGCACAGCTTGGATTAGCATCGTTTGAACAAGTTGCCGTTAATACTGCAGGTTCTGTAACTGTGTAATCACATGATGCTGTACAATTGTTAGCATCGGTTATTATAACGGTGTAAGTACCAGGAGCTAAGCCACTGATAGAAGCATCAGTCGATGCATTGCTCCATAAGTATGCGTATGGTGCTGTGCCACCAGCCGCTACTACTGCTGCTGTGCCATCATTTGCGCCATTACAACTTACATTCGTACCTGAACAAGTTGCCGTCAATACTGCAGGCTCGGTAACTGTATAGTCACAGCTTGCTGTACATCCGTTGGCATCGGTTACTACTACTGTGTAAGTACCAGGAGCTAAGCCACTGATAGAAGCATCAGTCGATGCATTGCTCCATAAGTATGCGTATGGTGCTGTGCCACCAG
>DAOQTX010000033.1:0-30723 GCA_035340715.1 Bacteroidia bacterium | reverse complement strand
GAATGAAATTAGCATCTAAATATTTTCAAGAACTTAATGCTCAGATTCAAACAGTAGCGACTTTATAAGTTATGAGAATATTCTCCATATTGATAACCATTGTTGTACTGTTTTTTAGCACTACTCAAGCTCAAAAGGTTGGTTTGGTGTTAAGTGGAGGAGGTGCTCGAGGATTAAGTCATGTTGGTGTTATTAAAGCACTTGAAGAAAATGGGATCCCTATTCATTGTATTGTTGGCACATCAGCTGGGGCTTTAGTGGGAGGAATGTATGCGCATGGTTTTACTCCCGATCAGATCGCGGAGATAATGAAAGAGTCCGGATTCAGGCAACTGACACAAGGAATGCTAAACGAGAATCTGGATTTTTATTTGAATAAATTTCCTGCTAATGCAGCAATAGCCGGAATAAATTTTTCAGTTGACTCAACACTGCAAGCAAAATTGCCACAGAGTATTGTTAACTCCTATCTCATAGATTTTCTTTTAATGGAGAATTTCTCAGGTTCTATTGCCTTGGCCAATTATGATTTTGATAGCTTATTGGTTCCATTTAGATGTGTAGCATCTGATATAAGCAATAGACGTATGCATGTATTTGATCGTGGAGATTTAGCGCAGGCTATTCGGGCATCTATAGCATATCCTTTTTTATTTGCTCCGGTTCAAATTGGAGAGAGCTTATTCTTTGATGGAGGGATTTATAATAATTATCCGGTAGATGTAATGAAAGAAATATTTCAACCAGATATCATTATAGGGGTGAATGTTACATCTCCCACCGAGAAGCCATTGGAAGGAGATTTGATCTCTCAAATCAGATTTATGATCATTGAACAACAAGTATCAGAATATTCAGACAGTACTTTGATTGAAATAAGGCCACAGTTAAATAGTTATTCTTCATTTGATTTTGGAAATTCAGATCTGTTTATAAAGCAAGGATATTTACAAACGCAACAATATATTGAAGAGATTAGAAATCGAATTTCAGATGTAGTACCATTGGACAGCATCTCCGAAAGAAGAAAAAGATTTTATAACGAGCAAATGCCTGTGTTCATTGATAAAGTTTATGTTAATGGAGTTAACAATAATCAAAAGGTGTATTTAACTAAAATGGTTAAGCCTCAAAACATTCCGATTGATATTAAATTACTCAAGAAGAATTACTTTCGATTGATTTCAGATAACTTGATAGAGAAGAGTTACCCAAAATTAATTTATAACAAGGAATCATGTTTTTATGATTTATATCTTGATGTTAAAATCAATAATAGTATTCAAACCGAGTTTGGCGGTAATATATCCAGCAGGCCGGTTAATGAAGGATACGGTAGTGCTCAGTTCAATATCCTGCAGCGGTATTTAATTAAAAACTATATCAATTTTTATTTTGGAAAGCTATACAACTCCTTTTCTGCACGCAGCCGCTTTCAATTTGCAGGTGAAGTTCCATTTTATGTGGAACCTTATTTTATCATCAATAGAAAGGATTTCTTTCGATCGAGTTCACAAATTTTCTCAGACGAGAAACCGCCATTTCTTTTGCAATTCGATCAATCTATAGGAGCTGCTTTGGCTTTACCTCCAACCTCAAACTCGGTGTTGCGATTTGATGCCTCTTATGCATTGCTTAATAATCGTTATTACCAAACGCGCTTCTTCTCTGAAGCCGATACAGCAGATCGTACTCGATTTGAAGGAATATCAGCCTATATTTCTTTTGACCGGAACATGCTCAATCGTAAAATGTATGCCGATAAAGGAAGTCGATTCCAATTGGAACTGAAACAACTGACCGGCAAGGAGACTACAACTTTAGGTTCTACCGCCATTAAATCGGATACCATAAAGGATAAACATATTTGGACTCAGATTCGAGCACGTTATGAATCTTATTTTCCCATCAGTCGAAAAATAACAACCGGATTCAATGCTGAATTACTTTTTAGCAGCACTCCATTTTTTACCAATTATACGGCTACGCTGCTCGTATCACCTTCTTATGAACCATTAGCGGAGATGCGAACTTTGTTTCTTCCCAATTATAAAGCACATAATTACACTGCAGCAGGTCTTAGTGGTATTTATAAATTTAATGCTAATATTTCCTTTCGAGTTCAAGCACATCTATTTATGCCGTTTCAAAATATTCTCGAAGATGATTTGACAAAGGAAGCCAAATACAGTGAGCCTTGGAGTAAAAGATATTTTTTAGGAACAGCGGGTGTAACTTATTTCAGCCCTTTAGGACCAGTTAATTTGAGTTTGAACTATTACGATGACAAACAAAAACCCTTAACCGTATTATTTCACTTCGGGTATATTTTGTTCAATCGATCGGTGTTAGACTAATTAGAAGTATTAAACTTTACTTCAGGAATCCAAACTGAGATTTCGATATTATTTCTATTGAATGAGCTTATGCCGTATATCTGATCTTGATTTTTATTTACTGTATAATCAAATCGAGCTGGTTCAGAGTTAGCATCTACACCTGGCACCGGTATAACAATACCATTTTTAAAATCTTCATAAATGATATTATAGAATCGATCGTAGTAAACGGCAATTTTACGGACATCATCAATTAACAACATTTTGCTTCGAATGCTGATATAATCCGACACCCATAAATCTTCCTTTTTAGCACCCGTGTAGGTTTTATGATTATTGATCTTTTTTATATAGTTGTATGCACACTGGTAGATAAAGCCATTTTGGTGATTTAGGAAAAGGTTGTAGTGATACTGAAATCGACTACTGTAAAAATCTTGGGTGTAATCTTTATTGTAATAATAAGTAGGGATGGACGGGATTTCAAAATGCCTAAAGTAATGATTGAGTTGTTTAAACCAATCGTCAGGAATTTTATAATCAATTCGATCAAGTCTTTTGCTATCAGCGTAATATCTATAAATATATTTTTCATCATTATCCATGATGAGTAAATAATCTTGTGCATCGTATTCCATCATTCGAATACAATTTGAGAAGGGGAGGGGGATGCTATCTTTAAGTGTTCCTTCAAGTGAAAAAATATAGACAATAGGTTTAGTGCAGCTGTAAAAAGCAATTTCTTCTTTTGTGTTTACTGCTACTTTAAATGTATACGCTGAAGTGCCTTGAATCATCGAAGTTGGAATATCAAATAACTTCTTTTTTATAAAAGGAGATGATTCAAGTATAGGAATGTGCGTCCCTAATACTGCAATAAGGATTACTAACTTTTTTATCATATTCAAAATTTGGAGTAAAGTAGTTTAGGTTAAGACTCGCTGGTAAGGGCGTTAACTTTTCGTTTCAGAAATTGCTTTAGGTTGTAGTTCATCAAATACATAACCGGTAAAATGATTAAGGTAAGTAAAGTAGCAAAACCCAATCCGAAAATCATAGTCCAACTTAACGGTCCCCAAAATGCAACACTATCTCCCCCAAAAAATATCTTTGGATTGAATTCGCTGAACAGAAGTGTAAAGTCCATGTTTAAACCTACTGCTAATGGGATTAATCCTAATATGGTTGCAGTAGCAGTTAAAATTACCGGAGTCATTCTAGTTCTACCGCCTTCTATAATGGCTTCTTTCAAAGGAATACCTTGTTCGAGCAGCACATCGGTAAACTCAACCAGCAGGATGCCATTTCGGACAACAATACCGGCCAAAGCTACAATGCCAATTCCCGTCATAATAATACTAATGTTCATTTTAAAAATCGCGAATCCAAGAAACACACCTATCAGACTAAAAAAGATTTCGGTTAAAATAATAACGGGTTTCGAAAACGAATTAAATTGTGTTACTAAAATGAGAAAAATCAATCCCAATGAAATCAATAATGCATTCAATAAAAAACTCATTGCTTCTGCTTGCTCTTCTTGTTCACCTGTCATTGAAATACTAATTCCATCTGGAGCAGGAAAATCGATTAAATATTTTTCTATAGCCGCAACAACTTCATTTGGGTTATAGCCTTCCAATACATTGCTACTCAGATTAACAACACGGGTAAGATTTTTTCTTTTTATTCCGGCATAAGTTCCGCTATATTCTTCTTTTACAAAATTAGCAATAGGTACACTGCGCACCATGCCTCCTTTTGCCATGTCTCTGTAAGTAATGCTAATATTCTTCAACAGTTCAACATTATAGCGTTGATCTTTTTTCAAACGAATCTGTATCGGATATTCATCATTTAAATCTCTAAACTTTGATGCTTCTTTTCCAAAAACCGCTGTTCGGAGAGTCATTCCGATTTGTGCTGTGCTCAAGCCTTCACGGTTCGCTCTTTCACGATCGATGTTCAACACTATCTCAGGATTATTGGCCTGCATGTCGGAGTTCAATTGCTCAACCCCCGAAACATTTATAGAATCTAAAAAGTATTTTACATTGATGGATGTAGCAATTAAATCTTCAAGATTATCTCCTTTGATTTCTACGTTAATAGGCTTTCCTGTTGGAGGACCTCCTTGCTCTTGCGCCACGCTGATGTCCACTCCTGGAATATTTTTGGTTGCGTTCCGAATGCGTTCCAAGTAACCTCGTGTTGACTCTCCATTTCGTAAAGCATATTCCACAAAGGAGACTTGTATCTTACTGCGATAGGGATATACACCTTGATCATTTTCTGCAGGATCAGTAACGTTGATGGCCACATTAGAAATAACAGAGGTAACGATCGGATTGTCGGCACCTATTTCATTGATGATTTTGTCTTCTGCTACTTTTGTGATTGAATCCGTATATGCTTGATCGGTTCCAACAGGCAAAGTGATATAAGTAAAAATAAAATTAGGATCGGCTGTAGGGAAAAATTCCACTTTTGGATTTCTCATCCCAAGAAAAATGAAAGTGAAAATGAATAATCCGATAGTGGAAAAAGTAATAGTCAATGGTTTTTCTAAAGCCCACTCAAGCACTTTTCGATATCGGTTTTGAACTGAAGGCCAGGTTTTGGTTTGAAACTTCTTAATCCATTTACTCAATACTTTCTTGTTAAAAATAAAGAGAAGAGCAATAACAATAATAAAATTACCCATGCCTACTGATCCGGCTATGTAAAATATAGCCGCCAATGCAGCCATTATAATCAAGCTAATTTTTTCTCCTTTCGAAAATTGTTTTTCATTTTCTTCATGATGCGGCTTCATAAAACTGACCGCAAAAACAGGATTGATTATGTAGGCTACAAACAAACTAGCGGTGAGTGTAATAATTAATGTGATGGGAAGAAAGAACATAAACTCTCCAATGACACCCTCCCAAAACGCTAAAGGTATAAAAGGTGCAAGGGTTGTTAACGTACCCGACAAAACCGGAAGGAACACTTCTCCAGCGGCATGTCGTGCAGCTGTAACTATGTCTGTTTTCCCATTTTCAAAAATTCGATGAGTGTTTTCAATAACCACAATAGCATCATCCACTACGATCCCTAAGGCCAATAGAAACGAGAACAATACAATCATGTTTAATGTGAAACCTATTGCGGGCATTAAAATGAATGCAATACACATAGATAATGGAACCGACATGGCTACAAACAAGGCATTGGCTGTTCCCATAAAAAACATTAGAATGATGGTCACCAATACAAAACCAATTATGATGGTATTAATTAAATCATGTAAGGTAGTTTTGGTTTGGTTACTTTGATCTCCTGTAATTACGATTTCAAGATCTTTTGGAAAATGAACTGCCTCCATTTCGCTGATCATTTGCTTTATTTTGTCACTAGCGATAACTAGATTTTCACCACTACGTTTTACTATACTTAAGGTAATGACATTTTTTCCATTCAACCGAGCATAGCTTTCTTGCTCTTTAAATCCATCCTTCACATCGGCTATATTGCTCAAGTATATCGGTGCGCCATCAATGTTGTTGATTACAATGGAGCGAATTTGATCAATGTTGTTGAATTCACCTTTCAATGAAATGTTCCTTCTGATTTTATGATCCCGGATAGACCCTCCTGAGATATTCATATTCTCAAATTGCAAGGCTCTTTCAATGTCATCCATCGTCACTCTAGCATTGGCCATTTTAAAGTAATCGATGTCAATTTGGATTTCACGATCCAATGCACCAATCATATCTACCTTACTGATTTCTCGCATGCTTTCTATGCGATCTTTTAAATCATCCGCATACTTCTTCAGGCGATTTAATTCATACTCGCCCGAAAGATTCACAAATAGAATAGGGATATCAGAGAAATTAATGTCCACCACATTCGGATCGTTCTTCAGGTCATCGGGCAAATCGTTTTGCGCTTTTTCTACAGCATCTTTTACTTTTTGCTTAGCTTCCGCAATTTCAACATCGGTGCTAAAATCCACAACAATGCTGGAGAAGTCCTGTATGGATTTACTGGTTATTTTTTTTACACCACTAATTCCTTTGAGTTGTTTCTCTATAGGTTTGGTGATTAAATTTTCAATATCGGCAGGAGAAGTTCCTGGATGCACAGTAGAAATAAAAATTTGTGGGACTACAATGGAAGGGAAATTTTCTTTTGGAAGACTGTTGTAAACCGATAGTCCCGCCAATGTTATAATTATGGTCAGAATATATATGCTGGTTCTATTGTTGATAGACCAGGTTGTCGGTTTGAACTCTTTTATTTTGTTCAACATAAAAATTCCGCTTTAATTGTTTTTTGATTCGGATAATAAGTCTCCTTCTGCTAAATCAAGGAAGCCGGTGCTGACAATTTTCTCTGTAGCATTCAATCCATCTGAAATTTCTACCATTCCATTGTATTCAATTCCGGTTTGAACAAACTTCCTTTTTGCGATCAAGTTTTTACTGCTATCGGGTACAGCAACAAATATGAATTTACCATTGGGAGAATTTTGCACTAACTCTAATGGTACTAATAGGGCGTCTTTGTTTTCATAATCGGCAATTTTCATAACTGCAATCATGTTGGGCACAAACTTGCCATCTTTTGCATCCAATCGCACCTCCACATTAAATGTTCTGTTAATAGGGTTGATCACTTTTCCTGAGTAAGATATTTTCTTGTTCAGTGTTAGAGGGATGTCTGGGAATTCAACCAACACCTTATCACCATTTTTTACTTTACTTACATAGGCTTCAGGCAATTCGCCCACCACTTTTAATTTATTCATGTTAACCAACTGCATAACGGGAATGCCGGGAGCAACCGCTTGACCAACTTTGACATTAACTTGATCAATTGTACCGCTGATGGGTGCAATTATTTTGCTCAACTCTACTTGCTCTTTTACGGCCTGATATCTTTTTTCCAAAGATTCTTTGTTTGTTTTTGCAGTAAGATATTGAACCTCACTGCCAATTTTTTGTTTCCATAAATTGGCTTGCTTCTCATACAGACTTCGTGCTAAATCCAATTGCACCTTAACTTCTTCAAGCGATTGTATTAACATAGCAGCATCCATTGTTGCTAATACTTGTCCCTCATTTACTCGATCGCCTGCTTTTACATTAACAGATTCAATGGTTCCGGCCATTCTCGGACTTAATGAAACACTTTCATCTCCATCAACCATTGCTTGTACTTCAACAAATCGTTGAAACAATTCAGGTTTCACTTCAGTAACGGATACTCTCTTCCTCTCCAATGGAGATTCTTTTTTTAACTCTTCTTTCAGCGCCCTGATTTTATCATTGATTTCAGATTGTTGTTTTAACAACTCACTCAGTTCTGCTTCTTTGTCATTCGACTGAGAACTGTTGCAGCTTAAGGCTACAGCTGCGATGATAAAAAGTAATAGAATATTTTTCATAAAGTGATAATGATTTTTAAAAGCTAAGTTTTCCGATAGATTTTTCATACGCAATTCGGGCCAGTATGCTATTGTAAATGGCGTTGTAATAACTGGTCAATGCTTCTCTATAATCGGTCTCGGCACTAATTAATTCTAAATTTGACCCAACACCTTGCTCGTATTTAATTTTTGAAACTCGAACCAATTCTTCGGTTAGATTTTTGTTTTCTTCTTCAATGGTAAAATTCTCTATAGCCGATTGAAGATCTACTTTTGCTTTATTCATTTCCGTTTGCATAGAGTTTTCCATTAAAAATTTTCCATTTTGTGCTTGCTGCAAACGAAGGCGTGCCATGTCGGTACGGCTTTTTCTTTGCAAACTGGTAAAAATAGGTAATGATGCACGTAAGCCAGCCCCACTGCTTGGAAACCATTTGTTCGAAGGATCAAAAAACCAATCATCATTATTCGCCATGGTAGTAGATAATGTACCATACAGCTCAAGGCGAGGGAGGTAAGCCATCCTAAATCGTTTTAAGTCGTACTCTGCTAATGTGATCTGTGTAATTATTCTCTTATACTCCGGGCGATTGCTGATGTCGTCATTTGCATCTGCCGTTGAAATCTTACTCATCAAGTCGGAGTTAATCTTATCAGTTAGCACAATCTCATCTTTTACCGATAGTCCCATGTTTAATTTTAATGCTGACTCAGTAATGGGCAGCATGCGTTCTAACTTTGATTGCTCGAGGCTGAGTTTATTGTAGGATATTTTAATACGATCAACTTCTATTTTTTCTATGAAGCCGCTTTCGTTCATCGCTTTTGCATTATCCAATAAAACTTGAATGCGCTCTTTATTTTTCTTTAAAAGCTCCAAATGTTCTTCCATTATTAGAACAGCATAATACGTTTGAGCAACAGCTACTTTAATGTCGTTTTGAGTTACTTCGTGATTGCGTTTTGCCAATTCTACAAAAGTTTTTGTGGCTTTAAGGCCAACTAAATAAGAACCATCAAAGAGCAATTGAGAAGCGTTTATCCCAGCGAAACCGGTATGTGTGGCTCCAAATTGAACAGGGAATAGTGCATCACTTCCAATATCTTTTTGCTGAACTAAGTTTTCTGAGAACAGAACGCCATAAATAGCTGGCGTTAAAAAGTCAGGTAGAAAATTAGTTGGAACTTCTATATTATATGCACCATCGAACGAAGCATTAATTTGAGGCAACCCAATGGCCAAAAACTCCGTTACTTGCTTTTCAGCAATCCGTATATCTAAATTAGAATTATTCAGTTGAGGATTGTGTTGCAATGCATATTCAATCGCTTGTGCAAAACTGAAACTATTGTTGTTTTGTGATGTGCCCAGTAAAGGAAATCCTAAAGTGAGCGTCATTAAAAAGAGGAGTTTAGTTTTCATCTTCGTTTACGTGAAGTAGTTTATTAATAAGTTTATGTCCTTTTAATGTGGTTATTCCATGCATAAAATGAGAGAGCATTTGCATTTGCACATTTTCTAACTTAAATCGTTTTGGGGAAAATACATTTTGATCGAATGCCATTTGAACCTGATGTAGTCTCATAATGGCAATAATATTAATGTCCATGTCTTTTCTGTACAAGCCTTCTTCTTGGCCCCATTTCAAGTTGTCTTCTACCATTTTAATCATGCAACATTCTTTAAAATTCAAATATTTTTTCCATGCTTCTTCATGGTATTTTTGCATATCAAAAAAGACGGCCGGATGAATTTCACTGATGAAAGCTCTTAAGTACGTCATTATAGAAATAATTTCATCAATGGCGTTCTTGGCATTATTCTTAATTTCAATCAAACGACACTCATGTTCTCCCATAAGTTTGTCGTTTAACTCTACTACAATTTTATTCTTGTCAGGGAAATATTGATAAATGGTTTTTTTAGACATGCCCAAGTGCGAGGCTATGTCATCCATGGTTACGCTTCGAATACCGTATTGATAAAATAAATGATGGGCTCCGTCTAATATTTTGTCTGTTGTGCTCAATTCAATGCTAATTGGAGCACAAAACTATGGAAACTTTAAATGAATTCAAAGTTTCCACGTAAAATATCTATTCTTTTAAATCCTGTGATTGTATTTCGCTTTCTTTTAGTTTTTTCCCCTTTTTATAAAAGACCTTTTTTACAGCAATGCCGCTCTCATTGTATTCAATCCATTCACCTTCTTCAAGGTCATTGGAATAGTTGCCAGATAAGTATAAAGTTCCATTAGGATTATTGATATGTGCAGGACCTTCGATAACTCCATTCTGATACGTATAACTCACTACTACTTTTCCCATTTGGTTGTACCATTTAGTTTCTCCATGTCGTAATCCATTCTCCCAATTACCTTCTTCCTGAATCGTACCTTCATCATAATACTGAGTTTTCAATCCTTGTAACTTTCCATTTAGAAAGCGCTCTTTTAGCTTAGGAGTACAGGTATAGCTGAAAACTGTTCGCGGGCCGTGAAGTACACCATCTTTATAAAATTCTTCTATTTCAACACATGCAGCGATGCTGAACTTTATTCGAGGGCCATCAAGCTTTCCATTTTTATAGGTGTTTAGTTCACTGATACATCCACTAGAATAGTAGGTTGTCCATCCACCTTCTCTTTCGTTGTTGAGTAGATAACCTCTGTGCATAGGTTGTTTTGTGGGATAAGATATTTCTAGAAACTTCAACTGAGGATCATTCGAGTCAGCTGTAATTGTTGTATCGCCATGTAATGTTTGTTGTCCTATTCCGGTATGAATGAAAAGGAAAAAACTAAACAATGAGAATAATAATATACGAAGTAGTTTTATGTACATGGTTTAAAGATACGTTTAAGGCATTAAATTTTGCTGAATAAAATGAACGATAATTTTAATTTTGCAGTATATGAAAGATGAAAGTACCCTGAATGAGTTAAATGCGATTTCCCCCATTGATGGTCGGTATAGAAAACAGAGTGCTGTACTATCGAGTTATTTTTCGGAACAAGCCCTTATTAAATATAGGGTAAGAATCGAAATTGAATACTTCAAAGAATTGGTTAAGTATAAGGTAGGCCCTTTACAAAAGTTTCCTGCCAATAAACTTTCAAAATTGGATTCAATTTGGCACTCGTTTTCAGAACCCGATGCAAAAAAGATTAAAAAGTTTGAGAAAATTACCAACCACGATGTAAAGGCAGTTGAATATTTTATAAAAGAAGAATTTGAAAAACTAGGTGTAGAAAGGTATGCGGAGTTTATACATTTTGGACTTACCAGTCAGGACATTAATAATACCGCTGTTCCTCTTTCTTATAAGGAATTTTTATACAATGAATACATACCATTGCTCATGAATCTTACAAGAGCATTGAAGGACCATGCTGCGTGTTGGAAAAATATTTCTATGTTGGCATACACTCATGGGCAACCGGCATCACCTACGCGATTGGGGAAAGAGATGATAGTATTTGTAGAACGAATAGACAAACAAGTGCGACAGTTAAAACAATTGGCACCAGAGGCCAAGTTTGGAGGAGCCACTGGAAATATGAATGCACATTATGTTGCCTTTCCTTCTATTAAATGGGTTGTGTTTTTCAATCGCTTTATAAAACGATTGGGACTCAACAGACAACAGTTTACTACTCAAATAGAACATTATGATAATCTGGCAGCTCATTTTGATGCCATCAAAAGAATTAATACCATTTGTTTGGATTTAAGCAGAGATATTTGGCAATATGTAGCAATGAATTATTTCAAATTGAAAATTGCCAGCAATGAAGTAGGATCATCAGCTATGCCGCATAAGGTTAACCCAATTGATTTTGAAAATGCGGAAGGTAACTTAGGGATATCTAATGCCTTATTGGAACATTTATCGGCTAAACTTCCGGTGAGCCGTTTGCAAAGAGATTTATCGGATTCAACAGTGTTGCGAAATATAGGAGTTCCTTTTGCACATACATTTATTGCCTTCAATAGTTTGATTAAAGGATTAGGAAAATTGGAAGTTAACAAAGAGGAAATTTATAAGGATCTGGATTCGAATTGGGCAGTTGTGGCTGAAGCGTATCAAACCATTTTGAGACGAGAGTTATTTCCGAAGCCATATGAGAAACTCAAAGAATTAACTCGCACAGGAAAACCGATCAATAAGCAAAGTTTACATGCCTTTGTTGATGCACTTGATGTTTCGGATAAAGTAAAAGCAGAACTCAAGAAGATTACTCCTATCAATTATACCGGAAAGTATTAATCTTTTCTTTTAAAACTTTTGTACATCTCTTGCTGATTGGGTCTATGAAGAGGAACTTCTCTTAATGCCTCACAAACTTTTAGTGTAGAAAACAATTCATTCGGTAATGCCTGATACAATGCGGTACCTTTGCTTTTCCAATTTATCATTTCATCACTTACATCTTTAATCACTTTGGCAGGATTCCCTACAACAATTTTACGATCGGGTACATGCATTGCTTCCGGAACAAAACTCAAAGCACCAACAATGCACTCATTGCCAATTTTTACATCGTCCATAACTACACTATTCATCCCAATAAGTGAGTTGATTCCAATCTCAGCACCATGTATAACAGCTCCATGACCAATATGAGCTCCTTTTCTCAATATAACGGTAACACCGGGAAACATGTGCAGGGTACAATTTTCCTGAACATTGCATCCATCTTCTATTATTATTTCACCCCAATCGCCTCGCAATGCAGCACCCGGACCAATGTAAACGGATTTTCCAATGATAACATTACCTGTAACGCAAGCTTGTGGATGCACAAAACTACTTTCGTGTACTACGGGTCGGTATCCATTAAATTCATATAACATAACTCAGCATTTTTCAATCACAACGGCATAACCTTGTCCCACCCCTATACACATTGTTACCAATGCAAATTGCTTATTTTGTTCTTGTAGCTCGAGTGCGGCAGAGTATAAAATTCGAGCACCACTCATCCCTAAAGGATGTCCTAAAGCAATTGCGCCTCCATTCGGATTTATTCTTTCATCGTCATCTTGAAGCCCCCATGTTCTTATACATGCTAATGATTGCACGGCAAAGGCCTCATTCAGTTCAATGATATTGATATCACTCATTTTTAATCCGGCACGTTTAAGGGCAAGTTCACTTGCTTTTACAGGGCCAATCCCCATAATGCGGGGTTCAACACCAGAAACCCCTGAGGATACAATTCTTGCGATAGGTTTTAAGTGATGATTTTTTATTGCTTGGTCAGAAGCTATGAGAACAGCTGCAGCACCATCATTTAATCCACTGCTATTTCCTGCTGTTACAAAACCATCTTTTCTAAATGCCGGACGTAAGCCTGATAAGATTTCTAAAGTGCTGGTAGGTTTAATAAATTCATCTGCATTAAAACTGATTGGATCAGCTTTTTTTCTCTTTATTTGGATGGGCGTAATTTCTTTCGCAAAGCGTCCTCTTTTTTGTGCTTGAGTCGCTTTCATCTGAGAGCGAAATGCAAAGGCATCCTGATCTTCTCTTTTTATTTTATGAATGTCATTCAAATTTTCGGCAGTTTCTCCCATGCCATCGGTGCCATACTTTTCATGCATCATAGGATTGATAAATCTCCAACCAAAACTGCTGTCAAACATTTGAGCATCGCGACCGAATGGAGTAGAGGTTTTAGAAATGACCCAAGGACCTCTCGTCATATGTTCCACGCCACCACTAATAAATAGATCGCCTTCACCACTTCGTATGGCTCTTAAAGCATGAACAGCAGCTGACAAACCTGAAGCACAAAGTCGGTTAACGGTTTCACCCGGAACAGATGGAGGAAGCCCGGCTAACAATGATGCCATACGGGCAATGTTTCTATTGTCTTCTCCGGCTTGATTGGCGCATCCTAAAATAACATCATCTACGACTGACCAATCCATCGATTTGTTTTTTTGCATGAGTGATTGAATCACATGACTTGCAAGATCATCTGCACGCACCGATGAAAGCGTTCCTTGAAAATTACCGATGGCTGTTCGACAACCATCAATGATATAGGCTTGTTTCATATTTGTTTATTACGATTGGTAAAGTTACACTTTAGTATGGGCTAATAAAAAAGCCCCACTTAATGGTGAGGCTTTTTCTATAATAGTGTTTAGAAGATTACATCATTCCTTCCATACCACCCATTCCGGCTGGCATTGCAGGAGCTTTATCTTCTTTGATATCCGATAGCACACACTCGGTAGTTAAAAGCATACCAGCTATTGAAGCTGCATTTTCTAAAGCAACGCGAGTAACTTTAGTTGGGTCAATTACACCAGCCGATAACATGTTTTCGTATTTACCAGTTCTGGCATTGTATCCGAAATCATCTTTCCCTTCACGAACTTTCTGAACTACGATGCTTCCCTCAATTCCAGCATTGCTTACAATCTGACGAAGAGGCTCTTCCAATGCACGCTTGATAATTGCGATGCCTGTAGTTTCATCATCGTTGCTGCCGCTTAGTTTATCCAAAGCAGGAATGGCTCTAATATAAGCAACGCCTCCACCGGGTACTATTCCTTCTTCAACAGCAGCGCGAGTAGCATGAAGGGCGTCATCTACACGGTCTTTCTTCTCTTTCATTTCAACCTCAGTAGCCGCTCCAACATAAAGAACTGCAACACCACCTGCCAATTTTGCCAGGCGTTCTTGCAATTTCTCACGATCGTAATCAGAGGTAGTTGTTTCGATTTGAGCTTTAATTTGATTTACACGTGCTTTGATATCTGCTTTTTTGCCGGCTCCATTTACAACAGTTGTGTTGTCTTTGTCGATGGTTACCTTTTCGCATTGTCCTAAGAAACTAAGTTCAGCGTTTTCTAATTTGAATCCTCTTTCTTCAGAAATTACGGTTCCTCCGGTTAAGATGGCAATATCTTCCATCATTGCTTTTCTACGGTCTCCAAATCCTGGAGCTTTTACTGCAGCAATTTTCAATGAACCACGAATTTTATTTACCACTAAAGTAGCCAATGCTTCACCATCAACATCTTCAGCAATGATTAACATAGGACGACCGGTTTGAACAACACGCTCAAGTATTGGCAGCAATTCTTTCATATTGCTTACTTTCTTGTCGTACAATAAGATGTATGGATTCTCAAGTACCGCTTCCATTTTGTCAGCGTTGGTTACAAAGTAAGGAGAGATATAACCACGATCGAATTGCATACCTTCTACAACCGCAACAGAAGTTTCCGTTCCTTTTGCTTCTTCAACAGTGATTACTCCTTCTTTCTTTACACGAGCCATAGCATCGGCAATCAATGAACCTATTTCAGCATCGTTGTTTGCTGAAATACTTGCAACTTGTTCAATTTTTTTATTGTCGTCACCTACAGATTTTGAAATTTTGCTCAAGTGTGTAATTACACCGGTTACCGCTTTATCGATACCGCGCTTCAAATCCATTGGATTTGCACCTGCAGCAACATTTTTCAATCCAGCCGTAACAATCGCTTGAGCTAAAACAGTAGCTGTAGTTGTTCCGTCACCGGCAACATCAGCCGTTTTGCTGGCTACTTCTTTTAACATTTGAGCGCCCATATTTTCAATAGGGTTTTTAAGCTCAATTTCTTTAGCTACGGTAACACCATCTTTGGTGATGGAAGGTGCTCCAAATTTTTTGTCAATAATTACATTGCGTCCTTTAGGTCCAAGGGTAACTTTTACCGCATTGGCTAAGGCGTCAACTCCACGCTTCAAACTATCGCGTGCTTCTACATTAAAGGTTATGTCTTTTGCCATATTATTTTTTAGATTTTA
This sequence comes from Bacteroidia bacterium, assembly GCA_035340715.1. Lineage (GTDB taxonomy): Bacteria > Bacteroidota > Bacteroidia > AKYH767-A > OLB10 > DAOQTX01. Next base: position 15,152 of record DAOQTX010000033.1, on the reverse strand, counting down.
ATTGTTAAAGGTTGATTAAATAACTGCGAAAATATCTGATTCGCGCATGATAAGATATTCTTTGCCATCGTGTTGAATCTCAGTGCCACTGTATTTTCCGTACAATACACGATCGCCAACTTTTACTGTTAATGGCTCATCTTTTTTTCCATTTCCAATGGCAACGATTATGCCTTGCTGAGGTTTTTCTTTAGCGGTATCAGGAATAATAATTCCGCTAGCCGTTTTTGATTCTGCGGCTGCAGCCTGAACAATCACTCGATCGGCCAAAGGCTTGATGTTGATTTTTGATTTTGTGCTCATAGTATTATTAATATGTTTTGGTTGTTGAAATTTGAACTATACATTGCCCTTGTCATAATTTATGCCAAGGCCTTTTTCAAGATAAATTTTGAACTTTTTGACAGTTTAAAACTAAAAATGCTGACAAAGAATGAAATCATGTCAGCATTTAGTTAAAGGTTAAACTGTTTATTGCTGTGGAGTTTGATCAGGAGTTGGATTAGCTGCCGGTGGTGGAGTTGTAGGAACACCTGCTCCAGGCAAACTAGCGTTGTCAATTTGTTCTTGAATCGCTGAATTCTGAATAACCGTCCCGTCTCCAACCTTAGGAAGGGTAAAGCTCCCCAACATAGAGAGACACATTAAAGCAATGGCTAATCCCCAAGTTAGTTTTTCGAGAAAGTCGGTTGTTTTGCGAACACCCATGTATTGATTTGAGGAACTAAATCCAGAAGCAAGACCTCCTCCTTTTGAATTTTGCACCAATACGATCAATCCCAGCAAAATAGCCGTAATCAATACAAAAATAGTTATGGCTGTATACATTTTAAATTATTGTTTTTTCAGTTGTAAAATAAGGCCTGCAAAGTAAGCCTTTTTCTCCGGATATTTCAAACTTAATATTTCATAAGATCTAACGGCTTTAGCCATATTTCCCTGTTGAGCATAAATACCTGCTAAGGTCTCGGAAACAATTTCTTCATTTTCAACAATAGAATTACGTGCCATATCTACCGGACTGTAGAATTTTGACTTGGCTGGATCGATGCGAGGATTGCTTTGAATAAACTTAGAAATGATTTCATCGTTTTCGTTTTGCAATTTTTCGGTATTGGATTTAACAGGTTTTTGTTCCTGTTCTTTAATTAATTCTTCTTCCTTGCTCTCGTTAACAATATGTATGTGCAATCCTGCTTTGACAAAACGTAGCCACTCCACAAAAGATCGCTTATCCTGAATATCTATTGATACATGAGTTTCCTTTATCTCTTCGAATTGAGTTTCTACATCGATAACGGGTTCTACTTCATTTAGGGATTCAACCGTATGGGACTCATCATCTAGTTCAGCGGATTGAATTTCAGGTTCAGTTGTTGCTTCAATAGTTTTACTTTCCAAAGTTCCAGCCGATTCTTCTTTGCTCAATTCACTCAATCGAGAAGCAATTATTTTCTGCAAATCTGATTTTTGTTCGTCTGTATCTGAATCAATAGGAGCTGCTTGAATAGGTTCATTTAATTCGGTCGGTTGTTCTATTATTACTTCCTCTGCTTGTTGAGCCTCTTCTAATAACTCGCTGGTGAAAGCCGGTAACTCTTTGTTATCTATTACTTTCTTCTGCATGTAGTCGTGAAGCACTTTTCTGTCATTGCTATAAATGGCCGCTTTTCTAAGCTCAGCATCGTACAATAAGTTATTGCTGTCTTTCAAAGATTTTGCATACAAAATTCGGGCAGAATTAAAATATGGAAACTGTTGAACCAATTCCTTTAACTGGTTGATTTCGCTGGTAGGAATGTCAACAGGGTTTTTCAAAAGCTCTAAAAATCTTTCTTTATTCATTGCCCGTAAAATACATATTAAAGTGTTTTTATTACCAGTTAACTACTGCCTTATTGAAGATATCATCAATTATTTGCCGGTTGATCTCATTGATTAAATCAGTTTCTACCAACGTTAAATTAATGCTACTGCTATAATCGGTATAACGGGTGAAAGTCGTTTCAAAATCGTTGCTCGGGCTTTTGCTGTTTTTAAACCGAACCCAAACACTTATGCTGAGTCGGTTTTGAGCAGCTTGTTCGCTCGATTGTATAGCAATAGGTACGGTTTGATAATTACTGATATATCCTTCAAACTGAAGATCGCCCTCTTTTTCAGTAAGTGAAAGGCTAGTTTGGTTGATAAACTTTTCTTTCAATTTGTCGGTGAACAGTTGACTCAAAACCGGTTGTACGATAGTTGCTTTATTTGGAAAATACTGAACCGAAAATGTCTTTATGTCAGGCGATATGCTTGCACCGGTAAAGGAATAAATACCACAAGACAATCCAGAAAATATCATCACGGAAACAATGCTTAGGATATAGAATGTTTTCTGCATCAATCGATGTTGTATTCTTTAATTTTTCGATAGAGTGTACGTTCTGAAATGCCTAATTCTTTAGCGGCTGGTTTTCTTTTACCTCTATATTTTTCCAGTACTTTAATGATCAGCTGTTTTTCCTGGTCTTGTAAAGAAATCGATTCTTGTACTTCAATCGGCTGCTGAGGAGTATAAGGAGCAATAACAGCCGGACTATAACTAATAGGTCCGGTACCGGCTTCTATCGATCGATTTTCTTCGTACATATTTTCTAAAGTCGGAGCTATTTCTGCTCCCGGATTCAATGCATCAGAAGAACCATTTTGTATAATATTGGCAACAACTCTTTTCAAGTCGTTAAGATCTTTTTTCATGTCAAATAAAACTTTGTACAAAAGGTCTCGCTCGGTATAATCGTTTCCGGATTGGCGTCCTCCTTGCACAACGGCAGGTAAATTGGAGCCATCTGCTGGTAAGTATTTATGCAGTACCACTCCATTGATTTCTTTGTTTTGTTCCAAAATAGAAATCTGTTCAATAACATTTTTTAGTTGTCTCACATTACCGGGCCAAGGGGCATTTACCAGTATTTGTAATGCATCCGGCATCAGTTGTATAGGAGGCATCTTGTATTTTTCTGCAAAGTCTGTTGCAAATTTTCGATACAATAGTTCAATGTCTTCTTTTCTTTTTCGCAGGGGAGGAATGTGAATTGGAACTGTACACAATCGATAATATAAATCTTCTCTAAACTTTCCTTTGTCAATATACTCGCCTATGTTAACGTTGGTAGCTGCCACCACTCGTACATTGGTCTTTTGCACTTTTGAAGAACCCACTTTAATAAATTCTCCTGTTTCTAATACACGTAACAATCGTACTTGTGTGCCCAATGGTAAATCGGCCACTTCATCCAAAAATATGGTCCCGCCATTCACTACTTCGAAGTATCCTTTTCTGGCTTCATGCGCTCCGGTAAAAGAACCTTTTTCGTGCCCAAACAATTCTGAGTCAATTGTGCCTTCAGGAATAGCACCACAGTTCACTGCAATATACTGACCGTGTTTCCTTGAACTGAGATGATGTATAATTTGAGGAAAAACTTCCTTACCGGTTCCGCTTTCTCCGGTAATCAATACCGAAATATCAGTAGGAGCTACTTGTCTTGCTGTTTCAATTGAAGCATGAAGCAAAGGCGAATGCCCTACAATTCCAAATCGGTTTTTTATTTCCTGAACAGTCATTTAAACTTTTTAGTTATAAGTTCCTACTACTCTCCCAATCAATGTTGCAGAAGTACAACTTTCAGCTAAAACATCAACATATTCACCAGGCTTATGGTTTGCTTTTGGAAAAACCACCACTGTATTTTGCGAATTTCTTCCCATCAATTCCTGATCCGATTTTTTTGAAAATCCTTCAATAAGTACTTTAAAAGTTTTGCCAACCGATGCTTTGGTCCTTACTTTGGAATGTTGGTGCTGTAATTTAATAATCTCAGCAAGCCTCTTAGTTTTTGTTTCTTCGTTGATGTTATCACTGTATTTACGTTCGGCCATTGTTTTGGGTCTTTCATTGTATTTAAACATGTAAGCATATTCGTACTTAACAAGTTCCATAAGTGAAAGTGTATCTTGATGTTCTTGCTCTGTTTCGTCACAAAAGCCGGTTATGATGTCGGTAGAGATTGCGCAATCGGGAATGATGTTTCGAATGGCTTCAATTCTATTTAGGTACCATTCGCGCGTATAACCTCGGTTCATCCTTTCGAGCATGCTTGTGCTTCCCGATTGAACCGGTAAATGAATGTAATTGCAAATATTTTCGTGCTTGGCAATAACATGTAAAACCTCATCCACCATGTCTCTTGGATTACTGGTCGAAAAACGAATTCTCATTTCAGGAATAACGCTGGCAATGTTATCCAACAAGTGAGAAAAATGTGTCGCATTAGCTTTTTGTTCTTCAGTAAGTATTTCCTTTTTCAATCCACCACCTGCATAGATATAGGAATCTACATTTTGTCCCAGTAGTGTTATTTCTCTATAACCCTGTTTAAACAAATCTAATGCTTCATTTAGAATCGATTCAGGATCGCGGCTTCGTTCCCGACCTCTGGTAAAAGGAACTACACAAAAGCTACACATATTATCACATCCTCTCATAATAGAGATGAAAGCGCTGACTCCATTGCTATCGTACCTAACCGGACTGATATCGGCATAGGTTTCTTCTTTAGATAACAAAACATTTATAGCTCTATGCCCGTCATTTACTTTATCGATCAGCGAAGGAAGATCTCTGTATGCGTCAGGACCAGCTACCAAGTCAACCAATTTTTCTTCTTCCAGGAATTTTGTTTTGAGACGTTCGGCCATGCATCCCAATACACCTACAACTAAGTCTCTGTTTTTTTCTTTCAACTTTTTAAATTCAGTCAAACGTTTTCTAATTCTATTTTCAGCCTGATCTCTTATGGCGCAGGTATTAATCAAGATCACATCGGCATATTCAAGTTCTATGGTAGTATCGAATCCATTATCGCTTAATATCGAAGCTACAATTTCGCTGTCACTGAAATTCATTTGACAACCATAACTTTCCAAATACAGTTTCTTCTTGTTTTGATTAGAATGAGCAAGCAAGGTTGCCTCACCTTGTTTTGATTCTTCTATTATTTTGTCAGCAATTTGCATTTATTTCCTTGTAATATTAAGGGATGCAAAGATACGTTTAAATCGACTACTGACAATATGACACAGCTTATATTTTCCATAGTTGAGAAAAATTTTTTGTCTCGCAGGATATTTTCGAATGATTATTACATAGGAAATAAGATGGTTTTTTAGTTGTAAATCTTATGTTGCATCTACTTATAATTCTGGATCAATTTTTACCTTAAGAAGCGCATAACTGAAACTTCAATTTGGTAAATAGTTTTTTCTTTTGTTTACTTTGCCACCTTCAAAAACAAATTTTTCAGAAAGAACAACACGATTAATGGCAGAAAATTTACTGATTGTCGAGTCGCCCGCAAAAGCGAAAACTATAGAAAAAATATTGGGCGAAACTTTTGTGGTTAAGTCAAGTTACGGGCACGTTCGCGACTTGACCAAGAGCGGCAATGGAATCGATATTGAAAACAATTTTACCCCTACTTATCAAATAAGTCCTGAAAAAGAAGATGTACTTGCCGAACTTATAAAATACTGTAAAAAGGCAGAGGTAGTTTGGTTGGCAACGGATGAGGACCGTGAAGGAGAGGCGATCAGTTGGCATCTGGCCGAAGCATTGGAATTAGATAAAAGCAGAACTCGAAGAATTGTTTTTAACGAGATAACAGAACCTGCCATTAAAGACGCTATTAAGAATCCAAGAGCTATAGACATGAATCTGGTAGATGCTCAACAGGCTCGAAGAATATTAGATCGCTTGGTTGGATTTGAATTAAGCCCTGTTTTGTGGCGAAAAGTAAAGCCGTCTTTATCAGCTGGTAGAGTTCAAAGTGTTGCGGTTCGTCTTATCGTAGAACGTGAACGCGAAATCGATTCGTTTACATCGGTTTCTTCTTTCAAAGTAAGTTCGGTTTTTGATTTGGAGTCGGACGGTAAAAAGTATTTGATGAAAGCGGTGCTTGATAAGAGGTTTTCTACATACGAAGAAGCACTAAATTTTACTAAGGAGAATATAGGAGCTAACTATAGTGTCAGCAATATTGAAACCAAGCCTGGCAAAAGATCTCCAGCTGCACCTTTTACAACTTCTACTTTACAACAAGAGGCCAGTCGAAAATTGGGCTACTCGGTTGCACAAACCATGATGGTAGCGCAAAGACTCTATGAAGCAGGGAAGATAACCTATATGAGAACAGACTCGGTAAACTTGTCAAATGTTGCTATAGGTGCCGCCCAAAATGAGATAGGATCACGGTTTGGGAAAAACTATTCTGAACCTCGGCAATACAAAACCAAATCTGCTAATGCACAAGAGGCACACGAAGCAATACGACCTACAAATTTTTCAACTGCTTCTATTAGTGGCGAATCTGCAGAAGAAAAACTCTACGATTTAATTTGGAAGAGAGCCATTGCCTCGCAAATGGCCGATGCACAATTAGAGAGAACCAATATAGATGTGAGCATTTCATCACGACCAGAAAAATTCAGAGCCACCGGAGAAGTGGTTAAGTTTGATGGATTTCTAAAAGTATATATTGAATCGAGTGATGACGAAAATGTTGAAGAGCAGGAGAGTGGCTTGCTACCTCCGGTTAAGCAAGGTCAGGCGTTGCAAATTAACGTAATCGAAGCGGTTGAGCGATTTACTTATCCTCCGGCACGATTTACTGAAGCCAGCTTAGTTAAGAAGTTGGAAGAATTGGGTATTGGTCGTCCCAGTACCTATGCCCCAACCATCTCAACCATTCAAAAAAGAGGCTATGTGATTAAAGGCGATAAACCAGGACGGGAGAGAAAATATAAAGTAGTGGTTTTAAAAAACAGTCAGTTGAAAGAAGAAGTGCGATCAGAAATTACAGGGGCTGATAAATCAAAGCTGTTCTCAACCGATATAGGGATTGTGGTAAATGATTTTCTGGTAAAATATTTTAGTGATGTACTTGACTTTAATTTTACGGCTAGAGTTGAAAAAGAGTTTGACGAGATTGCACAAGGTCAAAAAGATTGGGTTGAAATGATTCGCAACTTTTATCATCCTTTTCATAAAGATGTTGAACATACCATTGAACATTCCGACCGTGCAACCGGTGAGCGTGAATTAGGATTACATCCCGAAACTGGTGAAAAAGTAATTGCGCGCATTGGCCGATTCGGACCTATGGTTCAGATTACCCCACATAGTGATGAAGATAAGCCTCGATTTGCAAAATTGAGAGCCAACCAAAGAATTGAATCCATTACATTAACTGAAGCACTTGATTTATTTAAGCTTCCCAGAATTTTAGGAGAATATGAAGGAGCAGAAGTTAAAGTATCCATTGGCCGCTTTGGTCCGTATGTTTTACACCAGAATAAATTCTCTTCACTTCCTAAAGGAGTCGATCCTTTTGAAGTTAACTTAGAAGGAGCGATAGAAGCGATCGAAACCAAACGAGATTCTGATCGAAAAAAATTGATCAAAGAATATCCTCAAGATGAAAATGTTAAAATAATTAAAGGTCGTTGGGGTCCATTTATATCTGCCGGAAAATTGAACATTCGAATTCCTAAAGATACCGATCCACAAAGTATCAGTTTTGAAGACATACAGAAAATGATCGAAGAGATTAATGCTAAAGCACCAGCGGCTAAAAAGAAAAAGGCCGCTCCCAAGAAAAAAGCAGCTCCTAAAAAGAAAGCCGCAGCCAAGAAGAAAAGTGCTGATAAACCTGTTAAGAAAAAAGCGCCCGCAACTAAAAAAAGCCCTAAGAAGAAAAGCAGCAATTAAGTAATATTGCTAGCATGCAAGAATACTTTTCACCTGTCGACTCGGATGAGATCAGTAGTTTGTTAAGCGAGCTACACGATTCATTAATTCATAAAATAACGTTTCACGATCATCAAAATGGATTTCCTTCATTGGAAGGAATAAAATTGGCCATCGTTGGTGTACCGGAATACAGGGCATGTGTAAAAGAGGTTTATGAAAACGTAACCTTCAATCCCATCCGTAAAAAATTATATCAACTCAAACATCATTCCTTTGAATCGGGAATTGCAGATTTGGGAAACATCATCTTAGGCGATACTCCGGAGGATACTTTTTTCGCGCTGTCGGCTGTTGTCAATGAATTGGTCAAACAAAACATTGTTCCGATTATCATCGGTGGATCACATGATCTGACCTATGCACAATATCAAGGTTATGCTTCATTGAACAAGATCATCAATATGGCTGTTGTTGATTCCCGTTTCGACTTAGGAGGCCCAGAAGATAATTTGAACTCTTTAACCTTTATCGGAAAAATCGTATTAGAACAACCCAGTCATCTTTTTAATCTTTCGGTAATAGGATACCAAACATATTTTGTCGGACAAGAGGCAGTGGATTTGATGGAACGGATGTATTTTGATACGTATCGTTTAGGAACCGTTCGCTCTGAAATGAATGAAATGGAGCCTGTGATCAGAGGAGCGGATATGATGAGTTTTGATATGTGTTCGATCAAGCAAAGCGATTGTCCCGGCACTACGTACCCTTCTGCCAATGGGCTTACCGGTGATGAAGCTTGTCAACTAATGCGCTATGCCGGAATGAACGATTTACTGAGTTCGGTTGGTTTGTTTGAGTATTATGAGGCAGAGGATAGGAATGGACACACGGCATCGCTCATAGCGGAAATGATTTGGTATTTTATTGAGGGATTTGAAAATAGAAAAGCAGAAATGCCGGTAGGCAGCACCTCTAATTTTATCACCTATAAAGTACCCTTAGAGCAACAAGAAAGAGATTTAGTTTTTCTTAAAAGTAAAAAAAGCGACCGTTGGTGGATGGAACTCATTCACCCAAATGGGTCGAAGGGCAATGAACGAAAAGGATACATTCCTTGTAGCTACAAAGATTACCATCAAGCCTGTCAGAATGAGATACCGGATAAGTGGTGGCAGACTCTAAACAAATTAAGCGAATAAGAGTATTTAACATAATATTTAAGCACAAAATGACCTAAAAAAAGTTGTTTTGTTTTTAAATTGTTTTTTCGTTTTTTTACCAATTCAATCTAACCTACAGATAACCAAAACTTCTTTATGAAAAGACTTTTTACGGTAGTTATTTTATTCGGATTCATCGGCAACGCCACCGCACAACAGGATCCACAATTCAGTCAAAACATGTTTAACAAATTATTCGTTAATCCGGGAACGGCAGGAGCGAATGATGCTATTTGCGGAACCTTATTGTATCGCAGTCAGTGGACTAATTTTGACGGTGCTCCAAAAACCGGTTTGCTCAGTATCGATGCTGCCATTAATCCTATTAAAGGTGGATTAGGTTTATCGGTAATGACCGATGAAATTGGTTTTGAGAAAACCTTGAATGCTAAATTGGCTTATGCCTTTCGATTTGATGTAGGTCAAGCCAGCAAAGTTGGGATTGGAGTAGATGCCGGATTGATTCAAAAAAGTATAGATGGAACATTTAAGTTCAACGATGCCAATGACCCAAGTATTCCAACAGGAAGCGTGAGTGGAAGTTCTTTTGATTTGGGTGCTGGTTTATATTTTCAAAGTGAAAAAGCCTATCTAGGTGCATCGGCCACTCATTTGCTAGAGCCTGAAATTGATTATGGAGATTTTACAACTACCATGGCTATGCACATCTATGGTATTGCAGCCTATCGCTTTGATGTAACACCTTCTGTATCCTTAACTCCGTCTGCACATTTGAAAAATGATGGAGCCACTACACAAGCAGATATTAATATGAATGCAATGTTCTTTAATAAATTCTGGCTTGGTGGTTCATATCGACTGGAAGATGCCATCGTATTAATGGCCGGAGTGAATGTTTTACAAAATTTGAAAATCGGATATGCTTTTGATATAACAACCTCTGACCTAAAGAGCTACAATGACGGTACGCACGAAATTATGCTTAATTATTGTTATAAGATTGCCAAAAAGAAACTATATCCAATTAAAAACGTAAGATTCCTATAAAATTTGTTGAAAAGTTCTATATTAGTAACCTAAATTTGAAAATGATATTTTCTGGATAGAACAATTTTCGGTTATTGAAGAAATAATTTTTGTTCAACTTTAACCGTTATTGATTCTGTCTTTTGTTTACCAAACAACAAAACAATGAAAAAACTCATCATTCCAGCATTCATTCTCGCACTGCTTAGCAGTTGTGGAGGTGGAAACCGGGGACAGCTTGTAGGAGCTCAGGACCGTGAGAAATGGTATCAGAGCGATCCTTACGGTATGGTGTTTATACCTTCCGGAGCTTACAACATGGGCCCTTCTGATCAAGACGTTCCTTTTGCTATCGTAGCACAAAGTCGTACCGTATCGGTTCACGCATTTTATATGGACAATACGGAGATATCCAATAATGAATATCGTCAGTTTGTTGAGTGGGTGCGCGATTCATTAGCTCATCGCCTACTCGGTGGCGAGCATTTGATTGACGAAGGTGAATACGGTGAGCGTATCAACTGGAGAAAAAGAATTAAGTGGGACGATGAAGAAAATATAGAGGTATTAGCAGAATTGTTTTTACCCGAGCAAGAGCGTTTTTACAGAAGAAAAGAAATAGATACCCGTAAGTTGAACTTTGAATATTATTGGGTTGACTTACAAGAAGCTGCTCAACGTTCTAGCCGTGAGCAAGGGAAAATTGACCGTTCTGTATTCATCAAACGTGATGTAATCAATGTGTATCCCGATACTTTAGCTTGGATACATGATTTCGCCTATTCATTTAACGATCCAATTACCAATATGTATTTCTGGCATCCGGCTTATGACGACTATCCTGTAGTAGGCGTAAACTGGAAGCAGGCAAATGCTTTCTGTGTGTGGCGTACGCAGTTACTCAACAGCTATTTGGGTGAGAATGGTGAAAGTTTTGTTCAAGATTTTCGCCTTCCAACCGAATCAGAGTGGGAATATGCCGCTCGTGGAGGAATGGATTTATCGCCTTATCCTTGGGGAGGTCCTTATATTCGTAACAGCCGTGGTTGTTTCTTAGGTAACTTTAAGCCAATGAGAGGTAACTATATGGATGATGGTGGATTCTATGCAGTGAAAGTAACGAGCTACTGGCCTAACGACTATGGTTTATATTGTATGGCAGGAAATGTCGCAGAATGGACATCAAATGCTTACGAAGAATCTGCATACAATTTCCAACACGATTTAAATCCTGACTATCATTATGATGCAAAGGATACCGATCCTCCGGTAATGAAACGTAAATCAATACGAGGAGGAAGTTGGAAAGACATTGGCTTTTATTTACAAAACGGAACTCGTGCATTCGAGTACCAGGATACTTCAAAGTGTTATATTGGATTCCGTTGCGTAATGTCGTTTATGGGTCGCGATAAATCGGACTTCTAATTGATTTTGGTATTTTGTTTTTTGAACTGACTAACTATTTTATACTAACTAACTTAAAAACAACTGATTCAACATGGGACTTACTGAGTTAACCCAAGGTAAAGGGTTTAAAAATCTATTAGCAAAACTTTACGGATGGGGTGCTGCTATTGTAATTTTAGGTGCACTCTTCAAAATTCAACACTGGCCAGGTGCAGGTTTAATGCTTACTCTAGGACTAAGTACAGAAGCGATTATCTTCTTCTTTTCTGCATTCGAACCTCCGCATGAGGAGTACGATTGGTCTTTAGTTTATCCTGAACTAGCAGGTATGCACGAGCCGGGATACGATAAAAACAAGAAAAAGAAGCAAATTGATCCGGTTTCTCAGAAGCTCGATCTATTAATGAGTGAAGCCAATATAGGTCCTGAGCTATTAGAGAGTTTAGGAACCGGTCTTCGTTCATTGTCCGATAATGCTTCTAAAATGAACAACATTACCGATGCTAGTATCGCTACCGAAGACTATGTAAAAAGTGTTAAAACAGCTTCGAAATCTATTACCGATCTTAACGGTTCGTATAGCAAAGCAGTTGAAGCAATGGACGGCTTAAGCAACAGCACCAGCGATGTAAAAGTATATACCGAACAAGTGCAATCGGCAGGAAAAAATCTTGCAGCTTTAAACGCGGTGTACGAATTGCAATTACAGGATTCAAATAATCACCTGAAAGAGTCAGCTAAGTTTTATGAGGGCATCAACGAATTGATGAACAATTTACATTCATCATTGGAAGATACTCGCAAGTACAGAGAAGAAGTTTCAAAATTGGCAGGCAATTTAAGTTCACTCAATACAGTGTACGGAAATATGTTGTCGGCAATGAATGTTAATCCTTCTAAATAAGGAAAACATTTAGTTTTGAAATTATCTATTACTAACCAATTTAACGACTAGGAACAGAAATGGCCTCAGGAAAATTATCTCCACGGCAGAAAATGATCAACATGATGTATTTGGTGTTAACCGCGCTGTTAGCCCTGAATATTTCTAAGGAGATCATCAATGCCTTTGTATCAATAAATGAAAGTTTAAGCGAATCAAATGCAAACCTCAGCGATAGAACGGGTCAAACCATGGCTGATTTTGAATTGGCAATGTTGAATGACAAAGTAAAAACAGAGCCTTTTTATCTTCGAGCAAAAGCTACTTCTACCGAAGCAGCAAAAATGATTGCCTATATCGACTCACTGAAAAATGATCTGATTCGTAAAGTAGAAGGATTAGAGCCCGGTGAAGCGGTGCCCGATCCTCGTGATATTGCCCGTAAAGACGACTACGATATCCCAACCGAAATGCTTTGCGGAAGCGAACAAGACGGTAAAGGACACAGAGCAAGCGAACTCAAAGCAAAGCTTGAGGAATTTAGAAACAAAGTTCTAGCCGGTCTTACTCCGGAAGATCAACAATTCTTCAAAGCTAAGATTGAGCAAATGATTAATACCAAAGATCCGGAAAAACCAATAGACGGAAAAGCTACGTGGGAAATGGCATCTTTCTATCATTCGCCTGTAGTAGCTACTTTAGCTATCTTAACTAAAATGCAATCGGATGTGCAAAATGTTGAATCATCCATTTTGGATCACTTGATTAAATCGATTGACAAAAAGAACTTTAAGTTCGATGCACTTCAAGCTAGAGTTATTGCACCTTCCAGTTATATTTTGTTAGGTCAGGAATATAAGGCCGATGTATTTTTGGCGGCTTACTCCTCAACTTCCAATCCTGAAATAATTGTTGGAGAAGTGGATACTGCAAAGAAAGAACTACGTGGAGCAGGAAGACCTATCCCTGTAGCCGGTGGTTTGGGTTCTTATGTAGATCGACCCGGAAGCGAAGGAATTAAAAAGTGGGGTGGGGTTATTAAAGTTAAAAACCCGGACAACACCTATTCCAATTATCCTTTCGTAGCCGAGTATGTTGCGGCTCGACCAGCAGCTGTTGCCAGTGCCGATAAAATGAATGTGTTTTACATTGGAGTGGATAACCCGGTATCGATATCGGTTCCCGGGGTGCCCAATGAAAAAGTAAAGCCAAGCATTACCGGTGGTCAGTTAATTCCCGATACCAAATCAGGAGCCGGAAAATACATTGTAAAAGTTACACAGCAAGGCGAAGCCACAATCAATATCAATGCAGAACTGAGTGGAAAATCTACTCCAATGGGTGCATTTAAGTTTCGTGTAAAGCGTGTACCCGATCCGGTAGCTATGGTAGGTGGTAAAAAAGACGGTAACTTCCCTAAAAATCAGTTATTGGCACAACCTGCCGTTTCGGCCATTATGGAGAATTTTGATTTTGAATTGTATTTCAAAGTTACCAAGTTTAAAATGAGTCTGTACCGTAAAGGTAAAGACCCTATTGAATTGGATAGCGATAACAATTTGATCAGTGCCTCAATGAAGGATGCCATCTCAGGTGCACGTGCCGGTGATAAAGTATATTTTGAGTACATTTATGCATCGGGACCAGATGGAACCAGTCGTAAATTGAGCAGTGTGAACTTTGTTATCCAATAATGCGTATAACAATTTCGTTAATGAACAGAGATTAAAATCTTTATACTATGAAAAAAGCGCTTTTGGTACTTCTAGTAGGATTGTTGATGTCAACTCCTGAGTTGATGGCACAAAACCTGTTGGATGGTGTTTATGTAAAAGAGCACAATCCAACTCGCAGAGTGGTTCCTTATTCTTATTTGCGTGAGGCAGATGTGATGTGGGCCCGTAGAGTTTGGAGAGTAATCGAATTGAACGAAAAACTCAATTTGCCTTTGCGATATCCTCGTGAGGGCGATACAAAAGATCGCAAGAGTTTAATTGAAGTTTTAATGGATGCAATTGAAGAAGGTAGTTTGACCGCCTACAATTACATTGACGATGAGTTTACCATGCCTATGACCATGGAGGAATTTGAAAAAGTAGGAGGTGCCGGAGTAGATACCATTCAGGTAATTGATCCCGATCCACCTTATCTATCTCGCGATACAGTCGTTAAGCGCGAATTTTCTCGCGATAAAATTGTAGCCTATCGTGTTAAAGAGGAAGTTTTCTTTGACAAGCAGCGCTCACTCATGGAATCGAGAATCATAGGAATAGCTCCTTTAATGTGGGACGAAGACGATCAGGGTAATATCCGTGAAGGTGCTATTAAAAAGCCAATCTTTTGGGTGTACTTTCCTGAAGCAAGAAGAATTCTCGTAAACAATGAAGTATTCAATCGCCAAAACGATGCTGCACGATTAACCTTTGACGACATATTCATGAAACGCATGTTTACCAGTTATATCATGAAAGAGTCTAACGTATTTAATCGTAGGGTAGAAGAATATCGAGTAGGTATGGATGCCCTTTTAGAATCGGAAAGGATTAAACAAGAGCATTTTAATATTGAACACGATTTGTGGGAGTATTAATCGATCAAGAATGTATAGAAAAGCCGTCTTTAAATGGGACGGCTTTTTTTTATTTCCTCCCATTTGCATTTCTCCACCAACAATAACTAACTTTAATTATTCAACCCATAAAAGCAAGCCGCTATGAAAACCATTCTTGCTCTTTTTGTGTGCTTGAATTTAATCCTCAAAACAACATTATGACCAATATATGTGTGGTATTTAGTTGTGAGCATTATATTGATAGCACCCCACGGGGCAGCAACAATTATTTGGGGCATTGGC
>DAOQTX010000032.1:0-30843 GCA_035340715.1 Bacteroidia bacterium | reverse complement strand
TTTGGTATTATTTTCTTTTATCCAAAAATTAAGTGGATATGGATGCCTCCAAATAAATTTTTGTGGTGGGTTTGGAATTTGCTTTGTATCTCTTTTGCAGCACAGTTGATGACCTTTCCGATAGGGCTTCTATACTTCCACATGTTTCCCAATTTGTTTATAGTATCAAATTTGTTTGTTATACCTATAGCGAGTTTGGTCATTTATGGTGTTATTCTACTATTCATTTTTGGAGGAATTTCTTTTATTGGAAGTGTATTGAGTCAAGCTCTGCTTTTTCTGCTCAAAGTATTAAATGCCGGGGTGGTATTAATAGATTCCTTTTCATTCTCACTTAGCGATGGGATTCATATTACGGTTGCCGAAGCTTTGGCCTTATATGGAAGTATTTTTTGTCTAGCATTTTTGTTGGAGCAGAAAAAGAAAATCTACTTTTTAACCTTAATCGGGTTTGTCATTCTGTTTGTTTCGGGAAGAATCTATTTATCCGTTGAGAGACTTAACAAACCCAAGATGATTGTTTATCATGTATCCAATCAGCTTGCCATAGATTTTTTCAGTAATAAAAAGCACTATTTCATATACAACAATGGACTATTGAATAATGAAAGCAAAATGTTGTTTCACATCAAACATAATTGGTGGAAAAACGGCTCCTTGCCTGATGTGGCACTCAATTTAGACTCATGTAAACATTATGTATCGGACAATATGGTAATCAAAGAAGAACTTTTATTATTAGGAGATAAAAGTATATTACTAGTGAATAAGGAGAATCAGGATGTCTTTAATTGGTCTAGAGATTCATTTCCGTTACATGTAGATTATTTGTTGATCTCGAATAGTCCATATTTGAATATAAAAACGTTTGAAGCAGTGAATGAAGCTCCTTTGTTTGTATTTGCTGCTGGCAACAATAATTATAAGACGTCACAGTGGAAGCAGCAATTGAGCGACAATAATATTTCTCAATACGACATAGGGGAGAAAGGTGCATTTGTATTGTATTAATCTATAACTCTGATAACTTGAAGTATCGATCAGGACGAACTCCTCTGTCTGTAGCTTTTAAAGTGCAACATTCGTAGCTAGGATCGTGTTCGAAAAACAAGATATAATTGTTGTTACAAGCTTCGTTTAAAAAAGATTCTTTTTCATTAAGTGAATCTAATGGCCGCACATCATAGGCCATAACGTATGGAATTGGAATATGAGCTGCGCTAGGCAAAAGATCAGCCATAAAAACCACCACATTATTTTTATATTGAATATGAGGTATCATCATTGCTTCTGTATGTCCGTATACAAACTTGCAATGAATTCCATTGAATAATTCGTTTTCATTTTCAACAAATTTTAGTTGCCCACTTTCTTTAATGGGTAGAATATTCTCTTTCAAAAAACTTGCTTTTTCTCTTCTGTTTGGTTCAGTCGCCCATTTCCAGTGCTTTTCACAACTCCAGTAGGTAGCGTTTTTAAAAGAAGGAAGATATAAATTCTTCTCTTTGTCAAAATATATGCTGCCTCCGCAATGATCAAAATGTAAATGAGTGAGTAAAACATCGGTGATATCATCTTTTGAAAATCCGCATGATGCAAGCGATTGATCTAAGGAATCATTCCCATGCAAAAAGTAATGTGAAAAGAATTTTGGATTTTGTTTGTCTCCGATTCCGTTATCCACTAAAATTAATTTGTCTTCATCCTCAATCAGTAGGCATCGCAAAGCCCATGAGCACATATTATTATCATCGGCAGGGTTAAGTTCATTCCAGATGCTTTTTGGAACAACTCCAAACATGGCTCCACCGTCCAACTTAAAATTTCCGGTATTAATTGTGTGTAGTTTCATAGCGATTCTTTTGCATAAAAATAAATTATTATAGTTGAAATCTTTTTAGTGTTTAAAATATTACTCAAAATCTTATTAATATCTTTAAAGAAACACAATTTCATGAGAGTACATTTAATAGCCATTGGTGGAGCAGTGATGCATAATTTGGCACTTGCATTACAATCCATTGGTCATGTAGTGAGCGGCTCAGACGATGAAATCAATGAGCCTTCAAAGTCAAGATTGAAAGCGGCTAATTTATTGCCTCAATCAATGGGATGGAACGATGCCAGAGTTGATGAAAGTATTGATTGCATAATTCTTGGTATGCATGCAAGAATAGACAATCCTGAATTGATAAAAGCACAAGCCCTTTCTTTGCCGGTATACAGTTTTCCTGAATTTCTATACAATCATTCAAAAAACAAACAAAGAGTTGTAGTTGGAGGTAGTCATGGTAAAACAACAATTACCTCCATGATTATGCACATATTAAAAGAATGCAATGTTGATTTTGATTTTATGGTTGGATCAAAGCTCGATGGATTTGATACTATGGTTCAATTAAGTGACGCGCCTTTGATCATATTGGAAGGAGATGAATATTTAAGCAGCCCAATTGACAGAAGACCTAAGTTCCATTTATATCATCCTCATATTTCAGTATTATCAGGAATTGCACACGACCACATCAATGTTTTTCCTACAATGGAACTTTATCGGGAACAGTTTAAGATATTTATAGAAGCTACCAATGATCAAAAAGGAATTTTAATTTATAATCAGGATGATATTGAGGTAAGGAATTTAGTAGGTCAATCTACCGCAGAGTTTTTAAAGTTGATTCCGTATTCTTTTTTCAGTCATACGATTGAAAATGGAATAACCGTAATAAATGATAGCAATGGTAACCCAATACCTTTGAAGTTTTTTGGAGAGCATAACTTATATAATTTCTCCGCTGCTTATCATGTTTGTAGCTCATTAGGAATTTCAAAAGATAGGATTATTAAGGCCATCACTTCATTTAAAGGAGCAGCCAGAAGGCTTGAATTGTTGGTTCAGAAACAAGGCTGTTTTTTGTTTCGTGACTTTGCTCATTCTCCATCAAAAGTACAGGCTACACTTCAATCTGTACGTAATCAGTATCCTTCGCACACATTAATTGCATTGTTTGAACTACATACATTTAGTAGTTTGAATAAAGATTTTCTTAATCAATATGCCGGTACCATGAATGCTTGTGATCAGGCGCTTGTATATTTTAATCAAGAAACCTTAAAGCACAAAAAGTTGCCACCCCTAGAGAAATCTGATGTTCAAGAAGCGTTTGCCAATACTACGATCATAGTAAAAGACAGTGGAAATGAGGTTCAACAGTTTATCGATCAACTTGATTTTCAAAATACAGTTTTGTTGTTGATGAGTTCAGGTACTTTTGATGGATTAAATATTCAATCCATCATTCATCGCATCAATGCTTTAGATGAGCAAGAAATTACGAGTTCATAGAAATTAGAAACTCTTCATTGGACTTGGTGCCTCTCATTTGTCCTAACAAAAATTCCATTGCTTCAATTGGATTCATATCAGCCAAATGATTTCTTAATATCCACATTCTTTGAAGCATTTCTTTGTCGAGCAATAAATCTTCTCTTCGTGTAGATGAAGCAACCAAATCAATTGCAGGGAAGATTCGTTTATTCGATAGTTTACGATCCAGTTGAAGTTCCATATTTCCGGTTCCTTTAAACTCTTCAAAAATAACTTCATCCATTCGTGAACCGGTTTCAGTAAGAGCAGTGGCGATGATGGTTAAGGAGCCTCCGTCTTCAATTTTTCTTGCCGAACCAAAGAATCGTTTTGGTTTATGTAGTGCGTTTGCATCCACACCTCCGGTAAGAACTTTGCCCGATGCAGGAGCAACGGTATTATAGGCTCTGGCCAGTCTCGTAATTGAATCCAAAAGAATAACTACATCGTGACCACATTCAACCAAGCGCTTCGATTTTTCCAATACGATATTGGCAATTTTAACGTGTCTTTCCGCTGGTTCATCAAATGTCGAAGCTACAACTTCTGCTTTTACGCTTCTGGCCATATCGGTAACCTCCTCAGGTCTTTCATCAATCAATAATATGATTAGATAAACCTCAGGATGATTCGCGGCTATTGCATTAGCAACTTGTTTCAACAACATGGTTTTACCTGTTTTGGGTTGAGCAACGATTAGTCCTCTTTGACCTTTCCCAATAGGAGTAAACAAGTCCATAACTCTTGAACTGTAATCAGAAATTCCATCCGATAGATTTAACTTTTCAAATGGGAAAAGAGGAGTGAGGTAATCGAAAGGAACACGATCGCGAACGATGGAAGGTTCCTGACCATTGATATTTTCAACCTTAATTAATGGAAAATATTTTTCACCTTCTTTTGGAGGTCGAATAACTCCACTAACCGTATCACCGGTGCGAAGACCAAATAGTTTTATTTGCGATTGTGAAACATAAATGTCGTCTGGTGAAGCCAGATAATTGTAATCGGAAGATCTTAAGAATCCATACCCATCGGGCATTATTTCTAAGACACCTTCACTTATAATAATGTTAGAAAGATCTACATTGCTTTCGTAGCTTCTCTTCTCTTGATGATCAACTCCGGGATTTCGATCTTTTCGCTGATCAATCTTTTCGGTATCATCAACATTTTCAACCGTTTCATTTGATTCTTCAGAATCTGCGTCATTTGACTCTTCGGAATCTGCATCATCGGATTCAACAGCGGTTGATTTTGCTGCTACTTTTTCTTCTTCCTCATCTTTAGGACGAGAATCTGAAGATCTTCCATTATCATTTTCATTTGGTTTGATGCGAGCTCTTCGGCTTTTGCTTCCAGAATTGTTGCTCTTAGATTCAGTTTTTTCTTCCACTGCCATAACTTCTGTTTTAGGTGTTTTAATATTTGCTATTAGGTCGGGTTTATCTGCTTGAATATCGAGAATCCCATTAATGAGATCTTGTTTCTTAAGTGATCCAATGTCTGAGATATTTAGTTTCTCAGCTATATCGCGCAACTCAGAAATGAGCATAACACGCAAATCATTTTGATGATACATTATTTAATATGTTGAAATAGGTGGTTTGATTAACCCAATTGTATTATAAAGAATAGAATAGTCTTATTGTAGTTGAATACTAGTTTAATAAATGAAATGTGAAATATTCGATTATTGAAAAAGTTCCCTTGAAAACGGAATCAAATATAGGGCAAGTATATAACTAAATTAGATGTCAAACAAACTTTTTTAACAGATTTCTTAACAATCTATATCGGCATTCTATATTAAGTACCATATTTGCAGTCAACTTTTTTGAATTATGATACAACGTGTACAAAGTATTTTCATATTAGTCGCAATTATAAGTTCAGTTGTTGCATTACTTTTTCCATATTCAGTAATCTATGTTCCAACAGAACCCAATGCCACTACCATAATTTCATATTACCACAGAATTATTACTGATATTAATGGAGTAGTAGAAGTGAAAGGGAATTATCTGATCGTTTCATTCTTATGTTTGGGCATTTTTTTAAGTGTCTTTGCTTTGTTTGGTTACAAGAATAGAAATGCTCAATATCGAATCACTCGATTCACAGTGTTGATTTATTTATGTCTTATTTTATTTTTACTTTTTGGATATAACCAAGATGCTACTGAAATAAATTATAAACTAGGAATTTATTTTCCTATGCTTTCCTTACTGCTTTTGTTTTTCGCATCAGTGTTTATTCGAAGAGATGAAAACTTAGTCCGTGCTGCCGATCGATTGCGTTGATTATAATTCACCTCTCTTTCCGAATTCAATTACTTCCAGCGATTTTATTTTTTTGTTTTCTATCTCTAGCCAAAGGGCTGTTTTTACTAGATGAAATCCTTCTTTACCCATTGCTCCAGGGTTTAGGTATAATAAATTATATAGATTTTCATCGCGCATTACTTTAAGTATATGTGAATGTCCACAGATAAAAATATCGGGTTTAAAGTGGATAAGCTTTTCTTTTATACCAGTCGAGTATTTTCCTGGATATCCCCCAATATGTGTCATAAAAATATTGAAGCCTTCCAATTGAAATAGTATTTCTTTTGGAAACATCTTTCGAATTAAAGCCCCATCTATATTACCATAAACCGCACGAAAGGTTTTATATGTGCTTAACTTCAAAGCTAAATCAGAATTTCCAATATCTCCTGTATGCCAAATTTCATCTGCCTTTTCCATCCAAGGTAATAAGCTCTCATCTAAATGCGAATGGGTGTCTCCAAAGATTAATATTTTCATAATTTAGATAAGTCTAAAAATAATATTAGATTTATAAAAATAATAGTATCTTTACAAAAAAACGATGAATAGAATTTTAAAATACATTGCATTTATTCTGATGATGGCTCTTGGAGCCTGTACTGATCCTGTTTCGAAAGATACTTCTTCTAAATTAAAAATAGTATGCACAACCGGAATGATCGAAGATGCCATTAAAAACATTTGTGATACACTTGTAGACGTAACTTCACTAATGGGGCCGGGAATTGATCCTCATCTTTATAAGCCAAGTTTAGATGATCTCAATTTGATAAGAAGTGCCGATATTGTTGTTTACAATGGCTTGCACTTGGAGGGAAAAATGGTAGATATTTTTGAAAAAATGTCAAACCAAAAGCCTACTCTGGCAATGGTGGAAGACAACTCAAAGCATTCATTGATTTTGGCCGACTCTGTTCATGGTGTTCATGATCCTCATGTTTGGTTCGATGTTGAATTATGGAGCCATTTGATTATTGATCTCGGAGATCATTTAGGAAAGATCGATACTAGGAATGCATTGATATTTAAAGATAATGCAAAAGCATATGCTACTTCGTTAAGAGAATTGCATTCTGAAACAGCTCAACGAATTTCTGAGATACCTAAAGAGCAGCGAATTTTAATTACTGCTCATGATGCATTTGAATATTTTGGAAGAGCTTATGATGTCCGTGTTGAAGGTTTGCAAGGCATCTCTACATTAGCGGAGTTTGGATTGAAAGATATTACAACGTTGGTTAATCATGTAACAGAAAACAAAATCAAAGCTATTTTTGTGGAAAGTTCTGTGCCAAAGAAGTCAATTGAAGCAGTGATAGAAGGATGTAAGGCAAAAGGCCATAATGTAATAATAGGAGGAACGCTATATTCGGATGCGATGGGAGATAAAGGAACCAATGAAGGAACATACAAAGGCATGGTTCAGCACAATGTTAGCACAATTGTAAATGCATTAAAATAATAAAATGGCAGCTATTGAGGCGCATAATCTTACCGCCACATATACAGGCAAACCGGTTTTATGGGATATTGATTTCAAAATTCCCGAAGGACAATTGATTGGAATTCTTGGTCCGAATGGTTCAGGCAAATCTACTCTTATGAAAAGCATAATGAACTTAATAGAGCCGGTAAGTGGACACATTAAAATTTTTGATAGTTCATTAGATCAAGTTCGACAAAGAGTAGCGTATGTCCCTCAAAGAGAAAGTATCGATTGGGATTTTCCTGCGAGTGTTTACGAAGTTGTTTTGATGGGACGATATAAAAGGGAGAATTTGTTTAGGCCATTGAAATCTGAGGACAAGCGCTTGGCTCTACAAGCTTTAGAACAAGTTCAACTTACGTCTTATGGAAAACGACAGATTTCTCAACTTTCTGGTGGTCAACAACAAAGAGTTTTATTGGCGAGGGCACTTGCACGTGAAGCCGATTTGTATTTGATGGACGAACCTTTTGCCGGTGTGGATGCTACTACTGAGTCTGCGTTACTTGAAATTATGAATCAGTTGAAGAAAAAAGGAAAAACCGTAGTGATCATTCACCATGACATAGAAACAGCTCGCAATTATTTTGATTGGATTGTTTTACTGAATACGAGATTGATCAAAAGTGGTAAGACAGAAGAAGTTTTAACGCAAGAATATCTTTCTCAAGCTTACGGTGGTAGTTTAAGCATTCTACAAAAACTTGGAGATGAAATTGAAAAGCATCAATTCCCCGTTCGGGAGAAAGGGATGAAAGAAGACCGATGAATATTGTTGATTTTTTACTTCTACGCGAGCCGAATATTTGGTTTGTGGTTCTGGGTTCGGTTTTGCTCGGAGCGAGTAGTGCTTTGGTTGGAACCTATGCTTTTCTTAAAAAGCAATCGCTGGTAGGCGATGCAATAGCACATGCTGTATTACCTGGAATTTGTTTAGGTTATTTAATTAGTGGTAGTAAGAGTACCATTCATCTTTTGGTTGCTGCCGTTGTTTCAGGTTGGCTGGCGGTATATTTGATTAATTATATACCCAATAAAAGTAAACTTAAGTCGGATACAAGTATAGCCATTGTACTCAGTGTTTTTTTCGGTTTGGGAATTATGCTTTTAACTTTCATTCAAAAAACCGGTAATAGTTCTCAAGCCGGATTAGATAAGTTTCTTTTTGGAAAAGCAGCCGCTCTTACTCCTTCTGATGCATTGGTCTTTATTAGTATTTCTTTGTTTTTACTGTTGGCTGTAGTTGTTCTTTTTAAGGAATTAAACCTGATCTGTTTTAATCGGGATTATGCTTTAAGTATTGGATTGCCGGTAAAGCGATTAGAGTTTGTGTTGTCTGTAATGATCATTTTATCTGTATCCTCAGGCATTCAAGCGGTTGGTGTAGTATTAATGTCGGCTTTACTTATAGCACCTGCAGCTGCTGCTCGCTTTTGGTCTTCTAAAATCTCTAGTATTTTAATGCTAGGTGCCTTGTTTGGAGTTATAGCTGCATGGGTTGGGGCATTTGTTTCGCACAGTATCAGTTCAATGCCCACAGGACCATGGATTGTAGTGGTATTAACTTGTATTGCATTATTTAGTTTTGTTTTTGCCCCTCACAAAGGCCTTATAGCAAGACGATTAAAACATAGAGACAATCAATTTAAAATACTAAAAGAAAATCTATTGAAATCCATGTATCATCTTACCGGAGGAGATCGATCTAAAGCAATAAGCAAATCAATGGTATTAAATCAAAGAGATTTTTCTGAAACTGAATTCACTAAAGGATTTAAACGCCTATTAGATTCAGAAGAGGTATTGGGTAGCGCATCTTGTTTTTACTTAACGAAGCTTGGTATTGAAAGTGGCAAAAGAGTGGTGCGGTTACATAGACTATGGGAGTTATACCTAAGCAAAAGATTGAATCTACAGGACGACCATTTGCATGCTGATGCCGAATCGATGGAACATATCATCACACCAGATATCGAGCGCTTGATTGAAAAGGATTTAGGTTTTCCCGAATTGGATCCACATAATAAAACTATACCTTATTAATGGATGCTTTGTACATCATACTCACTGCCACGTTAATAGCATCATCCTGTGCAATACTAGGTACATTTCTAATGCTTAGAAAAATGTCTATGGTTGGCGATGCGATTTCTCATTCAGTACTACCCGGAATTGTTATTGCCTATCTTATAGCCGGCAGTCGCGATAGCTATATTATGTTACTAGGTGCAGCGATTACAGGTGTTCTTACCACTTTATTTATAGAGGTTTTAACTAAAACTGTAAAGGTTAAAGAAGATGCCAGTATTGGAGTAGTTTTTACTTTTTTGTTTTCGATCGGAATTATACTCATTAGTTTTTATACCGGCCAAGTTGATCTCGATCAAGATTGTGTTTTGTATGGAGAGATTGCCTATGTGCCCTTGGATGTTATAGCTTTCGGTTCAGATATTTTTATTCCCCGTGCATTATTGATCAACAGTGTGGTTTTTTTTGTGGTTGTCTATATTGTTTATAGAGCCTATAAAGCTTTTCAGCTTTGTAGTTTCAACGAAGATTTTGCGCGGTCACTCGGTATCAATGCGCGGTTTTGGCATCTGCTTTTAATGAGTTTGGTTTCCATTGTTACAGTGGTGGCTTTTGAATCTGTTGGCGCCATATTAGTAGTAGCGCTTTTATCTGTTATACCGGCAAGTATCTACTTATTGAATGGAAGTTTGAAAACCATTTTATGGATGAGTGTGCTAATAGGTTTTCTTGTTTCGCTTGCCGGATTCTATTTAGCAAGCTTAACAAACACTTCAATTGCAGGATCGATTACCGTTTGTTCCGGTCTTCTATTTGCTATTTCTTTTGCAGTGAGCAGAGTAGGGAAAAAGCAAAGAATAAAAAAGCATTTACTTATTCGCCAAAGCGATCTTTCCTAATCTCTTGTAACGAAAACAACTCATCACGCAAGCGAGCAGCTTCTATAAAGTCCAGTTCCTTTGCCGATTTTTCCATTGATTGCTTCGTTTTCTTAATTTGTTCGCTTAACTGTTCTGCATTCATGTATCGATAAACAGGGTCAGCCGCAATAGATTTTTGACTCTGTTCTTCATATGCTTTATTGTTGTTTTTATTTCGATCAGCAACGGAAGTTTGTTGTAGAATACTGTGGGTTGATTTTTCAATCGCACGAGGAATTAGATTATGATCCTGATTGTATTTAATTTGTTTTTCTCTTCTGCGCTCCGTATCATCTATGGTTTGTTGCATACTCTTAGTAATGTTATCGGCATACATGATTACACGACCGTTTATGTTTCTGGCGGCTCTACCGGCTGTTTGTGTTAAAGCTCTGGCCGATCGGAGAAATCCTTCTTTGTCTGCATCCAAAATGGCTACCAACGATACCTCAGGTAAATCAAGTCCTTCTCTCAACAAGTTTATACCCACCAGCACATCAAAGTTGCCCAGTCTCAAATCTCTCAGTATTTCCACACGATCAAGAGTATCAACATCCGAATGAATGTACCTTGAACGAATATTGAGCTTAGCCAAATATTTATCCAACTCTTCTGCCATACGTTTGGTTAATGTAGTGACCAAAACGCGATTCCCATTTTGCACCGTTTGATCAATTTCATCCAACAAATCATCTATCTGATTTATACTGGGTCGAATTTCAATTACCGGATCGAGAACACCGGTTGGTCGTATGACTTGTTCAACAACAACGCCTTCGGCTTGTTCCAATTCATAATCGGCTGGAGTTGCACTTACATATAAAGCCTGTTTGATTAAGGTATTAAATTCTTCAAACTTCAATGGGCGATTGTCCATTGCTGAGGGTAATCGAAATCCATACTCAACTAAATTTTGTTTTCTGCTACGATCGCCACCAAACATTGCCTTGATTTGTGGAATCGTAACATGACTTTCGTCAATCACCATAATGTAATCATCCGGAAAATAATCCAATAAACAGAAAGGTCGATCTCCTGCTTTTCGTTTATCAAAGTATCTTGAGTAATTTTCTATTCCACTGCAATAGCCCAATTCTCGCATCATTTCAATATCATAGGTTACACGTTCTTCGAGGCGCTTAGCTTCCAATCCTCTTCCTATAGATTTAAAGAAGTCCACCTGTCGAACCATATCTTCTTGAATCTGCCAAATAGCCTGCAACATACTGTCTTGTGAGGTTACGAAAATATTGGCCGGAAATATGGAAACGTACTCATGCTGATCAAAAGAGGTTCCATGCAGTGGATCGATTGATTCAATGCTTTCTATTTCATCGCCAAAGAAAATGATTCGATATGCAAAATCGGCATATGCAAGAAACACATCCACGGTATCACCTTTAACTCTAAACTTTCCTCGCGTAAATTCAGTTTGAGTACGACTGTATAAGGATGCAACTAATTGCATCAAAAATGCATTCCGACTAACCTTTTGTTTGGTTTGAAGTCGAATGATGTTTTTATTAAAGTCCTCTGGATTACCAATTCCATAAATACAAGAAACGGAGGAAACTACTATAATGTCTCTTCTTCCTGAAAGCAAGGAAGAAGTAGCGCTTAAACGAAGCTTTTCAATTTCATCGTTGATCGATAGATCTTTTTCGATATAGGTGTTAGTGACGGGTAAATATGCTTCCGGCTGATAATAGTCATAATACGAAACAAAATACTCAACGGCATTATCAGGGAAAAAGAGTTTGAATTCACCATAAAGTTGTGCAGCCAACGTCTTGTTATGGCTTAAAATTAATGCAGGACGGTTTACTTGATTCAAAACATTTGCCACCGTAAATGTCTTTCCCGAACCGGTTACGCCTAGTAAAACTTGTGCATAATCCCCACGATTCAATCCTTGAACCAATTGATCAATTGCATGAGGTTGATCACCTGTTGGGTTAAATTGCGATGTAAGATTGAAAGACATAAGCTTGGCAAATTAATAACTATTTTCTGCATAGAAAATATGCACAAGCTTTATAATAATATAGTATTGAACAGGCTCATTGAAGATTCATGCAGGTGTAAGCGATTAATTGTACCTTAGGGGCCTAAATTTTTTAAAGACTATGAAAAAAGTATTGTTAATAGCTGCTGCCATAGTATTAAGTGGTACAGTAATGGCACAAAAAAATTCTAAACAAAGTGAAACTATGAAATTTGAAAACAAAAATGATTCGGTGAGTTATAGCCTAGGAATTAGTATTGGAAATAACTTACAGCAAAGTGGATTTGATCAATTAAATTTTGAATTGGTAAAGAAAGGGATGAGTGATACCTATGCCGGAAGTGGGGCAATGGATATAAATGCTGCAAACGGAATTGTTCAAGGCTATATGCAAGCAAAGAAAAGTGAATCGGCCAATAAAAATAAGGCAGAAGGGGATAAGTTCTTAGCCGAAACTAAGAAGAAAGACGGAGTTAAGAGCACTGAAAGTGGTTTGCTATATGAGGTATTAAAAGTGGGTACCGGTGAAAAACCAGGCCCTACCGACAAAGTTAAAACACATTACCATGGTACTTTAATTGACGGAACTGTGTTCGACAGTTCGGTAGATAGAGGTGAGCCTATATCTTTTCCTGTAAATGGTGTGATTGCCGGTTGGACTGAGGCGTTACAAATGATGCCTGTAGGTAGCAAATGGAAATTATATATTCCTGGAAATTTGGCTTATGGTGAAAGAGGTGCAGGAGGATCAATTGGGCCAAATGCTACTTTGATTTTTGAAGTTGAATTATTAGAAATCGAAAAATAGATTTCTGTAAATAAATAAATTGTAAAGAGAGCTATCCATTGTGATGGCTCTCTTTTTTATTACGTAGTGATAGTCGCAACAAACTATATTAAAAAGTATTATTGGCTATATTTGTTTTTAATAAAAGCTTTAGACCAATGAACAAGACTTTTAAATATGTATCGATTATTCTATTTTTTTCCATCAACAATTTAACTGCTCAAGTCCCTCCATATGTTCCTTTGCAAGGATTACAAGCATGGTATTCATATAATGGGAATGTTAACGACTTAAGTGGAAATGGAAACACACCTGTTAATACAGGAGTGACATTTGGTCCGGATCGATTCAATACTCCAAATTCCTCATCGGTTTATAATGGCAGTAGCTCTGTTTTAACATTGGCAGCTCCTTCTTTTACTTTTGCTGAAACAGGTTCGTTTAGTTATTCTGTTTGGATGAAAAAGCAAAGCACTCCTTCCACTGCAGTTTTGATGATGAGTGGTGTAAATACCGCTGGCTACTTTATTTCAATCATGCAAGGAAATAACTCTCAAAATAATTTTGGAGTAAATATTCAACAGTCTTCATGGACTTGGGCTACATGTCCAAATACATTGAACGTATGGGAACATTATGTAGGGACTTATAATGCCGGACTGATGAAGTTATATAAAAATGGAACACTAATAACAACCAGCTCTTACAATTTATCAGGAGCTATTGCTGCAAATTTGCCTTTTTATTTTGGGAGAGGATTACCTGGAGCAACCAATTACTTTTCAGGATCGTTGGACGACATCGGGATTTGGAATCGAGAACTTACACCTAATGAAGTGATGAATCTGTATAACCCTACTACCGATATAGCTTCAAACATCGCAGTTGAAAATTTTAAAATTTACCCTAATCCCTCATCGAGTTTTATTCGAGTGCATAACTATGGCAAGTACCTTAATATCAATTATAAGCTGATAAATAATAAAGGACAAACTATTCTGAAAGGATTATTTGATAAGGAAATAAATGATATTGAAGTAACGCACTTAGAGCAAGGTTTGTATACTTTAATTATTGATAATGTTACGATTAAAAAGGTTTTGGTTCTTAGAGATTAACTATAATTATTTAACAAGTTATTTAGAGAATTGCTTGCTTCTCCTTTTCTCCATTTCCGCTGCAATTACCTGCCCGTTTTCTCCTTTGTGTTTTAATTGCTCAATTATATTGTCGTAACTTTCTATATCTCTATCCTGACTTAGTTTGAATACCGTATCAAGGTTTTCGATTTCGATTTCAAATGCTACAATTGCTTTTATTAGCTTTTCGGTAAGTTCTTTTGGCAAATTGTCATAAGCAGTTGTTGAATGTTCATTATATGCTTCAAAATGTAGTGAAGTAAGTCGTAATGCTTGAATTAACGCTTCATCATCAAGAAAGCGAATCTTTCCTGAAGCATATACACTCATATAATTCCAGGTAGAAGGCGTATGAGGATTGCTATACCAGGTGCCGCTCACATAAGTATGATGTCCGGTAAATACGACCAAAACATTTTCATTATGAATAAACGCCTTATGGTGATCGGTGTTTTTCATAATATGACCTCTTAAAAATCTTTTACCATTTTGTTCTTCAATAAATACCGGAATTTGAGTTGCCACAGGCTTTTGATTTGAATCGCAACCGCTGATAAAAGCAAACGGATAGCGTGCAATGAAATCGAATATTACTTTCTCATCTTTTTCTTTGTAGTAAGGTAGATCGTACATAAACTTTTAGTAGGTTTTTAATTTACAAACAAAGATATTGATATACTTATTGATTCCCATTTATACAAAAAGCCCTGTGATTGTTCACAAGGCTTTTTATTAATTATCTTGAACTGCTAAAGTTTATTGCGCCATAGCAGCAAGAGGAGGCAAGGGTGTAGGAGCAACGTTGTTGATTGCAGGAATAGATTTTAGATACTCAAATATGGATGATATCTCATCATCAGTCATATGACTTAAGGCAGGCCAAGGCATTGGAGGTAAAAGCATACGACCTTCAGGCATTCCTTTTAATTTGCCTTCTTGCATAGCTCTTTTAAATTGCTCTTCGCTCCAATTACCAATACCGGTTGCATCAGAAGTAATGTTGGCAGCAAATGAAACTCCCCAAGGGCCAACCCAAGCGGTAAGTCCTGGATTGCAGGCAGCCATAAACTTACTCTCTATCTCTTGTCGATTGATATCAGGTGCAGGCTCATTAGCAGGATGTCCTGATAGTCGAAGGTCTTTGTTTACTTCAGGGCCTTGAGGTCCCATCACTTTAGGTGAATGACAATCGTCACATCCTCCAATCAGAACTAAATGTTCTCCGTATGCGGCTTTTGATTCATAGCCCAACAATTGCCAACTTTCTTTCTGTTCATTTTGAGCGGATGGTTCTTCTTTGTTTTCAGGTTGTTGGCATGCAACCATCAATCCGAAGACAACCATTCCTAATGTCAGTGAAATTTTCTTCATGGTATTTTTTGGTTTGATTTATATACCAAATATAAGAAATGATTGGTCACACGCAATCCACCATGAATTATTCTTAAGACTATGCCATATTATGAAAAACGTGCTGAACATCATCGTCTTCTTCAATCTTATTGATCAGCTCAGCAATTTCTTCTTCTTGTTCAGTATTTAGCTTAACGGATGTAGTTGCATATCGTTCAACAGCTGTACTGATCACTTCAATTTGGAGATCCTCCAATCCTTTTAACATGTTTCCAAAATTTTCGAAAGATGTATAGACAAAGGTTTTATCTTCATCGCTACCAATTTCTTCGCATCCAAAATCGATGAGCATAAATTCCAACTCTTCAAGATCTTTTCCATTGGGATTGATTTCGAAAACTCCTTTTCGTTCGAATAAATAATCAACAGATCCGGATTTTCCTAAGCTGCCATTTGCCCGATTAAAATACATTCGAATATTAGCAACCGTTCTGGTGTTGTTATTGGTTGCACATTCAACCAATACCGCTACACCATAAGGGCCATAACCTTCGAAAACCACTTCTTCAAAATCACCTTCTTCTTTTGAAGAGGCTCTTTTTATGGCAGACTCAACTCTGTCTTTAGGCATATTGGCTGCCTTGGCGTTTTGTATGGCGAGCCTGAGTCGAGGATTACTTTCGGGTAAAGGACCTGCTTGTTTTACTGCGATGGCAATTTCTTTTCCAATACGTGTAAATGTTTTTGCCATTTTATCGTATCGGGCAAACATTTTATGCTTTCTTTTTTCGAATATTCTACCCATAAATTTGATTAAAAAAGAGAAGTCAAAGGTATAAATAATAATATTTTTAAGAATGATCTTAACGTACAGTTTTTGTACTTTTGAATCATTCGTTGAGCTCAAAACCTTAGCGGTTTCTTTTCGTATAATTTAACTACATGAGTGATTCAAGTGCATCGAACATATTAGACAAATTTATTCCGGTTGATTTTGACCCATTTCAAAATCAATCACAGGTTTCTTTTATTCAATTAGAAAGTACCGAAGCACAACGAGAGTTGTTTACGAATATTCGCTTTGGTGGCGATATAGCCAACCTCGCTTATAATGAATCGGTAACCTTATTTTTAAAAGGAACTTTACAGGTTGATAATCTTAAAAATGCTATTCATAGCGTATGTCAACATCACGATTCTTTGCGGACAACTTTTTCTGCCGATGGAATGCACATGAATATTGTTCCGGAGATTAATGTAGAAGCAAAGATTATTTTTGCTGATAGTGAAGAGCTTGAAAAAAATATTGATGAACAGCGTTCGCTCGAAGTTCAACAAGTTTTCAATTTAGAAAAGGGACCTCTCATTCGCTTTGTTGTAATAAGCAACAAAGAAAATGAACATGCATTAATCATCACTGCGCACCATATCGTTTGTGATGGATGGTCGTTGGGAATACTCATGCAAGATTTAAGCCGATGGTATTCTCACTATTGCGATTCTTCTATTCACATTCCTGAACCTGCTGTTCCTTTTTCTGATTATGTTTCTTTTTTAAACAAACATCAAACGTCTGAGAAAGGTCATGCCGACCAAAAATTTTGGACCGAGCAATATAAAGATGAACTGCCCTTATTAGACCTTCCAACTTATAAGAGAAGGCCAGCCATTAGAACATACAAAGCTAATCGAGTGGATCATAAAGTAAGCGATGAGCTGTATGCCAACTTAAAGTCTACTGCCCGAAAGTGGGGAGTTAGTTTTGTGAGTTTACTAATTGCATCTTTCGAGTGTTATATGCATCGCCTTATTGGAACAAACGATGTGATTATAGCATTGCCATCTGCAGGGCAGTCAAGTAGTGGTTTGTCACGGCTCATTGGCCATTGTGTCAATTTATTGCCCTTACGTTCAAAACAGGATGCGGGTATTAAGTTTAGTGACTACGTTCAAAACAGAAAATCGGAGTTATTTGATGCCTATGAACATCAACTGTTTACTTTAGGAACTTTGATGAGTCATTTAAAGATCAAACGCGATCCTGCCCGAATTCCACTTACACCCATAAGTTTTAATGTGGATATAGGACTCACTGATGATGTTGAATTCTTTGGATTGAACATGCAATGGGAATCGAACAAAAGAGTGGCAGAGAATTTTGAGTTTTATATAAATGCCAGTGGCGACCAACAGCATCTCATATTAGAATGCAGTTACAATACCAGTTTGTTTGATGATAGTATTATCGAAACTAGATTGAAGGAATTTACATCCTTGCTGGAAGATGTTTGTACTCGCGAAGATTCTATCATTGACCAATTGAAGGTAAATACCAATGATGATTTGTTGCGAATGACAAATGAATGGAATGCTACATCAATCAGCTACGATCGACACGTTTCTTTATATGAATGGTTTGAAAACACTGCGCTTAAGAATAGGAATGAAATTGCTATTCATTTTGGAGCTTTTTCATATACATATGAGCATTTATTAGAACAAGTAGAAAAATATGCAGCCCGCTTTCAGCAATTAGGACTTCAAAAAGGGAATACAGCGGTATTGTTGTTGGAGCGCAGTCCTGAGATGATTTATGCTTTACTGGCAATACTCAAATGTGGAGCTGTTTATGTTCCCGTAGATTTATCAAATCCTGAAGATCGAATCAACTACATCCTTTCGCAATGCAAAGCAAAGATCATTGTTACGCAAAAAAGTTGCAGACATCTTGTAGCTCAAAGTCAGCATTCTTTTTGCATCGAGGATATTGCTGGCAATGCAATATTTAAACCGGTTGATTATTCAAGTGAAGATTCCGCTTATATCATTTACACCAGCGGAAGTACCGGAAAACCGAAGGGAGTTGAAGTATCGAATAGAAGTGTGGTTAATTACATAAGTTGGTGTTTGAGTTATTATTTGAATGATAATATAAAAGGTCATTTTGGTTTATTTTCTTCTTTATCTTTTGATTTAACCGTTACCAGTATTTTTTGTCCATTATTAAATGGTAAAAGTTTAACCATTTTCAGACAGCAGGCCGAATTACTTAACATATTACACGATCACTTTAGTAATGAGAATCCGATTGATTGCATAAAATTGACACCTGCACATATATTAGTGCTTGACAACTTAAACATTAGCAGCAATAAAATAAAAACAGCCATTGTTGGTGGTGAAGAATTGTTGCCTACCCACATTGCTACCTTACGAAAGATTAATCCGGAAATAAATATTTATAACGAATATGGACCAACTGAAGCTACCGTTGGTTGTGTAGTTAAAAAGATTGACACAAAAGATGAGTGGATCAGCATTGGTAAGCCGATTTCCAACACCAGCTGCTATATATTAAATGAGCAGTTGGCAAATGTTCCTTTAGGAGCTAGTGGTGAACTCTATTTAAGTGGTGAGTGTTTAGCTAAAGGATATTTTGAGAATAAAACATTAAGTGCCGATCGTTTTGTTCCGGATGTAAAT
Source organism: Bacteroidia bacterium (assembly GCA_035340715.1). Lineage (GTDB taxonomy): Bacteria > Bacteroidota > Bacteroidia > AKYH767-A > OLB10 > DAOQTX01. The sequence goes on along the minus strand of DAOQTX010000032.1, from coordinate 11,945 downwards.
ATTCCGGGCGCATATATGTATAAGACCGGTGATATTGTTGCATACTTGCCCAATGGAGATATTTTGTATAAGGGTAGAAATGATGAGCAAGTTAAAATCAGAGGATATCGAATTGAAATAGGAGAAGTACAAGCAGCATTGCAAACTTTAACGAGTAAAGATGTTGTTGTTTGCGCTACAGAAGATGACCTGAAGAATCAATTATTATTGGCTTATATAGTTGATCCTGCTGACAACACATCCATAAGGCTTATTGAAATATCTGAAATTGATAAGAGTGTATTTATAAACGAATCGCTAACAAAAACAAGAACGGAGCTATTGCGTTTGATGGATTGGTTGAAACTAAAAGATTCATCCGTTTTAGAAATTGGAGTTAAGGAGCGAATTCTGAATAATACACATTCAGAACATTTAATCTTTAACGCAAAAAAAGATAACGATTACCATCCTATAATTCCTGATAAGAATTTCGATTTGATTTGTATCGTTTTTGCAGATTTATTTATTCAAAATGCAATTGATTTTCACCAATATCTAAATCAATTAATAAACAAGCTTAATGAAGGTGGTGCTATTGTAATCATTGGGGTTCCGGGTGTGGAATCCATTAATGATATTGGTTATATTAGTTTTAATCCTGAGTATTTCTATTCTTTTGTTAAAGGCCATCCGAACATAGCACATGTTGACGTGCTTAGCGATTTGAATCATCCGGGTTCAAGATTTCATGCCATAATGTATAATGAGCCTTTAGCTCTTTCTCAACAATTTATTAATTGGAGCGATTTTAAATCAGGCGAATGGAACAGCAAAAAGATGAACGACTATTTAGCATCCGACAATATTCAAACATTAGGCATCTCGTCTATTCCATATCATACACAAAATGAACTTGAGCAATGGAAACAAGATTTTGAAAAAAAATCAAAACGATTCAATTGTCGTTTTACTCTTATAGATGCAGGCGATGCTTTTGATGTTGTGTTATATAAAGGCAATGAGCGTTTACATTTTAGAAATCGTTTGCAGTCAGGTAAGTATGAATATTACATGCAATACATACAAAGTAGGAGTGAAGCCAATTCTCAAAGCAATGAAGAAACTGAATTGCTGAATCAACTTAAAAAGCTACTTCCCGAATATATGATACCATCGGGAATATTATCCATTCCGGAAATTCCATTAACCCCTAATGGTAAACTGGATAAACAATCATTGCCAAAATTGCAAAGTAGAAAAAGCAGAACGAATCGTTTTGTACCACCGTCCAATCAAACAGAAGAGTTGATTCATAATATATGGATTGCTGTATTGCAAGATGAAGATATTGGCATTCATGACAACTTCTTCGAATCGGGTGGACACTCTCTTTTAGCCATTAAAGTCATTAGTGAGATTGAAAAGTTTAGCGGCAAAAAATTTCCGGCTACCACATTGTTTACTGCACCTACTATTGCTGAATTATCGGCCATGGTTGATCAAGAAGAAGCAAGTCAAAATTTTAAAATGGTTTTACCTTTGCGTAGCATCGGTAACAGAATTCCATTGTTTTGCATTCACATGCACAATGGTAACAGTCATCGTTGGTCGCGTCTGCTTCGCTACTTAAATCAGGATCAACCTTTATACGCCATTCAGCCAAGAGCTTTAGATCCTGCACAGAAACCTCAAAGCGATATAGTAGAAATGGCCACACTTTATATTAGCGAAATGAAAAAGGTGCAAGCTAAGGGACCTTATCGTTTATTTGGTCTTTGCTTTGGTGGCATGGTCGCTTTCGAAATGGCTCAACAACTACATAAGCAAGGAGAGAAGGTATCCTTTCTTGGTTTTGTTGATAATTATGTTCCTTCATTTCATAGCAGCGAGTCAGGATTGAAAAGCAAACTCAACCGATTTTTAAGCATGAGTATGGATGAAAAAATTCAATTAGCCGGCAAAGTAAAAAATGTAATTCTTTCTAGGAGTGGATTATCCTCGTCAGCAGAAAATAAAAACCAAAGCGAAATGGAGGATATAAGAGTCATTCATACCAGAGCGCTTCAAGCCTATAACCCTCAATCCTACAATGGAAAAATTTATTTGTTTAAAACAGAAGAAGTATATCCCGATGTGAACGATGAGCATTTGGGATGGGATGCCATTGCTTCAAAGGGTGTTGAATTTGTTAAGATAGATGGTAGCAGTACCGATAGTGTAGTGAGCGAAGAGTCGCATATTCAAAAATTATGTCAATCGCTCAATCAATATCTTGATTAAACATTTTTCATTTTTGTGCAACTCCATACATTATTTGCCTCTTCGATTCGGGCACAATCTTCTCTACCAAATGATCCGTTTTAGATAATAATTTTCTTTGCGCTTCATTGCGACCAAATGCACTGAGCCATCCGCTGCATTGGTAATTCACCGTTTGAAATATAGATAACCAATCCATCATATTGCCAAAAGTAGGGTAGTACCAACGTGCTCCCCAATGGGTAAAATATTTTCGAGCCATTTGATGTACAAAAGTAGATTTCAAATTTTCTGCAAACAATAATTTCCCACCCGGCTTCAAAGCATCATATATGTTCTGTATGCTTTGTTGTATCGCTTCAGGCTGATGAAAACTACCAATAGCACCAAGTACCGACTTAAAAATGATAATATCATACGTGTTCAATTCTTTCAATTCCATAGCATTCAAATCGGCATATTTGATGCTGCCGGTATAGGAATACTTTTTATGTAAAACCGAAGCCGATTGTTCAATATCCGAAACATCGCTGCAAATCACATCAAACCCTTTCATTGCCAACCATAAACTCAATCCTCCTTCGCGTGCACCTATATCTAAGCAATTTATATGGCTATTATTGGCAGGAAGATGCTGATCCCAAAAATCAATAGCTCTTGCCCAAAGATTTACATCCCAGCCAACAATCTCATTCAGCAGCGCTTTGTCCATATCCATAGTTCAAATGTAAAATGATTTGGAATATACCATCATCCTCATTAACATAAATATTAAATTTGTTTTCTATGCCCAACGTACAATTAACCCGCTTCCATCATCCCGAATACAGATTTTGCGAGCTTCAGCAATTGCCACCTCTGTCTGCTGGAGATACAATGGCAGTCATTATCGATGCTTTAGAATTTGTTCCCTATTCCGATCAATTGTATAGTGTATTGAATAAAAAAGAACAAGAGAAAGCTGAACGTCATATTCGTCCTGCCGATCGCTGGATCAGAATTGTAAGCCGATCTATTGCTCGAATCATATTGTCATACAATATAGGCTGTTCACCAAATGAATTGGAAATTGATGTAAGCGAAAAAGGAAAACCTTATTTACGAAAGCATTCCAATTGGCACTTTAATGTTTCTCATTCCGCAGGTTTAGTATTAATTTATATCTCTTCTTCCAATCCGGTGGGTTGTGATGTCGAAGAAATCAAAAACTCCTTCGATTATTCACAAATTGTACATCGTTTTTTTTCAGAGAAAGAGAAAACTCGATTAACAGAAACAAACCAGCATGAGTTATTTTTTAGATTGTGGTCAGAGAAAGAAGCCTTCTTAAAATGTATCGGTTCAGGAGTTTGGGAATCGATGAATGAACTTGATCTTTCGCAAGGAAACATAAGCCAATTGCCGGCATCTGCCGAATCTTTTCGAACTGCAAAATTTAGAATTGAATCTTGTGTAGGAAGTGGCTATGCTTTTTCACTTTGTTCCTTTCAAAACCATCAATCTACACAAACCCCATTTTACCGTTTGATTGGTTGGACTAATTCATAAAGAAAAAATCCTGCTCTGTACTTAAAGGCATGTGCAAGGTTATTTTTGTTATATTGAGCAAAGAAGAAATTACTTTAACCAATATTAATTACAAAAAATTATGAATGAAACTGAAAAAAGATTAAAACAATTGGAAGATGGGAGTATAACTATAAAAGAGTTTATGACCAGTCTTGGACCTGGATGTGAATATACGAAATGGGATGAGCGCAGAACGGTTTTGGTTCCTGATAAACCGGTAGAGCATCAAATACGGACATGCCGTGAGGTTAAAAACTGCGATGATCCGGCTCAGAATGTACCGAAAAATTGTTCGGAATGGACGAAAGAATGGTGATACAATTTTTATAATATTTTTCCTTTATTAAATCCTGCTCTGTACCTGTGATGGTACAGGGCAGTTTTTTTTGTTGGGTGATGTGGCACTAATACCCCCTCTTCAAAAGAGTAAATTGCCACATTTTTGGTTTATATTTGGGTGGCAACAAGTTGGTAGCAAGCATTTGGCGTTGGTAGTATGAGGAAATATTTTTTTCATTTACAAAATGCGATATAAACACCCACAAATCTTTATCGGTAATGTCCTTAAAAGGTTTCTTGAAAAAAATATATGTTTGTACTAATACATTTTTGTAGGTTTCAATTGTGTTTTCACTATACCTTTTTAGCTTTAAGAGATTTATAAAATTATCTATAATTTTCATATTATTTAATTTGTTCTTCGCATAACCATGCGAATATTAAAGCTAACCCAAAGTTGATGTGATATATCAAAAGTACAAATTCTGTTTATTTTTGTTTGGATAGCAAAGCTTTTAAGTTAGATATACGAAGATATTTATGTAATTTCGTATAGCTAATAGTTATCGCCAACCAATTCGGAACTACTTTATTTAAAAGAATATAATATGAAAACAATTATTAGACGGACAGTTGCGATTCTTTTAGTGTTTGTTTCGTTCCAAACATTTTCACAAGGCAACTGGAAGTATTTTAAAAAAGAAGATGGTCTGCTTGATATTAATCCAAAAATTTTTGACGTTCTCAATGATAAAAAGAATAATATCTGGTTTATTACTGACAAAGGAATTCTGGTTTATGATGGAAAATCATGGATCACCTATAATGAAAAGAACGGCTTAATTGGAAGCAGGATTTCGACTTCTCTTATCGACAGTAAAGGCAACATCTGGATAGGTTCGTATGATGGGGAACGCAAGGATGGTGGCCTATCTGTGTTTGATGGGGAAAAGTGGGTGAGCTATCGCAGAAGCGAAAAAATATTTACCGAGGCTCACGTGCGGAAAATATTTGAAGATTCAAAAGGAAGAATCTGGGCGACTTCTTCAACGGAAAGCGGTTCTTATTTAGGTCCTTCTGGATCTGCGGTGGGTCTGGTATTCTCTTTTATTGATCTTGGGTTGCAGGGGCTATTGCAGGATGGCGGAGTATCAATGTTTGAAAACGGAAAATGGACAAATTTCAATGAGACTCCGCAAAAGCCTCCATATAAATTTGTTAAAGACATTATTGAGTGCCCGAATGGAAAAATATTATTCAATACGGGTAAGCACCAGCTATTCATGTATGATGGAAATAGATTTGTAGTTCCGGGTCGAGATGACGGATATAGCAGTGGTGACGTTTATGATTTAATAAGGGATCATAACGGAAATATTTGGGTAGGTTCGTGGGATCGTCAGGTAAAATACGATGGAAATAAATGGACTATTTATGGGAAAAAAGATGGGGTGATCAAGGGGCTTGGCCATTTCTGGACTTTTCGCATTCATGAAAGTAAGAAAAAGGGATTTATAATTTTTGCAGGAGCACAAGGGATTGTCATTTATGATGGAAGTGAATGGAAGAATATCCGTTACGACCATGTGGGTCCTTATACCCAACATGATATGGAAACCTATCAATCAGTTGAAGATACAGCAGGTAATGTTTGGGTTTATTACAATAACAATTTTGGTGTGTATAATGGCAAAGAATGGCATCAGTCGCAACAAAAGGTGGACTGCAAATTCTTTATCGACAGTAAATCAAGAAAATGGTTGCCGAAGAAGGACGGACTCGAATATAAGATTGATGGGAAGTGGAATAAAAAGGAAGAATACCAGGATATTTTTGGGTTTGTGGAAGATAGAAGCGGGAATATATGGATTGGAATGAAACAAAAAGGTGTAGTTTGCTATGACAATAATGAATTCAAGAGTTATAGTGCTTCTAATGGGTTACCATCTAATAATGTTCAGAATATATTTACAGATAGCAACAACAGGGTTTGGTTCTCCACGGATAAAGGACTTTGTTATTATAAGAATGAATGAGAGGTTTTAACTTCTAATGAAAGTTTGGCTGGAGATAACATAAAGATTTAAGAATATTTTTAAAAGCAGGGCTTTATTGAAAAGGAAAGATTTATGGTTTCAATATACATTCGTGCGAGGGAAAGAGACGCGCTCTTCAACCCTGCTTTTAAAAACATCGTAAATCTTCCAACCGTTATGCGTCATGCTTGGGCGACAGTGCGAACTTGATACATTTGTGCAAGAAATTAACTTTGACAAACTAAAAATAAAAACGGAGATGCTGAAAACCGAATAGAGTAGGCAACAAAAACTCAAAATCATTATACCAATGAAAAAAGTTTTAGAGAACCTTAAACCAAATGTGCTATTTACTTTTAGCCTTATTATTCTGCTAAATACAAGCTGTCGGACTTACTTTGGGCTAAAACCAACAAATCCTGAGTTAGGACCAACAAAACAAACTTTATATCCAGTGATTGATAGTTTAAAACCAACTCTAAGTTGGAAGCCAAAAGTTAAATCAAATGCAACAATAACATATGACATAACTATTTGGAAAATTAATGTAGATGAGAAATATTTTAAAAAAAATAAAGAGAAGAAAGGTAGAAATTTTTACCCAGGGATTCCTTCTCCAAACAAATATTTGACTTCTAATAATTTTACGAAAACGAATATAAAAGAACCTTTTTATCAATTGGAAAATATATTAGAGCCTAACTCGGTATATCTGTGGTCAGTCCAGTATAATATTAATGGTAAAAGTAAAGGATGGAGTGTACTTGTAATTGACCGTCATTATACAGCAACAATAGGCAATTTTACGGGGTATAACTATGGATTTGTGACTCCGTCACAATAGATTAAAATTCTATTTCTAAAATGCTGAATGATATAATAAACGGGGAAAGCCGAAAACCGAATAGAGTAAGCAACTTAAAGTAACATATGATGAAAAACTCAGTAAGATTATTAATGCTAATGATTTTTTTACAATCATTTTCTTTCCATGCATTATCACAAACAAAATCTTTTTTTTCCGTTGATAATATTGTTCCTACAAATGAGGGCAATGCTGATATCTATGTGGAAGGATCTATTCTTGGTGTCAAAAACAATTTATTCCTCTTCAGTTCAGATAATTGGCTTTACAGTGTTTTAGGTGTTAAATCAACGGACACTCTTAGTTTAACTATGAATGAGTTTTTTACCTACAAAGGCTGTGAAAATTTAATTCCTCATGACAAGAAGGAATTAGTTGATCATTTAGGTGAGCCATTTGAAATGGTTGTAAAACGAACAAAACAATTTAATGTAAACTTAAAATATTGTGATAAAGACTGGGATATTTTTTTAGCGGCAAGATATAATTTGACAAATAAGATTAGTTCATTTATTGCAAATGGAGTTGATGTCAACTCTATAAATTCTATCCAAGATTTCAATAAAGGAGAATCTGTTCTACAAATTGCACTTTATTTTGCGAATGAAAAAGCTGCAAAATTTTTAATCTCAAAAGGAGCAAACATAAATATCCAAGGAGGAAAAGTAAACGGAACTCCACTCATGTCCACTGCACATAAAGACGGAGCGCTCATATCCACAGCGAAATTATTAATTGAGAAGAAAGCGAATCTTGAAGCAAAAGATAATAACGGCCACACAACGCTACATAAGGCTAGCTATCTTGGTCAACTTGAATTAGCTAGGTTATTAATTGATGCAGGTGCTAACATCAATTCAAAAGGTAATTTTGGAGAAACACCACTTATGCTTGCCGTTCAAGGAAACAAACCTAATATAGTAGAGTATTTGGTTCAACAAGGGGCAGATACTTCAATTGATTCAAAAGGATGGACTGCACTAAAACTTGCTGAACAAAGTGGCTATAAAGAGATAGTGCAAATTTTGCAAAAAGGTAAACAATAGTAGCACGAACGCATAACATAAAGCTTAAACGAAATAAAAAAAAGAAGGGCTTTGATAGATAATCGAACAGTTGAGCTTCTAAAAAACAGTATTGGTAAACGAACAGTTGTGCTTCTAATCCCTTCTTTTTTTACTTCTTTAACTCCTTCTTCGTTACCCCCCCCCCAAAAAAATCCTGCCCCACACCTTTAAGTGCAGAGCAGGATACATATTAACAATGTAAATTGGAGGAAATCTTATTAAACCTTGTAATGAGTTTTACCCATTATTTGCTTAGTAGAAAAAATGAAGCAGCTAACAGCACATTTGCAATAGCGGGTTTTCGTGCTACGCAGACAGTTTTGTGGTAGGTTCAAGTGCTTTCTTCTATTTAATTTATGAGGTAAAAATACCGCTATTCACAAACCGCTATGCGAATATAATTTACTACCAATAACGTAATACTTTATAAAAGTTAATTTTTCTTAAAGGAGAATTATTATCTTTGCCTACTAATTCTATTTTAATAAAGTGACAGATATATTTCGAACTCGCTTACAGGAGAAACAGCTGAAAGTTACTCCGCAACGGGTGGCCATTTATGAGGCCATCTGCAAACTGAACAATCATCCCACAGCAGAAAATATTATTGATTACATCCGGAAAAATCATCCCAACATTTCTGTAGCTACAGTTTATAAAGTATTGGATTGCCTAACTGAAAATAATTTAATAAAAAAAGTAAAAACCGAGCGAGATATCATGCGCTACGATGCAATGATGCACAGTCATCATCATCTCTATTGTTCAGATACTGACCGTATTGAAGATTACGAAGATGAAAATTTAGATAAACTCATCACAAATTATTTCCGTAAGAAAAAAATTAAAAACTTCAATATAAAAGAAATCAAACTACAGATATCAGGAAAATTCAAAAGCAAAAAAAATAAATTTGAAATATGAATACAACACTCAAAGGAAAATGCCCCGTACATCACGGTGCTGTTACAGAAACAAAAGATTCGGTGCTAAGTTGGTGGCCTAACACACTAAACCTTGATATTCTTCATCAGCACGACACCAAAACAGATCCAAACAGCAAAGGATTTAATTACAGAGAAGAGTTTAAAAAACTCGACTTAGAAGCGGTAAAGAATGATTTAAAAAAATTAATGACCGAGAGTCAGGATTGGTGGCCAGCCGACTGGGGTCACTATGGCGGATTGATGATTCGAATGGCATGGCATGCCGCAGGAACATATCGCTTGGCTGATGGGCGCGGTGGGGCCAACACAGGCAATCAGCGTTTTGCTCCTCTTAACAGTTGGCCCGATAATGCAAACCTTGACAAAGCACGCAGGTTGTTGTGGCCAATCAAGAAAAAATACGGCAACAAAATTTCATGGGCTGACTTGTTCATCCTTGCTGGCAACATGGCTTACGAATCCATGGGATTCAAAACTTTCGGCTTTTCCGGAGGAAGAGAGGACATTTGGGCTCCTGAAAAAGATATTTACTGGGGTTCAGAAAAAGAATGGCTGGGAAAATCTCGCTATGAAGAAAACGGCAACAGTGAGTCTTTGGAGAATCCGCTTGCTGCTGTTCAAATGGGGTTGATTTATGTTAACCCCGAAGGTGTAGATGGAAAACCCGATCCGTTGAAAACAGCAAAAGATGTTCGCATTACTTTTAAACGCATGGCGATGAACGATGAAGAAACTGTTGCACTCACCGCAGGCGGTCACACTGTTGGTAAAGCCCATGGCAATGGTGATGCCGGTAAGCTTGGACCGAATCCTGAAACCGCACAAATAGAAACACAAGGCTTTGGCTGGATGAATCCGACTGGAAATGGAAATGCCGGTGATACCGTAACGAGTGGTTTGGAAGGAGCATGGACAACCACTCCGAACAAATGGAATCATACTTACTTTCATTTATTGCTCAACTATGATTGGGAATTAAGGAAGAGTCCTGCCGGGGCCAATCAGTGGGAGCCAATCAACATAAAGGAAGAAGACAAACCGGTTGATGCACACAATCCAGCGGTTAAAAGAAATCCGATTATGACCGATGCTGATATGGCCATGAAGATGGATCCTGCATACAGAAAAATTTCAGAAAAGTTTTTAAAGGATCCTGAATACTTCGAAAAAACCTTTGCACGTGCATGGTTCAAACTTACGCATCGAGATTTGGGCCCACGCAGCCGTTACCTCGGAGCAGATGCGCCAAAAGAAGATTTGATTTGGCAAGACCCGATTCCTACAACCGGATACAAATTGACTGATGCAGAAGTGGAAGAATTGAAAACAAAAATTCTATCAAGCGGATTAACAAGTGCTGAACTCATCAATACTGCATGGGACAGTGCCCGCACGTTCCGCAGTTCGGATTTTCGCGGTGGTGCAAATGGTGCACGCATTCGTCTTTCTCCAATGAAAAACTGGGAAGGCAACGAACCAGCACGATTGGAAAAAGTGTTGAACAAACTTTCTGAAATTCAAAATGCATTTGGAACAAAAGTGAGTATGGCAGATTTAATTGTAGTTGGCGGAATGGCTGCGGTTGAAAAAGCTGCAAATGATGCAGGTGTTAAAATTAAAATTCCGTTTGCCGAAGGACGTGGGGATGCTACTCAGGAAATGACTGATGCGGAATCGTGGGCAGTGTTAGAACCGATTCATGATGGATTTCGCAACTGGCAGAAAAAGGATTATGCTGCTCAACCTGAAGAATTGCTCCTCGACCGCACACAACTTATGGGGCTTACTGCTCCTGAAATGATTGTACTTATTGGCGGTATGCGAGTACTCGGAACAAATTATAACGGAACAAAACACGGAGTGTTTACCGATAAGGTAGGTGTGCTGAGCAACGACTTCTTTGTGAATCTCACCGATATGAACTTTTCATGGAAGCCAGCAGGCAAAAATCTTTATAACATTGTTGATCGCAAAACAGGAGCAACAAAATGGACTGCTACAAGAGTAGATTTGGTATTGGGTTCTAATTCAATATTGCGTGCATACTGTGAACATTATGCACAAGACGATAACAAGGAAAAATTTGTTCACGATTTTGTAAATGCATGGGTTAAGGTGATGAATGCAGACCGTTATGATATTTCCTACAAACATTAACGTATAAATATATTTAATTATGAATAATGAAATTAATGATCAAGCAGTAAAAGAGTTCAACGAAAAACTCGTAAAACTGAGTAAGGAATACTATCCTAGTCTTCCACCTTCGAATTTAGGAATAATAGTTCTTTACAAGAAGTTGGTTGAAATTGAAAAACAATTGAAAGGACTTAATAAATAGCAATACACTTTCAAATGAAAATAGCCCAACCGCTCTTATAAATTTTAAACGAAATTTATGAATAGGTCATTGTGATTTATTAATCTTCGTACTTGCCAAGAGTTTTTTGCTCTGTAATGCCCGCCACTATGATAATTTTGAGACGGTTAATGGCTAAGCATATAGCTCCCATCCAACACATTCACAGTTGAATAAATGCAACTATGGCCAGAAAAGCAATATTATACATCGCCACAAGTTTAAACAGCTCTATAGCCAAAAAAAATACCTGCACAAAAAAAAAGGGACCGGCATCATAGAGTTTATGAGGCAATGCAATAATTGTAAAAAAAGAAAAAAGTAAACTGCCATTCAATCCAAACCAAAAAGACAAGCCACACCACCTTGCACGAAGCGGGAAGCAAACCCAATACGGTACTCTCTCTCTCTTCCCCCCTTGGTAGCTTGTCTCGACCCGATAATAATCGGAGGCGAGAGGGGATAAAGGGGGATCACCTTCATTGCCACAACAAACAAAATTTGCTATCGCACAAACAAAAAAAAAGGGACCGGCCTCATAGAGTTTATGAGGCATCCAATGATAGTGAGCAGCGCCTTTCT
>DAOQTX010000031.1:0-30868 GCA_035340715.1 Bacteroidia bacterium | reverse complement strand
CTGAGCTGTTTCTCCAGTTGACCAAAGATAACTCTGTCCGTTGGTTGCAGTTAATGTTACGATATCTCCCGGACAAAGATTGGATGTTGTTCCAGAAGAAGAAATTGTTGGAGTAGAATTGTTGTTCACTACCACATTGATACTATTTGAAATAGCTGTACATCCATTAACGTTTGTAACCGTAGCTGAATACAAGCCGGCACTGCTAACACTTAATGTTGAACCACTTGATCCATTATTCCATGCATAGGAATTTCCTCCAGTGGCCGTCAACAATACTGATGATCCTGAACAGAATGTTGTTGGGCCATTAGCAGTAATGGAAGCAGTAGGGTTTGCATAAACAGTTACATTCGTTACCGATGATGTTGCCGTGCAACCACCACTTTGTGTGACTTGAACACTAAAGGAACCGGATGAATTTACATTTATGTTCTTAGTTGTTTGTCCATTTGACCATAAGTAAGATGATCCATTATTTGCAGACAACTGTACTTGAGAACCCTGACAAAACGATGTAGCTCCATTGGCTGTTATAGTTGCATTAGCACTGCTCACAGTTACTGCAACTGGGTTTGAAACAGCATTACAACCATTACCCGCACTCACGGTAACAACATAGTTCCCAGCTGTCCCAGTATTAATGCTCGAGGTGGTGGCCCCATTTGACCAAAGGTATGAGATACCTGCAGATGCTGTAAGTTGCACTGTTTGACCAGAGCACAGATTAGTTGTTCCATTTGCAGTAATAGTAGCTGAACTTGCACTACATACCGGTGGATTATTATTTAATCCAAGATTTGCATTAGTGGTTAAGATGAATTTATCTAATTCAAGATCTGTACTTGCAGCTGTGATGCTTAATTTATGAGCACTCAACTGCAAGTTTGTAAACGATATTGCTTGTTGGGTACAAGCATCATATCTATACCAAGTCCAAGCAGTGTCTGTAATACATCCTATGCTTTTCGCAGCTCCACCATCTAAACTAATATTTAAACCGGTTGCATTCCCCGTTTTACTTTTCGCTCTTACCCACAAGTACAATGTTCCTTGCTGACTTGTTCGAGGGGTAAAATTGTATTCTAAAACTGTTGCCGTACTCTGCGATGTCGGATAAGTTACATATGTAGTATAATTAGTATAGTCACCTGCACTGGTTCCGGAAGGTAATTTTGTTTTCAATTTTACAGCATTGTTGTTGTTGTCAAACAACTCAGCTTCCAATTCAAATTCTTTCGACCAGTACGATGGATGAGAATTTTCATGCCATGTATCTATCTGATAAAATACCGGATCAGTAGAAACAGTTCTGTCATAAATGTAGGTGCTTCCCTGACGTCTTACATTGAACTTTAAATTGTTCCCGTCAATAGTAACGTTTGCAACATCATTCAATTGAGTACTTCCTGCCATGTTATTAACCGGTTGTATGGTTCCTGAGATTACATATTTATTTTGACTGGAATGTTTACGAGCTACTACTAGTTTCGACATGTCTCCAGCCCAAAATGCATAACCCGGTGCGGTTGGATTTGAATAAGAGTTAGGCACATCACCTGCTAACAAATCGCCATTTCGTAAAATGTCTTCGTATCGGCTGGTAATGGCTTGTGAATATGCAGGCATAACTGCTTGCCATGTGTAATCTTGTGGTTTCGGGAATGGTGCTGCCAGATTAAAGAAACCTGTATAATAAAATTCGGCTCCGGTAACGCCCAGCACTTTCAATAACCCTAACCACTGAGCAGGACGCATATTGTTTTCTTCATTATTGTCCCATCCTGCAGAAACGAAAGGTGAATACAATTTATCTCCTACAGCTAGTTCATTTACTCTACTTTCAACAATCCACTGCCATCCATGCCATGCACTCGACCAGTATCTCCAGTTATGCGGCCAACGGGGATAAAAATCAGGTGTTGCATAATATTGACCATTAATAGGTGTATTTATTGAACGCGATTCAGCATAGCTATGCCTCCATGTTGGTTGTCCATCTATGGCATACTCTGTAAACTTGGTATTCGCCAATGCAGGAATGGTATTCATAAATTGATCGCGATAGTGAGTGGAGAATCTTGCTTTACGGTCACCTTGATAGGTAGTCCAGTTCATACCACTTGCATTTTTATCGGAAACTACAGAAGGATCAGCTTGCAACCCATTTTGGGTTATCAAGGGAATAACCTCTGCATTTTCATTTATGATATCTAATGGACGTGTTAGCTTTTGAACTAATTTTTCGAGGTACATTTTCTGAGTACGTCCATCCCAATAAACGGAATCCATTGAAGAGGCAGGGCTCCATATTTTATTCGAAGTTACATTTCCGTTTATATCCAAAAACTGCCCTGAACTATTCTTCAAGTAAAAGCTATTCTGTAAATTCTTCGCCCAAATATAAGGTGTGCTTGATGGTCGGCCGATATCTGATGGTCGTGTTTGAGCCCAAAAAGAAATTGCTGCAGCTGGATATTGTGGGTTATCATTGGCAAGTTTAACCCATGCACCTTGAAATGTATTGAGGTTATTGTAATTCCAGCAGCTGGTAGTATTATCATTTACCGTCAAATAGTAATTCCAGTTTTTTGCAAGTTCAAGAATGATCGTGGAACTATTACTGATGGCTTGTGATGTATTAACACCAGGCTGAGATAATCCTCCAAAGTACTGAGGGTTCATCCAGTTAAAGTTGGGCAATAATCCATGTCCTGTTTTATATCTTGGCAAAGGAAACTCTGATAATTGACTTATAGCAGATACACTCACATTTGGATGACCGGGCGCATACTCCATAATATCGATAGGTCCACTGATAGGATCAGCTGAAGGAACCGTAATATTGGGCACATTAAAAGAATAAGACTGACCAGCCAATCCTTGCTGATAATGGTTATAAATCATTTTCGAAGGGATGGGTGATTTATAAATTGCAATTTCATCATATCCGCCATAGAACTTCACATAACTAACGGTATGTTCAAATATCAAAGTTTTATTGGAGCTTCCTGGATTGTTTACATTACTGGCAGTAATGGTTTTTGAAAATCCGCTGGGATTCTGACCATCTACCCACACTTCCTTTTTTCCATTGCTGGCGGTATACTTGAAAACCATGTGATGCCAATTTCCATCCATATAGTAGTCGTATGCCTTTCTTCCTAAACCATCTAACTGAATTGACAATTCATCATTTATTACCTGACCACCTGTTGTTTTAGTAGAGGTTGTAAATTTTAAATTTGGATACGAGAAAAAAGCTGACATAGCTCCATCCAATCGTTGAAATAAATAACATTGATTAAACTTGTATCCAGGTTTAAACCAAAACTCAATAGTGAATCCGGTATCAGGAGCAAATGTCCCTGCATTGATAATGCTGACATTGTTGTCAAGATCAATTGCTTTTCCACTTACGCCACCTACTACCGTGTACTGACAATTGTAAGTAGAAAAATCCAAATTAACATTGTTCATTGAATCACGATTCACTGCAGATGGATTATTGAATGTCCAATAACTGCTTGGCAAATACGTTTGTGCAATTGAATAATAAGTTGCACTCATAAACAAAAACATAATTGCTAAACTATGCTTAACAATTTGCTTTGCTTTTCCATTTCGTAATAGTTGTTTTTTCATCTCTCTTTTTTCTTACTTCGTGTAATCAACTTTTGGCACAGGCTTTGTTTTATTCTTTTGCCCGGAAAAAGTTGCGTTTGGTTTTACACGCTTTCAAAAGTAGATGAGCACAAAACCGAAATGCGGTAGTATTATTTATTCAATCACTTTGTAATAATGTGAGTTGAAAGTGATCAAAAAATAGGGGAATAGTGCCCAATTTGGTCACCATTCCCCTATGATTAAATTCAGCTATGAATTATGTATGTAATGTTCTCTTCAGATGAAGATAACTTTAGTTCAATTTCGATTAAAATATGTTAAACTTATTCTGTTCTAACCCCTTAGTGTTTTACAGAAATTTTCTTGCTATACTGTTTTCCCGAGCCTATTAGCCTGAGAAAATATACCCCATCACTCAAATGTTCGACATCAATTTGATACGAGTTAGGTTGATCTTCTAAAAACAACTTCTCTTCAAGAAGAATTCTACCCGAAAGATCCAACATTTCAAGTGAAAAATGACCTTTCATTTGATCATCTAAAACTAGATTTACAATGGAAGTAGATGGATTGGGATAGACTACTAAATTTTGAGGCAAATTATTTTCATTCGATTTTCTGATTTGTTCATTCTGCTCGTGATCAAACATATTAAAATTAGCAGCAACAATTGGGGTCCCCGACACAATCACATTTACCGGATTGGATAATGAGGTGCAACCATTTCCATTGGTCACTCTTACTCTGTACGTTCCAGTATTGCTCACAGTAATATCTCTTTGATTTATATTTCCGGGAGTCCATAAATAGGATGTTCCATACGAACTGGTAAGAGTCACGGAAGAACCAGATGGGAATACAAGTGGCCCACTGGCGCTAATAGTTGCTACAGGAGCTTTAAAATACTTTATTCTCTTCTTGGATGATATCTTAGTACATCCGGCATTGCTTGTTATAGTAACGTAGTATTGTCCTGAATCCAAAACAGTTATTGACTGGGTGGTTGCACCTGTTGACCATAAGTACTGATTGCCAGAAACCACAGCCGACAAAACTACTGGTTCTCCCGGACAAACTTTTTTAGTAGGTGAAATATTCAAATTTGCCGAAGGAGCTCCCTTTACATCAATAAACTGTGTAGCTGTTGAGCTACATCCATTCTCATCTGTAACGGTTACTGTATAAACATCTTCAATTTTTACGGTAACTCCTTTTGTAGTTTCACCGGTTGACCATAGATATGAACTTGAAGTATTGGCTTTTAATCTTACTTTATCTCCTTCACAAAATGTGGTCGGTCCTTCGGCATCAATACTTGCGGCTGTAGTAGTAAACACTAATATATCAACAGGATTTGAAACTGCAGAACCAACACCATTGAGAGTAACGGTAACTATATAGCTGCCTCCACTACTAACGGTAATGCTTTGAGTAGTTGCTCCGGTATTCCATACATAAGATGAAGAACTATTAGCTGTTAAAACAACTGATGAACCTTGACAAAATTGAGTAGGTCCATTTGCAGTAATGTTGGCAGAAACCGAAGTAGCACACACAGGTGATGTAGCTGAAAAAATATTTGAAGAGGATGTAGATAGAACAATTTGATCGATTTCAATATTTGTATTTATACTTGAGAGCGTTAGTTTTTGCTCAGTAGAGGGAACATTTGTAAACTTCATGTTTTGCTGACTAGAAGTATTCAATCTATACCATTTCCAATCGGTATCTTTTATACAATCCAACGTGTGGGTGTTTGAACTATTTAAAGAAATATTGACTCCCGCACTTTGTCCATTTTTACTTCTTGCTCTCACCCACACATAATAAGTTGAACTGCTTGTATTATTCCTTGGAGTAAAAAAGTAATCCACCGTACCGTTAGAAGTAAATTGAATATAACTTGTATAGTTGGAATAATTACCGGCAGGCGTACCACTTGGCACACTTGTTTTTATGCCCACCGAAGAAGTCTTGAGATCCATTACTTCAGCTTCGAAATAAAAATCTTTTGACCATCTACTCGGATGCTCAAATTGGTGCCATTTATCAATTTGATAAAATATAGGAGAAGAGGCATTAGTCTTGTCATAAAAATAGGTGCTTCCTTGTCTTCGAATTTCAAACGTTAGCGATTGCCCATCCAATTCAATTGTTGCCATTTCAGTTTTTGGTGCATTACCGGTCATATTTGAATTGGGTTGAACAGAACCTGTAATCGCATATATATTTTTGGTGTTGTGTTTTCTTGCAACAACTAAATGGCTAAAATTACCGGTATTAAAAGTATATCCTGCTCCAGTTGGATTTACGTAATCGTTCGGAACATCACCTGACATAACATTACCATTTCGTAATAAGTCTTCATAATAGCTGGTTACCCCTTGAGCATAGGAAGGTATAACTGTTTGCCACATATAATTTTTAGGATCCTGATAGGGTGCGGTAGTAACAAAATAGGCAGAGTAAAAGAACTCAGCTCCAGTCATGGCATACGATTTTAATAAGCCAAGATATTGCGCTGGTCGAACATTGATTTCTTCATTTAGATCCCAACCCGGTGATACAGCAGGAGAAAATAATTTATCGCCATAGCTTAATTCAACGTTTCGGCAATCTACTAACCATTGCCATCCATGCCATGCACTTGACCAGTATCTCCAATTCCAGGGATAGCGTGTATACAAATCACCGGTGGCATAGTTCTGACCATTAATGGGAGTATTAACGGAACGAAGTGGTCCATAGCCACATCGATATTGAGGATGACCATCAATTTGATATTCTGCATAAATCGTATTGGCCAGCTTAGGTAAGCTCATGAATTTATTCCGGTACTCGATAGATAACTCTTTTCTTTTAGTTCCTAAATAATCATTCCATGAAAGTCCGCTACTATTCTTCTGACTGTTAACCGTTGGATCGGCTTGATATCCTGTAGTAACAGTAGAGAAGTGAAAAACTTCACCATTCTCTGCTATTAAATCTAAAGGACGAGTTAATTTTTTTGTCAACTCATCCAAATAAAATTTCTGAGTTAATCCATCGTATTTAATTGAATCCAATGGAGCAGCAGGACTCCATATTTTTGAACTTCCAGATACAGTGTTTCCATAAAAATCAATAAACTGTCCATTGCTGTTCTTCAAATAATGAGAAGCATGTAAATCTTTATCTTGTACATACGCATTTGATATAGGTTTACCAATAGCCCTTGGATCGAGTTGTGGCCAATAGGCAAAAGCGGATGTTTTATATTGAGGATATGTGTTTGCTAATTTAATCCATGCTCCCGCAAATTTTGTTGTATCACCAAAGTATGGTGTTTCGTGTGTTGGTGAAATCATCCATGCATAATTGTGATGAAATACTAACTCTTTTTGGATCTCTTTACTACTATTAACTGCTTGATCGTATGTTACCCCGTTTTGAAATAATCCTCCCAAATAGCGTGCATCAAAAAACTGGATGTTCGGCAAAAGAGTATTCCCCTTTTTATATCTGGATGCCGGATAGGATCTCAATTGATCCAATGCACTAACATTTACATTTGGATGTCCCGGTGCAAATTCATTTACATCTATAGGAGCAGTTACTGCTGAAGCAGTAGGAGGTGTTGCTGAAGTAGCATTAAATGAATAATGGGAATTGTCATTTATCGCTTCATTATAATGTTTGTAAATCATGTTTTGATTCAAGTCGTATTCATAGACAGCAATTTCGTCTAAGGAACCAAAGTACTTAATGTAGTTAACAGAATGATTGAAAACTAAATCCTTATTAGCACTTGATGCGGTATTGATTGTACCGGTAGTTGTGGCTTTTGAAAATCCATCGGGTAGTTGACCATCAACCCAAATTTGCTTTACACCCGTGCTGGCATTATACTTAAATACCATATGATGCCAATTCCCATCCATGTAGTAACCATAAGACTTCCTTCCAACCTGATTCAAATCCACTCGAAATACATCTACAACATTTTGACCTGATCCATTTTTAATTGTTGTAGAAAACTCAATATATGGATAAGCCATACGGGCTGAAAGAGAACCATCTAATCTTTGAAAGAAAATACACTGATTAAACTTGTATCCAGGCTTAAATAAAAATTCTATTGTGAATGCAGATGACGATTGCATTGATCCTGCCTTTATCAAATGAGAAGAGGTACTATTGAGTTCTAAGTATTTACCTACTCCATTATTATTTGAATTATTTAAAATAGAGTAAGCTCCTTGATAATAATTGGGATCAATATTAAAATTACCCATAGCATCCTGTAATGGATTGCTTGAATCAAAGTGCCAATAGTACTTAGGATTGTAGGTTTGTCCTAAAACCATTTCAGCTGCAATGATTAGAAGTGCACTTAAAAATAATTTGGAAATAAGTTTCATTTGTCGAGTTGGTTTGGTTTGGTTTTCTCTAATAACACTTATCAAATGTTATTGGGCACCGAAAGTAAGCGTAAAAGCCTAAAAATCAAACGCTTGATTTTCAACAAATCGCATCTTACTGATAAACAGTGATTTACAAGTAAAATTGTTTATAAAAAATGCTTTTAGCCAAACTTTTATAACCGTTCGCCAAATAATATGACACTTTCGCCAAAATACGAAGTCACTTTGGATGCTGAAAAGGAAATTACAGCTTTTGATTTGAAAACGATGCTTGATTAAGCCTCTTCTTAGAATAGTTTACGCGGTAGAGGTAAATATTTTCTTAAAACCAATATGATGGAAAGAGTCAGCACTATTCATTCTATTTAATAACGGTAACATGACCTTTCTTAACTATCGCATCACCATTATTTGCCTTGGCTGTAACATTATAAGCGTATGCACCTTCTTGCACCAATTGGCCTTTAAATGTTCCATCCCATTGTCGATCTACTTCATTGGATTCAAAAATTTTCTCGCCCCAACGATTAAATATAATCATGTGGAATTCTGAAACTGCTTCGCCCCCTATTCCAAACTGATCGTTAATTCCATCTCCATTAGGAGTAAATGCCGAAGGAATATATATGCCTATAGTTGGTATAATCTCAACTTCATTGGATAAACTGCTGATCTGATTGTTATTATTTTGATAAGCTACTACTCTGTACTTTCTAGAATATTGATGACTTTGAGCACTGCTTTCAAAGCACATTACTGAAAATAGAATTGAAAAGGAAATCGCCAGAATTTTCATGACTGTATTTTGTTTTGACGATTCAAAATTACATTGCATGAGGTGCTTTAGGAATTCGATATTACCCTTGTTGCTCAATTGTAAGAGATGCGAACTATTTGCATCACCACGATTCATTATTTCTTCTATTTGATTTAAAAACAAGTTCATTGTGCATATGGATCACCAATTGATGACTCTACTACTTGTAAGAATTACTCCTTTAAATATGTATTTACTTCCCATCAATTAAACAAATCATGGACATTTTATTAAATGCTTGCAAGCCATAAAACTGAATTGTAACTTTATTCATATTTAAAATCTTAAAGCCCATGAAGAATCTAATCATTATTCTATCCCTTCTGAGCATTGGAATTCATTATACGGCAAATAGTCAAATAGTGTTCTGGTCAGAATCATTTAACAATGGCTGTACACAGAATTGTCTTTTAACAAGTTACAATTCCACCAATGGAAATTGGACAATCATCAATTCTGGTACAAACGGCAGTCATGCTAATAATTTTTTTGTTAGTTGCTCCGAAAATGGAAATGCCGTTGGATCATGTGGAACCGGGTGTGGAAATGATGCAACATTGCATGTAGGCTCTGTACCCTGCACCTTATGTATATTTTGTCCAACAGGAGATTGTGGTGCAAGTTATAATGCAGGCCCAACGTTTCTGGGAGAAGATCCAACTACCCATAAAAGAGCTACATCACCTATCATAAGTACAATTGGCAAAACCAACATTACTTTAAGTTTTAAATATCTGGAAAATGGTCAAGGCAATACAGATGATGCATATATAGAATACAATGTAGGAAACGGTTGGGTTGTGTTGAGCAATACCCCAAAAACAAGCACGAACTGCGCTCCTCAAGGAGAGTGGACATTGTTTAATATGTTATTGCCATCGGTTTGTGAGAACATATCAAATCTTCAATTAGGAATTGTTTGGAAGAACAATAGCGATGGAATAGGCAGCGATCCTTCCTTCGCTATTGATAATATAGAATTAAGCACCAATACGCTTGCCCCTCCAATAGCAGGATTTACGGTATCTTCCCTTTCATTCTGCGATTCAACTTGCATACAGTTTACTGACACCTCCATTGGAAGTTCTCTAAGTTACAATTGGTATTTCCCTGGTGGAACACCAAATGTTTCGAGCAACCAAAATCCTGGAAATATATGCTACAATGTTCCCGGTATGTATGATGTTACTTTAGTCATTGCAAATAGTGGTGGATCTGATAGCATCACTTTACCATCATTGATTCAAGTGAATCCATGCTACATTCCTACCGCATTTTTCACAGCGTCTGATACTGTATTTTGCGAAGAGTATTGCATTGATTTTTTTGATTTATCCATTAATACTCCCACTATGTGGCAGTGGTCTTTTCCTGGAGCATCGCCATCGTTTTCAACTGTACAAAATCCAACAAACGTTTGTTATATTGGACAAGGTACTTATCCTGTAACTTTAATTGCATCAAATGGAACTGGAGGAGATACTTCTACTATCATTAGTTATATTCATGTTTTACCCAATCCACCTGCTCCAACCATTACTATCTTGGGAGGCAATACGTTAATTAGTTCTCCAGGAGTGAGTTATCAATGGTATTTAAATAGCAGTCCAATTGCTGGAGCAGTGTTTCAAGTTTATACCGCAACACAGGCGGGTAGCTACACTGTATCTACTTTTGATTCATCAGGATGTTTTGCGGCCAGTCAACCGGCTATTATTTTGAGTACGGAAGAATATGAAGAAGACTATTTTACTGTGTTCCCGAATCCTGCCTTAGACAGGATTTTAGTCAAATTTGCAAAGTACTCTGCTGATAAAATAGAAGTTTTCAATCTGATGGGTCAGGATATTAGCCATTCGGTTAAAAAAAGTGAATTATCCGAATTGGAAATCGAATTGACTATATCCAATCTGGAAAATGGAGTGTATTTTCTTCAACTTTCTTGGCCCGACAAAATCATGAGAAATGTCTTTGTTAAAGCAGAATAAAATATTTAATTTTATTCTCGAACGATCCGTGTTCTTATCACATTATTAATCTAAAATTACTACGTCTATGAGTAACAAAAATCAACTAGGAGAAATGCTTACAGAGCATGAAATGTGGCAACAAAAGATTCTCTCTTATCGCGATGAGTTAGAACAGTTCAACAACATTTTAGGAAAGATTGTTAAACTAAATCCTGATAGTGACAAGCTCAGAAAGATTGAGCATTTTCAAAATCAGTTTATTTTACAAAATGAAAATCTCGATATTATGCGTCATGATTTTAAACAACATGAAAACTCTATCGAAGCTCTTCAGAATGAAGTATCTGCTGATCCAGAAATAAAAATCAATCAGCAGCACGAAGACCAAAAGGTACGATTAACCGATTTTGAAAAAATATTTGGAGATTTAAAAAAGGAATTTGAATTTTTTCAATCCACATAAAAAAAGAGGCTGCTTGTGTAGCCTCTTTTTTTTTTCCATTATTTTTCGAATTTAACTGAAAAACAAATAGAGCATAACGGTCATTAGCACTGTTAGCACCGCTGCGTCAATTGACCAATGCACTGTTTGCGTAGCATGATCTTGCTGTGCCCGAAGATTTGCGCTTACCGTTTCATCTTCATCCATATGATTGTAGGTTATAACCGGATCATTTTTCATTGTATTCATTATTGATTGAATACAAATATCTCTTAACTATAAAGCAAAATAATTTGATTTCTCCCTTGCAATTACTTTGTAAGGTAATTAGGAATTAACCAAACGAAACAAAGGGAAGAATCTACTATTAAATAAAAAAAACTCTTTCCCCAGTATTTCAGTAAGCAGCTACTTGTAAGAATTATTTAAAATCGGAAAGATTTAATTGAGAATTTGAAATAGATAATTCTGCGGGGTGATTGTTTGTACAAATAATCACCATTCTATTTGTAGTATAGTCTTTTATCATTTGATCGAACCAAAGAATAGATGTTTCATCTAAGTTTGAGACCGGCTCATCCAACAAAAGTAAAGGAGTATCTGAACTGAAAGCCAATAATAATTTCAATCGCTGTTTCATGCCACTGGAAAAATGTTTTATCAAACGATCGTACTGAGTAGATTGAAACTTTCCAATTTGCATAATCTCTTCGCGATCGAAGATCAACGGTTTTTTAAATTTAAAATAGAATTCGACCATTTCTCGCATTGTGAATTCATCATACAAATCAAGATAAGGGGCAGCCAATGTAACATGACTATAAGGTTCAGTATTGTTATCGGAAAATCGATAGTAGATTTGGCCTTCCGTTTGCTTCTTATAACCTGCTATTATTTGCAACAAAGTAGATTTCCCACTTCCATTGTTACCACAGATGGCGGTAGTTGAATTATATTCAAATTGGCAAGAAAGATTTTTGAATAATATATTCCGGTTAAATTTCTTGGTTAGATTATGTAGTTCCAGTCCAATCACTACGAAACTAGATCATCCATATCCATTGAAGAAAACCCTTTCATGATACCTCGAGATGATTTTTTTACAAATTCAAGAATTACATCTCTCTCAGAACTTGGGTTCACCTCCTGTTCTATATTTATAATTGATTTCTGAACATTCCCTCCTTTGACATAAAGCAGTCGATATACATCTTGAATGGTATTTATTTGGTCTGTAGTAAATCCTCTTCTCTTCAACCCTATGGAATTAATTCCAGCATAGCTCAAAGGATCTCTCGCTGCTTTAACAAATGGAGGTACATCTTTAAGAACTTTTGAAGCTCCGGAAATCATCACATGTGACCCTATGTGTACAAATTGATGCACTGCTGTAAGTCCACCTATAATGGCATGATCATCAATGGTAATATGCCCTGCAAGGGTTACACCATTTGCCAATATACAATGACTGCCAACAACACAATCGTGTGCTACATGAACATAAGCCATTAACAAAGTGCCATTTCCAACTGCTGTTTTACCTAATGCTTTTGTTCCCTTATTGATGGTAACATATTCTCTAATGGTGGTATCATCCCCTATTTCGGTGATCGTCTCTTCTCCTTCATATTTCAAATCCTGAGGTACAGCAGATATAACTGCACCCGGGTATACGGTTACATTTTTTCCGATTCGTGCTCCTTGAAAAATAACTGCCCCAGACATAATATGACATCCATCGCCAATAATTACATCGTTATGTATGCTCGCAAAAGGTTCAACTTTAACTTTGGCACCTAACTTTGCATCCTGATGTATGTATGCCATTTCTGAAATCATCCTTTCTTAACTATTTGGGCTAGCATTTCGGCTTCCATAACTACCTTATTATCCACTATGGCTCTACCACTCATGTGACATAATCCTCTGCGAATGGGAGACAATAATTTCAATTCAAAAATAAGCACATCACCTGGAGCAACTTTTTGTTTAAATCGTGCATTCTCAATTTTCAAGAAATAAGTCCAGTAGTTCTCAGGATCTTTAACGGTACTCAAAGCTAAAATTCCTCCGGTTTGTGCCATTGCCTCAATTTGCAATACCCCTGGCATTACCGGGTTGTTTGGAAAATGTCCTTGAAAATACCATTCGTTTAGTGTAACATTTTTCACACCAACCACATGCGTATCGCTCAACTCTATGATCTTATCAATAAATAAAAACGGATAACGATGCGGTAAGAAAGATTCAATCTTTGAAATATCAAAAATGGCAGGTGCAGCCGGATCATATTGTTTTTGCTGTTCTGGTTTTTGTTTTGATACAATCAGCTCTTTAATCTTTCTGGCAAAATCAACATTTGTTTTATGTCCCGGACGTGCAGCTAAAATATGTGCTTTGATTGGAACTCCAATCAAAGCAAAATCTCCTATTATGTCCAACAGTTTATGTCTGGCCGGTTCATTTTGAAAATGCAACTTTACATTGTTTAAAATTCCTTTTTCCTTAACTTCTACTTTTGGTTTATCAAACAACATGGCCAATTCATCTAACTTTTGCTGACTTACCGGTTTGTCCACCACTACGATAGCATTATTCAGATCGCCACCTTTTATCAAGTTGTGTTCCACTAATTGTTCCAACTCATGTAAAAAACAAAAGGTACGACATTGTGCAATATCGTTTTGAAACTCGGCTATTTGGTGCATTTGTGCATGCTGTGTCCCCAACACCTCTGAGTTATAATCCACCATCACTGTAACTCGATATTCATCGCTTGGTACCGCCAGCATTTCAACTTGCTTGTCCTTATCTTCAAATGTTAAGTTCTCATTTAGGACGAAAAAATGCTTGTCTTCTTTTTGCTCAACAATTCCTACTTTTTGAATGGCATCCATAAACGGTTGTGAACTTCCATCCATGATTGGTATTTCAGGTCCATCTATCTCCATCAGCACATTATCGATTTCTAAACCCACTAGTGCAGCAAGCGCATGTTCGGTAGTACTCACACGAACTCCATTTTTTGAAAGAGTAGTTCCTCGTGACGTGTCCGATACATATTCGAGCAAAGCTTCAACAACCGGTTGGTTTTCCAAATCAATGCGCATGAACTTGAATCCATGATTCTCAGGTGCAGGCTTAAAAGTAAGTGTACTCTCAACACCGGTATGAAGTCCTACTCCTTTTACGGATACTTCTTTCTTTATTGTTTTTTGTTTAGATGACATCTCAATCACTTTTTCTCTAAATCTGAAATTCTTTTATCTAACTGCGGCAATTTACGAAACAAAACGTATGACTTTTTATAATCGCCTATGCCAAATGCAGGAGAGCCTTGTACTATTTCACCCTTATTGACAATAGAACTACCAATTCCGGATTGAGCTGCAATTTTCACTTCATCGGCTATTTGTATATGACCTACAATTCCTACCTGACCTCCAATCAAACAATTCTTTCCAATTTTTGTTGATCCTGCCACACCGGTTTGAGCGGCAATAACGGTATTTTCTCCTATTTCAACATTATGTGCAATTTGAATGAGGTTATCCAACTTAACTCCTCTGCGGATGATAGTAGAACCTAGCGTAGCTCTATCTATGGTTGAACCCGCACCTATTTCTACTTTATCTTCAATAACAACATTCCCTATTTGAGGAACTTTTTGATATTCGGTTGAATTGGGAGCGAAGCCAAATCCATCGGCTCCAATAATAACTGAGGAATGAAATGTGCAATCACTTCCTATAATGCAATCCGAATAGATCTGTACACCGGAATACAAAGTAGTGTTCTCACCAATCACTACATTTTCTCCTATGTAACAATTGGGATATATTTTAGATCCTTTACCAATTTTTGAATTGGCACCTATATAACTGAACGATCCTATATAACAAGAATCATCCACGATTGCCGTTTCATGTATAAACACTTGAGGCTCTTTCCCTTTCTTGTCTTTCCTTATTTTATCGTAATAACTTAATAAAATGGTAAATGCTTTATAAGCATCATCCACTCTAATTAATGTGCAGTTTACTTTTTCTTCGGCTACAAATGATTTGTTTACAATGACTGCACTAGCACCGGTAGTATATATATAAGGCGTGTACTTTGGATTTGCCAAAAAACTGATTGATCCTTTTCCGGCCTCTTCAATTTTCTCCAGAGATTTTACTTCCTCTTCTCCATCTCCTTCGACCACTCCACTTAAAATTTGAGCTATGTCTTTTATTTTGAACTTCATTATATTTCCTCTAAAAAAAGGTAAGCAAAAGTAAAAATTAAGAGGGATTTGTAATAACCGAATTGAATTAATTCATCAGATCGGCTAACAAAGGATGGAAACAGACATAATTTTTTGAAACTTTGGCAGAAAGTGAAGACACATTAAGGTTATCCGATGCGTCAGCTATATCTTTGGTTTCGCCATTCTTATACAGGATCATTATATTGTCTTCCTTTTGTGTGTATGCTGAATTTGTTAATATACCTCTCTTAATATAATACGGAATCTCATTTTCACTCAATTCTAATTTGGCTAATATTTTTTTATCCAACTCATGATCTATCTCATGCACAGTATCGCTCGATAAAATTTTAATCTTGTATAGTTTTCTGTCTATAATGCAGGAACATAACTCTCGTAAAATCTTATCCTTAGATTTTGTCCACATTTTTATAGCACTCAGCATGTCAAAATCGTCTAACTCCGCAAAAAACTTTACCAATCTGCCATCTTCGGAATTCACTTTATTGGCTAGAAAATATCGCAATGCTTCGGATCCAAATAAATCATGGCCATTAGCATATAGTTCTTTTGCTCTTTTAAAAATCATAATCATCATTTGCTCGGCTGCTACAACCGTTTTGTGCATATAAACCTGCCAATACATAAGCCTTCTGGCGATCAAGAATTTTTCAATGGAATAAATGCCTTTCGATTCTACCATTAACGTATCGTCTTTCAGTTCAAGCATTTTTAAAATTCGTTCGTAGCTTATAACGCCTTCAGAAACACCTGTATAAAAACTATCTCTGCTTAGATAATCCATACGATCCATATCCAATTGACCGGAAATTAGTTGATGCAAGAATTTTTTGGAATAAGTGTTTTGAAAAATAGAAATCGCTCTATCCAATTTTCCTCCAAATTCCTTATTCAATTCATTCATTAACATTAACGACATTTGTTCGTGATGCAAACCCTCAACCAAACTTGATTCAAGTGTATGTGAAAATGGGCCATGACCAATATCGTGGAGTAAAATTCCAATGCTCACTGCTTCTTGTTCTTCTTCACTTATAAGATGTCCTTTTGAACGCAGAGTTTCAATCGCCAATTGTGTTAAATGATAAGCCCCTAAGGCATGATGGAATCGTGTATGAAGTGCTCCCGGGTAGACCAAACTTGTCATTCCAAGTTGATTTATTCTGCGAAGTCTTTGAAAATAAGGATGATCTATTAATTGTAATAAGGTCCCATAAGGTACAGATATGAAACCATAAACCGGATCATTAAATATTTTTTTTCGCTTCAAGGCAATTAATTGTTTTTTTGTGCGATGTAAATTATGTTATTTTTATACAAAAGCACTAGATTTAATTTATGGACAAACTTAGTATTCTCTGGGCAGATGATGAAATAGAAATGCTTAAGGCACATATTCTCTTTTTAGAACAAAAAGGATATGATGTTACTACCGTTAACAATGGAGATGATGCGCTCATTAAAGTAGAAAAATTCAACTACGATATCATATTTTTAGACGAGCATATGCCGGGACTTTCTGGCCTTGAAACGCTAATGAGAATTAAGAACATTAAAACCGAAATTCCGGTTGTGATGATCACCAAAAGCGAGGAAGAAAGCATTATGGAAGATGCTATTGGAAGTAAAATTGCAGACTACTTAATAAAGCCTGTAAATCCGAATCAGATTCTTTTGTCATTAAAAAAAATATTAGACAATCGGAGATTAATTAGTGAAAAAACAAATGCAAACTATTTGCAGGATTTCCGTCAGATTGGTATTACCATAAGTGATAAACTCAGCCATACCGAATGGTCGGAATTGTATAAGAAGTTGGTTTATTGGGAATTGGAACTGGAACGGTCAAATGACCCCGCGATGTATGAAATTTTGACCACTCAAAAAGCTGAAGCTAACCGACAGTTTGGAAAATTTATCGAAAAAAATTACTCAAACTGGATCAATAGTGAACCTAATGATCAACAGCCATTATTGTCGCATCAATTGATGGCACATAAAATAATTCCTATAGCTGATCAAAGTAGTGTTCCCTTGGTTGTGTTGGTTATTGATAATCTTCGCTTAGATCAATTCAAAATCATTCAACCCTTACTACAAGAACATTTCAGGATTGAATCGGAAGAAACTTATTTCAGCATTTTACCCACTGCGACACAATACGCCCGAAATGCACTTTTCTGTGGATTATTACCTGAAGATATTCAGAAACGATTGCCCAAGATGTGGTTAAACGATGATGACGAAGGAAGCAAGAATCAGTTTGAGAGTGAATTTTTTGATGATCTGCTTAAACGATTGCGCAAGGATTATAAATTTCAATATAAGAAGGTTACGAATTATCAAGCTGGAAAAGATTTGGTGGACAGTATTCAAAATTTTAATCAATACAAAATAAACCTCATCGTGTACAACTTTGTAGATATGCTATCGCATGCCCGCACCGATATGGAAGTGATCAGAGAATTGGCGGTTGATGAGGCTGCATACCGAAGCCTCACGCGCAGTTGGTTTGATCACTCACCATTGAATGAAGCATTGAAAAAACTAAGTGAGAAACCTTGCCGATTGATCATCACTACCGATCATGGAACCATTAGAGTAAAAAACCCTTCGAAAGTAATTGGCGATCGAAACACCAATACCAACTTACGCTATAAGCAAGGAAAAAATCTTGCGTATGAAAAAAACGAAGTATTGGCATACAAGAATCCTTCAGAAATTAAACTGCCGAAAACAAACCTAAGCAGTTCCTATATATTCGCAAAAGAGGATATGTTTTTTGCTTATCCCAATAACTACAATCACTACGTAAGTTTTTACAATGACACTTTTCAGCACGGTGGTGTATCTTTAGAAGAAATGATCGTACCTTTTGTTTTATTAGCATCGAAATAAAGTGTAAATTAGCTTCAATTATTCGGGTCTTTTATCTCCTATGAATGTTGTAGCTGAAAATGTAAATAATGAACTCAACTTACAAATGAAAATTTGTGATGTTGGCGATTTGCATGCCGCTGCCAAAATCATTCTAAATCAATTTCCAGATGACAAAGTTTTTGCTTTTTATGGCCCTATGGGAGCAGGAAAAACAACATTCATAAAAGAATTTTGCCGTGAATTGGGCTGTATAGGTTCATTGAGTAGTCCTACTTTTTCGATTATGAATGAATATCAAAATCCAAATGGAACTTCTGTAATGCATTTTGATTTTTATCGAATCAAACATTTGAATGAAGTGTACGATTTAGGGTATGAAGATTTTTTCTTTGATCAACATTATTGCTTTACCGAATGGTCAGAAAAAATTGAACCACTGCTAAATTTCGGCCATGTAAAAATTATTATAAACCCTGAAGAACATTGCAGAGCAATCAAAGTAATAAAGCATGAGCAAGCAAACGCCTAAAACACCCTTAAGTGAACTCTTACAATCCGGTGGATTATTGCCCCAGGAAAGTTTACTTGAAATTCCTCAATCTAATAAGGAACTTTTTATAGGAATACCAAAAGAGGTTACATTTCAAGAGAATCGAATCCCCCTCATTCCGGAAGCCGTAAAAGTTTTAGTGAATAATGGACACAGAATAATTATTGAAACCGAAGCAGGCAATAATGCAAATTTTGCTGATGCCGATTATAGTGAAGCAGGTGCATCCATTGCCTACACGAAAGAAGATGTTTACAAAGCAGATTTAATCTTAAAAGTTGCACCTCCTACACTCAAAGAGTTGGATTTGATGCAATACAAACAAACCCTTATTTCAATTCTTCAAATCAGCATGCAGCCAACAGATTTTATGAAGAAGTTGAGCGAAAAAAAGATCACTGCCTTTGCATATGAATTCATACGAGATAAAAGTGACGTGCTTCCTATTATTCAAACTTTAAGTGAAATTGTTGGAAGTTCAAGTGTATTGATTGCTGCCGAATATCTAAGCAATGCTTTTTCCGGAAAAGGAGAGTTGCTGGGGGGAATTACCGGAATCCCTCCAACAGAGGTGGTCATACTTGGTGCTGGAACCGTTGGCGAAAATGCAGCCAAAACTGCAATTGGTTTGGGAGCACATGTAAAAGTGTTTGACTTTTCATTGCATAAGCTCAGAAGATTGCAAAAGAATTTGGGCATCTCAGTTTACACTTCTTTAATTGCACCTTCGATTCTTAGTCGTGCACTAAAAACAGCCGATGTTGCCATAGGCGCCATTCTTTCAAAAGAAGGAAGAACTCCGATAGTAGTAACCGATGATATGGTGAGTGAAATGAAAAGTGGTAGTGTCATTATTGACGTTAGCATTGACCAAGGAGGTTGTTTTGAAACATCGGAAGTTACCAATCATCTACAACCCATTTTTAGAAAATATGGTGTCATCCATTACTGTGTCCCAAATATTGCTTCGCGTGTAGCTAGAACCGCATCACATGCATTATCAAATATTTTTGCCCCAATCCTACTAAATTTAGGAAATGAAGGAGGAATTAACGAAATGCTTTGGGCAGATAGAGATGTACGCAAAGGCGTTTATTGTTTTAACGGCACCGTTACCAATAAGTATGTGAGCGATGTTTGCAAACTTCCTTACAGAGACTTGAATTTATTAATGGCTAGTCGATTGTAATCTTATTACTATAAATTGAGTATTTGATTTTTAATTTCTGCTTGTTACTATTGTTTTCAATTCGACCTTAATATCAATATTGTATGAAGTATTAACTGAAATTTTCAATATTCATTTTCCCATTTTTTCAGAACGCACAAACACCAAATTATGAATTCACCAAAGCAATTGGAAACAACCTACCAGAAGGATCAAAATCAATTGTAACTGATTTTTTGGAAATATTTATTCGTGTGGGTATTTCTCGGGAACTGCGGACTTTGACCCGGGTAATGAAGTATATAACTTAACATCATCAGTATTTGGAATGAGCACAGTAAGAAACAAATTCAATTATTTGATTTAACAGGAAGACTTCTATCTAAGAGAAGAAAA
Organism: Bacteroidia bacterium; assembly: GCA_035340715.1. Classification (GTDB taxonomy): domain Bacteria; phylum Bacteroidota; class Bacteroidia; order AKYH767-A; family OLB10; genus DAOQTX01. The sequence goes on along the minus strand of DAOQTX010000031.1, from coordinate 10,342 downwards.
TCAATATTCAAAAGAATTAAAACTAAACTGCACTAACCTGAGTAATGGTATTTTTATGGTTCAAGTTATAACCGAAGGAAAAATCTATTCCTCAAGATTGGCTGTAATTCCGAAAGACAATTTTTAGATCATTGATGTGAGTAATATTATGTTGATTTGTACTGTTTCCTGACAACATAAATTAATCAATTTCGTTACATTCGCATTGTTAGTTGCTGCGAATGAAAAGAACAAAATCATCGATTCATTATTTATTAAGCATTGCCTCTCTTTTGTTAATGAGCAAGAGTGGTATGGCTCAATTCTATCAGGGATATCAGATGGATTTTGGCAAAAACCGAATTCAATATGAAGCACCTGATTGGACATTTTATCGCTTTAAAAATTTTGACACGTATTTTTATTTAGGTGGCAAAGAGTTGGCTGTTAGTTTAGGACAAACAGCTGATAAAGAAATAGAACAATTAGAAAAACTATTTGACTTTAGAACCGAAGGCCGATTGCAGTTTTTAGTATACAACAAACTATCCGATTACAAACAAAGCAATGTTGGACTAGGCAGCGATGATTTGAATGGAAACACGGGAGGATTAACCCGCATTGTTGGCAACAAAGTTTTATTATACTTTGATGGTAATTACGATCATTTTAAAATTACCATGCGAGAAGGCATTGCGCAGGTACTCATGGATCAGTTGATGTATGGAGGTAATGTTAAAGACCGCTTGCAGAGTTCCCTCTTACTTACACTTCCTGAATGGTACACACAAGGACTGATATCTTTCGCAGCTGAAAATTGGAATACCGATTTAGACAATCGAATGCGCGATATGATCGTGAGTGGAAAGTTTAAAAAATTCAATACCGCTTTAGAAATTGACCCCGAACTTGCTTCGCACTCTATGTGGCAATACATAGCCCAAACCTATGGAGAGACCAGTATATCAAATATTCTTTATTTAACCCGATTGAATCGAAATGTAGAAAGTGGTTTTTCTTATGTACTCAATGAGTCATTAAAATCATTATCTAAAAATTGGCTTTTGCATTATCAAAAAATCTATAACGATTCTGACACCAATAGAACATGGCCAGAAGGCGATGAGATAAAAATTAAAGCCAAGGACGGCTTAGTAGTTAATCAGGTTAAAGCCAGTCCGGATAATCGATATTCAGCCTTTGTTACCAACCAATATGGTAAATACAGAGTATGCCTGTACGATCAATCCTCCAAAAAGAAAAAACGAATTTGGAAAGGAGGCTATAAAGATCTTAGCAGTATCACCGACCATTCTTATCCTGTTTTAGCATGGCATCCTTCCGGACAATATTTAACCATGTTTAGAGAACTGAAAGGAAAAATTTACATGGAATATTACTTTCCTTCGACTGGAAAAAAAGAAATCAATAAGTTTTTTTATTTCGAAAAAGTGCTTGATGCATCATACAGTAGCGATGGACAGGACATTATTCTTTCTGCCATACAAAAAGGACAATCCGATTTATTTGTCTATAATGTTAGAACCAGAACACACCAACAATTGACCAATGATGTGTTTAATGATTTGAATCCGCGCTATATCTATGATTCACAGTTTATCATTTTTAGCAGCAACCGACCCTCCGATACTTTAGGATTAAATTATTATAACCCCTATAGCAGTGCTCAAATCAATCACGATATCTTTTTATACGATATCAGTCAAAGAAGTAATGTGCTGTTGCGTATTACTAAAACGGAAAACGAAAATGAGTCGCACCCACTTTCATCAAGTGCCAATGCATTTGTATTCTTATCGGATCAAAACGGAATTAAAAATAGAATTGCCGGCACTTTAGATTCCGTTATTGCGTATATCGATACGCTTGAACACTACCGATACATCATTGACTTAAAACCCCAAACTGATTTTGCACGCGGCATCGAATCATACGATATCAATGCATCGTTTACTCAAAAAATAGAACTCTATAAAAGAGGTGGGAAATACCGTTTGGTTCGTTCCGCTAATGATCCATTGCTATCATTGAATAGCCTGCCTTCAAAAACACATTATGCAAATTTATTAGCCTTAGAAGCAAGAAAAATTGCTACCACACGAACCGATGTAGTTAGAATTCCAGCACAAAAACCAAATAATGATAGTCTTAAAATCGACATAAACAACTATATATTTCAGTCGGAATTTAACCAAACAAAGGCCAATGAGTTTGGAACTTCAAAGGTTGCTACTTTATTAACATCATCTGAATCATTAACGATAGATAGCTTCACTCTTCAATTACCTAAGCAAAGAAATTATGATATCTCTTTCTCTTCTGAATACTTCCTTGCTCAATTAGACAACAACCTTCTAAATTTTACCTATCAGAAATTTACAGGAGGCGCACCTTATTTTGATCCAGGACTTAATGGACTTTTCAAATTGGGAATTAGCGATTTGTTTGATGATTACAAGATAAAAGGCGGATTCCGATTAAGTGGAAATTTAAATAGCAATGAATATTTGTTGAGTGTGTTGAATCAACGCAAGCGATTAGATAAAGAGTACTCCTTTTTTAGACAGGCGCGTGAGTTCTTTACCTTTTCATCTATTGTAAAAGTTCAAACACATGAAGCGCGCACAACCTTTACCTATCCATTTTCAAACTTAAAAGCATTAAAAGGAAGCATCGGATTTAGAAGCGACCGTACCGCTTTTTTAAGTACAGACATTCCAAATTTGAGAGAGGAAACACAATACGATTATTGGGCCAATATAAAAATCGAGTATGTTTTTGATAACACTCTACCTCGTGGATTAAATTTATTTAACGGAACACGCTACAAAGCCTTCTTTGAATTATTCAACCAACTAAACCAAGACAAAAATAATATTGCTGTAGTGGGTTTTGACGTGCGTCATTATCAAAAAATACATAAACAAATAATTTTTGCCTCGCGCCTGGCCGGATCTACTTCTTTCGGAAAGCAAAAGTTAATCTACTATTTAGGCTCAACCAACAACACCCTAGTGCCTACCGATAACTTTGACTTTAGTATTCCTATAGACTTTAGTCAGAATTATGCATTTCAAGCCGTAGCAACAAATGTTAGAGGATTCTTATACAATATTCGAAACGGAAATAGTTTTGCCGTAGCCAACAATGAAATTCGGATTCCTATTTTTGAATATCTCATAAACACCCCTATTCGATCTGATTTTATTCGAAACTTCCAAGCTGTTGGATTTGCCGATATTGGTACTGCCTGGACCGGCAACTCACCGTATGACGAAGACAATGCTTTTAACTCAATTGTAATAAATCAGGCTCCTTTGTTTATTAATATTAAAAGAAAAGTTGATCCCATAGTAGCCGGATATGGCTTTGGACTCCGAAGCAGATTGCTGGGTTATTTTATGCGCATCGATTGGGCTTGGGGGATAGAAGATGAACGTGTTTTGGATCCGGTTTTTTATTGGTCATTAGGTCTCGACTTTTAGCCTTGAGCTAGATATTATTGTAAGTCTCAATTATTCATGAATTCAGAAAAAAATATGGAATGGATTATAGTTCTACTCATAGGAGTGCTTGCAGGAATTGTGAGCGGCATGGTGGGAATTGGCGGAGGACTAATTGTTGTACCCGCTTTGGTTTTTTTCTTTGGCATGGGTCAGCATATGGCTCAAGGAACTTCATTAGCAATGATGCTGCCTCCAATAGGGGCTTTGGCGGTATATAATTATTATAAAACCGGACAGGTAGATTTTAAAATAGCACTGATTCTATGTTTGAGTTTTGTAGTAGGAAGTTTTTTTGGATCTAAAATAGCATTAGGCATATCTGAATCGGTGATAAAAAAACTGTTTGGTATTTTTATGCTTGCCGTTGGCATTAAATTAATCCTCAACAAATGAAATTAATCGATACTATTAAAGACAAATCCACCTCTTTGTTTAAAGAAGTACAGAATATCCGTCATCATTTGCATATGCATCCTGAATTATCTTTTGAAGAAAAGGAAACATCCATGTTCGTCAAAAATAAGTTAAACGAAATGGGTATTGAATATAAAGACGGAATTGGTGGGTATGGAATTGTTGCAACCATAAAGGGCAAGCAGAATGGACCCAATGTTGCATTAAGGGCTGATATGGATGCCTTGCCTATTCAAGAGGAAAATGATATTCCCTATCGATCAAAAAGAGAAGGTGTGATGCATGCCTGCGGTCATGATGTTCATACTTCATCTTTATTAGGTGCCGCTGCTATTCTCAACGAATTAAAAGATCAATTTAACGGTTCGGTTAAATTTATTTTTCAGCCTGCCGAGGAAAAACTTCCGGGAGGTGCTTCATTGATGATTAAGGAAGGTGCATTAAAAAATCCGGAGACAAAATCCATCATCGGTCAGCATGTTATGCCTTTTATTGATACCGGAAAGGTTGGAATAAGAAGTGGGGTGTATATGGCAAGTACAGACGAGTTGTATATCACGATTAAAGGAAAAGGTGGGCATGGAGCTATGCCGCATTTGGCTATCGACCCAGTTTACATTGCATCCAATTTAATCGTGAGTCTTCAACAAATCATCAGTCGAAGAGCAAAACCGATAATGCCATGTGTATTAAGTTTTGGTCGTTTTGAAGCGTTAGGAGCCACCAATGTAATTCCGGATAAAGCAATTTTGCATGGCACTTTCAGAACGCTCGATGAAACTTGGAGAGTGAGAGCACATGAGATGATCACCGAAATGTGTCATGCTTTAGTTGAAAGCATGGGTGCTACCTGCAACTTGGAAATACGTAAAGGATATCCTGTTTTGATCAATGAAGAAAATCTCACTAAAAGATGTCGCACAGCGATGGAAGATTATATGGAAAAAGAAAATGTTCAGCCTTTAGATGTTTGGATGGCCGCTGAAGATTTTTCGTACTACTCGCATGAAATTCCGGCATGTTTTTATCGCTTAGGTACACGTAATGAAAAGAAAGGTATCGTCTCTTCTGTTCATACCTCTACCTTCAATATTGATGAGGATGCACTGGTAACCGGAATGGGTCTTATGGCTTACCTGGCATTGAGCGAACTCAATCAAATGGTATAAAAAAGAAATGCCGGTAGTCCCTAAGGATACCGACACTTCCCATCTGCCATGAAAACAAGATTAGGACGCTAAGATAATGATTTTATTATTCAGTACTTCAACCACTCCACTGTTCACCGAAAAGTTCAATACTTCCTTGTTAGATTTCACTTTTATATCTCCTTTTTGCAAAGTAGAAATAATCGGAGCGTGACGGTTTAAAATTTGAAATCGTCCTTTCTTGCCAGGAACTGTAACAGAGGTTACTTCTCCTGAAAATAATTTTTTATCGGGTGTGATAATTTCTAAAAACATATTATTACATCTATGCTGATTCGGCTAATAATTTCTTTCCTTTCTCAATGGCTTCATCAATGGTTCCTACCAGGTTGAACGCCATTTCAGGATATTCATCTACTTTTCCATCCATGATCATGTTAAATCCGTTGATAGTATCTTCGATTGAAACAAATACACCTTTTAGACCGGTAAATTGCTCGGCAACGTGGAAAGGCTGAGACAAGAAACGCTGAACTCTTCGTGCACGATGTACGACCAATTTATCTTCTTCAGAAAGTTCATCCAAACCAAGAATGGCAATGATATCTTGAAGTTCTTTATATCGCTGTAATAATTCTTTAACTTTTTGAGCACAGGTATAATGTTCGTCACCCACAACGGCCGGGCTTAAGATTCGCGAAGTTGAATCCAATGGATCAACCGCAGGATAGATTCCCAATTCGGCAATCTTACGACTTAATACGGTAGTTGCATCTAAGTGAGCAAAAGTGGTCGCTGGTGCAGGGTCGGTAAGGTCATCTGCAGGTACATAAACGGCCTGAACCGAAGTGATCGAACCTCTTTTAGTAGAAGTAATTCGCTCCTGCATCAATCCCATTTCGGTGGCCAAGGTTGGTTGATAACCTACGGCTGAAGGCATCCTTCCTAAAAGAGCAGATACTTCAGATCCTGCTTGAGTGAAACGGAATATATTATCGATAAAGAATAAAATGTCACGTCCACCGCTGCTTCCGGCATCACCATCTCTAAAATATTCAGCTACAGTTAATCCTGACAATGCTACCCGGGCACGTGCTCCGGGAGGTTCATTCATCTGTCCAAAAACAAATGTGGCCTTAGAATCTTTTAACTCCTCGGTATTTACTTTAGAAAGATCCCATCCACCTTTTTCCATTGAATGTTGGAATTCTTCTCCATACTTAATAATACCTGACTCAATCATCTCACGCAATAAATCATTTCCCTCACGAGTACGTTCGCCAACTCCGGCAAATACCGAAAGACCTCCGTAACCTTTAGCAATATTGTTGATCAATTCTTGAATCAATACTGTTTTACCTACTCCTGCTCCACCAAACAAACCAATTTTTCCTCCTTTGGCGTATGGCTCAAGCAGATCAACTACTTTAATACCAGTAAAAAGTACTTCTGTAGAGGTAGAAAGATCTTCAAACTTTGGCGCTTCGCGGTGTATAGGCAATCCTTTGTCATTACTTACTTCTGGTAAACCGTCAATAGATTCACCAATAACATTAAATAATCTTCCATGGATTGCAGCACCGGTAGGCATTTTTATTGCAGAACCTGTGGCCTTCACTTCAGTTCCTCTCACCAATCCGTCTGTACTATCCATCGCAATTGCACGAATGGTGTCTTCACCAATATGCTGCTGACATTCTAATACTAATTTCTGACCATTAGGTCTGGTAATTTCAAGTGCATCTAAGATATTGGGCAATCGGCTTCCACCTTCGGTACTGAACGAAACGTCCACTACGGGTCCGATTACTTGTATAACAACTCCTGTATTCATTGTAAATTAATGGTTTAAATCAAATTTTCGAGCGCGAAGGTAGTAACTTTAATTGAAAATCCCTTAGAAGTTTATAAACAAAAGGTTGAAAAATATTTATTCTCAAAACATTCAATCGAAACCCTATTAAGCGCTTGCTTTTTGTATTTAAAACTCAAATAATTAGGTTTGACCGATTTTTTGATTGCATTTTGGAATTATATAAGCATATACGGGACTTTAAGCCCATTAAAAACCCCATAGTTACCATCGGTACTTTTGATGGAGTTCATGTAGGACATCAAAAAATCATCAGTCGCTTGCATGAAATTGCAAAGATTGTGAATGGTAGCGTTGTGGTGCTTACTTTTTATCCTCATCCTAGAATGGTGCTTTATCCCGATGATCATAATCTTTTCCTATTACATACGCTCGAAGAGAAAATTGAAGCATTAAAAAATCTCGAAGTTCATCAACTGATTGTACAACCTTTTGATCATGACTTTAGCAGACTTTCCTCTATTGAATTTGTGCGTGAGGTTCTTGTAAATACGCTTAAGCTACATACTTTGGTTATTGGCTATGATCATCACTTTGGCAGAAATAGAGAAGGAAGCATCAACGAACTCAAAGAATTGTCTTCTGTCTATAATTTTCACCTTGAAGAAATTTCAGAACAAGACATCAATGATATCGCGATTAGCTCTACTAAAATCAGAAAGTTTTTGGAGGAAGGAGCGGTTGATTCGGCTAAAGATTTTTTAGGCTATTACTATCATTTACGTGGCAAAGTTATAGAAGGAGATAAGAGAGGAAGAACGATTGGCTACCCAACGGCTAATATCAAATGTTCCGATCGTTCGAAATTAATTCCAGGCAATGGTGTTTATGCGGTACAGATTGTATTAGAGCATAACATTTACCAAGGTATGATGAACATTGGTCACAAACCCACTTTCGGGAAAAATGAGTTGTCGGTTGAAGTGCATTTGTTTGATTTCGATCATGATATTTATGGCAAAGAATTGAAAGTAATTTTTATAAATAAAATAAGAGATGAAATCAAATTCAATTCTGTTGAAGAACTCATCCTGCAACTACAAGCAGACGAAAAAACAGCAAAATCTATTTTAAGCTCTTTATAACTTTTTGTTTTCCTTGTAATTGTTTCTGCTTTGATGCTTAGTTTTAAAAATCTAATGCATCATAAAATTAATTTTTGATCGTTTTTGCTGTATCCATGAGGTCAAGTTTCAACCATATCGTTGTTTTCATATTTGCATTTATGTGCTGTTCGTCAATTAAATTGTTGATGGCTCAAGAAAGCGTTTCCAATTCTGAAGAACCCGATCCACCAAAACGATATACAGAACTTAAGGTGGCGTTGATAGAAATAGATTCGGTCTATTATCTCGATTTAAGCAGAGAAAAACTAAAGGAAATTCCAATTGAAGTATTTCAACTAAAAAATCTAAGACAGCTCGACCTTTCCAAGAATAAAATCAAAAATATTCCTGCTCAGATTAAACAACTAACGGATTTAGAAATTTTAGATGTTTCAAAAAACAAATTAAAAACACTTCCTTCTGAGTTAGGCACTTTGTCTAAATTAAAACGAATCAATCTGAATCGAAATTTGATTGAACATTTGCCGGAAGAAATGTCGGGATTGGAACAACTAACTCGATTGGATCTATGGGATAATGAGTTAGAAGGATTTCCGGATAGTTTTAAAAAACTTAAAAACCTGCGCCATCTTGAATTGAGAGGCATATTGTTTACTGATGAACAACAAGCTCAAATCATGGAATTGCTACCCGAAGCAGAGATTTATTTTTCTCCGAGTTGCAAGTGCAAAGAATAGTGTTCATTAAACCTTAATACGCTACTTTAATCTAATGCTATAAGTTGGTATCTTCGTTATATGCTATTGAACCGCCTTTCCATACTTCTTATTGGACTGATATTTATTTCAGCACTATCGTCTTGCAAAAAAGACGAGTTGGTAGTGATCAATAACAACACAGCTCCTCCCGATCAAAGTATTGCAGATATTACCATTGAAACGTATATCAATAGAGCTTATATCTCTCTTCTGGGTCGAAAGCCACTACAAGCCGAGTACGATACTTCGTTTGTTAAACTCCGTTCAAGTAATTTAAGTGCCAATAGTAGAAGTGAATTTCTCGACTTAATCTTTTCACAGCAAGAATATTTAGACAAGTTGTATGAGAATGCACGAATTGATATGCTCAACAATCAAGACACGAATGATTATGCTTTTCAGATGGGTGTGCTCATTTCTTTATTGGGCAATCCTGCTTATCAACTGCTATGGGACGAAATCACTATAGAGATCAATCGATTGGAAGTATTGAGAATGATTCCCTCAAAGATGTATAGTGGTAACATGAATGCCGCAGACATGTATCGAACTTGTGCCGACAATTTCTATTACGATCAAATCAACATGGGCTCACTTAATTTTGTAGTGGCCGTCTTCCAACAATTTCTCGATCGCTATCCTACGCAAAGTGAATTACAAAATGGAATTGATATGGTTGATGGACAAAATGCCATTCTATTCTTTCAAAGTGGACAAAGCAAAACGGACTTTCTGAATATCTTTTTTACTTCAATTGATTATCACGAAGGAAGAGTTAAACACTTTTACAATAAGTATGTATTTCGAAATCCAGACAGCAATGAAATGTACCAACTAACTCAATTATATTTCAATAGCAAGAACATCAAAGACATTCAAAAATCAATTTTATCCAGCAATGAATATATCGGAATATAAATACTCATTTTTGATGGTCGCTTCCCTTCTACTTTGCCTGAACACTTCTTGCAAAAAAGAAGAGGTATTATTATATGAAGTCAATCCGGTGTATGTGCAACAAGAAGGAGGAGACAAAACCAATGTGAAGACTACGGTGGAATTTATTTCCATTGCATACTCGGATGTGTTTGGCACTAACATTAGCAACAGTGATTTAAATAAACTGAATACCGCTTATGTTTCTTTTGGAGATAAAAAGTTGATTGAAGACATGATCATTCGAAACTTCTTGAATGACCCTACTGCACAATTGCCTAGCAAACAAGATATGTTGAACGATGTGAATGCATTTGTTCTCAATTCATACAAACAGTTTTATAACCGAACACCCAATGAAATGGAACGGTTTTATTTACAGAACTTAATTGTGTCCGATACCAGTGTCAATCCATCTGCATTTTATTATTCATTCATGACTTCCGATGAGTACCGATACTACTAACCATTTATGACAATGAAAAGAAGATCATTCATAAAAAAAGCTGGTGCAGCTGTGGCAGCAAGCATTGCCTTACCTTATATACTTCCAAGTGGCAGATTGTTCGCATCAAGCGGAATCAGAAAAGCAAATCATGTGGTCTTTTGTTTATTTGCTGGAGGGGTAAGAAATCTTGAA
>DAOQTX010000030.1:0-30938 GCA_035340715.1 Bacteroidia bacterium | reverse complement strand
TAGGGAATACAAAGAGAAAATTTATCAAAAATTAATTCATATAATTTAGTGATATAATTGGCATAAGTCGTTATGCATTTGAAATCTGAAGTAATTATCGAAGAGCTGAACCAGGAAAACCTTGAAGGCATAGTATCCTATTGGACAAAGTCTGATGCTAACTATCTCACATCATTAGGTGTAGATCTGAACAAATTGCCATCAGCCAATAATCTCCGTGCTATGCTGCTTGATCAAGTCAACAAGTCCGATGATCAAAGACAGTCTATGGCTTTCATAGCTAAAACGGATGATGTTGCATTTGGTCATTGCAATGTTAATGAGATTGTATATGGAAAGCATGCTAAACTCCATCTGCATATATGGAGTTCCTTTCATAGAAAGAAAAATTTAGGAACTGAAATGGTTCGGAAATGTATCCCGTGTTTCTTTTCTCGGTTGAAATTGGAGAAATTGTATTGTGAACCTTACGCTGAAAACCTTGCGCCAAATAAAACCCTCATCAAATTAGGATTCAACTTTATAGAACAATATACGGGTGTACCCGGATCAATCTGCTTTGAGCAATTGGTAAACAAATATTGTTTGAATAAGGAGGATTTTTTGAGCGAATCGAATTAGAATCCTTCGCTTAAATGCGGGACAAATTTTCCGGATTGGTAGTTGAAATAAACCAATTTGTTTTCTTTCTTTAGTTGAAGATAGCTATTGTTGATTTTCAGAAAGGAATCAAATCCAATCGGTACAAGCATTTTACCGAAGGAGTCAATTAGCCTGTAGGTTCCATTATCCTTCACAACATGAAATTTGTTTTCTTGCAATGCTACTGCTTCAAAGGCTTTGCTGATCGTTTTTCCTTGTGTGTTGATTAGATAGAATTGATTATTCATTTTAATCCAGGCACTATTGTTTTGAAAGCGAAAAGCATAGTCAAATTTGTAATCAATTTTAATTTTATTGTTTCGATCAACATAGCCCCATTTGTTTCCCTTTTTAACCGGCATGAGCAAAGTGTCGTAGGCGAGTACATCATCAAACATGCAGGGATAGAGCTTTTGTCCATAAACATCAATGACGCCTTTCTTATTTTTTTGCTGAACGATAGCCACATCATTTTCAAAAGCCGACAATGTTATAGTCTCCGTTTTAGCATCGAACACTAATGGAATTTCTAATTGGCCTTTTTCATTGATATAACCGTATTTACCATTCCTTATTACTATTGCTCTGCCGCATGAATACAGTCCAATGGCATCAAAGGGAGTGTGGAATAAAGACTGACCATACTTATCCAATACAAACCACTCTTCATTTAATAATGCAAACACAATCGGATAGGGAGTCGTAATCAGTTGCTCGTATTGTGCTTCAATCAATTCATTGCCGATTCGGTCAATCAATCCAAATCCATTTTCTTTCAATACAACGGCTATCCCATTCTCAAAATCATACGCTTCTTCAAACTGTGCTGCTATGATTGTATTGAATTCATCATCCTTATAACCGTATTTTTCGTTTTCCATAAACAGCATTCTTCCATCGCTCATATAGCGTAAATCTTCATACCGGCAGGGTAGAACTTCTCTGCCTGTTCGATCAATCATTCCCCATAAATCATTAATCATCACTAAAGCAAAACCGCTTTCAAATGCCTCGGCATCTTCATATTTAGAATTACTAATTGGGATACCTTTTTTATTGATAAAATATTTTTTGTCGTCAAGTTCAACAATCGCATTGCCTTCACTAAAAATGTCAACCGATTCATATTGCGCCTCAATAATCCAATTTCCCATCTCGTTTATATAACCCCATTTATTGTTTTCGGCATAGGGCAATAATAATGTTTCAGAAAGTTGCTGATCAATTTTTAACTCATCCATAAAAGGATAGTCTGGAAATTGTTTTTTAAAAGCATCAAACTTTTGCGATGATAAGTCTGTCATATACAACTTGTACAATCGTCTCCATGCCACAGGTACATTTCTATTCTTTGGGTTTTGTTGAATAAAATGGTGTAAACCACTGGTATTTGAATCTACAGTTTGTTTAGCGTATATGGAATCTTCAGCCACATCCACAAATGATCCGTCTGGGTAATGTGCTAGGTAGTTTTGATAGCTTTCAAGCGTAGCGCTGAAGGTCAACTCTGAAAAAAGTAATTCCTCATAAAGTGCTTTTGCCCGACTCACTTCCTCCGCTTCCGGGTAGTTGTCAATAAACGACTTGTAAGCAGATGAGTGATGGATTTCAGATGCTTGATTAAACGCCAATTGATGCATTCGCTTATTGGCATCTAAAGTCAAATTCACTGCGTAAGGATATTGTTCTATAAAATATTTATAGGAATGAATCTGGTCTTGACTCATGGCATATTGGAAAGCTTGTAAACTAATTTTCTCTTTTTGTTTTATTATACTCGAATCGTTAATTCCAAAAGCTAGTGCTTTCTGTTGCATCTTAGGTGTTAACATTCTGAATGCAAATTCGCTTTGCATTATTTGCTGGTTCGCAGAGTCGTTGTTATGAAATGGATTGGCGGAACGATAATACAACTCACTCAATCCGTATCGTGCTACGGTTTCATTTTTATTAATCGATTTATAGAAACACTTTTTTGCTTCGTAGTAGTCATAAACGGTCAGGCGCTCATAGGCATGTCTTAATATTTTTTGAGCAGAAGTGAGCATGGGGCACCATAGCATTAACAATAGGAGCATCTTTTTCATTCTGCAAATATACTTTCAGTTTGCTTATGCGCGTGGATCGGGTTGAATGGGGAGTATGAGCATTTTTTCGACTTCAATACTGGGGAAGTCAAATTCTTCACTGATCATCCCATACAACAGATAAACTCCGCTTCCTTGAAAAGGGTATTTTTCAAGGGCATCGGGAAAATGAATGCTGTCAAAAAAGTTGCCTTCAAAATCGAGGAAAGTTCCAAAGTTCATCAATTGCTTTTTTACGGTGGTTACATATTTACGCGTGACCAATTCTCCCATCATTCTTACTTTTTGTCCCTTATGTTGCAACATATTGTTGGCCATTATATCGCCTCTCTGTTTGCTTTGCAGCAGATCAAAACGCGAAAGACTCACTGGAAACCCGAGCAGCTCAATTTCATCATAGGCATATTCTATCGGGTTGTTCTCCAAATGTGGCAATGCAAATTTCTTTACTTCCGACTTGAAGAGTCGTGGATGATCGATGTTTGAGCTTCTCTGTTTGTTCAGTAAGAGATGTGCATCCCATAATATCTGTTGTTTGCTTTTTCCGGTAAAGCGTAGCGCTTGCAAGCGAATAAGCAATATAAGTTGTTCCAAACTCACTGCAGCACGGTCGCACAAGTCTTCCAGGCTTTGATAAGGGCCATTGCGTTCGCGTTCCTGCAATATCTTGTATGCGGTATTTTGCTCAAGGTTTTGAATGTGTACCAATCCCAGATGAATATCCTTTCCTTTAATGTTGGTATAATAGTCGCTGTTGTTGAGGCAGGGAAGGTGTATGTTAGCGCCAGCTTTACGGGCTTCGTGCACATAAACCCAAGTGTTGTAAAATCCTCCGAAATTATTGATCACCGCTACCATGAATTCTCGTGGATAATGTGTTTTTAAAAACAGACTCTGATAGCTTTCGACCGCAAACGATGCGGAGTGTGCTTTAGAAAAAGAATATCCTGCAAAAGATTCCATCTGTCGCCATACTTCATCGCTTATGCTTTGTGGATAATGCTTTTGTTGGCAATGATCAAAAAACTTATTTCGTATGTACTGCATGTGGCTGGCCGAACGGTGTTTGCCCGACATCATTCTTCGAAGATAATCGGCATCGGCCAGGTCGAGACCACCAAAGTGATGCCCTACTTTTAATACATCCTCCTGATATACCATTACTCCATACGTTTCCTGAAGTTGTTCCTCCATTACCGGATGTAAGTATTCAAAGCCATCGGGGTGATGAAAGCGATGAATATACTCGCGCATCATACCGCTTTTTGCAACTCCGGGTCGTATGATTGAACTGGCAGCAACCAATGAAAGATAATCGCTGCAACGGAGCTTTTTTAACAAACCTCTCATGGCAGGACTTTCAATATAGAAACATCCCAGGCAATCGCCTTGTCGAAGTTGTTCGTTTACCTTTTTGTCCTTTTTAAAGTCAGCTATATTGTGAACATCTACTTTTATTCCCAAGTTACTCTCCACTACAATTGCTGCTTCTTTAATGTGCCCAATGCCGCGTTGACTGAGTACATCTAATTTTTCAAAACCAATGTCTTCGGCCGTGTACATATCCCATTGTGTCGTTTGAAAACCCTTGGGGGGCATGTCCAATGCCGCATAAGCCGCTATGGGTTTTTCTGAAATAAGCACTCCGCCTGCATGTATGCTTCGTAGGTTTGGAAAGTCGGCCATCATACTGCCGTATTCAAAAATCTGATCGCTGATATGGTTTCTGTTTTTAACGGCATTGGGGTTGCGCACCAGTTCATCAATTTCGCTTTTGGGTAAGCCAAAAACTTTTCCCAATTCACGAATGATAGATTTTCCTTTGAATGTACTCATGGCACCCAATAGTGCGGTGTGTTTACTGCCGTATCGTTTAAAGAGGTAATCGAGCACCTCATCGCGTTCCTTCCATGAATAGTCGATATCAAAATCGGGTGGCGATTTTCTTTTTGGGTTTAAGAAGCGTTCAAAATATAAATCAAGTTCTATGGGATCAACATCTGTAATTCGGAGACAGTAAGCAACTACACTGTTGGCTCCGCTTCCGCGCCCTACATGGTAAAACCCTCTCGACATGCTGTAGCGAATCATGTCCCAAGTGATAAGAAAATAAGAAGAGAAGCCAAGGCTATGGATAATGTCGATTTCTTTATTCACTCGTTCACGTGCTGTTTTATTGCTTTTGCCATAGCGATAAATCATTCCTTCGTAGGCCAGCTTTTCGAGCAACAAACGATCGTCATACGATGATCCGGTGAAGGTGGACTTGTTTTTTATTTTCTTAAAGTCGAAATCAAAGTTGCATCGTTCGCACAATGCATTTGTGTTGAAGAGGATGTGTGGAAAATCTTTTAGCGATTCTTCAATAGTGGAAATGGGTTGTAAATATTCATCGCGTGCGGCCAATGCCGATTGAGGCAATTTGCTCAGCAAACAGTTGTGATCTATGGCGCGCAACAGGCGATGGAGTTCAAAAGAGGAGGGGTGGGTAAATGTTACCGCTTGCTGCAAAACCATTTTGTGTTGCCAGTCTTTGTATTGCGAGAAGGATAAAGTTCGCGCATCGCTCAAGCGGATGCCAATATGCTCGTGTGGGTATAGTGCGAAACCATTGTATCCGTTCATTGGATAAATACACTCAACCTGATTAAATAAGGGAGCACGCTCCGGCAAGTGGATGGAGTGAATGCTGTGATAACTGTAAAATGCATTGATCTCTTCCAGTCCTTTTTCGTTCTGTGCCAATAGCGTATAGAGCGGCCTGTTGTTGTGACGAAGTTCCATACCTGCAATGGGGTTTATACCCGATGATCGACAGGCCGAAGCAAATTCAAAAAGCCCGCTGATGTTATTGATGTCGGTGAGTGCCATTTTGGAAACACCGGCTTCTGCTGCTTGTTTGGCCAATTGAGAAGGACTTATTGTTCCGTAGCGTAAGCTGTAATAACTGTGGCAAGATAAATACATGATTATAATACAATCCTTTTGTAGGTTATAATATAATCAAAAATCTATTCGAAATATTTGAATGCGACAAACAATTTTTATCAGAGATTGTTGTTTATCTGATTCATTACATAATGAAAGTGAAAGGAAAAATATCGGAAACGCTTATATTGCTGATCCTGGCATTGAGTATTAATGCCTGCAAGGGACAATCGCAGCATCAAAACTCCACATCATTGCAAAACGAACAAACGATGAAAGAAGATACAGGCCAAACATTCGTTCAGAAGAGTGAAGACGAATGGAAAAAAGATCTTAGTTCTGATCAATATTATGTATTACGAGAGAAAGGCACAGAAAGGCCTTTTACGGGTAAGTTTTATTTACATAAAGATAAAGGAGTCTATACTTGTGCGGGATGCGGTCAAGAGCTGTTTAATTCTGATATGAAATTCGATTCGCATTGTGGATGGCCCAGTTTCGATCGCGAAATTGCCGGAGGAAAAATCAAAACCCATCGCGATACTTCGCATGGAATGATCCGTACGGAAATTGTTTGTGCCCGATGCAATGGTCATTTAGGGCATTTGTTTGATGATGGACCTACCGAAACCGGTATGCGCTACTGCGTGAACTCCCTATCCCTTGAATTTGTGCCTTCCGAGCAGGAAGTAAAGTAATGCTTGTGTCATTCTTTTATAAATAATGGCATTAAATAAAGAGGGATGTGGATACCTGAGATAAATCCTTATTTTTGGCGCCATGAAAAAAATAGCCCTGCTTTTGTTTGCGACTTCAATGTTGGTTTCTTGTTCGGATGATATCGATATTATCGGACCTTATGAAGAAACTGCAGTGGTGTACAGTTTGTTGAATGCCAACGATAGCACCCAATCCATTCGAATAAACAAAGCTTTTCTGGGCGAAGGAGATGCATTGCTTATGGCAGCCAATCCGGACTCAAACTATTTTGACACATTACAAGTAAGTTTGATTCGTGTAAAGAATAATGTCGCACTCGATACCATTCCATTTCTCAAAACTTTAGCTCAACCCAAAGACAGCGGACTCTTTGCTTCACAACCAAACTACTTATATAAGAACCCTGTACCGTTTGCAATTGATAAAGAGGCTACTTATACTATGCATATATTCAATCCTAAGACGGCTAAGACTTTTTCTTCCAGCACTAATATTGTTAAGGAAATAAAAGTTCAAGCACCCTCTCAAAATCCGTCCATCAAAATACCATTGCGCGAGAACAGTCCTTATAATGTGCGCTTTGAAACGGCCATTAACGGTAAAGAGTATAACCTGACCATTCGTTTTTCTTATGAGGAACAAGATATTCCTAGTGGCAGTTTTACCAATCATTCAATCGATTGGGTATTTAATAATTTTACAGTAATTGATGATCAAGTGAGCGAGCTGAGAACAGTATTGGTGGATGCAAATGCATTTTATAAGTTCGTAGCATCTAAAGTTGCTGCAAATCAGAATAAGACACGTGAAGTTGGCAAGCTTGATTTTATTTTCACTGCCGCACATCCTACTTTATATACTTTTCTTCAAGTTAACCAACCTAGTTTAACCATTACCAATCATATTCCGGTATTTTCAAATATCGACAATGGGGTAGGTATGTTTTCGAGCAGATTAATACATACCGTTTTCCAAAAAGAGCTTGACCCTGTTGCTTTAGATTCGCTCCGATTCGGTCGATTTACAAAGGATTTGAACTTCTTGTAAAAAGAAAAATCAGGTGTCTTTTTGTCATATTTATGGCAGCGTATGTCTTCGTTTTTAATCAAAATTGACAATTAGTACTTCTTTTTTCAATTGGCAGCATCTTTGACATTTGCTAAGCGAAAATTTAAAAACAAATAACATTTTAAACATATGGCAAACAGAAAAGTAATTGGAATTGACTTAGGAACAACAAATTCCTGCGTAGCAGTGATGGAAGGAAACGAGCCGGTTGTAATCCCAAATAGTGAGGGAAGAAGAACCACTCCTTCAATTGTAGCATTCATTAAAGATGGCGAGCGCAAAGTGGGCGATCCTGCCAAAAGGCAAGCCATCACCAATCCGGTAAACACTATCTATTCGATCAAGCGTTTTATGGGTCATTCTTTCGATGAGATCAGCAGAGAATTAGGAAGAGTGCCTTATAAAGTGGTAAAAGGTGAAAACAATACGCCACGCGTACAGATTGACGATAGAAAATACACCCCACAAGAAATATCGGCTATGGTGCTTCAGAAAATGAAGAAGACTGCGGAAGATTATTTAGGTCATGAAGTTACAGAGGCAGTGGTTACTGTACCTGCATATTTTAACGACTCGCAACGCCAAGCAACTAAAGAAGCAGGTGAGATAGCCGGACTTAAAGTGCTGAGAATCATAAATGAACCAACTGCAGCAGCATTGAGTTACGGATTGGATAAAAAGATGACCGATACTAAAGTAGCTGTCTTCGATTTAGGGGGAGGTACCTTTGATATTTCCATTCTTGAATTGGGTGATGGAGTGTTTGAAGTAAAATCTACTAACGGTGATACGCACTTGGGAGGTGACGATTTCGATCAAGTCATCATCGATTGGTTGGCTGAAGAATTCAAAGCAGACGAAGGAATAGATCTAAGAAAAGATCCAATGGCAATGCAAAGACTAAAAGAAGCTGCTGAAAAAGCAAAGATTGAATTATCGAGCAGTACAACAGCAGAAATTAACTTGCCATATATTATGCCGGTAGATGGAATACCTAAACACTTGGTAAAATCGCTTACCCGTGCAAAATTTGAGCAATTGGCTGATAAATTAATTCAAGCCACTTTAGAGCCTTGTAAAAAGGCATTGGCAGATGCCAAGATGCAGCCATCGGATATCAACGAAGTAATATTAGTTGGTGGATCCACTCGTATTCCTGCTATTCAGGAGTTGGTTGAGAAGTTTTTTGGACGCAAGCCGAGCAAAGGAGTGAACCCCGATGAAGTGGTTGCTGTTGGTGCCGCCATACAGGGTGCAGTACTTACAGGTGAAGTGAAAGATGTATTGTTGCTTGACGTAACACCACTTTCGTTAGGAATTGAAACTATGGGAGGTGTATTCACACGATTGATAGAATCGAATACTACTATTCCAACTAAGAAAAGTGAAGTGTTTAGTACGGCTAGCGATAATCAACCATCCGTTGAAATTCATGTATTACAAGGTGAGCGACCCATGGCAAAGGATAACCGAACCATCGGACGTTTTCACTTGGATGGAATACCACCAGCGCCACGTGGAATTCCTCAAGTAGAGGTAACATTTGACATTGATGCCAATGGTATTTTGCAGGTAGCAGCCAAAGATAAAGCCACCGGAAAATCTCAAAACATTCGTATCGAAGCGTCATCAGGATTGACTGATGAAGAAATCAAACGTATGAAAGAAGAAGCTGAAGCCAATGCCAGCACCGATAAAGAAATACGTGAGAAAGCAGATAAGTTGAATGCGGCTGATACGCTGATATTCACCTCTGAAAAACAGTTGAAAGAATACGGTGATAAGATTCCGGCTGATAAAAAGACCAGCATCGAAAATGCTCTGAGTGCACTTAAAACTGCTCATCAAAATCAAGATCTTACTGCTATGGAGGGTGCAATGAATGAATTGAACACCGCTTGGCAAGCGGCATCTCAAGACATGTACAATGCCACACAGCAGGCACAAAGCGAAAACGCTGCTCCAAGCGAGGAAGCACAAAATAATGGTGCAGAACAGGGTGGAGGAGACACCGTTACCGATGTTGATTATGAAGAAGTAAAAGAGAAATAATTATAAAATTCTAGAGTTGTATATCCTTGCCGTAAAATCTGCGGCAGGGATTTTTTTTGAATAAGTTGCTGTATCGTTTCAATATGAAACTATATTCTTTAACTTGTTATTAAGGACAATAATTTTAACATAATGTTCTTCTGTTTTCTACTTTTGTCGTTCACATGGCGCCCGTTTTAATCATAGATAATTACGATAGTTTTACATTCAATCTTGAACATTATATTCATGAATTGACTGATCAAAAACCTGTAGTATGGCGAAACAATCAATTTGAACTTTCAACAGTAGATTCTTTTGACACCATTATTTTATCTCCCGGTCCCGGATTGCCTCAAGACAGTGGTCTTATGCTGCAATTGATTGATCATTTTCATAAAACTAAAAAGATACTTGGCGTGTGCTTAGGTCATCAGGCATTGGCGCAATATTTTGGAGCTGATTTAAACCGCTTGCAAAGCGTTCAACATGGGGTAGCCAAGCTTACTCAAATATCGAATACCGATCATGCTTTGGCTCAAAATCTCCCTTATGAATTTTTATGTGGTCGATATCATTCATGGGTAGTGGATTCAAAGTCGCTTCCAGATTTTATAGAACCATTGGCTTGGGATTTAGATGGCGAATTAATGATGTTTGCGCATCGGAAATATAAAATTGCTGGTGTTCAGTTTCATCCAGAGTCCGTCATGACCGATCATGGAAAACAGTTGCTGCAAAACTGGTTGAATTGGTAATCGTACAAAAGTCTATCTTTGCATTGGTGCAAACCAATCTGTCGCTCATTTTAAATGCAATGGGAGGAAAGTCCGGGCAGCACAGAGCGCCATACCTCCTAACAGGAGGGCCTTGCTAAGGCGAGGACAGAAAGTGCCACAGAAAGGATACCGCCATGCTGCTAGCAGTTTGGTAAGGGTGAAATCGTGAGGTAAGAGCTCACGCTCGGGTAGGCAACTGCTTTGAGAGGTAAACCTTATGGGCTGAAAGGTCAAATAAACTCAGCAAATACCTAAAGGTATTTCAATGCGGCTCGTATTGCTTTGTTTCGACAATAGCTGAGAGGGTAGACTGATTCAGGTGTGTGGCGACACACATCGCAGATAAATGACAGATCAGTTTGTTTCTTCGTGAAATAAACTGCACAGAACCCGGCTTATGGTTTGCACTTTTTTATTTAACAGACTTCGTGTATAAATTCGTTCAGCAGGGGCTTGGATATCAATTGATAACGTTCAAAAGAATTTACATTTGCTGATCGGCAGTTATGAGAAAAGCATTTATCATCATAAGTAATCAGCACGATCATGTGTTTCGTGGAATATTGATTGTACTCAGTATTGTGCTTATTACTTTTTTACTACCGAGGAATATCAGTCCTATTTTACAATTCAGTGAGAATAAAATATGGATGTATGACGATTTGTATTCTCCTCAAGACATTACTATACGGAAAAGTGAAATAGAGATTGCTGAAGAAACCGATGCTATTCGTAAGAATACCCCATTGTGTTATACGATTCAGAATAGTGTGGTAGTACGTGTAAAAGAAAATTTTATACATCACGCCAAGCGACTGCAATCGGGAACGGATAGCATTAATTTTCAAATTGACATTGAGCGATTTATACTTCAAGGAGATTCCATCATTGATAGAATTTATCAAGTTGGTGTTTTACAACTAAGTGCTCAAAGCGAGAAGAGTGAGCAAAAGAACATTGCCCTATTCGATCAAAAAAAATATCGAATAGCCCAACCCAATGAGTTTTATTCTATCGTTTCAGGACAATGGACTTCAATGCCTTCGCAGATTGATTTTGGATCGGCTTTAATGCAAAGTACAATCGAATCTGTCATCGAAAGCAATATTATCTATAATCAAAACCTGAGTGAACGTTTTCTCAATCATCAAATTCAATCGATTAATTTAACGCTAGGAGTGCTTCCTGTGGGTTCATTGATTATAAAGAAAGGAGAGACTGTTGATGATGTTAAGTCACAGTGGCTCAACTCATATTTTTATCACATTCAATCCGGCCATCAAAATCAACGCTCAAATTATCAATTGTTTGGTGGTTATTTACTTATGGTAAGTATTGCTATAGGAATATTCATGGTATTCTTGTTTCTGTTTCGAAGCGATGTTTTCTTCAGCAGTAGAAAATTGCTCATGATCTTAGTCAGCATTGTTTTTGTAATAGCGATTTATTCTCTTGCCATTAAAAGCAAACATATTAATGCACTGGTAGTGCCGGTATGCATATTGCCCATTATTATACGCGCTTTTTTCGATACACGTATTGCACTTTTCTCTATCGTTGTTACTTCGCTTATACTTGGTATGATTGCTCCAAATGCATTCGATTTTGTTTATTCCAATATCATCACGGGAATGGTTGCTATTTTTACCATTGTAAATCTGCGTCACCGTGGACAAATATTTTTCTCAGCCATACTCATTTTTATTACCTATATACTTTGCTATGCCGCACAATCCATACTCTATGTAGGGAATATCAATAAGATTGATTTCATGAATATCGTATGGTTAGGTTCAAGTGCTTTGCTCACATTGCTGAGCTATCCATTGATATTTGCCTATGAAAAAATATTCGGTTTGGTTTCTGATGTGAAGTTGATGGAGCTTAACGATCCAAATAATCCGCTTTTGCAAAAGTTGAGCATAAAAGCGCCTGGAACATTTCACCATTCACTTCAAGTTGCCAATCTTGCCGAGGCCGCTGTGCATGCCATTGGAGGGCAGCAGTTATTGGTGAGGGTAGGAGCATTATATCACGATATAGGAAAATTGGAAATGCCACAGTACTTCATCGAAAATCAAGGAACTCAAATTAATCCACATGATGAACTTAGTTTTGATGAAAGTGCACGAATCATCATCAGTCATGTGATAAAAGGAATTGAACTTGCTCGAAAAGAAGGCTTACCCGATCAGGTGATTGATTTTATCCGAACACATCACGGAACAACAATGGTTCAATACTTCTATCAATCTTTTTTAAAGAACTTTCCTGAAGAAATGCCAAACACAGATGATTTTCGATATAAAGGGCCAAAACCATATAGCAAAGAAACGGCTGTACTCATGATGGCCGATTCGGTTGAAGCGGCTTCAAGAAGTTTGCGACAACACGATGCCGAAAGTATTGCTCAATTGGTAGAAAGTGTTTTGGAAGGAATGATTGTTCAGAATCAATTTGAAAATTGTGACATTACTTACAAAGACATCACAACGATTAAGAATATATTCAGGAAAAAGTTGCAAAGCATTTACCATACTCGCATCCAGTATCCTGCTTAATTGATGTTTCTATTTATAATTAAAGAAGCGATAAGTGACCTTGTTTCCAAGTTCAGCTTTTCAAAAAGTGCCGGAATCTGATCGCAATTCGTTTTTCTCATTGATGCGGTTTCAATCAATAATATTAAATCAACCAAATTCTTAACATTTAATATTCTGATGGATGATTTTATTTTGTGCGACTCAAGATAAACGGCTTCCCAATTTTGCTTCTGAATATACTGCTGCAATGCATTCAATTGTAATGGTAACTGAATGTTCAACATATTAATAAACTCTTCTATATCCTTTGCATCATTTTTAAATAAAGCATTGAGATGTTTGTTCACCTCTTCTATTGTTTTGTTATCGGTATTGATTATGCCGGTCTGAACTCGGTTTGACTTCTGACCTAATTGCTTTAAGATGGCCGAAAGAAGGTCATTTGGACTATAAGGTTTTGTAACATAGTCGTTCATACCAGCTTCCATGGCTTTTTCTTTTTCTGCAGGAGATGTGTAGGCCGTCAATGCAATAATCGGAACAGCCGAATTTATGTTTCCGGTTTTTCGAATTAATTGGGTTAGCTCATATCCGTTGATACCGGGCATGTTTACATCCATTAGCACGGTATGATATTCACTTCTTGAAATCAATTCTAAGGCATGGGCGGCATCGTCACTCAAGTCAACACTAAATCCTAACTTACTTAAAATTTTCTGCGTTAAAAATTGATTTAGTTTATTGTCTTCTACCAAAAGCAATTTAAATTTTGACAAATCATTCAGATCCAAGACTTGTTGATTGCCACTTTCGGTATGAATTAGATCATTGGATTTATACTTAAAGGGTAACTCAAAACAAAACAGAGTACCTGAACCCTCATTCTTTTTGATGGTCCAATTGCCTTTTTGTAATTCGATCAATTGCTTTACAATCACCAATCCTATACTTTGACCTTCGTAAAAGTGATTGAAGTTAATTTCCGTTTCGTTCAATTCACCACTGAGGTATTTTCGTCTTTCTTCCGGCATATTGCTTTCATCATCATCAATGTTGAAGCGCAATCGCAATAATTGATCGGACACTTTTAATAAATCAACTTTTATTCGAATGGTACCTTTGCGGCTATTTTCTGCACAGTAAAACAAAATATTGTTCAATATGGTATGCAAGCGTGTTTCGTCACCAATCAGCATGTCTGGTATATTTTCATCGGCCGACAAAACGGTTCTAACATTCTTACTGTGTATCATTTTATTCAGACGAGACAATTGATCCGTAAGCAAAGCTTGTAAGCTGAACTCTTTTTCATTCAATTCAATTTCACCTGAATTGATTTTAGCAAAATCAAACAAATCTTCAAATACGCGAATAAGATTTGTAGCTGAGAGTTTAATGGTGTTGATGAACTCCATCTCTTCCGCACTCTTTGTGGTTTGTAGCAATAAGTTGGCCATACCTAAGATGCCGTGTAGAGGCGTTCGGATTTCGTGACTGACTCCTGCCAAAAACTGATCTTTGATGTAGGAATTCTTTTCCGCTTGATTTTTATCTCTTATTAATTTCTCAATATCATATTTTAGCTCTATCCCTTTTATTTTAAGATTGATTTCTCCTTGTTGGATGACTTTACACAATTCAATATATTTCTGATAATGCTCTAAGGCTAATGCGTGATTGTTTTGTTTCTCTGCAAGTGCAGAAAGATTTTTATACACCAACTGAGTAGGTGTTTGCGCCTCTACACTTAAACAAATTTTAAGAGCCGATTGCAATGATATATCCGCTTTGGGTAAATCGTTTCGTATTAAATGAAGCTCACCCAATTGGCAAAGAAGGCTAGCCTTATTTAGTGGGTTGTTGCCTGCACTGGCAGCATCAATAGCAATAGTATAGAACTCTAATGCTTTTTCAAATCTCTTGGTTTTGATATAATATTCAGCCAAAGAAGAAGTCACAAATTGTTTCAGGATCACTTGGTTTTCCTGCAGAGCATAACTGCGGGCAATTTCAAGATGATTTAATGCTGCATCCAATTCTCCTCCTTGCAAATAGCAAGTACCAATTCTAAAGTTCATCCAGGCTATTTCATTTTGGATGTTTAACTCTGTATAGAGCTGAAGTGAAATTTGGTAATGCTCTAATCCTTTTGAATATTCTTCCAACTTGATATAAATGGAAGCAATCTCTGAATGTATTTCGGCTCGGTAGATCTTATTCGATTCTTTTTCTGCAATACGTAAAGCTTTGTAAGCTTCATCTAACGCAAAATCAAAGTTCAAACTGCCTTTATGCAATCGACTCAAACATTGAGAGGTTTGATACAAACCAATTGAATGAGCTATTTGGCCAAAATATGTTTCAGCCATTTTGAGTTGATTGAGTGCCTCAATCAATTTTTTATCTTCTACATAGCACTTACCAGCTTCAAGTGCACTGAAAGCCATTCCTGCAACAAAATCTATTTCTCTCGAGAGCGTAAAAGTTTTTAGTAGTCGTGCTAATTTATTTTCACCACAAGGCAATTCAGTGGCTTCCCTTATCATTTGTTCAATATGCTCAAATGCGGGATCCTTTCCGTTTTCTATGTCTTTTTGGCTGAGAGGGTGTTGCGACATGATGGAATTATCGCAGATAAAAATACTATATACAATCGAGGTGAGGCATAAGGAAAGTCAGTTTTATCAACATTATTCTTGTGAAACTTGTTAAAAGTGCTGTTAGGAGGAGAATAAATCAAGTTTTGCGAGATCTTTTGGCAAAATTCTATCTGGTTTGGCCCCTAACCATTGCTCAAGTAGTGCTGAGTATATTTGTCGGAAATCGGTTTTAAAGATAATGTCTCCATTTTCATCTAAGTTGTCCAAATCAGGAGTGCCTCCGGAAAATCCTTTTGACTTGTTTCTTTCGCTGATGATAAAAACGTTATTGGCAGTTCCATGATCGGTTCCCCGACTGGCATTTTGTGACACTCTACGTCCAAATTCAGAGAAGGTAAAAATACAAGTCCTATTCATGTGACCAGATTTTTTTAGGTCACTCACAAATGAACTAACAGCATTATCGTATTTCTTTAGCAATGAACCCTGTATATTTGGCTGAAAGGCATGGGTGTCAAAACCACTCAGAGAAACATAATACACTTTAGTTTCAGAACCGGCTTTAATCAGTGAAGCAATGGTCTTAAGTTTTTGGCCAAAGTCTTCATTAGGATAAGGATGATCATAAGATTTAACCGATGCTTTTTCAAAAATATATTGTGCCGATGATTTGGCATCAATAAAGGTCTTGCGTAGATAAGCTAAATCTTCGTGTTCCGTATGTACATTATTTATAGCCAAGCTTTGGAAAAAAGCTTCGTTGGATGATTTATAAAATGTTTCAGGATCTTTTACTGCCAACCCAGAGTTTTGATCACCTTTTAATGCCAGACTCAGTGCTTCATTTAATTCTATACTCCGAATAGGCCTGCAATTTTCTGAGCTGCAAGATGAATCAAGATATCGACCTATCCACCCGCTTTTGATGTAGGTATCACTACTGCTTCCGCTGTGCCAAATATCCATCGATCGAAAATGTGATCGGTTTGGATTGGGATAACCAACATTATTCACCACTGATAAAATTCCATCTTCAAACAAATCAGCCAAGCCTTTTAGATTGGAATGGAATCCCAATTGATCACCTACCGTGATCACATCACTTTTTTGCAAGGCCAATGATGGTCTGGATTTTTGATAAACATCGTTGTTAAAAGGAACTACGGTATTCAAACCATCATTTCCTCCTGAAAGTTGAATGACCACCAAAATATTATCGGAATAGCCAGGTGTAAATAAATTACCTGCTTTGACAAACTCAGGTACAAGTAATGATGCTGAAGTCAGTCCGGATATTTTTAAAAAATCTCTCCTTTTCATAATGTTTATACGAGTTGAAATTCAGGTAAGGCAAAAAGGTGAATAGCTATAGATTTTATTTTTTCTTCATGGCTCGTTCCTCTTTTAAATAAATCAATTATAATTTGATCATCGCTACTGTATCCTATTTGCAATAATGCATTGGCCATTTCATCTATGAGTTTGTCGTCTTTTATTTCTTTAAAGCTTGTTGCAAAATTTTTCCAGTTGGCCTTTGAATCAATGTTAAGCTTTCGCTCTTTGCCATTGTTAAATTGAGCATCATCATCTTCCATATTGCTAAAACTTTGAGGATAATCCTCAAAAAATATAAAAGGAAGTTTCATTCTCAGCATCATAGAAGAAGAATCAATCCAATTTCTTCCACTTGGCCATCCTGCTACATTGGGTGGATAAAACATTTCTTGCCCCAACACTTGAAGAATTCGAGTAAAACTTTTGGTATGCGTATTGTTGATCTGTAAAAGCGTGTGATAGCGTAAAATGAGTTCAATTGGTGAAGCAATTTTAGTCCCAACATTTTCTTTATGATAAAACCAATCTGAAGTAAAGATGCTTTTCATCAATTGAGCGATATCATAATTGCTCTGATAAAATTCATCTGCCAGTTTTGCAATTTTTTTCTCATCAGGTTTTGTATTGACAAAAAAGGAATATATCTTTTGAGTAATGAATAAAGCGCATTGCTTGTCTTTCAACAGTACATCAATTACATTTTCACCCGACAATCTACCCGATGCACCTTTAAATGTTTTCTCACCATAATCGTGTTCGTTTGAGTTAAACTCAAAGCTACCGTATCGATTGATATGCCATCCAGTAAATGCTCTTGCGGCCTCTTTTATATCTGTCTCACTATAATGCCCTTCGCCTAGAGTGAATAATTCCATTAATTCTCTGGCAAAATTTTCGTTTGGATGTTTTTTTCGATTTTGTTGATTATTGAGAAAGACAATCATGGCAGGGTCTTTGGCCATTGTGTGCAGTAACTCTCTGAAATTTCCTAGTGCATGTTTTCGGATACTGTTGTTTTGAACTTGCATCAGATAAGCAAGGGGAATACGTGTTGCAAAATGAGAATGCCAAAAAAAGGTCATCTTTTCTCGAAGCGAAGGATAAGGATAATGAGCTGTTTGTGTTATCCAATCATGTCCCATTTCAATAATTTGTTTTCTCGATTTCAAAACCATAACTAATAATCTGAAATTGCCAGCAGGTTTATCTTCAACAGGATTCTTTAAAGTGTTTAGTGTCTTTATTTCTTTCGATTGCTCAAAAAGCTCATCCACTAAGTATCGAATACTTTTTCCTTTACGCTTTTCTACATAAGAGGGGTGTGCACCAAATGCTGCTCTAAGGTATAAGTGGTTGATGTGCTTAACTTTATCCATCCTTCAAATTAACGCTGATCAATTCAGCTATGTTATATGATTTGGATGAGGAAAGAATGAGGAAGTTTAACTTGTGTTTAGAAAATTTATATAAATACTTAGCGATACAATATAAAATGTCCGCATTTGCTGTCATTGGTTTCTGATCCATTGATCTCAATGGCTTTGAAATCTAAACGATACACATACACTCCGTTTGGAGATTCTTCATTTTCAAAAGTTCCATCCCAACCGATAAATGGATTCTCACTAGAAAAAACCATTTGACCCCATCGGTTATAAATTCTTAAATGATACAAACTTAAGTTTTCAGTATAGGGAATAAAATAATCGTTCAATCCATCACCGTCAGGAGTAAAAGCATTGGGAATGAACAAGCGATAATCGCAACGTTCGATCACTATAGCGGAATCGCTGAGTGTACACCCTTGATCTGTAGTCATGAGTACTGAATAAACACCTGGAGCAACAGCAATTATTGAACTGCTTGAATCCGTAACTGGATTCCAAATATAGTTTTGTGCATTGCCTGCATACAAGCTTGGAAAAATCTGATCATCGCTACACATAAAATACAATTCGTTTAACTCAGAAACAGGAATGGGATGCATGATCAAGTCAATAGAGTCGCGAACTATACAAGCTCCATTGTTTACATCTACCCAATAGGTTCCGCTCGTAAAAGGCGCTATTACTTGTTGGGTTGCACCGTTGCTCCAACTGTAGCTGCTTCCACTGTTTTGAGCATTAAGTAAAAACGGAACATCTTCACAAATGGCAGTATCCGATCCCAGTTCAACGAGAGGCGTATCTAACACACTGATACTAAACAATTGCTGTGTAAACAAACCGTGAATTATATAAGTGGTACTCACAGATGGTGATAGGGTAATGGTATTTAATGTACCTATGGTATCCATTGGTGCGGAAAGAGTTGACCACCAAACCGGTACATTTGAAATTGCATTGATGTTTGTGCTTTGTCCTTTACAAATAAGCGTATCACCAGACCAGGCAGTAGTTTCAACGAAAGGTATTATGCTAACATCGTCAATATAATAGTAAGCGCTGCTATTCATATCGGAGCAGCTGCTTCCTTGCAGACCCAAGTCGAGCAAAGATGTGTTGACATCGTTTCTAAAATTGCCTATCGTAATATGATCCTCGCCTCCCAAGGCCACATACATGTTGCTGATGAATTGCCAATTGATGGAATCAGTGATTACTTGATTAGTCTCAACCGAAGGAACGATGCCCAATGCATTGCTGCCTGCTTGTATCAAAGATCCATTGGATAATGCAGCGCCAATTTTATTGCAAGCATAACGACTGTATCTTGCCTTCTTAACCCAAAAGCTAACCTCATAGACATTTCCAGGTAATAAAGGTGAAGTAAGTGGAGTTGAAATATATTCTCTTGTGTTTCCGGATTGATAAGCAATTAATCCACTAAATCCATCGCCACTTCTTGGAAAACTATATCCTGCTGCACTGAATGGAACTCCATTACTATTGCAATTGGTAAATGAGTTGGTCGCATTACACGCATGATACGCATCACTGTTGCCACTTGCTCCGCTAAGATCATCCCAAGGAAAGGCACTGACCATTTGTCCTAAAGTAGTTGGGCATGGGACAACAATTTCAAAACCAGAATTCGGAACATTGTTTTGCGCCAATACAATTTCACAAAAGTAAAAAGATAGAATGAGTAGAAGTAATATTTTTCTCATCGGATCGCCTCGATTATCAAATCAATAATTTCAATTTTTCTTTCTCTTGCAGCAGCCGGACTATATATTGAGTTTCGCAGATCATCCAATCGATCGCTTACGTTTTCATCACTCAAGCTCTCACCCGAAGGCAATTGCGTTATGACCAATTGCTTTTGAACAATTCGGTCGGAAAAGATTCCATTTTTATAGGAGTTGAGATAATTCATGAAACTGCTAATTCTTCTGGAGGATAATTTGTTGTTATAATCGCTATCGGCAAGTGGACTTGCTTGACCTCTGATTTTAAAATTCAATGAAAAGTTGTGATCCGAAAAATACTCCAATAAAATCATAAATTGTTCCAGCTTATTGTAGTTTTCACGCAGATCATTTTCAAAGAAATGATTTACCCGATCTACGGCTAAAAACTGTAAAGAATCACTCAGCCCATTTCCATATTGTTCCTGATATTCGTTTTGCATTGCCGTGTATTCTGAAAACAATTCGATATAGTTCAAAGTGGTTCCACTTCGCTTGCTTCCCGGGTCGGGTATATCGTTATGAAAGTACAATTGAATAGGTAATAGTTTCTTGATCTCTTCTATTCTGGATTCAACACTCAGTTCTGCTTTTGTTGATAGGGTATCCACAATTATTTGTTGCGTAGTGTCTTTGTTTAGCAAATATATATCATAGCAACAGGTTTCATACTGAAGGAAATTAGATCCTTTTCGATTGGAAGTGATCAGCGCAAAATCTTGAGCCGTATTGTGGTTGTAGAAAATATCTTCTGCTCCAGAATTTATTGGGCGACCAAGATGTTGAACTTGTTCCGAATTTTGTTTGTAGGAAAAAACATCAAAGGAACCGAATCCCGGATGTCCGTTTGAGCTAAAGTATAGTGTATTACTAATGGCATCATAAAATGGAGTGATCTCATCCCATGCTGTATTAACCATGCTGCCGGCATTGATCGGCTCAGAATATTGTCCATTAGCATCGCGAGTGGAATACCAAATATCCATTCCCCCATATCCACCAGGCCTATTGCTGGAGAAATACAATAAATATCCTTTTGCGCCTGCATTTATAATAAACGGATGAGTTTGGTAAGCGTCTGTTCGGTTTATATGGGAAGATATTTTTGTAGGAGCATTGATACGATTGTCTTGCATGGTACTTTCATACAACCAGCATTCAACACTGTCATCGCTCTCTTTGCATCGGGTATAGATCAATATTTTTTGATCGTTGCTGATACTGCTATTGGCCGTAGAAAATCCCGACTTATTAATAGAGAAATCGGCTGGAGTACTGATGGTCTTTCCGTTCGATTTTTTGGTTTGCAATAACTTGGAATAAAATTCGGTTTCATTTTTATTCTTCCGAGTAAATTTTAATGAGGTAAACCAAAACTCGTTTGGTTCATTTCCATGAGCCGCAAAATCAGAATAGATGCTGTTGATTTCACTGCCCGCTTTTTCAATTAGCCAGTCGGTATTCTGCTTGGAAGTGTCGGTGGCTAAAATGCAACCGCTTAGCATCATTTGAATGCGAACTCGTTGAGCAGAATCTTTTTCGAGTGTTAATGCTTTATCGAATTGTTCACTAGCTTTAATGTATTGCTCCGAACACATGTACATGGTACCTAAGTCAAAAAATATTGAAGGGTCACTTAAATTTTCCTTGGTGCTCAAACCTTTCTCATACCAAATGATGGATTGATCGTATGCTTTGTATAGTCGATATGCTTTTGCAGTTCTGAACATCAAATCAGAATTAGATTCCGGAAAGGTTAATGCTTGCTCATAATAATAGATTGCGTTGCCATATTGCGATTTGCTCATCGCATCTTCGGCCGATTTTAAATAGGCATTTTTACTTTGTCCATAAAGGAACATTGGACAAATACCAATTGCAATGACTATTTTATAAAACAGTTTCATCAATATATTTTACAAGGGGCTAGGTTGGGTGGTGGTTTAACTTTTGTAATGGCGTATTGGATTGCTAATTCCGTGCCTCCTTTACCATTACTGGCTTTGCGCAGTGTGCTTGTATTAAAATCGTAGCTCAATGCCGCAGTCCATTGATTGTATCGAAGTAAAAATCCTGTACTGATAGCATCTTGTATGCGATACGACAATAACATGCCGGCTGATATTTTTTTCCAATTTTCATCACTTAGTTTTATCCATGAATGTGCGCCTAATAATAACTCTCTGTTTTTACGCTGATTCATAAATTGTGCATAAGGAGTAATGGTTATGTTTTCTATCAATTCTAAATCCGCTTCAGAATAAAAAATAAAATTCATTGGAAGCTTTGATTCACCCGCATAAAAACTTTGTTTGGGTTGATTCATATGTTGAACCGAAAATGCATGGTTCATGTTCAGTGATTCGGTAAGTTGCATTGTCCAATTCAATCCAACAGAAAAATTGAAATACGAAAAAGAAGTTCGATCAAAATTTTCACCATTAAAAATAGATGGGTCATATACATCGCCATCAAATTGATTGGGTGTTCTGATATTGCTGGTATTGAAGGCACGCTGCACAAAACCCGGAGCAACAAAAAACGTTACCTTTTGCAATGAGTCTTTCGTCTGAAATGCTTGAAATCCTGCGAATGCTTCAAAAGAAAACATACCATAATCTAAATCGCCAGCCTTGTCGTTTACTATGTTGATTCCTGCAAATGGTGTTTGTAAAAAGGACAATCCTTTACTATTGAATTTGCTTTGTACGCTGGCTGCAACATTTTTATAGGGAGTGGAAACAGAGTTCCATTGATTGCGATAGTGCATGCTGGCTTGAAAATCATTATTATTTTGTATGGACAAAGCGGGATTAATCAAACTCTTGCTGACGAATGGTAATGTGCTATGTATATCTTGCGCATAAGCCTGATCTTCAAGTTGAACCCATCCCAAGAGAAGAGCTATTATTGTTTTAATATATAGACCCGCGTTTTTCATCGCAGCAGTGTGATATTCCCTTTTTTAAAAAACGTTTCACCATTATAACACTTGATGCTCAAATGATACACCAAAACTTGTGGTGCCATTATTTTTCCTCTGTGCTTTCCATCCCAAGCTTTTTTTGGATTGCTGGTTTTAAAAACTTCTTCACCCCAACGATTGTAAATACTAATGTCCATTTCAGTAATGGCATATCCACTGATGAAAAACAAATCATTGATGCCATCATTGTTGGGAGAAAAAGTATTTGGAATATAAATGTCGGGTTCAATGCACAATGGATCTAGAACAACTACCCAAACGCTATCAATGTTCATACAACCATTGCTGTCGGTTATTTGCAAGTAAAACATAGTACTTGTAGTAGGAAAAGCTTGTGTTTGTGCGGCTAACGGATTAACGACATTTTCGTTTGGCGACCAACTGTATACGGAATACACTCCCGAAGGTATAGCATTCAATACAACACTATTGCCCAACAAAATAGTGTCCATGCTTGCAGTAGCTTGAATCGGTGGTATTGCACTGCTACTGTCAATAACAATAGAATCTGTATAGGTACAAAGATTCGAGTCGCTGATAAGGACTTGATAACTGCCCGGACACAATTGGACTGCTCCTGCCGTTTGTTGCATTTGCGGATCATTCCACATGTAAGTATATGGCGAAATGCCCCCATTGGGTATTGCTGTGGCGGAACCAATACACCATCCGCCACAATACGCATCGCTCGAAACTAAAAGTGCTGTTAAAAGATCGGGTTGGGGCAGTTGGAAGTTAATGGTATCGATGCATCCAAATGAATCGCTCACTTGAACGATGTAGTTGCCGGCACACAGATTGCTTGCTATTGGAGTTGTTTGTGAAAAGGGATCATTCCACAAATAACTATAAGGTCCTGTGCTGCCGCTTACACTTACACCCACGCTGCCATTGCAATCGCCATTGCACAAAGGCATAGTGAGACCGGATAAACTGGTATTCAAGATGGAGTCTAATGTTACTTGTTGAAAAGCAGTATCTACACAACCATAGTGCGATGTGCTGATGAGCGAAACAGAATAGCTTCCGGCTTGATTATAATTGTGTATGGGATTGCTTTGATTTGAAAATTGATTGTCTCCAAAATCCCAAGTCCAATTTGTAGGAGTACCGCTGCCATTCATACTAGAAGAGTCGCTAAACTGAACAGAATAGGAACAAGGGTCTGTTTGAAAATTGATGAATGCCTCATGCTCAGGTAAAATGTGTACGGTCCCATAAGCGGTGTCGTGGCAATTTGTAATCAAACTATAACCGATTAGCATAACGGAATACAAACCTGTATCTTGATAAGTATAGGTAGGATTGTACAAACTGGATGTGTCGGCAAGTGTACCGTTGTCGCCAAAATCCCAAAAGTAACTTACCGCACCTCCACTTTGATTGTTGAATTGTATGGTATTGTTTCCACATGAAACAACATTTTGAAAAGATGCTAAAACATATGAAGGACATGGAACTACATTCAACTGATAATCTCTTCGTGTAGTGCTGAGCAATATTCCATTTCGATATTCACTTACACATACACCAATTACAAATTGACCAATAGTAGAAGGAGTAGCTGTTAGCAATCCGGTATTTGGATTGATGCTCAACGGTACTCCACCCATCACATTTCCGATACTATACGGTGCTTGATAAACTACATTGCTGTAGGGAGGATTGAAGGGAGGCTGCGGTACTGGATTGACCTGACTGGCTCCATCCAAAGGGGTACAAATTTCATAAACCAATGAATCGCCCTCTGCATCGGTAGCGCTATGATCGAAAGTGAATGGAATGTTTGCGCAAATGAAAGGGGGTGGCCATGCATTGAATAAAGGATTACTGTTATTAGCGTGTATGGTATCCAATGGTAGATTGGCATAAAAAGTCGCACCGGTATTAACCGGTTTAAAAATGTTCAAAATAGTTTGATTGCGGCAGCAACGTTGATAGCTCAATTGATAACCTCCTAACAAAGGCGGCAAAAGTATTGTGTCGGAATAGGTAGTGGTTTCGTAACAAATAGTGACCGGTGGTGTAAGGCAAGGGCTCGAAACGGTAGGAGGAACGGTATCCGATCCGGTGAAGGGCAAAAGAATTTGAAACAGATAACTATTATTAAAATCGAAAACACCTATGCTGGCCGGGTTATCGAAAGGAGGGATGCCATTAAAACAATCTCTATAAACAGTCAATTCAATTCGGTACAAATCATTTCCCAAATAGGTATAATTCAATTGTCCGCCTACAATATGTGTAGCCTTCGATTCTGAAATAAAAAGCAGACCAATGCTGATAATGAAAAGCAGTTTTCTCATTTCAGGTAAAGTTAACCCTTTTTTAGGTTTTGTTTTTACCCTTTTATGAGCACTTATTTAATCTTTAGGTTTAATAACTTTTCATTTTCAATATAGGCTTCCAAAACATCGTTCTTGCTAACTTTTCCAACTCCTGCAGGGGTTCCGGTAAAAATTAAATCCCCTTTTTTTAAAGTCATATAAGAAGATACATATTCAATGATTCTGCGGATGGTGAAGAGCATCATTTTGCTATTCCCGTTCTGAACCGTTTCTCCATTCAGATTTAAATGGAACGAAATGTTTTGAAAGTCTTTAAAGGAATCAACCGGAATAAATTTTCCGATGGCAGCGGCTCCGTCAAACGATTTACTCAATTCCCAAGGAAGTCCTTTTGCTTTTAGTTTCGATTGCAGATCACGAGCAGTAAAGTCTATGCCTATACTAATCTCACTAAAATATTTGTGTGCGAATTTTGCCGAAATGTTTTTACCCAAACGATTTATTCTCAGCACCAACTCACATTCGTAATGAATATCGTTCGACCAATCGGGAATAAAAAATGGATTGCGACCGGTAATGAGTGCATTGTCACCTTTCATGAATATCACCGGCTCTTCGTTAGCGCTATTGTTTAACTCTTTAATGTGTTCGGCATAGTTTCGGCCAATACAAATGATTTTCATAAACGGTTAAAAGTTTTCTTTTGAAGAATATAATGATGAAATAAAATGCTTTTTAAATAAACTCCTTTCAGTTGGCGTAATTTCTTTTTCTCTGGTTGCTGTCCGCGTGCTTCAATCAATGAAGGTATTCTTCCGTAAAAAGAAAAGTGCGCGCGAACGATAGCCAACATATGGTACAACTTACCTTTAAATAAAAATTGCAATCCGGCTATTCCATCCAACAGCAAACGGAGAGAGATGATTTGTATCGCTTCGGATGTTTGTGCATTTTTAAAGATGATGCATAGATTATTTCTGAAGTTCAAATAGGTTTTCTTTTCACTTTGAACCGATAAAGTTCCTCCTCCTAAGTGATACACACTTGAACGATGACAAAAACCAATTTTCATATTCCGATTTTGCATGCGCCAACACAAATCAATTTCTTCCTGATGGGCAAACAAACTTTCGTCAAAGGCGCCTGCCTCTATAAACGATGCTCTTCTTACAGCTAAACAAGCACCACTGGCCCAAAATATTTCTATATCGTTATTATACTGTCCGTTGTCGGTTTCAATTTCATTAAAAATTCTTCCTCTGCAAAAGGGATAGCCCAATGCATCCATATAACCTCCGGCCGCACCGGCATAATCGAATTTGCTTTTTTCCAGATCCGATAAAATCTTAGGCATACAGGCATCGTATATGTCAAGGCCTGCTATCAAAGGTTCTAACCAATCGTCCGGACAAAAGACATCGGTATTCAACAAGATTAATTTTTCGGCTTGTATCTGTTCTATGGCTTTATTATATCCACCTGCATATCCATAGTTCTGATCGAATTGAAGTATGTCTTCTTTACTCATCAGACTTTCGGCATACTCAATTGATGTATCGCTCGAACCATTGTCGGCCAATACTACACGAGCTTTGTTTTTACAGGTGTTAATTACCTGTGCCAAATATTTCTCCAGGAGTTTTCGTCCATTGAAATTTAATAGTATAACGGTTGTTTGGGTACTCATGAATTATATCTGCAAAGCTAAGATTTAAATAATGTTTTAAATATTCTAAAAACTCGTATAACTCAATAATAAAAAAACACTCCTGAAATTTTCAGAAGTGTTTTATAGCGTTGTATTTAATTAGATTAATGCGGGCTTTTGAAGAAGTCTTCCGATTTTGAACCCATGTGATCGCTACCTGATTTTTCGTCAAAGTCTCTTGATTGCTGACTTCTCTTAAACAGTTCGGCATTCCAATTCTGATTGTTGATTTCGCCTATCACATCTGAGTGCAGCAATATAAAATCATTCGTCACTAAATCGGGATTGTAGAATACAAACTTTTTATTGGTTTGATTATCTACCTTATAATAATGCCAAATCTCGTAAGGGTAAGCACTGGGCTCATTGGTATTCTCCGACATAAAGTTAGGAGCACCGTATTGTAAATACACGCGTCCTCTATCGGTTTCATAACCTCTTCGAATGGACGATGAATAGACTTTATTTACTTTCTCAACTTCTTTGGCATACAAGGCCCACTGGCCCGATGGGTCAGCTACATTGCGTCTGGCCCAAAAGCTGTAAAAGAATTTCTGCATCATTTCGAGCTCGGAACGCTTTAATTGATTGTCGATAAAAATTTGTTCGTTCGTATTGGCAATAGGTCTGAGGCTATTGATGTGATCTTTTAATTCTTCTTTGTCTTTATAAGTAGATGCAAAAGTGTTGGAAATGTCGAACGAAGTCATGTCCACATTTTCGGTTGAAAATTCATCGATAGAAGGAGTGGCGATGATATTGCTCCGCTGAAAAAATTCGGAACGTAAGGCAAGCAGATCATTGGTTTTACTTCTTACTTCAACCACCAAATTGTAGTTACCACTGGGCAGCGATTCGATATTGAATTCCGATAAAAGTGGCACCACATCCTTGCTTTGCGATTTTTTAAATACCGCAAGATTGTCGAGTTTTTTACGAGAGTCGGCCGACTCAATAAAATAACTGATGATAAAAGGATCGTTGCTGAGGGCCTTAGCCGTATTGTACACCTCGCAATAGAAGGTAAGTTTATTGATCGACTTTGGATAGAAATTCTGAACGTATGGTACTAAATCGTAACCGTTTTTGGTTAGGCGTCCGGTGCTTTCGGCTTTTTCATACGACTCGATAAACTGCAAACGCGAAATGCTCGGAGTTTCATTATCGTAGTCAAGTACCAGATCTTGTTCAATGTTATACGCTTTGTCGCTTGAATTTTTATCGCGAATGGTAAGTTCGAAAGAGTAGGTGCCGGCCGGAAGTGAAACACGCTGTTGATCGAGAAAAACAAAATTGTTGTCGCTTGGATTGTCCACCACAGGCGAGATTAAAGTATAGGCATCGGAGAAGACTACATTTTGTCCGTTTTTATAATTGAAAAAAACTTCGATAGCGGCATGGTATTTTCCCTCGTTGTTTTTAACAAACTGCACCGACTGACTGGCTACCGATAAATAACTCTCGACATACGAATCGGAGCCGGGAATATGAAAAGTGCAGTAAGCAAAAGTGGCTTGCAGATTTTTAACCTGAGCAAATGAGAAAGCACTCAGAAGTAGAAATGCGGATAAAATGCTGATACGTTTCATGGTATTTATTTTAACCTTACTAAGGTAGTTAATTCAAAAGGAAAAATGATCATTGAATGGTAAAGAAAATACAGTAATATATTAAGATGAGTGCAAAGCAGTGACATGATAAAAGACATAAAAAGCTTTTGAAAACGCTAAAAATAAATTTTTGCCGGGCTATTGCAGATAAAATTGAATATAGTACTTTTGCGCCCGGAGAGATGGCAGAGTGGTCGATTGCGGTGGTCTTGAAAACCATTGAGGGTAACACCTCCGGGGGTTCGAATCCCTCTCTCTCCGCAGATAAATTAAATGATGCCCCGCGCAAGCGGGGTTTTGTTTTGGAAGGAACAAATCAAGCTTGCTTGAATTTGTGAAAGGAAAAACAAATACCCGATAGGGCACATTTAATTTTCACCCTGGTAGTCCAGGGATCATGTTAATAATCCCTTAGATCAAAAAGAAACAAGCGAATATTTTTGGACTGAACAAATCAAGCTTGCTTGAATTTGTGGAAGGAAAACCAAATACCCGATAGGGCACATTTAATTTTCACCCTGGTAGACCAGGGATCATGTTAATAATCCCTTAGATCAAAATCGGAAATTGAGTTTTGTTTTGGGTATGAGATGTGTAGAAAATTTGATTCTTCTTTCATCAAAACAAAGTACCCTGCAAACTGGGTTGATAAGCATTTTCGAGTTTGAGTAAATACTGCTTGGCTCTCAAACCACCTGCATAGCCGGTAAGTTTTCCATCGGATGCCAATACACGGTGACAAGGAACAATAATAGCCAAAGCATTGGCTCCATTGGCCGAAGCTACTGCACGAACTTTTTGAGCATCGCCACATTGCAGTGCCAATTGCTGATAGCTGATCCATGAACCGACTTTAATTTGCAAGAGTTGATTCCAAACTTCTTTTTGAAATGCGGAACCACAGAAGATATAATCGACATCGAATGTTTGGCGTTCGCCATTGAAGTA
Organism: Bacteroidia bacterium; assembly: GCA_035340715.1. GTDB lineage: Bacteria > Bacteroidota > Bacteroidia > AKYH767-A > OLB10 > DAOQTX01. The sequence continues at coordinate 1,535 of DAOQTX010000030.1, read as the reverse complement.
TTCATCCAATTGCAAAGCAAGTTTTGTAAGCATATCAGAAGAACCTGGTTGGTATTGCGCATTCAAGTGTTGGCAAATTCGTTCATCAATTCTCTTTCTTTGCTTTCTGTATTTCCAATCGCAAACACAAATCTGATTTTTATAAGCACCAAGCAGGAGCACACCTATAGGCGATTTGTACTCTTGTGTTAAAATGCATTCCATCCTATAAAACTAAAATTTTAGATGAGGATATTTTTGTTGGAGCTCGGTAATTTTTAGCATCAATTCATGTTTGAATATTTTATGGGCTTCGCTCTCCGGAAAAAATGCCTTATGTTGCAAGGCCTGATTTATTTTTTCAATCTCATTGATCAAATCCCAATCTTCTTTTAACAAACATTGATTTAAAAACTGTTGAAACACAAAGTCGGCTGCCATGTGATTGGGGTGCACCAGGTCTTCTTTGTAAAAACGATAATCGCGCAACACATCCATCACTAATTCATAAGCCGGAAAGTAATGCACATAACTCAATGCATCTTGCAGTGTGTGTGCCGTTTCGAGTAAGTGCGCTTTGCTGCGGTTGTTTTCTACCACACCGTCTTTTATATGGCGCACCGGACTTACGGTGATGATGATGTTTAATTTCGGATTTACTTTTTTAAGCTCTTTAAAGGTGTTTTGAAACAAAGCAATGGAATCGCTTGCTTTAAAAAACTTTTTCTCGAACTGTGCCGCAGGCAATTTGTGACAATTGGCCACCGCAAGTCCATCGCTTTGGCGAACATAGTAATACGAAGTGCCCAAAGTAATGATGAGGTGAGAAGCTTGCTTTAATTGTTGATGCGCTTTTTGCAAAGCATCGCGCAAGCTCAATAGCAATTGCTCTTTACCGCCACTGCTGAGCGAACTGTGATAATGCGGATGATGAAATATGCCATTGTGCTCAAAACACAGTTGATCGTTTTCGCTATTGGGTTGCAGCCACTTTTGCAAATGATGATTGATGCTGAGTGCATCATATACTATTCCGCAAGGATTGTACAAGGCATTGAACTTAAAAGCATGCAGCCTTTGACCTATCTCTTCCGAAAAGCAGGAACCCAACAAAAGCAAAGCGTTTTTATGTGCAAAGGCATTGGCATAGGGGGGGAGTTTCATTTCCAATTGCCATTTAAATTTGTTTTCCATTGCCTTACTCTTTATTGCGCTTTTTTGCTTGCTGCTTTTTGTGTTTTCAAATGTAGGATAATGATTTTTAATTTTGGTTTGAGGTATGCGTTGCAGTTATTCTATATAGGTATTTAAAAATGCGCTGACAGAATGTTTTGTTTATGGTATGACCCTAATGAATTATGGTTCGTTCCCGATGGGTTATGGTCTTTTACCAATGGATTATGCTTCGTTCCTAATGGCTTATGGTTTCTTCCTGATTGATTATTGTTTGTTCCTAACAAGTTATGGTTTCTTCCCAACAGATTATGGTGTCTTCCCAAGGGATTATGGGCTCTTCCCCACCAATTATGGTCGGTTTTTGATGGTGTTTTGGGGGT
>DAOQTX010000029.1:0-33030 GCA_035340715.1 Bacteroidia bacterium | reverse complement strand
AGCCTTAATAAATATTTGCCCTTCAAGCCATTTAGTTTCAAAGTGTCGGGTAAACGTGCAGCAAATTCAATGATCCGTTGATCAAGCATGGGTTCACGAGCTTCTAAAGATGCATACATTCCTGCCCGATCCACCTTTTGAAGTACATCATCAACCATAAATGTCTTATAGTCCAACGCCAAAAATGAATTCAACTCACTTGAATAATTTTTACGCATTGCTTCATCAAAGGCCGTTTTTGGTAGTTCAATTTCTTTACTAAAAAATCGTTTTACTTCATTCAAAGTATATCCCTGAGTAATGATGTCAAATCCTGCAATTTCTGATTCAGATTGTAACAGACATCCCAGCTTGTCTATGCGGTCTGGTTTATGCAAAGAAGATGGGGCAATGCGAGCAAAAAGATTAATCAAATAAGCAGCTGATGTATTCAACAACTTCGGATTGCTTTTGAGTTTAGATATGTAGTTTTTTACTTTTATATACTTTGTATAACCGGCAAACGCTTCATCACCCCCATCAGCAGATAGCGCAACGGTAACTTGCTGCCGTGCCAACTTACTAACCAAATAGGTTGGTATAGCAGATGAGTCGGCAAAAGGTTCATCATACATATCCGATAAAAGTGGAATCACATCCATTGCTTCATTATATCCACATACAAACTCTGTATGGTCTGTTTGTAAGAGCTGAGCAACTTGCCGTGCGTAGTCCGCTTCATTAAAATCACTCTCTCTAAAACCTATGGTATATGTTTTAATTTGTTGGTTGCACTCCTTTTTCAAGATGGAACACAACAAACTGCTATCGTAACCACCACTCAAAAAAACGCCCAATGGAACATCTGAAACCAATCGCAATGAAAATGCATCTTTTAATATTACCAATAACTCTTCCTTAGCTTCTTGCTCTGAAATATTTTCTATTGGTTTATTATAACATTCATCAACCGACCAATAGCATTCCGTTTCTATTTGCTTGTTTGAAAGCTTATATCGCAACAAATGGCCGGGAAGCAATTTATAAGTATGATTAAAAATAGAGTGTGGACCTGGAATATAACCATGTTGAAAATACAATGCCAATGCATTGATATTAAGTTCTTTTTGAAAATCAGGGTTGGCATGAAATGCTTTCAACTCTGAAGCAAATAAAAAGCAATCATTGTGGTGGTAATAAAAAAATGGCTTAACTCCAGCCCTATCACGAATCAGAACTAACTCGTCTTTTCTTTTATCCATTATTGCAATGGCAAACATACCAATGAACCGATCAATTGCTTTAATACCCCATTTATGGTACGCTTTCATTACTACTTCAGTATCGCTATTGCTCTTGAATGAATAACCCAGCAATTCTAATTCCTTTCGGAGTGAGGTATAATTATAAACCTCTCCATTCAGCATTACAGTGAGACCTTCTTCATTCCACTCCATTGGCTGATGGCCATTCATCGATAAATCAATAATGCTTAGCCGTCTAAAACCAAAACCTATTTGAGAATTTTCTGTTTCGATCACCACATTTCCATGGTCATCAGGCCCTCTATGGACAAGAGAATTAGACATTTTGATCAAAATATCCTTACGGTCTCCAAAAGAGTGATATATAAAGCCGCTCAATCCACACATAGGCGAACAAAACTAACTAAAAATTTTACTTTTGATCTCTGATTTTGAGCTTATGGTTGACTATATAAATCCTAAAACGCAGCTACCTCTTTTTGAAAAGAATGATCAATTATGTGATAAAGATGGTAATGCGTATCCTATTATAAATTCAATTCCTCGATTTGTTCATTCTGATAATTATGCAAAAGCATTTGGGCTACAATGGAAATCGTTTGCAAAAATTCAATTAGATTCTTTTAATAAAAGTGATATCTCAAAAGATCGACTTGAAAGATGTTTAGGCTTTCCGATCTCTGATTTGAAAAGCAAAACAGTATTGGAAGTAGGTTGTGGTGCGGGTAGGTTTACCGAACACTTAGTCTCGGCAGGCGCATTGGTTCATTCGATTGATTTGAGTGAAGCAGTAGAAGTAAATCTGGATAATATGAATGGGGCTAAAAATCATAGAGTGGCACAAGCCAATGTTTATGAATTGCCTTTCTTAGATCAATCTTTTGATGTTGTAATCTGTTTAGGAGTCGTTCAGCACACGCCCGATCCAGAAAAAACCATTGATTGTTTGTTCAAAAAAGTAAAGAGCGGAGGATTATTGGTAATTGATCATTACACTTTTGACTGGATGTATTTGTTAAAGCCTATCCTATTGTATCGGTTTTTTCTAAAGCGAATGAAGCCTGAAAAATCAAAAAAAATAGTTGACCGCTTGGTCGATTCGTTTTTCCCCTGGCATTGGAAATTTAAAGAAAGTAACTTGATGAGATTGATTTTAAATCGTATTTCGCCTTGTTACACCTACTTTAAACAATTTCCAAAAATGGACAGAGAATTTCACTATCAGCTGTGTCGTTTAGATACGTATGATGGGTTAACCGATTTTCACAAGCATCTAAGGACTGAAAAACAAATAAAAGTTATTTTAAACAAATTGAATGGCAAGAATATTGAAGTGTGGAAAGGTGGAAATGGTATAGAAGCACGATGTAAAAAATAAACTGCTTTGTGTGTAATAATTGTATAAATTTGTTTTGATGAGGATCACTTTACTCTGCCTATTAATCTCCTTAAATAGTTGGGCCGCTTCTAATGAATGGAAGCAAAGACCTAATTTATCAGGTTCACCAAGATACAATCCTGTAGGATTTTCATACAATGGAAAAGGCTACATTGGTACCGGCCTTAGCTCATCGGGCGCTCTAAAAGATTTATGGCAATTTGATCCGGTTGCCAATAGTTGGACTCAAAAAGCCAACATGCCGGGCAGTGGAAGATATGGTGCATCAGCATTTGTTATAGGTCACTTTGCTTATGTTGGTTGTGGGTGGTCTCCTTCTCAATTGGTTGATTTTTATCGTTACGATTTTAATAGCAATACATGGTTTAGTGTAGCTTCCTATCCAGGTACTCCATTTTATACCGGTGTTGCATTTTCAATTGGATCAAAAGGATATACCGGTGTGGGATTTTTACCTTACACAAAAGAGTTCTTTGAATACGATACTACTACGAATGCCTGGACACGTAAAGCAGATTTTGCCGGTGGAATTCGACAAAGTTCCTACAGCTTTTCGTACAATGGAAAAGGGTATGTAACCACTGGTTCTTATGGCTTTCCTGCCAATCCTTATAAAGACATGTGGGAATATAATCCTCAAACGGATCAATGGACTCAAAAACAAGACATGCCTGGCAGTATTCGATATGGCGCAAGCGGTTTTGTAATTGGCTCGAAAGCTTATATAGGATTAGGACAAGATGGAACGAACTATTTTAAAGATTTCTTTGCTTACGACATCCCTTCAGATACATGGACCACGCTAGACACTTTTCCAGGAATCACTAGAGTGTTCCCGGGAAATTTTAGTATAGGCAATTCAGGGTTTTTATGTGCTGGAGGCATTTCGGGTACAAGCACCAATTACAATGATCTGTGGGAATATGCTCCGAAAGAAACTTCTTCTACTTCATTGTTTGAAGTTAATGTTTACAATAGTCCCGGAGATGGAAATATATATGTTGACTTTTTATTAGGATTTCGACCCGGAATGGAAATGATAATTTTTTCTGTTGACGGTAAACTTGTACGAAAAGTTAAACTGGATCAAGAACAAAATCAGATATACCTGCCTACTCTTGCTTCGGCCATGTATGTTTATAGAGTGTATAATAACTCTTTAGAATTTGAAACCAAAGGCAAGCTAATGGTGATAAAGCGAAACTGAAAATTCAAATGCAAGATAATGTTGATAGAGCCGGTGAAAAATACTGGACTGGAGTTTGGGAAAATACTGCACTGCCTCAACCAATAAATATTCACGACCTCTCTTTTAAAAACTTCACCAATACGGAATTTCACAAATTTTTTGATAAGCTTTTCATAAATCAAGATTTAAAAGACAAAAGTATTCTTGAAATAGGTTGTGGAAATTCTGTTTGGCTCCCCTATTTTGCTAAACAATATGGGTTAAAAGCATTTGGCATAGATTACTCTGAACTAGGATGTGAAAACAGTCGAAAGATTCTTGAACGAGATGGAATTGATGGAATAATTTATTGTGCAGATGCATTTGTGCCTTCAACAGATTTAATTGAAAAATTTGATATTGTCATCTCTATGGGAGTGATTGAGCATTTTGAGAATTTAAATCATACCATAAGTTCTTTTAGTAAGTATGTAAAAAAAGGCGGCCTGTTGATTTCTACGTTGCCTAATAATAACGGTTTACTAGGATGGTTTCAAAAAAAATTGAATAAACCCATCTTTGACATTCATTATATTTATGATGTATCGAATATTGAGAATGCCTATAATCAAAATCACTTATCCGTAATCAAATCTGCTTATTTGGTTCCCATCAATTTGTATGTAAATCTTGAACCTAAAAACGGAAAACTACCTTCAGGGCTAAAGTTTAAAAAGATTATCAATAAGTTTTTATCTTTAATAAATCTTGTTGTTTGGCTTGTAGATTCCTCCATCAGTCGTGTAAAGAGGACTAAAAAGTACTCCTCAGCAATTGCCGTTGTAGGTTTGAAATAATAAATGCAAACATTCCAATGAAAGGAATAAAAATAATTGCTTTATTCATTTTGCTTTCTCCAGCTTTCAAATTTGCTAATGCTCAAGATTTGGAATGGGTACAAGTTGCCAATTTTCCAGCAGCTCCAAGATATGAAACCATTGCATTCGAATTGAACGGCAAAGCGTATGCCGGCACCGGAGCAAATTTTACACTTACTCCTCAACTGTATAAAGATTTTTGGGAATATGATCCAACAACAAATATTTGGTCTCAAAAAGCTGATTTCCCTAGTACCCCCAGATATGGATGTGTTGCATTTGCAATTGGCAACTATGGATATGTAGGGACCGGATGGGATCCATCTCAAAAAGCAGACTTTTATAGATATGACCCTGTATCAAACTCATGGAATCCGATCGCAAATTTTATTGGAGCTGGTAGGTACGATGCAACAGCCATGTCAAATTCAACAAGCGGATATCTTGGATTCGGATATTCACCTAATACCAATGATTGGTATGAGTATGATCCAATCACAAACGCATGGAGTGCAAAAGCTAATCTTCCAGCTAGTGCAAGACAAAGTACATCTGGATTTGTTATCGGTAACAACATCTATATCGCATGTGGCGGAACAGCAGGCGGATCATATTTTAATGACTTATGGGAGTATAATCCCATAGCAAATACTTGGACTCAGAAATCGAACTTCCCTGGAGCACCTCGATATGCTTCTTATCATTTTACAATGTGTGGTAAAGGAATTGTTGGAGGTGGAGGATCTTCTTCAAGTTTATTTAGCGATTACTTAGCATATAACCCGGTTTCAAACAGCTGGTCTTCTTTACCTACTTTTCCAGGGAACCTTTATCTAAAGGGGAGCAGTTTTTCAATTAGTGAGAAAGGATATGTTGGGTTTGGAAGAAACTTAAGTTCTGTTTACTCTAATGAAATCTGGAAACTTCAAAAAATTAAACCCACTATAAATGCTGTTCAAGGCCCTTGTGATACTACGGTTCAGTTTTCCATGTCGCAAAGCGGATCAAACACCAGTTATGTGTGGCTTTTTGGTGATGGCAGCAGCGCATCATCGCTAAATCCTTCGCATAGCTATGCTAACGGAACCTATACCGTATCGCTCATTTCTACATATGAATGTATAAGCGATACCAGTTTTATTTCTGTTACCATTCCGAATCCTACACCTGTATCATCCTCTTTTAATACTCAAATTGATAGCTGCAATTTTACCATAAGCTTTACTGCTGCTGATTCTACACAAAATCATTTATGGCTATTTGGCAACGGATCGAGCAGCAACTTGCCTAATCCGGTTTATACTTACTCCGGTGCAGGAAACTATACCATTACGCATATAGTCAGCAACCAATGTTATAGCGACTCTACTGCTGTGACTCTAAATGTGCCCAATGCCTTTGAAGATCAAATATTTATTCCCAATGCTTTCTCTCCCAACAACGATTTGAAGAACGATGTATTTGAATTTGTGAACCGAAGTAACTGTATTGAATTCACTATAGATATTTTTAACCGATGGGGTCAGCATATTTACAGCGGAAATCAAGATAATTTTTCTTGGGATGGAACCTATCAGAAAAAAGCATGCAGCGAAGGAATTTATCCTTATATCATACGATTTAATAAATCATATCGCTCAGGATTTGTAACTTTATTCCGATAGTTATAACCTCATATGAGAATACTTTTTACACTAACACTGATGAGCATTGCTCTATGTATGGCATGCCAATCAGAAACATCCAACACAAACGCTTTCTCCCAAACTGAAACCGCTACAACTGAAGTCAATCCTGCTTTGTCTGTTTCTTCTTTTGTTTTTAATAACGATACCATGCCCGATCCTTCCATTAAAGGATTTGGATTTATGATTCATGTTGATGAAAAGCCATACATTCATCAGCCCAACATACCTGCCGTACAAGGAATTAAAGGTTTCGTGTCAGAGTCGGAAGCTCAAAAAGTTGCCGTTTTAATGGAGCATAAAATTCGAAACAATATTATGCCTCCGTCCATAAGTGTCTCAGAGCTCGACAGTTTACATATTACCTATTGATTATTGAAAGCACTCGTGTCGAACAAAAAACTAAAAAGTGTTCTTTTTATTTCCACTGGTCTTTCAACCTTTATACAAAAGGATATTGACCTATTGAACAGCAATTATTCTGTTCGCTCGCTAGTATTCCGATCGAGCCCAAAGTATAATGTGCCCTTTGAATTTATACGACATCTGTTCATTCTACTGTTTTCAATTTCTCGCCAACAATTTGTTATTGCACAGTTTGCAGGTTACCACACTTTTTGGCCTGCCATATTATGCAAGCTATTCAACAAACCATTTATTATAATATGTGGAGGAACGGAGTGTGTTTCATTTCCCAATATCGGATATGGCAACTTTAACAAGTCGTTGCTGGGTTGGTTTACCAAATTGAGTATAAAACAAGCCACGCATTTATTACCCAAACATCACACCCTGATCGATTACCATTATACCTATGACGATAAAGCACCTGAACAACAAGGCTTAAAAGCTTTTATCAATCCATTTAGTATTCCCTATACCGTAATTGAGAATGGATTCGAAGCCAAGCAATATATGCCAGCTAACATACAACGGATTAAAAGCTCCTTCATAACAGTTGCAGCCGGTATAGAACTTCCATTCACCTTTGCATTGAAAGGATTGGATCTTGTGATTGAAGCAGCTAAACATTTTCCGGATTCACAATTCACCATCGTAGGCATCAATGAAGGTTTTATTCCTCCTGTTCAATTGCATAATCTAAAATGGCTTAGCAGTCGACCGAATTCTCATTTAGATGAGTTGTTTTTAGCGCATGAATATTATTTGCAGTTATCTATGAGCGAAGGATTTCCCAATGCCATTTGTGAAGCAATGCTGTGTGGTTGTATTCCAATCGGATCGCGAGTAAACGCTATTCCAGACATAATAGGCGATTGCGGATTTCTTTTAGAAAAAAGAGATGCGAAATTGCTTATCGAGTTATTAGAAACGATTTTGAGGAAAGAAAATCAATCGCTTTCGGCCAAATCAGTCGAAAGAATAAATACAAATTATAACCTGGGCAAGAGAAAAGAGAAAATGCTGAATACCATTCAATCGATAGTCAAATAGAACTATAGATTATTGAGTTTGAAATTTCTCAACGCTACAGTAGAGTTATTTTCCATGACGACTACAAATTGATAAAAACTATTGTTTCTCATAATCACCTCATCTTTCGAATTTATATGTGAATGAGGATTCCAAGGGGTTGATTTTAATGCGGCTGCATTGGAAGCACTTTTATAAAATACCTTATAGGCACTGTTGTTTTGTAAATCAAAATCGATTTTAAATTTTTCCCCTATCGGATTTTGAACTTCTGATAAGTAATGCAGGTGCAAAGGTTCAAGTGCTTTACCTTTTTTACCAATTTGGATTTCTGAAAGCATCAAAGTCTTTCCTTTTGCAGGCTTTTCAAATTCGATACGAAGTACACTCACATTCAATGCTTCATTAAAAAACAAGTATGCATTCTTATCCAACAATTCATAACTCCCTACTTTAGCTTTTTTCCATGAAGACTGATGAGTGGTTTTATACTCTAGAGCGGTAATTTTTGATCGAATACTATCGGTGCCGGCAAAAAAGATTAGGCCCTCCATCAGTTGAGAGGCTTTGAATTCATATTCAATATAAGGTTTCTCATCTATGCTATCACCGGATAAAAATTGTAGATACGTATGAAAATTCGAATCATACGTTTTTTGAACTTCAAATCCTTTTCTAGTTTGTGCAGCATTTACTTTACGAACTTGATCGTTCAAATTTATGATATCTAAAGAAGGTACTGCAGCAAACCACCCGTTAGGTTGAATGCGCATGGGCACCGACAAATTCCAGTTGTTTAATTTACACCCTACATAATTTAATGGTCGATTAAAAGTATAGGTACTCCAAAGCATGCTGCAAGCTTTATAAAAATCGTCTCCACTAATATCATACAAAGCACGCATCTCAAAAACTTGTGCCTTCATGTACCAATTATTGACTGCTTGTTTTGAACCCCGATCATAAGTTAAATTATTGCTGGCCGTTTCATAAAACTGCACCGATTTCTTCAACGACTCGTATCCTTGCGACAGCATACGTGCCGCTCTCTTGTCTTCGGGAAACATCTGAGTATATTCATACAATCCAAATAAGCTCACTAAATATCCATTCAATACATGTTTGTGTTGTTTCGATCCGGGATACTCTTCTATCCAAATCATCTTTTCAGGCGTGGTGTCAATCAAACCTCCATCGCCTATTGGATGCAGCATTAGATTATTCACTTTTTTAATCAGATTCAATACTTTATCATCGCGGGTTAAATAATAGTATCGGATCAACACTGAAACGACTTCAGACTGGGATAAACCGCTATACCAACCCGGCTTGAGATCTCTGAATTGAAACTTATATGGATAGCCAATGCGATCCGAATCTATTTTTACATAGTTCTTTTCGTCCATCAACCATTGCGCGTTCACCAAAAACTTTTGCTTATAATTTTCATCCTTTGTATTCCTATAATGTTCAAAACAAGCAAGAGCGTATTGTGAAATAGTGACCGGATTATAATTGTTGTTGCCCAATACAATTCCACTGCTATCAAAGCGCATGAACTTGGTGTCCTTTTCCCAGTGATCAACACTTAGAACTTCAGAAATGACTACAAAGGGTCGCAACCACGAAAAATCGTTGCTCTTGGTAAATACACTAGAAACAGGAGCGCAAGAGAAGATACAAATAACAATCAGCAGGATTTTCTTCATACATTTTTGTTCATCCAATAATGCAAAACGGCCAATCGCCATGTAAGTAAAGCCAATGAATTGTCTCCCTTCTTATATCGCTCAACAATTGATTTACACTTTTTTGCATTGAGGAATGGTAAGGTACTAAAATTTATATCAAGTAAATGTTGAAGAGGGCCTCTCAGCCATTTCGATTCTCCAGGGGTTACAAAACCTTTTTTATCCTGTCTATTGTAGATAGCGTCCGGTAACACATTAGACAAAGACTCACGTAAGATATATTTGGTTTCGGTGTGATGAATCTTGTCTCTATTGTTAAGTTCAAAACAAAATTCTACTAATCGATGATCCAGAAAAGGTACTCTTGATTCTATACTGAACGCCATTGAGTTTCGATCTTCATAGTGCAACAATGAAGGCAAACTGCTGTTGAACAATAAATGATATAAGAAATTATCGAGATGATTACCCTTTTTCTTTTCGAGATGAAAAGGTATTTTTTTATTTCCATTTAAAAGAAAAGGATAATAGTTTTTATACTCTAAACTATATAGTTGCTGTTCATTTCTGAACAAACTCAACATACTTTTTCCAAAGTGACCCACTGCACGCATGGTACTGAGATTGAGTTTTTTCTTCAACACCATAGTTAGCGCGATGGGTTCAACCAAATGACCGGCCTGCATCATATCGGCAAACAAACGATAAAAGCTATGCATGTATCCTGCCAGATATTCATCACTCCCTTGTCCGTCCAATACCACTTTTATATTTTGTTGACGAATGAGTTGCATTAAAAAATATTGCGATATAAAACTGGATCCTGTGCAAGGCACATCGGCATGATATAAAGCATGGTCAAATGCTTCTTCAACCATGTGGGCATCGGGCGAAATATAATGTGGTTCAATGGAAGGGTACTTTTTCAACACTTCATCGATGAAGGGTCTTTCATCTACATCCCCTTCACCGGTATAATACACCGAAAAACTTTTGTAGGACTGATCTGGGTATAAAGTCTGCACCATACTGGCAATGGCTGAACTATCAATTCCTCCACTAAGGCAACTGGCTATGGATACATCGCTGCGCATGTGTTGTCGAATACTTTGTTCAAACAACTCGTAAAAACGATCTTTCTTTTGTTTAAAATTCAAGGAATTGTATTTCCCGGTTTCAATATCCCAATATCGATTTATGGTGCATGCACCATCTTTGATTATCAAATTATGTGCAGCAGGTAAGGCTTTCAAACATGAAAAGTAAGTTTCGTCCTGATACTCCACCCAACCCATTTGAAGTCCCCTACCTACTTGCCTTTCATTCACTTCATTGTTAAATACAGGACTTTGATTGAGTACTTTATATTCCGATCCAAAATAAAATCGACCTGATTGTTGAATGTAATAGAAAGGTTTAATTCCAAATCGATCGCGACTGGCGAAAAAAACTTTTTGGTCCGAATCCCAAATAGCAAAAGCCCACATCCCAACAAAATGTTTAACACATTCAACTCCCCATCGCTTATAAGATGCTAATATGACCTCCGTGTCGCTATTGGTTTTAAAGACATAACCTAAATCACGCAAAGATTCTTTAATCTCGATATAATTGTAAATTTCTCCATTATACGTAATCGTTAGAGATCCAAAATACATTGGCTGATTGGCTTCAGTACTTAAATCAATTATTGACAAGCGCTGATGCCCTAATGCTACCGCCCCATCGAAAAACATTCCATTGGCATCGGGCCCACGGTGTGCAATCGAATGGAGCATCTTTTCAAGAAGTATTTTTCTTTCGTTCTCTGAAGGTAGAGAAGTGTCAATAAATCCAGCTATTCCACACATAATCAGTTCAGCATTTTATGGATCACAGAAGCTAATTTACCTGTCAGCGCTTTTCTGGAATACGCTCTTGCATTGCTTGTTTCGATAAAAAGCTTTTTCTCTTTGTATAGATCATAATATTTTTCCAATTCCAACTTTAAATTAGCGCCATCATCAAAATCAACCGTAACTCCTGCCTTGCATTCATTGATAATGGCAGCGGCATCACCATCAACCGGTCCAATACTAAGAATGGGTTTACTTAATGCAAGATACTCGAACATCTTTCCCGTTAATATACCTTTAGCATTTGGTGTATTGTTCAATAGCAACAGTAAAACCGAAGCCGATGAAGCTAATTGCAAAACTTCCTTATGAGGCAAATAATCGGTTTGAATTAAATTGGCTTTCAGTCCAAATTTTTCAATGGCATGAATTACGGAAACATCCGTTTTGCCCACTAAATGAATGGCAAGCTTGTCGCGAAATATTGGGTTTGCATTACAAATAGAAGCTAAAGTCTCCCAAAGTAATAATGGATTGCGTGACGGAACCAAAGAGCCAACATGCATCAAGGTAAACCGATCGTTATTGCGCATCACAGTCTTAGGAATATCTTTGTCATCATATCCATTGTGAATCACCTCAATCTTATGTTTAAACGATTCGCCAAATTCAACTTTCATTTGCTCACCAATAACCACAATTCGATCGGCACTTGTAAGCACCTCGCGTTCCATCCTTACATGTTTATTGTGCGCTCTTTTGGTCAGCATCAAATCTTGATAGTAATCAATACCTGTCCAAGGATCACGAAAGTCTGCGATCCATTTTACATTCAATTTCCTTTTTAATTTCAGCGCTATTAAATGCATACTATGTGGTGGTCCGGTAGAGATAATGACATCGATTGGATTTTCTTTTAGGTACTTCTCAAGATACTTCACGGAAGGATTTATCCAAAAACATCGAGCATCCGGAATAAACAGGTTACCTCTTATCCATATGGAAATCCTTTCAGCCCACTTTGGCTTTTTCTTTTCCGATAAAAACCCTGTGTTTATTTTATCTGATTTTTTATGCCCAATAAATTTCTTGTACCAATTATAGGGCTCCCATATTGGTTGCGTTAAAACGTTGATTTCATTGTTTACTTCTTGAAGCAAACTGTTATCGGTTACCGGATTTTCAGGATTCTTGGGAGTATAAACTGTAATCGAAAAGTTTTGCTCATGTAAGTAGTTAGAAAACTTAAGCCAACGCTGAACACCTGCACCACCCGAAGGGGGCCAATAATAACTAATGATTAAAACTTTGATTTTGCTCATAATGCTTTTTCAAAAAAAGCATTACAAATGTAAGGCTATTCGATGGAGTTAAAAAAATCGAATTTGCGATTACAATAAGTGGAGCCGGAGGGATTTGAACCCTCGTCCAGCGAAGCAATTGGCAAGCTTTCTACATGCTTAGATATTATTTGATCTTAATACAAAGCAGGCATAACATCCAACCAACTAAGTATCCAGTCACTTTAATTTCGCTGCTGCTCGTGACGTACAACAGCTATCCATACATTTGCGATGCTCGCACCGAAACGCTGTACGGAAGAGCTTTTCGGGGAACATTGCTTACTAATACCTAGTATTAGGCAGCAAGAGCGAAGTTAGATTCGCCATTTAAAGTTTGTGAGAATTAGTTATAACGGGCCAAGTTCACAATGCCCGACATGCTTACCTGAAAATCCACAACCTGTCGATTCCAGTGTCGGCCCCATAAATCAAATAACGATTTCTTTTACAAAAGTAACTATTATTCGTCAAAAACTATTCCAGAGTGTTTTACAAACATTTTCTTCCTTGTTTGTCAGCTTAGGTTAAATTTGCAAGCACAATATGACAGATATAAAAATTGGATTGATAAGAGAGAGCAAAGTCCCTCATGATAAAAGAGTGGCGTTTAGTCCCGAACAGTGTAAAGCCATTCAAGAGCAATTTCCGAACATTCAAATATTCGTTCAGCAAAGTGACTGGAGATGTTATACGGATCAGGAATACCGCAACGAAGGAATTAATGTAGTAGATCAGGTGGTTGAGTGCGATGTTTTAATGGGAATCAAAGAAGTACCAAAAGAAGAATTGATTGAAAACAAAACGTATTTTTTCTTTTCTCATACTATTAAAAAACAAGCGCATAATAAGAAATTACTCCAAACTGTTTTATCCAAAAAAATACGATTGATTGATTATGAGTGTTTGACTGATTTACAAGGAAATAGAATAATAGGCTTTGGTCGATATGCAGGAATTGTTGGAGCTTACAATGCTTTGATGGCCTATGGATTAAAATACAATATTCTGGATTTGAAACCTGCGCATTTATGCAAAGACAGAGCAGAGGTGTTTGATCAATTCTCGTCTATCAATTTACCCAACATAAAGATAGTGGTTACCGGTGGTGGTCGGGTTGCCAATGGAGCGTGCGAAACTATGGGCGCTTTAAAAATGCGAAAAGTTACTCCCTATGAATTTCTCAATTATTCTTTTCGCGAGCCGGTGTATGTACAGTTGCACTCAAAAGACTATCATGCAGCGATGGACCGTTCGCCTTTCAATCAAATTGAATTTTACGAATCGCCTGAAAAGTACAGATGTATTTTTGCAGATGCTTCATCTTATGCATCCGTGTGCGATATTTTAATTCATTGCGCTTATTGGAATCCTAAAGCGCCATTGTTGTTTTCAAAAAAAGACATGAAAGATCCGGGATTTCGAATCAGTGTAATCTCCGATGTTACGTGCGATATCAATGGAAGCATACCCAGCACAATGAAGGCCTCTAGTATAGAAGAAAAGTTTTATGGCTATGATGTTGCTTCTGAGCAATTGACCGAAGCATTTGATAAAAACGTTATCAGTGTCACCGCAATAGATAATCTTCCTTGTGAATTGCCGAGAGATTCATCGGAAGGGTTTGGAAAACATTTTATGGAAAGAGTATTACCTACTTTGGTAAAAGAAGATCAAACTAAAATTTTAGAAAGAGCAACCATTGCACAGAATGGAAAACTTACTGAACGATTCGATTACCTATCAGATTTTGTAGCGTAAGAACCCGAATTCTTTAACAAAGTAATTGTTGCTTCAGGGTTTTCAGAAGAAAAAACTGTATTACCGGCAACCAAAACATTAGCTCCTGCTGCAATCAACTTAGGTGCATTCTTTAAATCCACTCCCCCATCAATTTCAATCAATAATCCATCGTTTACCTGTTCTTTCATCTCCATCAGATTGTGAATCTTTTTGTAGGTATTCGGAATAAATTTCTGTCCACCAAACCCAGGATTAACGGACATGATACAAACCAAATCTATTTCTTCAATGATATCCGCCAAAACCGAAACAGGTGTATGAGGATTGATAGCCACTCCAGCCATCATGTTGTGCTTTTTAATTTCAGCTATGGTCCTATGAAGATGTGTGCATGCTTCGTAATGTACCGTTAGTATATTTGCTCCGGCATTCGCAAATTCAGCGATATACTTGTCGGGGTTGACAATCATTAGGTGTACATCTAATTTTTTCTTAGCCCCTTTTGCGATGGCTTTTACAACCGGTATTCCAAAAGATAGATTCGGAACAAAAACCCCATCCATAATATCAAGATGCAACCAATCGGCTTGAGAATTATTTAACATAGTTACATCTCTTTCGAGATTGCCAAAATCGGCCGACAATAAAGAGGGGGCAATCAATGTATTCATAATCCTGGAGTTTGTACAAAAGTAATCAATGATAGCAGGTTTTAAAAATAGACATAAAAAAAGCGGAAGCACCGCTTTCTTTGTACTCCCGCTTTTAAGAAAAGCTATCTGGATTATCCCAGATAGGAACGCAGAATTTTACTTCTGGATGCATGTTTAAGACGTCTGATTGCTTTCTCTTTTATTTGTCTTACTCTTTCTCGAGTTAAATCGAATCGATTCCCTATTTCTTCTAAGGTCATGGTTGGTCCTCCATAGATGCCAAAATATAAACGAAGTATATCTGCTTCACGAGGAGTTAAAGAAGCCAAAGCTCTTTCCACTTCTCTTTTTAGCGATTCACTCATTAAGGTGTTTTCTGGTGTTAAATCTTCTTCACCCGGCAAAACATCAAGTAAGTTTCCTTCTTCGTTGTTTGGAAGCGGAGCATCCATTGATAAATGACGTGTAGCAGATCGCATAGTGTCATTTACATCGGCAACAGATATGTTTAACACTTCAGAGATTTCTTCTGCTGAAGGCTCTCTTTCAAAATCCTGCTCCAACTGAGCAAAAGTTTTATTGATTTTGTTGATGTATCCAATTTTGTTCAATGGCAAACGAACAATACGTGCTTGTTCAGCCAATGCTTGTAAGATGCTTTGACGAATCCACCATACCGCATAAGAAATAAACTTAAACCCTCGTGTTTCATCAAATCGTTGAGCAGCTTTCATTAAGCCAAGATTGCCCTCGTTTATTAAATCTCCCAGCGTTAAGCCTTGATTTTGGTATTGTTTTGCTACCGATACCACAAAACGCAAGTTGGCATTGGTTAAATGTTCCAGTGCTTCCTGATCGCCTGCTTTTATTCGCTTAGCCAAAGACACTTCTTGTTCAGGAGTAAGCAGTTGGATCTTTGCAATTTCGGATAAGTACTTGTCCAGAGAAGCCGACTCACGGTTTGTAACTTGTCTGGTAATTTTTAATTGACGCATATGATATCTGTAGTATTAACAAGTACCGAAACGCAGTTCAATCAGGAGGGTTACAAATGTGAATTTATAAGGCCTTTGGCTTTTGTAAGATATCTACATAAAACAAAAAAATCAGTGCGATATGCACTGATTTTCTATTTATTCATTCGATGTTTCCGGTTTCTTTGGTCGTTCCGGTTTTGGTAGCAATGCTTTTCGAGAAAGCCTCAAACGCCCTGATTTTTGGTCTACTTCAAGCAATTTCACTTCCACTATTTCTCCTTCTTCCATCACTCCATCCATCTTTTCAATACGTTTCCATGATATTTCTGAAATATGTAATAAACCTTCTTTTCCGGGAATAATTTCAACGAAGGCACCAAAAGGCATGATGCTTTTAACTTTCCCTTCGTAAACTTTTCCAACTTCGGGAACTGCCGTTATCAATTTAATTCTGTTAATGGCTTTGGTCATTCCCTCACCATCGTTCGAAGCAATTTGAACAATACCTTTACCATCTTTTTCTTCAATGGTAATAACGGTGTTTGTTTCGCGCTGCATTTCCTGAATGATTTTACCTCCAGGTCCTATTACAGCTCCAATAAATTCTTTATCGATATACAATACTTCAATTCTTGGAACATGTGGTTTGTAATCAGCATTAGGTGTTGAAATGGTTTTGTTCATTTCATTTAAAATGTGGTTGCGACCTTGCTTTGCTTGCATTAATGCCTGCAACATCACTTCAAAGGAAATTCCTTGTACTTTTAAATCCATCTGACAAGCAGTGATTCCATTAGCGGTGCCGGTCACTTTAAAATCCATATCACCTAAGTGATCCTCATCACCTAATATATCGCTGAGTACTGCGAATTCATTTCCATCGGTTATCAAACCCATAGCTATTCCAGAAACACCACTTTTAATTTGCACGCCAGCATCCATCAATGCTAAAGATCCTGCACAAACAGTAGCCATAGAAGACGATCCATTCGACTCCAAAATATCCGAAACAATTCTAATGGTGTAAGGATTTTTTTCATCGGCTGGTAAAACTTGCTTTAGTGAACGAAGCGCAAGATTTCCATGTCCAACCTCTCTTCTTCCTACGCCTCTCTGAGGCCTAACTTCTCCGGTACTAAATCCTGGAAAATTATAGTGTAATAAGAAACGGTTTGAACCTACAAAGGAAGGAATATCTATGGTTTGCTCGTCCAATTTGGTTCCTAATGTAACGGTGGTCAACGATTGTGTTTCGCCTCTTGTGAACACAGATGAGCCATGCGCAGCAGGTAAATAATCTATTTCACTCCAGATCGCACGTATGTCTTGAAGACCACGACCATCCAATCTTTTTTTCTCTTTAAGCACCACACTTCTTACGGCATCTTTCATTACATCATGAAAATACCAATCAATCAATATTTTCTTTTCAGCTAATTCTTCTTCGGAAAGATTCTGAGTAAATTCTTCAATGATAGAATTAAACTTTTCTTGTCTTTCTGCTTTAGGCAATGCAGCACGTGCTACATCACAACATGCGCTGAAACATGCTTTTGTAATTTGATCTTTAAGCGATTCATCGTGTGTTTCGTGCGAATATTCTCTCTTTTTATTTCCAACTTCGGCAGCCAATTCATTTATAGCTTTACATTGCAATCTAATAGCTTCGTGTGCAACTTTTAAAGCTTCGATCATATCTTCTTCAGAGCGTTCCTTCATTTCGCCTTCAACCATAACAATGGACTCTGCTGTTCCTCCAACCAATAAATCCAAATCGGCATGGATCATTTCTGAAACAGAAGGATTGATAACATATTTGCCATTGATGAGCGCTACACGTACCTCACTCATAGGGCCATCAAATGGAATATCGGAAATACTAATTGCTGCAGAAGCTGCCAATCCGGCCAAAGTATCCGGGTTTACTTCCGGGTCGTTAGATATTAAGCTTACGATAACTTGTGTATCGGCATGAAAATCGGAAGGGAATAAAGGCCGAAGTGCACGGTCGATAATTCGACAAATTAATATTTCAATTTCGCTTGGACGTGCTTCTCTTTTAAAATAGCCGCCCGGAAATCTTCCTGCAGATGCATATTTTTCTTGATAATCTACTGTAAGAGGTAAAAAATCAACTCCCTCTTTAGCTACTTTACTTGAAACGGCTGTAGCCAGTAACATACAATTTCCTACTCGAACTACAACTGAACCATCTGCCTGTTTGGCTAGCTTTCCGGTTTCGATTTCTATTATCTTTCCGTCTGATAATGTGATTTGTTTTTTTATTGCTTTTGGTGTCATTTTTTCAATTAACTAATATTTGTTGTTTGAAACAAAAAAAGGCAATTTTCATTGCCTTCTATAATGATTTTTGAATCGTTTTATTTTCTGATATTCAGTTTCTGAATGATCTGTCTGTAACGATCGATTTCCGTATTGTGTAGATGATCTAATAAAGATCTGCGCTTACCTACCATTTTAATTAAGGCACGCTGAGTAGATTTATCTTTTGGTTGAATCTTAAGGTGTTCTGTCAAATGATTAATACGCTCTGTAAAAATTGCAATTTGACCTTCTGCTCCTCCGCAATTGGCTTCGCTGCCATTGTGTTCTTTAAAAATTTTCTTTTTATCCGCTGACGTTAATAACATTGTTAATGTATTGAATTAGAGCGTGCAAAGATAGATAAATGAAAACAATAAACAAGCAAAATTTAGGGATCAATTCTGCAAAAGACCTAGTAATTGGGCTAATTTGGATTTAAGTAGCTTTCTGTTCACTATAAAATCCAAAAAACCATGCTCTAGCACAAATTCTGAGGTTTGAAATCCTTTTGGTAAGTCACGCCCAATCGTTTCTTTTACTACTCTTGGGCCTGCAAATCCAATCAGCGCACCAGGTTCGGCAATATTATAATCACCTAACATGGCAAATGAAGCGGTAACTCCTCCTGTTGTTGGGTCGGTGAGCAAACTGATATATGGAATTTTTGCTTCGGCTAACAGAGTAAGCTTTGCGGAAGTTTTAGCCATTTGCATAAGCGAAAATGCTGCTTCCATCATTCGTGCCCCACCTGATTTTGAAATTATAATAAGCGGAGTTTTATTGTCAATAGCAAAATCAATCGCTCTTGATATTTTCTCACCCATAACACTACCCATGCTTCCTCCTATGAACGAAAAATCCATACAAGCAATAATGACTCTTTTTCCCCCCAGATTTCCATAAGAAGTTCTCATAGCATCTTTCAAGCCTGTTTTTCTTGCAGAATCTATTAATCGGTCAGTATATTTTTTGGTATCAACAAATTCGAGCGGATCGTCAGCAACCAAATTACTGTTAAGTTCTTCATACTCCCCTTCATCAAAAAGCAATTGAAAATATTGCTCACTGCTAATACGGGCATGGTATTCACATCCAGGACATACATAAGCATTCTCTATATGTTCCTTGGTAGGAATTATAGACTTACAAGAAGTGCATTTATACCAAAGTCCTTCAGGGGTTTCTTTCTTCTCCTTGGTAGATGTGGTAATCCCTTCTTTAATTCTTTTAAACCAATTTGCCATAACTACTTAACTGAGCAATTCCAATACGTTAAGCTAATGTAATCTTTTTATCGAGGTAAACATCCTGAATCGCATTCAATAAAGCAACACCTTCTTTTAGCGGTTTTTGAAATGCTTTTCGCCCACTAATCAATCCTTGACCTCCTGCTCTTTTATTAATAACAGCAGTGGTAACAGCTTCCGCTAAATCTCCCGCTCCTTTTGATTCACCACCTGAGTTGATCAATCCAATTCTTCCACTATAGCAATTTAATACTTGGTATCGGCAAAGATCAATCGGATGATTGCTGCTCAATTGATCGTAAACCTTTTTATGTGTTTTTCCAAAGTTGATGGCATTAAAACCTCCATTATTTAACGGTAATTTTTGCTTAATAATATCACTTTGAATGGTTACTCCTAAATGGTTGGCTTGTCCGGTAAGATCAGCACTACTGTGATAATCGGTACCGTCCTTTTTAAATCCACTGTTTCTTAAATAACACCACAATACCGTTGCCATTCCCAGTTCATGAGCATATTCAAAAGCCTCTGCAACCTCTACTATTTGACGAGCGGACTCGTCACTTCCAAAGTATATGGTTGCTCCCACGGCACAGGCTCCCATATTCCAGGCATCTTGAATGGTACCAAACATGATCTGATCGTATTTATTAGGATAGGTCATTAATTCATTGTGGTTTATTTTTACAATGAAAGGTATTTTGTGTGCATATTTTCTAGACACATTAGCCAGCACTCCATAGGTAGAAGCAACTGCATTACAACCTCCTTCAATAGCAAGTTTTACAATATTTTCAGGATCGAAGTACATAGGTGCAGGAGCAAAACTAGCGCCTCCTGAATGTTCAATCCCTTGATCAACTGGCAGGATGCTTAGATAACCGCTCCCGGATAATCTACCATGATCATAAATAGACTGTAAACTTTTTAAAACCTGATTGTTTCGATTGCTACCAGAAAAACACCGGTCAATAAAATCTTTGCCCGGCTTATGCAATTCTTTTGCCGAGATGGTTTTACACTCGTGATTCAATAAATCATCTGCATCTTTTCCCAAAAGAGACGCAACATCTGTTCTTGCCATAATACGTTCTTAAATAATTCGGAACAAAGCTATGAAATAATTTAAAAAATAGATTTTTTGATGCCTGTTAGAATGGATAACCAATAGCAAAGTTGACTCTCATGTCTTTCAATTTATTCGATAAAAGAACAAATCGATCGTCCACTTCTTTAGTAGGATTAAGCACTTTAAAAGCACCGTCCAAACGTATGATAAAATAATTCATATTTAACCTTAATCCAACACCTGATCCAATGCCTAGTTCCTTATAGAAATCAGAAGAAAAAGTACTGCCGTTTCTCAAAACATCCTGAGAGAGCATCCAAATATTTCCAACATCTGTAAAAAAAGCACTTTCAAAAACACCTATTACCGGAAAGCGATATTCGAGATTATAGGTTATTTTAAATTCCCCAAACTGCTCAACACTTGTAGTATTTTTAAATGACCCCGGTCCGAGTGTTCGTGGTTGCCAAGCTCGAATGTCATTTGCACCTCCCGCAAAAAAGTTCTTTTCATATGGTAACACTTCGCTGTTGCCGTATGAATAGCCCATTGCTGTGTATAAACGATTTACCAATCGAGTATTACGCAATAACTTCCTACTGAATACGATTTCAAATTCAGGCCTGATAAATTGAGCAAATCGAACTCCGCCTATTTGGTAATACTCATTATTTCTTTCTAAGTTTAATAGTGGAGACAAAAGCGATAAACTGTTTCCTGCAATCTGAATCCCACTTCGGATGTACAAATCCTTTTTTGCTTTTTTCGCCTCTAAGTTGCTATACACATATTGGTATCGTGTACTCACTACAAATTGATCTTGATAGGTACTGCTCACCGTTGGGTTATTCAAACTTTGCAAGTAGCTTGAAAAAGCATTTGTCAAATTATTTCGAATGAAAGTTATGTCCAACGGAAATATTGAATGCCTGTGTTTTACCGGAGGACGCCAACTGTAACCAAAATAAAAAGCAGTAAGTCTGCGACTAAATTCAGGAACCGTTTCAAAACTATAGGTTCCATTTATAATCGTATTGCTGGTAATTTCATTTCGAACCGTTCCTAAATTAAAAGGCAATAATAATCTTGGAATCTCCAAATTGATCGAAGGACTGATTTCCAAAGTATTGAAGATTAAAAAATCTACTCTTCGAGTATCGAGTGTATCGGATATTTCCGGCAAGTTTTCAAATCCTGTGAATAATGAAATGGAAAGTTGTTCCATCCCCTTAAATAAATTCTTATTTCTATAGTTCAGTTTACTCCCTATCCCTAAGTTACCTCCGTTATTCGTACCACTTAATTCAATTCCATAATCTTGCTTTACAGCAGGAGTCAAATTCACTAAGATATTCAATAGCGAACGATCTCCTTCATGATCGGGTGAACTGATAATATTTATAAATCTAAATTGCTTGAGTCCGGCCAATCGCTTATAGGTGTCATCAAAATCTTTGCTATTAAATCGATCTCCATTCTTAAAAAACACATGTTGGGTTAGTCTTTGTTTTTTAAAAATCAAACTGCTTTGTGTTGGATATAGGATTCTATAATCTTGGTATGCAACTGTATCGCTCAGTTCTTGTTCCTGCCTCGAAAGCGGATTGAACTGCGTGTTAATCATAACATTGTTTATGTAGTAGATATTATG
The DNA here is from genome assembly GCA_035340715.1 of Bacteroidia bacterium. Lineage (GTDB taxonomy): Bacteria > Bacteroidota > Bacteroidia > AKYH767-A > OLB10 > DAOQTX01. The sequence goes on along the minus strand of DAOQTX010000029.1, from coordinate 10,691 downwards.
TTGGTCATCCAATACCGGCTCATTCTCATCAGTACCTTTAATTTTAGGATTATCAACCGTAATTAATATATCTATTCTTTTGTCCATCCGAGTAGTGTCTAGATCAAAATAGATATACGAACTGTTAAAGAAATAATAACCGGCTCTACGCATTAATTCTGCTAATCGCTCTCTTTCCAATTTTAATTTTTCAACTTTATATTGATCACCACTATTAAACATTCTTTGTTCGATGGTAGCAAACAAAGTAGGATTCAGTAATGAGTCTTTGATATTGTACCTGATATCGCCAATATAACGTTCTTCTCCACTGTTTACTTCGTATTCGACTTTTACCTTCCTCTTTTTTAATTCAACATTAGGAACCACTTGGGCATCAAAATACCCTTGGTCAAAAAGATAAAGTTGCATTTGCTGAGTACTACGCTCTGTGAGTGTTGAGTCGTAAATAACAGGACCTTCACCTACAGTACTTTTGAGCCAATTTTTAAATTTAGTCTCTTTCTTTCCAAGTGTGCCCAAATTGTAAACTCCCAAATGAAATCGAAATGCAAAAAGCAACTTCCGATTCGGTTTCTGTTTTACAAACGGGGACAGTTCTGAACTGAAAGTGCTTTTGTTCGCTCGAATGGAATTTCCTTTAAGTAAATACTGATGATCGGGAACATTTCTTAATGCGCAAGAGGAAACAGAAAAGCTTATCAAAAGCCAAACGATCCAACATTGAGTATTGCGCATAAAGTAAAATTGAGTTATTTGTCAAAAATAATAGAATGATGCTTGAGCAAAAGAATATTTTTAATGAATTTGCACACAATATTTTATGATATCTAAATCGGACATAAAAGTGATACGATCACTCCAAATCAAAAAATTCAGAGTGGAGCACAATTTATTCATTTGTGAAGGAGAAAAACTTTTGCAAGAATTGCTCCGGTCAGATTATAAAATACGCTCATTGTATCTCACAGAACTACATGCAGAGAAGATTGGCAATATTGATATCAAAGATTTTCCAATTACGATTTGTTCCCAAAAGGACATGGAAAAAATAAGTGCCCTTCATACACCACCCGGAATATTGGCAACAGTAGAGCAGAAAAAAGTAGATGTTCAATCATTAAGCATTAAAAATGAATGGAGCCTTGCGCTCGATTCTATCCGTGATCCTGGAAATATCGGCACTATCATTCGTTTGGCGCATTGGTTTGGCATCAAACAAATTGTTTGCAATGAAGATTGCGTGGACATCTACAACCCTAAAGTTGTGCAATCCAGCATGGGTTCGATTTTTCATGTCAATATGGCGATTGAAAATATTTCAAAGGTTTTAATTCCTTTAGCCAATAAGATTCAGTTGCCTATGTATGCTGCCGACATGAGTGGAGATAATGTATATCGATTGTCTTTCGGTAATAAAGGACTTTTAATCATTGGAAATGAATCGAATGGTTTGAGCAAAGAAATTCTAAATCAGGTTACTCAAAAAATATGTATTCCAAATTTTGGTGGTTTAAATGCTGCAGAATCATTGAATGCAGCAAATGCATGCGGTATTCTGTTAAGTGAGATAAAAAGAAACGCCTAAAGCACTTGTCTTGTGGTGTGCTTTATCGTGCATGGCGTCCGAAGTACTTTTTCATTTGATCCATCGGTATAATGAACAGTGTACCAAATCTTATTATTCATCTCGTAATTTTCAAGATAATATTCCAGTTTGTCTTCAGATAACCACCCTTTAATAGGTTTATCCAGTTTGTCATAACGTAGATCCTGAATGCAATCAACCTCTTTTTTGAATTCAAGTTTATAAATTACATTTTCTTGTGGAACAGTTTCTTTGGTTTCTGATTGAGCCTGAAGGATATTTACATTGCATAGTATAAAACCTATTACTAAGAAGATATATTTGATGGGTTTCATGTATTAAAGATATTGATTTCAGAGGGGATAAACAATTTATGCTTCTTTCCATTTTATATTACAACCTATACTGGGCTTCATATCAAAGTCAATGGGACGTTTTTCAATTAATGCGTCAAATGCATTTCGAATGTCATTTCCTGAAGGAAGCACATTGCTGTTCGGTCTCGAATCATCGAGTTGTCCGGTGTACTGTAATACATTCTGCTCATCGTAAATAAAAAAGTCAGGGGTACAAACTGCTCCAAAGTCGCTCGCCATCTTTTGCGATTCATCAAAAGCATAATTAAATGGAAATTGCATTTGCACAGCTAAATCTTTCATCTTGTCCGGGTGATCATCGGGATGACTAACAATATCATTCGAACTAATGGCTAAAATTTTTATTGGCTTATTCTTATAGTCATTCCCCAACTTTATCAACTCTGGCAGAACCCATTTTACATAAGGACAATGGTTACAAATAAACATGTATAGCGTAATACCGTTCTTATAATCTTGTTCGCTGATTATCTTTCCGGATACAACATCAAGAACCTGAAAGTTTGGCAGGCTATTTTTTAAGCCATTCATTTGAGATAAGGTCTTTACCATAAATATGTATTGTTAATGAATTATAAATCAATTTTCAAATTAAACATTTTCAGTCCTTCTTAGTTTTTATATTTTTGAATCCATACTTCAATAATACAATGACAAAAATATTAATTTCCAGTTTTGCCCTTATTCTATTTCTATCAACTTCAATGATGGCGCTTAATCCATCAAAAGAATATAAATATACACCCGATAAGTTCGGAATGAACTTTAAAGAGGAAAAGATAAAAACCTCAGACAATGCCACCCTCAATGCCTGGTTTTTTGAGAACTCGAAGATTACAACCAATTGGATGGTCATCAGTGGTTCAGGTGATGGCAATATGGCCGACAACTTAGAGTTAGTCAATTCATTTTTATCAACCGGATACAATGTAGTTACGTATGATTATCGTGGATATGGAAGCAGTTCAGAATTCAAAATTGATCCTGACTTGTATATCTATCCTCAGTTTATCACCGATTTAAATGCCGTATTAGATCATCTTCGTAAAACTCGTTCCATTGCAAAATTCGATCTATATGGTTTAAATATTGGTGCGGGATTAAGTATTGGTGTAGGAGCCAACAGAGTGGAAACGAAAAGAATTATTGCAGACGGACCCTGGCATAATTTAGAAGGAATGAAGAAGAAAATAAAAGATCAATTTGCAAAAGATATTTTATTGCCCTTTGGGTTTGACAAAAACTTCGAACCAATGTATGCAATGGATAAACCGAAGAGCCGCTTGTTGGGATTGATGATTATTATTTCTGATCAAGATCCGTTGATCAGTATGAATGAAATAAAAACTATTAAAGGAGTAACCGACACGTATGTGGTCCGTAACAGCACTGCGAATGATCAAAATTTTTCTACAGATAAGAATGAGTACTTTAATCGTATCAGTAAGTTTCTGTCGAAATAAATAATCTTACTTATAAAGTATTTACCGCTTCTACGGCTTTTATTTCAGGCACCGATTTCAGAATGCTTTCTTCAATGCCAGCTTTAAGGGTCATCATACTCATAGAGCATGTGCTGCAAGCACCTAGTAACTGAAGGCGTACGACCATATCATCTGTTATTTCAATTAAAGCCACATCTCCATTGTCGGCAGCTAAGTAGGGTCGCAACTGATTTAAAGTCTCTTCTACTCTATTGGTTAAACTAATTTCTAATTCTCTTTCCATTGTATTATTCAACTACCGATTTCAAGTCCTTGTTAAAAGTAGCATTTTTAATCGCTATTTGCTGTGCCAAATTATTAGCAACAGTTTTAAAGGCATCCATTACAGGCAGTTCGCTGTTTAATATAGCTGGTCTTCCATAATCTCCGCCCTCTCTTATTTGTTGCACAATTGGAATCTCACCAAGGAAAGGAATATTTTTTTCTTGAGCTAAATCTCTTGCTCCGTCACGCCCAAACAAGTAGTACTTTTTATCGGGCAATTCGTCAGGAGTGAAATAAGACATATTCTCAATGATACCTAAAACGGGAATTTTTATACTTTCAGAAGTGAACATATTGATGCCTTTCCTGGCATCGGCCAAAGCAACTTTCTGAGGAGTAGAAACCACAACAGCTCCATTCAAAGGAAAAGCGGATGCCAATGTTAAATGAATATCACTGGTTCCCGGAGGTAAATCAACCAATAAATAATCCAACTCTCCCCACACCGTTTCTTCAAACATTTGCTTTAATGCTTTTGATGCCATGGGTCCACGCCAAACCACCGCCTGATGATCTTCAATTAAAAAACCAATTGAAAGTAACTTAACCTGGTATTGTTCTGCAGGCACCATAAAAGATTTACCCTCTTTCTCCTCAACAAATAGTTTGTTGTTTTCTAAACCAAACATAATTGGAATGCTAGGACCAAAGATATCTGCATCGAGCAAGCCAACCTTTGCACCCGTTTGTGCAAGCGCGATTGCTAAATTTGCAGCAAGAGTAGATTTGCCAACACCGCCCTTACCGGATGAAATAGCGATGATGTTTTTAATTCCACTAACCGTATCACTGCGATTTTTAGCTTGGGTTACTTTTGCATCCATTTTAATTTGAATGTCTGCATCTTTATCTACGTAATGTATAATTGCATTTCGACAAGCTCTTTCTATTTCAGCTTTCAATGGACAAGCCGGTGTAGTAAGTACTACGGTAAAGGAAACACTCTTTCCATCAATGGCTACATCCTGTATCATGCCCAACGTAACCAAATCTTTTTTAAGATCCGGATCATCTACATAGCTTAGTGCTTCAAGCACTTTTTCTTTTGTTATCATTCTATTTATTTCTACTTCGTTAACACTTTACTTACTTTAATTGTTCATCCAATTCGATGGATGGATCCCAAAAGGCACTTTTAAAATTTAAAATCTCATCGTTTACTATGGTTAACCCTTCATTCTCTAGTAATTTTTGCATTAAGCTATTACTTTCAAAATGATGCTTTCCACTCAACATCCCCGTTCGATTTACTACGCGATGTGCAGGTACCGCAGGTAACTCTCTATGACTTGAATTCATTGCCCAACCCACCATGCGAGCCGAACCTTTTGAACCCAAATAAGAAGCTATTGCACCATAAGTACTCACTCTTCCATACGGAATAGATCTAACTACTTGATATACGCGTTTGAAAAAAGAATCGTTTACTTCACTAGTGCGCTTCATTTGGCAAAGGTAAAAATTAGTCTCCTCTCAATATTTATAAATTGTTATTTTTGAATTCTTCTTATGAATCAAACCATCTTACAAATCAATGATGTAGTAAAACGCTACGCATCTCACACCGCTTTAGATAAAGTTAGTATTGATGTTCCTACCGGGAGCATATTTGGGTTGTTGGGGCCAAATGGCGCGGGAAAAACTTCTTTGATACGCATCATCAATCAAATTACCGGACCGGATGAAGGTTCTATATTTTTAAATGGTGAAAAATTAAAACCTCAACATACTGAGTTGATTGGGTATCTTCCAGAAGAAAGAGGTCTTTACAAAAAAATGGAAGTGGGTGAACAAGCTTTGTATTTGGCTCAACTCAAAGGCATGAAAAAAGCAGAAGCGATGAAACGCCTAAAAGTGTGGTTTGAAAAGTTTGAAATAATACCATGGTGGAAGAAAAAGGTTGAAGAACTGAGTAAAGGGATGCAGCAAAAAGTTCAGTTTATAGTAACGGTCATTCATGAACCGCCTCTACTCATACTTGACGAACCTTTTTCCGGATTTGATCCTATTAATGCCAACTTGATCAAAGATGAGTTGATTGGTCTAAGTAAAAATGGAAGCACTATCATTCTTTCTACCCATCGGATGGAATCGGTTGAAGAACTATGCAGCCATATCGCGTTGATCAATCAATCTAAAAAAATATTAGAAGGTACTGTTAAAGAAGTAAGGAATACCTATAAAAGCAATATTTTCGAAATTGAATACATCGGGAACAATATTGCCTTTGCAAATGGTTTATGGACCGGCTTTGAATTGATTGAGACCATTGCACATGAAGACCATACCATAGCAAGAGTTAAACTTCTACAAAACAAAAGCACGAATGATTTATTGAATGCCATTCTACCACATGCCAATGTTTTAGGTTTTAAGGAAATTATTCCCGGCATGAATGACATTTTTATCAGAGCAGTTCAAGAGAACAAGCAAGAACAATCGATGGCAAAATAGTACAGACGCATGAATAAAATAGCACTCATCATAAAGCGAGAATTTCTAACCAGAGTTAGAAAAAAATCTTTTATCATAATGACATTGGTTGGACCATTGCTCATTGGTTTAGTTTTTTTAGCACCCATCATGATTATGGAAATGTCGGATGATGAAGAAAAGTTGATAAAGGTTGTTGATGAGGCACATCTTTTTAGAGAAGATATTCCAAAAAGTAAAAAAATATTATTCGAGCGTGATACCATGCCCATTGAAACGGCTAAGAAGATATTTGACAGCGAAAAATACACGGCCTTACTTTATATTCCATCGAATATATTAACACCTCCTCATAAAGCAATTCTGTATTCTGAAAAACAAGCAAACATTGAAATTACTTCGGCAGTAGAACGACTACTTCAGAAAGAAATTGAAAATGCTAAAATGATTGCTAACAATATCAATGAGGAAATGCTTGAATCCATCCGAACAAGAGTTGATGTAAACGCTGTTAAGATTACAGAAACTGGCGAACAGAAATCAAGTGCAGGAATTGTTTCTATTGTGGGTATTGTGAGCAGCCTTGTAATCTACATGTTTATTTTTCTCTATGGCGCAATGGTAATGCGTGGAGTAATAGAAGAAAAAACAAGCCGTATCGTTGAAGTCATCATCTCGTCTGTAAAGCCATTTCAACTTCTGATGGGTAAAATCATCGGTATTGCTATGGTGGGTCTTACTCAATTTATTTTATGGGTTGCCTTGTCACTACTGGTCACCACAGCAGTACAATCCATATTTTTGGATAAGGATCTGTTGACACAAAAAACCGAACAAATAAATTCTATATCCGGACATACTATAGATGAAAACAACCCGGTTTCATCGGGTGGGAACGAAGAAATTGTAGCCGAAATATTCGATAGTCTTTCTTCCATAAACTTTATTCATGTATTTCTGGTATTTATCTTTTATTTTCTTGGCGGTTATTTATTATACAGTGCATTGTTTGGCGCTATCGGTGCAGCAGTGGATAATGAAACCGATACTCAACAATTCATGCTTCCAATTACAGTGCCATTAATTCTCGGTATTGTTGTGGCTCAATCAATAATTTCGAACCCTGATAGTTCTCTTGCATTTTGGTTTAGTATTATTCCTTTTACCTCTCCGGTAGTGATGATGGTACGATTGCCTTTTGGTGTGCCTTTGAGCGAATTATTATTAAGTATGTCCTTGTTGGTTCTTGGATTTTTATTTACCACCTGGATAGCTAGTAGAATTTACCGAGTGGGTATATTGATGTATGGAAAAAAAGTCAGTTACAAAGAACTGGGTAAGTGGCTTTTCTATAAAGGGTAACATGACTACTTTATGAGTGTAATCCAAGCTGTTGTAGATTGTGGTAGCAATACTTTTCACCTGATAGTATTCGAAAAAAACTCATCAGGATTTAAGATTCTACATAAGCAAAGCGATTTTGTTTGGTTAGGAAGGAATTTAAGTAATCAGAAAAGAATTAGCTCAGAATCTTTTAATAACGGAGTTGAAAAACTGATTGAGTACAAATCAAAGATTGACGAATTTAAAGTAAGTGAATTTGTTGCTTATGGTACAGCCGCCTTGAGAATGGCTACTAATGGAGTCGAATTTGTAAAAAAAGCATTCGAACAATCATCCATCAAAATACAAATTATTGAAGGAGTTCGCGAAGCTGAATTGATTTATACGGGTGTTAAAAATATTATTCCGATAACAAACACATCTTTAATCATTGATATTGGTGGTGCTAGTACCGAGTTCATTTTATGCAATTCGGAAGGAATCATAAAAATGGAAAGCTTTGCTCTGGGAGGGAATATTCTGATAGAAAAAACAAATGCATCCAATCCCGTTTCACATCAAAACATTATTGATTTACATGCTTTAATTTCAGAAGATTTGAATTCGTTTCTTTCCGAAATGAAGCAGCTAAAGCCCGCTTGTATCATAGGGTGTTCCGGTTCCTTTACTACTTATGTTGAAGTACTACATGCTGAATATCAACAAGCCAAAAAAGGATCGAATAACGGATACACACAAATCGATTTTGAACACTTTAATCTATTATATAACCGATTGATCAATGCTAGCTTAGATGAGATTTATGCTTTGAAAGGAATGAATCCAAAGCGAGCTCCACTAATAGCTGTTGCTTCCGTTTTAACAAAATTTATAATCGATCAATTGAATATAAAAGAAATCGTGCACTCACCCTATGCGCTCAAAGAGGGAGCAATGTTCGAATTTTTGCAGCAATGAAATTTTCATCAATTGTTTCATCCTTATTTATAGAAAGAGATAAAGACACTTTGAACAAATACTTTATATAAATATAAGTAGCCAGAAATTAGCAGTCATTTCACACATGATGAAAAATAACATATCTGATTTCAATACATTTTCTGTTCGGTAATTTTAAATTGAATTTAGCTTATTGTTAGTTTAATTTATAATTTAACCAACCTATAATAAACAATATGGCTAAAATACTAGTGATAGATGATGAGCAGAGTATTCGAACAACTTTAAAAGAAATTTTAGAGTATGAATCCCATGAAGTAAGCGAATCTGCTGATGGTATTGATGGTCTAAAAAAGGCTTCTGAAGAAAAATTCGATCTGATATTGTGTGATATTAAAATGCCAAAAATGGATGGTATTGAAGTATTGGAAAAGTTGTCTGAATCGGCTAATGAAGCTGCCATTGTGATGATTTCGGGACATGGAAATATTGAAACTGCTGTGGAAGCAATAAAAAAAGGAGCCTTCGACTATATTTCAAAACCATTGGACTTGAACAGACTTCTAATTACCGTTAGAAATGCCATTGACAGAAAAGATCTGGTTAAAGAAACTAAGGTTCTGCGTAAGAAAATCAATCGAACCACACATATGATAGGTGAATCAAGTGCCTTGAAAAAGGTTCGGGAGATGATTGATAAGATAGCGCCAACGGATGCACGTGTTTTGATTATGGGCGAGAATGGAACTGGTAAGGAATTGGTTTGCCGACTCATTCACGAACAAAGTAACCGAGCCAATGCGCCTTTGATTGAAGTAAATTGCGCAGCTATTCCAAGTGAACTGATAGAAAGCGAATTGTTTGGACATGAAAAAGGGTCTTTCACTTCTGCGGTTAAACAAAGAATAGGGAAATTTGAACAAGCCAGTGGTGGCACTATTTTTTTGGATGAAATAGGTGATATGAGCCTTTCGGCTCAAGCCAAAGTACTGAGAGCTTTACAAGAAAATAAAATCACTCGAGTGGGTGGAGAAAAAGAAATCTCAGTAAATGTTAGAGTGATAGCAGCAACCAATAAAGATTTAAAACAAGAGATTGAAAAAAACAACTTTCGTGAGGACTTATATCATCGTTTAGGAGTTATCATCATTCAGGTCCCACGCTTAAACGATCGTATTGGTGATGTTCCTATTTTGGCAGAATATTTTATAAAAGAAGTATGCGAAGACTATAATATTCCCTTGCTCGAATTTGCCCCCGATGCCATAGAAGAACTCAAAGCCATACACTGGACCGGAAATATTAGAGAATTCAGAAACGTGGTTGAACGTTTAGCCATTCTTTGCGAAAAGAAAATTAAGGGTGAAGATGTGATTGCGTACGCTGTAGCCAATAAGTCGGTTAACTCATAATGTAATGGAAACAAAAATCCCCGATCTGATCGAGTCAAATTCGGGGAATTTTGTAAGAACGTTGGTAGCTCAGTCAACCCGATCGTGCAGATACGAGTTATTCGATTTAAATCTTGGTTTATCATCCTCATCTTCATTTATTGAAAGCGTAAATCGTGATACATTACTTTCTGATGATGATGGAACATTATCTAGTTTTATGTTTCTTCTTCTGTAAGCTGGCTCCTTTTCTAAATCACTTATACCGGAAGGAGTATTCGACTTTAGTGATAATCGTCTTAATTCATTGATTCGTTCACGGCTGCGATCAAAAGGTTCTATTTTAGGAGCTGGTTCCTCCTTTTCCAATTCCTTTTCTTTAGTCTGAACAGGTTCTTCTTCTTCAGATTTAATTTCAAATTCAAACTCCGGATTCTTATTTATAGGATTATTTTGATTTGCTATAGCAACTAAAGATTGCTCAACTGATTCATCTTCTATTTGCGATTCTTCTTCCTCTAGTTCTTCAATTGAATTATCTACTGAAGTACTATTCTCATCTCTAACTATCAGTGTTGGTTCTAATTCAGGAGCTATTTCAATTTCAGGATTAGGCAACTGTTCTTCAGCACTTTTCAGATTCATTTTAGGTTGCTGTATATCTTCTTGTTGCTTACTACTTGAATCGGATAATAGATGAACAACTTTATTAACTGGTGTTGGGATCTCTTCATTTAATTCGGTTTTAAATCCGGTAGCAACTACAGTAACACATAGCTTGTCGCCTAATTCTGCATCAATGCCTGTACCCATTATGATATCTGCTGTATGGCCTGCTTTTGCTTGAATA
>DAOQTX010000028.1:0-34509 GCA_035340715.1 Bacteroidia bacterium | reverse complement strand
ACTTGATGTGATTTTGCATTTTCTATTTGTTTAGAGAAAAACTCAATCAGATCTGAAACAACATCTTCATATTGAGGGTTCACTTGCATTTCTTTAGGGTTGCCTTGCATATGCATTATTATAATAGGTGCGTTATATGATGCGCAGAGAGAAAGTAATTGCGAATTAGTTCCTCCGCAAATATCATTAAGAATGTTTATCCCTGCGTCAAAGCACATCTGAGCTACTTTAGAATTACTGGTGTCTATGGAAAAAATGGCTTGCCCAGCATATTGATTTAAAATTCTATTGACTGCCGGAAACAATCGTTCTACTTCTTCCTCTTCTGATATTGATGAAGAGCCTGGTCTAGTGGATACAGCACCTATATCAATTATTTCGGCTCCTTGTTCTATCATTTCACCCACACGATTTATATAGTCATGATCCGATAGGTATTTATTGCCGTCAAAGAATGAATCGGGTGTAAGGTTCAAAATACCCATAACTTTGGGTTGAGATAGGTCAATAATTTGATGTTGACATCGTATGGTATTTTGCATAATTTTTTAATTTGGGCTTCATAGCTATTTACTAATTTTGTTTCATCTATGAGCACTCTAACAATATCACAATTTGATCAGATCATATTATCCTGTAAAGATATATTTATGAATAAACTTAAGGACTATGGCAGTTCCTGGAGATTGTTGCGTTTGCCAAGTATCACAGATCAGATTTATATTAAAGCTCAACGAATAAGAAATATTGAAGAAAAAGGGAATATGAAGGTTGCTGAAGATTGCGGTAGTGAATTTCAAGGTATTGTAAATTATTCAATCATAGCACTTATTCAGTCAGCAAAAGGACCAAAAGAAGAGCCCCGTATGGATGCGTCAGAAGTATCATCTTTATTTGATCTTTATATAGATAAATCGAAACAATTAATGTTAAATAAAAACCATGACTATGGAGAAGCATGGAGAGACATGCGCATATCATCGTTTACTGACTTAATTTTGGTAAAGTTGTTAAGGATAAAACAAATTGAAGATAATCAGGGACAGACCATAATAAGTGAAGGCATAGAAAGCAATTACTTTGACATTTTGAACTATGCTGTATTCGCATTAATAAAAATAAAAGAAACAAAATAACGTATGAAGATTTTAGAATACTTAGCACGATTTATTGTAGGTGTACTTTTCATCATTTCGGGTTTCATTAAGGCAAATGATGCCCTTGGCTTTGCATATAAACTAGATGAATACTTTTTAGTATTTCATACGCCTTTCTTATCAGCCATTTCGCTTTACCTTGCAATGTTTATTTGTGTATTGGAAATTGCACTTGGAGTGGCTACTCTTATCGGTTATAGAATGAATTTAGTTTCTTGGTTGCTATTAATCCTGATTGTCTTTTTTACTTTCCTTACTTTCTATTCTGCTTATTTTAATGTTGTAAAAGACTGCGGGTGTTTTGGTGACGCCATAAAGCTCACTCCTTGGGGATCGTTCAAGAAAGATATTTTTCTTTTGGTATTTATATTAATCATTTTTATCAGGCGACATAAGATTAAAGCAATCCTTTCAGACTCAAATGGTAGACTAGTGTATTATAGTGCGATCGTTCTTTCTTCTGTTTTCACAATCTATACTTATAGATATTTACCCATTATTGACTTTAGACCTTTTGCACCAGGTAAAAGTATTATTGAAGGAATGAGCATACCGGATGATGCGCCACGTGATTCTGTAGTTATGTACTTTATTTACGAAAAAGATGGGCAACAATTTGAGTTTACAGTTGATCAATTACCCGAAGATTTAGATCAATATACTTTTGTTGATCGGAAAGATAAAGTATTAAAAGAAGGGTATAAGCCACCCATAACCGATTTTAGTATCAATGATTTTGAAGGCACCTCTTATACAGAAGAGTTTTTAAACAAAGAAGGTTATGTTTTCATACTAGTAGCTTATGACCTTGAAAAAACCAATCTTGATGTTCAGAGTGAGATTAATGCTTTTGCAGATATTGCATTAAAAGAAGGTCATTCATTTATCGGATTAACTTCAACATCACCAGATAGGACGGAAGAGTTAAGACATGAACTGTCGAATCCTTTCCAGTATTATTTCTGTGATGGAACCGTACTCAAAACCATGATTCGTTCCAACCCTGGTTTAATATTAATGAAAGGAGGGACCATCATTACCTATTGGCCCTATACTCGTTTACCATTGTATGGAGAGGTAAAAAACAACATTCTGAAGTAAGCTTAAAACGTATCTTTACAGAGATATGGTTTCATTTCTGCTTAAAAGGATATTTTACGGTTTTCTTATACTTTGGGGAATTACTACGCTCGTATTCTATTTGTTTAATATACTTCCGGGCGATCCTGCAAGAATGATGCTGGGTCAAAGAGCGGATATAGCATCAATAGAAGCCATCAACAAAGAGTTGGGTAGAGATTATCCAATGATGAAACAGTATCTGTTTTATCTGAATGATATTTCACCTTTGTCTTTGCATGCAGTAAAAAATCAAGAATCATTTACGTATTACGATGCAAACAAGTATCCAAGTTCATCAGTCCTATTTAATGTAAACGAAACCGCCCTTGTTCTTAAAAAGCCATACTTAAGACGATCGTATCAAAACCAGTTAACCGTTAATGAAATGATTGCTGACTCGCTGGGAGGAACAGCCGTTTTAGCTTTAGCCGCTTTAATCATTGCAGCATTTTTTGGAATTGTATTGGGCGTATATGTATCCACCCGAAAAGGAACAATAGCCGATCGCCTGATCCTGATCTCTTCTGTTTTTGGAATGGCATTTCCATCCTTCTTTGCCAGCATTTTAGTTGCATGGATATTTGGTTTTGTATTGTCGTCCTATACTCATCTGAATATGACCGGAAGCTTATATGAAGTCCATCCCTTTAAAGGTGAAATGTTAAACATTAAAAATCTTATTCTACCGGCTTTTACTTTAGGCATTCGACCACTTTCTGTTTTTATGCAATTAACACGAAGCAGCATGTTGGATGAGCTTTCAAAAGATTATATACGAACCGCATTAGCAAAAGGACTATCAAAAAGAACTATTGTTTGGAAACATGCACTGCGCAATGCATTAGGTCCTGTGTTAACCTCCATTTCCGGATGGTTAGGTAGTTTATTAGCCGGTGCAGTGTTTATTGAATATATTTTCGGATGGAAAGGAATAGGTAAGTTGATGGTGGATTCATTGGAGCGATATGATTTTCCTGTAGTGATGGGATGTACCCTCGTTGTGGCAGTGTTTTTTGTAATCATAAATATTTTAATGGATTTTATATACGCACTGCTCGATCCAAGAATTAGATTGAATTAATATGAAAAGAAAAAAAATAATAGCCGCCAATTGGAAGATGAATCTTTTGAAGGATGATGTAAAAAAGTTTGTTTCTGATTTTAACAAAGAGATGGAGTCGATTGCATTAAGTAGCGATTTGGATATAGTTATATTTCCTTCGAGCATACATATTGAAATGCTTAGAGAAATGATTCATCCCAAAGTTAAAATTGGAATTCAAAATATTTCCAAGCATGAAAAGGGAGCTTATACCGGTGAAATATCGGTATCCATGGCACAATCGTATGGATGTGAGTATGTGCTGATTGGCCATAGCGAACGAAGACAATATCATAATGAAACAAATGAAAAAGTAAAGGCTAAGTTGATATTGGCTAATACACTTAATTTAAAATCGATTGTTTGTATAGGAGAAAGTCTCGATGAAAGAGAAAATGGAAAGCACTTCGAAGTGATTGCTCAGCAATTGGCTCAATGCCTTTCAAAAGATGTGATTCAGAAAAGCGATCAAATGTTAATAGCCTATGAACCCGTTTGGGCAATTGGTACAGGAAAAACTGCGACACAAGATCAAGCACAGGAGATGCATGCCTTCATACGCAGCGAGTTAACTAAACTTTCAGAAAATAATTATACAGAAAGGATCAGTATCTTATATGGAGGAAGTTGTAACGAATCAAATGCGGCCAGTCTTTTCTCAATGCCAGACATTGACGGAGGTTTGATTGGCGGAGCATCGCTTTCTGCGAAATCATTTTTAAATATTATCAAGTCAGCGATGTAATGATTCGCTTTTTATCTTTTCTATTTTTAGTTACACAATCAACACTACTGTTTGGTCAAAACCCAATTCAAGTATTGGAAGCCAATGTAGAAAGCGGATTGATAGTTAAAAACTATCCACGATTTCCAAGTAGAGATCCTTCATTGGTTTTATCCACTTTAATTGGCAAAAAACTATTGGGTGAAGAACCATGGCATTCATCTTATACGTATCCCGATTTTGGAATTAAGTTAACCGCAGCAAACTTAGGTAACGAAGATGTTCTTGGTTATATGTTTGGAATAATGCCCTGTATTTCAGTATCACTAAAAAGTGATCATCGGTTTGAGTATTCTCTTTCAGCCGGAATAGGAGTATCTGCCTTTACACACAAATATGAAATCAATACTAATGAAACGAACATCTTGATTGGCTCGCATTTTACCGCTTCAGCGTATGCAGGAGTCGGTATATCAAGACCAATTTCACCAACCCTCGACCTATTGTTACGCGCTACTGTTTATCATGCTTCCAATGGGCACACCCAATTACCCAATGTTGGATTAAATATGTTGTGTTTGAATACGGGTATTGCTTTTCGAAATGAACGAAAACAAAAAGATTCCTTTACTGCTCCTACAATATTTGATCAAAAAAAGATTGGCTATAATATTAAGTTAGGTTATGGTTTTAATGAACGTGGAAATTCAACAGGGCCGGTAGGAGGAAAAAAATATGATATCTACACAACTTCGTTTTCTATATTTAAGAGATATTCTCACATAGGAAAAGTAGCTGCCGGATGCGATTATACTTTCAACAATAACTTTTATCAATATATAAGCGACTCTTCTTATTATTCGGGGAACTTCACATGGAATGCAAGTGTCATAAGTGTTTTCCTATCCCATGAGTTTTTATTTGGTCACTTAGGACTGTTTACACAAGGTGGAATTAATATTCATAACCCGTTCTACAGAGATCAATACAAAGCAATGGAGGTAAAAGAGGACATACGGGGTTATTTAAAAACCTTGTTTCCATCAAGAATTGGATTGAATTATTATATCAAAAATGCTTATAAAAGAGATAAGAAGAATATTTACTTAGGAACCTATGTAAAAGCAAATTTTGGACAAGCTGACTTTGCCGAATTCGTCTTAGGGATGACTTTTTAATTACATCGTGAAAACCATAAGATAGAATCCGATAAGCCAAATCACATTAACATAGTGACAAAAATATTTACTTAATCGTAAGTTCTCTAAAATGGATTCATCACTGAAATAAAGTAAAGTTCCAACCTTGTCGTTGAATACTTTAGCCAACCGATTCAATAGTTGAACAGAATGAAGCACATATCCTAAAATATGCAATCCGACAAAAGCGGTAAAAACAAACAAATAATACAACTGCAATTGGTCTTGAAAGGAAATGGAATGCTCTATATAATGGGCAAAGCAAAAGGCAGTGGTAATAATGAATAAAAGAGAAAATAATGTCGTAAGTAAAGTCGATGCCAAAAGTGAGGTTTTGCGATCATTCTTAAAGTAATCGATAGACTTTTCAGAAAGTAAACTGAGCATCATGGTATAAACACTTGCGGTAAAAAACAATTTTGGAATCTGAATCTCTGATGTATGAACGGTGTAATGAATCGATATTAAATACAAAAATAAAACGCATAGTACCGTTATGCTGCTGCTTAATAGTAAGAAGAATAGGGTAGTAAGCTTTGGGTATTTACTCTTCGCTTCACTTGAAACAAAAACTTGACTCAGATCTGGTTTTACTTTTGGCCCATTCATCACTACCAAAGTTACTTATTAGCAACTTAAAGTAAAAGAGATTCACTTGCCTTTTCGAATCGGAAATGAGGATCGACCTGTGAATGAGACGTCAGGATTTAATGAGCCATGTCCGGCTTCACGAACATCTTCAATGCTGAAAAAAGCATCAGGTAAATGTTTTTGTATGATGGCAAGAAATTCTTTTGCGCTTTTTCTTTTTATAACTGTGAACAGAATTTTTACGGGTCCCACCGATCCTTGTCCATCGACAATCGTTAAACCAATACTACGACTTTTTAGTTCATCCAAGATACTTTCAGTGGGTTGATGTGTTATAATTCTAACCATTTGCAATCCTAATGCAAGGCGATTCTCGATATACATTCCAACTATCATTCCACTAGCGTAACCGCCTGCCCATGCAAAATAACATGCAGCATTATTAAGATTTTTCATAATCTGACTGATGGCTATTAACCAAATCAATACTTCAAAGAAGCCCAATATGGGTGCAATCTTTTTTAGATTTCTAAATACAAAGATGTTGCGCAAAGTACCTAAGGTTACATCAATAGTGCGGCTAGCAAAAATGAGCAAGGGTAATACAATCCAGTTAAAGAAATCACTTTGTAAAAACTCGGTGCTCATGATTCACTATTTAAGATTGAAACACATTTTTGTATTCCAGTGGAAGCCGCTTCTTGAATGACATTAATATTTTCTATTCCAGTAACAGATGCGGGATTTGGATCGATATAAAATATTTTACAATTAGAAGGTACATAATGAATAAGACTCGCGGCCGGATAAACTTGTAATGAAGTGCCAATGATAAGTAGTATATCCGCCATTTGTACTTTCATTATAGCGTGCTCCAACATTGGAACCATCTCACCGAACCATACAATATGTGGTCGCAATTGAAATCCTTGTTCACATACATCACCCCATTGTATATCCTTATTTCCTAAATGATATATAGATTCACTCGGAGCACTGCTTCTGGCTTTAAGAATTTCTCCATGCAAGTGTAGAACGTTTTTCGATCCTGCTCTTTCATGCAAATCGTCAATATTTTGTGTGATGATTTCAACGTTATATTTCTCTTCAAGCTGAACCAGAGCCAAATGACCTGGATTAGGTTTGGCAGAACGTATTTGTTGTCTTCGCTCATTATAAAATCGCAAAACAAGTTCCGGATTATTAGCAAATGCTTGTGGTGTCGCAACATCTTCAATAGAATAGTTTTCCCATAAGCCATCGCTATCTCTGAAAGTTTTCAAGCCACTTTCTGCGCTCATTCCAGCACCACTAAAAACCACCACTTTCTTCATATCGGTGCAAAATTAGTGATCGTTCAAACAAGTTTCAGATCATCGAATACGTTTCATCAACATTGTATCCGTTTATAAAATCTTTTGCTTCCATCAAGTTTTTACCTTCCGGCTTTAGTGATTTTATGTTCAGAAAGAAGTCTTTACAAGCTACCCCGATGTTCGTCTTATTTAATAATTGAATTGTTCCAGGCTTTTGGTTTCCAACTTCAATTTCTGTTTTTTCTGAAGAGTAAATTTTGATATTGGTAGTGCTTGAATCGGGATTTTTTAAAATTGAGTAGGCACTAGGGTAAGGGCTCAAACCTCTGATATGGTCATAAACCTTAGCACTTTCTTGATGCCAATCGATGCGACAAAATTCTTTATTGATTTTTGGTGCTATACGCCATTCCTGTTCTAAATCAGCTTTAAGCAATTCCGATTGTGACTTCCGTATCACAGCTCCAGATTCAATTTTTTGAATGGTACTTACTAACAGATTGGCACCAATAACTTTCATTCTATCGTGCAGAGTTTCAAAAGTATCTTGCTCTTCAATACTTACTTTATCTTGAAAAAGTATGTCACCTGTATCAATTACTTCATTGATATAAAATGTAGTTAATCCCGATTCAGTTTCACCATTGATAATAGCATGGTTGATAGGAGCAGCGCCTCTGTAATTGGGTAGTAGTGATGCATGCAAGTTGATGGTTCCTTTTTGAGGAATACTCCATAATACTTGAGGCATCATTCTAAACGCAACAACAATCTGCATTTCAGGATCCATTTCAGTAATGGTTTGAATAAAATCACTATCCTTAAGATTAAGAGGTTGAAGGATTTTTAATCCTCTACTTATTGCAAAATCTTTTACAGGCGATTGCTTCAATTTTCTCCCTCTTCCGGCTGCACGATCAGGTGCAGTCACAACAGCCAAAACCTCATGGCCAGCTCCGATTATAGCACTTAATGAATCGACCGCAAAATCAGGTGTGCCGTAAAAAATGACTTTCATTTTCTCAATTCAATCGTTAACAATTCTACGGTGGTGCCTGCCATACAAACACTCATCATTTCAACCGGCTTATATGAAATAAATACTTCTAAGCCATTTACTTTAAATTGATCGTCAAGATTAACGGCTTCAAGAAAGCTACTATCAGGCAGTTGCAGCAAAAAGCTACATCCATCTAAACCCGTTTTATCAATCACAATTGCCGATTTCAATTTAGGGTTAAAAGATATCTGCTCATTAGTTTCAGTAGAGTCGGTTGATTCTTGTTCAATACTCTTTGTTGTTTTGCAAGCAATGCAAAAGCTAAATAGACTAAATATATAAATAGTGAGTCGCTTCATTATATAGTCTTGTTGGACCATTTTCCGCTGCGAAGATACATATATGAAAACAGACCAATTGAAATCCAATAAATAATCTCTGAGTACCACATTGCTTTAAGACCTGCTTTTGTGGTATGACAATAAAATAAGTAGCCCAAATAAATTGAAATACAAATTACCTCTATTAATAGTGCCATTTTGGTAGCTCCGGTTCCAGAAACAGAAAGTATTAAAACGTTTGATACGCTGATGCAAATTGATGCCAATCCTACAATCCGTAGAATTGTTATACTTCCATCTACAACATTTTCACTATTTGTTGCTATCGACAATAATTGTCGGTCAAAATATAAAGAGAGTAGAATTAAAATAGAAGTGATTGCGAAACTTACGATTGCTGTTTTCCTGATTAATATAAAAACTTGGCTTTTTAAGTTTTGTCCCAATAGATTGCTAACCATACTATTGGCTGCTAGAGCAAAACCCCATACAGGAACCATTGCAATCATGTATATGCTTCTGACTACATTAGATATTGCCAACTCCAAACTCCCTAATTTTTCTATGAGAAGAAAGAATATAAACCAAGAACCCATGGATAAAACATTTTGAATGATAACCGGTGATGAAAGAGATAGGAGTTGTAAATTGATTTCGCGTTTCATATTAGAAAATGCAAACAGCTTGTACTTGCTGTTGTTTTTTCTAAGTAGGGTATAACAAAAAAATATTGCCGCTGCTAAAAGTTCCGAAATATTGGATGCAATAGCGGCTCCTTTAACTCCCCATGCTGGAAAACCGTAGAATCCGTAGATCAATACATAATTAAGAGCGATATTGGATAAAGCCATAATCAAACTTGCATAAGTGATAATGTTTGTTCTCGCAATTCCGGTATAAAATGATCGGTAGACAATTATGGCTGTTGCAAAAAATATTCCCCAACTTCTGTGGAAAATGTATTCTAATGATAATGAAGAAAGTTCCTCATCATCTATGAGCAGTGGCATTAGATAAAACGATGAAAGAACTAGAATTAAAAATCCTACGATGGCATATAGAGCAAAAACCAACCAACCACTGTCGTGAATAAGTCCAATACTTGAGTGATTCCCTTCTCCGGATCGTCTTGCAATGCTAATTTGATAACCAGTGCCTAATCCAACTCCAATCATATAAATAACAAAATAAAACAGCATGCCTAATGAAGCAGCGCCCAATTGAACATCTCCTAAGTTTCCAAGAAAAATAATATCCGTAATGCCAATTATGGTATGCACCAATGAGGCAACTATGATGGGAAAGGCAACTTTTAGAATGTCACTATATGATGATCCTATTTGCATAACATTGTTTAGTAGCGAGAACTATTTTGTTATGAATGAGCGTAGATCATTTTGAAATGAGGAATATTTGCTTCGAAGAACCGGTCACCTACAATGCTAAAACCATTTCTCTGATAAAATCGAACGGCAGCTTCTTGAGCGTGAAGGTAGATCACTTGCTCCAATGGAATTACATCGGCTAAAATTCTTTTCAAAATTGCGTCTCCTGCTCCTTTATTTCTATACGGTAGCAAAACCGCAAAGCGTTCGAGTTTTATACCCTTCTCAGTTTGCCGCCATCGAGCTGTGCCTATTGATTCATCATTATCACGAACTAAATATTGATTCGAAACATCATCAAGATTATCAAATTCCTCTTCACGACTTACTTTTTGCTCGTCAACAAAAACAATTCGCCTTATGGAAAATGCGTCTTCCAATAGTTCCGAATGATTCTCTATTTGAATTACAGTAAACATAAAAGCCCCGATTATGGGGCTTTCAATGTAGGAATTTTTTACGATAGCTTATTTATTGACCATCAAAAGCTGATGGCTGCCATTATTAAATTGATCGCTTATTATCAATTGATACAATCCGCTTCCAAGATTATCAATCTTAGACAAATCAAGCGTTATATCATTCCCGGATTGAATGTATTGGTTATGAATGTGAATTACTCTACCAAAAACATCACTTAGTTTTATTTCATACATGCCCGAAAACTCGGAGTCGCTTGTAATAGTTATTCGATTTGTGTTGGTGGCAGGGTTTGGCGAAACAAATGTGCTAAAGTTTCTAAAATCGGCAATTGCATAACCCAATAGTTCTGTAGAACCATTAAAGTCGGTTTGTGTTAATCGATAAACAGTACGAGCTGGGAATGGTTGTGCATCAAGGGTGCTGTAGTTTTGGGCAATCGTTGTGGTACCACTTCCACTAATACGTGTTAAATGACTAAAGTTTATTCCATCATTACTTCTCTCAATATCAAAATAATCATTATTCGTTTCCGAAGCTGTTTGCCATTCTAACAATACAGATGCATTTTGTTTGGTGGCTTTGAATCCAATAAAGTTAACCGGTAAGGGATTCCTGCCATTTGAACTTCCTAAAGTGAAAGGACTAAAAGAGCCAATTGTACTACTTGATGTCAAAGTTCCATTCATGATATCACCTGTAACAGATCCTTGACCTTCGTCCATCCATGCGGAACCATTCCAATGCGAAACTCTTAAAAATGGTAAACTATCTACTACACTATTAGGGTTCCAACTGAGAGTAACTGAAACAGAACTACTTCCGGCAGTTTGATCAAGTTCCCACCACTCAAGACTGCTTACATGATTCAATCCAAGATCAAGGCTTGAACGGCTATACAGAGGATCAGGGTCAGAACCAAAATATGTAGCCGTAAATGCATCAGTTATAAGTGAAGGACTACTGATGGAAATCGGACGATACATGCTATTTCCACCCACAGGAAAAGTAAATGAGGTGTTTCCTAATTTCCGAACCGGTCCTTCCACATAGCTTAAATCACTTACCATACCTATGGAGGATCCTGCATTCATAATCAATTCGTTTCCTGCATTCGAGTAAATAACTCCTGATTGCAAGTTTAAAATTCCATTTACATAAAGATTATTGCTTAATTCAACACCTCCACCATTATTAATGGTTAAATTATTGAATGTATTATCACCCGCTTGATTATGTATGGTTTGTCGCATGTAGCCGGTTAAAGAAACTGTAGCTGTTCTTTCTAGAAAAGTTCCTTCATTATATAATGCATATATACCATCGGCTATATTATTTAAAGTCAAATTAGTGCTTCCGCTGTTCAATCCATTATAACTTACATCATAAGAACATCCATTCAAAATCATCAAACTTCTCATTTCGACTGGATTTCCATTACTTGGAATTAACGATGTGCCAGATGCTCCTTCTAATTTTACATTGGGAATGGTTGAAAAGATATTGGGCTCAAAATCGAAATCGAAAGCAGTGGATGGATTTCCAAAGACAATTTGTCCTCCCGGAACATTGTAGATGGTATTTGAACCTCCCATTACAAAGTCCGAATAAGTTGGGTTATTCGAAGGACGTAAAATGTTCAGTTGCCCTCCTGTCATAACAAATCGACTATCAACAAAATCTTTTATTCTAAAAGGGTGAAGACTTGTTCCAATGACTCCTCCATTGATATTGATGATTCCATTACGTAGTTTGAACTTAACTGGATGTACACCGGTATCGGCAACACTAAAACCGCCATATAAATTTAATATCCCTGCATCTACCTCAAGTTCGGGATAAGGAGATCCTCCGGCATAAATATTAATAATACCCTCTGTACCGCTCAAAGGGTTACAGATATCTAAATTTCCACCATTCAAATAAATTTTGCCATAGTTTAAAACTCGATCACCATTGGTTAGCATTTGCAAGGTACCTTGAGCTATTTCTAAAACTACTTTATTGTTAATTGTAAAAGAAGAAGTCAAAGGATCGGACCATATGCATGATCCCGGATTGTTATAAACGAAAGTACCTTTACTTAAGGTAAGATTTGGAGTTGAAGAGGCGGGAGGAGCAGCACTTAAAAAGGAGCAGCTTTGAATTTCCAATCGATATGTCTTGCCACCTTTGTTCATATCAACATTGTTGAACTGCCACGCACCCGAACCGGAGATAACAGCATCCGAAGGACCATATAGCGATAAATCCACATAATCGTTGGCATCGGAGAATAAATCCATCATTCCCATATTTGATATACTTCCAGAAATTTTTAAAACGTGTTGAATAGATGCATTGCCTATATAGCTTAAGTTGGCACCATTAGAGATAACCAAAGAGCCTGAAATATTCATGGTGTGCGGTGCATCTGCGGCAAATTCAACAGAACCTGATACACCTTGACCGATCATTAGGAATGCACACTTGGCATTGTGGGTAATGAATATTACATGACCATCAGCTATCAGTGCCGTATCTGAACTATTTGGAAATGTTCCGGTATTAACAGGACTTCCGAATGCTAAGGTTGACCAGGTTGTTGATTGATTCCAATTACCGCCTGAGTTGGATGAATAGTACACTGTGGCATTGGATGAAACAGAAAATAGTACACTGAGTACACATAGAAAAAGTGAAAATAGATTTCTCATACTGTAGATGTTAGCCTGCAGTATTCCTTCCCTTCAATCACCCTACACTTCTGTCAGGAATTTTAATGCAAATTAAAGTAGATGTTGTATTCGTATGATTCAATTTTGTCACCAGAATTACAGAGAGAATTCGAAAATAATGGATCAGTAAACACAGTAATATGCGGCCTACCTTACGTGAAGCACCTATTAAACACATCATCAAATGCTATTTTCTTACATCCGATCAATTCGGTCTAAAACCATTTCGATCATCTCGTTCATCTTAGTTTTATAATTTGATGAAAATTCTTGTCGAATACGGTTGGCCACAATTAAGTTAATAGAGCAGCATTCATGACCCAGCAATTTTGCCAGTCCATACATAGCGCCAGTCTCCATCTCAAAATTGGTTATTCTGTGTGTATCAAAAGAAAAGGAAGTCAAAACTTCTAATATATCAGGTCGTCCTAATTCATATCTGAGTTTTCGTCCTTGCGGGGCATAGAAGCCACTGCAGGAACAGGTGATGCCTTTTATCAAATCGGTAGATAATGATTGTTTGAGATTAGAAGCACTTTCAGCTATATATGGTTTAGGAAATCGATCGAGAGTAGGATAGATGCGGTGAAAAGCAGCAATTATATCGATCTCTATTTTCGTATTTGTAAGATTGTAATAGTTTAACAATCCATCCAAGCCTATCCCAAAAGTGCTAAAAACAAAATGATCGACAGGAATGTCTTCTTGTAAAGCTCCAGAAGTTCCAAGCCGAATAAACTTAAGTGATTTGAGATTAGTTTTTTCTTTTCTGTTTATCAGATCAATATTCACCAGTGCATCTAACTCATTATATACGATATCAATATTGTCGGTTCCTATACCGGTTGAAATAACAGATATACGTTTCGATTTGTATTGACCGGTATGGGTAACAAACTCTCTTTTCTGCTTCTTAACTTCTATAGATGAAAAAAAATCACTTACCATTTTAACCCGATCTGGATCTCCAACATTAATTATAATATCGGCAATTTCATTTGGATGCAAGTTGAGGTGATACACAGAATGATCAGGATTTAGAACCAATTCAGAAGGAGGAAAATAATTCATGATTTTTGTTATATTATAGCTTATAAAAATAATGATATAGACAATTTTTTGATTGCAATTGAAACATTATTTTTGCCCAAATTTTTAAGTTATGACACCAGGGGTAAAACAAATACTAGTTCCTATTGATTTTTCAGAACAATCTATCATTGCACTAAAGCAAAGTTACAACTTAGCACGGTTGTCAAAAGCCGAAATCACACTACTTCATGTAGCCGATGAATCAACTCTTGAGCCTCTTTTTGAAATCATGAGAGTTACAAAAGAATATACTCAAGAGGTTCTAAAAACATTTGAGAAAAAATTATTGACTTTGGCAGAAGAAGTGACCAAAGATGCTCATGTAAAAGTGAATGTATTGGTTCGGACCGGAAAAATATATGAAGTAATTGCAGAAGAAGCAGAAAATATAGACGCCTATTTTATTGTGATGGGTACCAACGGTCCTATAGGAATCAAAAAGAAATTTATTGGCTCCAATGCTTTACGTGTTATCAGAGAAGCAAAATGTCCCGTTATATCAATTAAAGGAAAGAGTCATCGCCAAGGTTGCAAGACAATTGTATTGCCTCTCGATTTGACGAGAGAAACCAAAGAAAAGGTGAACAAAGCTATAGAACTTGCTAACTATTTTGCCGGTGCAATCAAAGTCATTACTATTAATGATTCCAAGGACGAGTTCATAACCAATAAGTTAAAGCGCCAAATGGATCAAGTAGTGGATTATATCGGCTCAAATGGATTAATTTGTTCCGGTGAGTTTATACATGGCACTGATATTGCACGAGAAGTTATGGATTATTCTGTTAAAGTTGATGCTGATTTGATTATGATAATGACACAACAAGAATTATATTTAACCGAATTATTTATAGGTTCTTCTGCTCAGGAAATTATCAATGAATCTGAAATTCCGGTTTGTAGCATAAGACCTACTTTTAAAGGTAACCTTGTAGAATTTGTAACATCATAAAACCAACCGTATGAGCAAACCACTTAGTATAAAAAAGATTTTAATTCCCTTCGATTTTTCTGAAACAGCAGCTCTCAGTTTGGAACATGCTGTTTTCTTAGCGAAGCTTTTGAAAGCTGAAATAACCCTATTACATGTGGTTGAAACGCTAACATTCACTTCTGCAATCAGTCATGCACTTTCAGGATTTGAAAAAAAGATTGAGGACTCTTCTAATGAGCAATTGAAGGCATTGGCTGAGAAAATCCATATGGAAACCAGTATTGAAGTGAGTATCAGAACTGAAGTAGGGCGTATTTATAAGATAATTTCTTCAATAGCTAAAGAAGAAGATACAAACCTTATCATTATGGGGACACATGGAGTTTCCGGCTATCAAAGATTTAACCTTGGCTCAAATACTAGCCGAGTAGTTGAAACTGCACCATGTCCTGTACTATCAGTTCAAACCCACGCTTCAAAAATTGGTTTTAAGAAAATTTTATTGCCTATTGACGACACTGCATCAAGCCGACAGAAAGTTCCACAATGCGTATCATTAGCAAATATTTACAATGCACAAATCCATATAGCCGGTTTGGTTAATTTTTCCAACGAAGAACAAAAGAGGAAATTTAGGATTAAACTTGACCAAGTTGAAGAATACTTAGTTCAGCATGAAATAAAGTATGAAACCAGTTTAATTTATGGAGATGATTTGGCTAAAATGACCTTAAACGTTGCGGAAGAAAAAGATTGTGACCTTTTGATCATAATGACCGAACAGGAGCCTCTATTATCGGGATTGTTTTTAGGAACCTACGCTTCAAAAGTTGTAAACCATTCGAAAATTCCTGTATTGAGTATCAAGCCTGACGAAGTTGATCCAGAAAAAATATCCGTTTCTCTTTAATACAGAATAATTATTTCTTTATCTACCGAATTAAATTGTGAAATTATTTGCATTGGAGATGAGTTGTTGATAGGGCAAGTCATTAATACCAATGCAGCTTGGTTAGGCGAGCAGTTAGCTGAAATAGGCATCAATTGTAATCGAGTTATTGTATTGCCAGACAAGTATGAGGTGTTATTGTCTTATATCACTAAAGCGGCAGCAAAAAACAATCTTGTTTTTATTTCAGGAGGCCTGGGACCAACAGATGATGACCTTACCAAAGAAGTTTTGTGCAAAGTATTTGATTCGCATCTCATTGAAGATGCAAAAGCATTAAAAGATATCACTAATGTTTTCAAGAGTTTTGGCAAAGAGGTAACCCCTAGAAACCTGGAGCAAGCTTTGGTCCCTCATAACTGCAAAGTATTATACAATTCATCAGGTACAGCACCTGGTATGTTGTTTGAAACTGATCAATGCATGATGTTCTCATTGCCGGGAGTGCCTTTTGAGCTGAAGCACATTTATCAAAATCAAATATTTCCATTGCTAAAGCATAAATATCCTGATATCAACTATTTAAATAGTACTATCTTAACCATTGGTACAGGAGAATCTTACCTGGCTGATGTTTTAGAATCATATGAAAGTGAGCTGCCTGAATTTATGTCTTTAGCATATCTACCATCTCCAGGACAAGTTAGAATTAGGTTAAATTTGAAGAAAGGAGGAATAGAAGCTAAAAATGTTTTTCAGTCGAAACTTATTGAGTTAAATCAATTATTACTTCCTTATTCTTATGGGAAGGGCAAAGAAACAATTGAGGACGTTACGTTCAATCTTCTCAATAAATATTCTAAATCTTTGGCTGTTGCGGAAAGCTGTACCGGTGGTCATCTTTCAAGTCGAATCGTCAACATTCCTGGTGCATCTAAAATTTTCAAAGGTTCTATAATTGCATATCATAACGAACTAAAAATCAATGAGCTAGGAGTTGATGAAAATGTAATTAGAAAGCATGGAGCGGTAAGTAGCCAATGTGTGGAAGCAATGGCTTTAAATATTAAAACTAAATTCAAAAGTGATTATGGACTTTCAACCAGTGGAATCGCAGGACCATCAGGTGGAAGCACGGAAAAACCGATAGGATTAGTTTATATTGGCATATCCGGGCCCAGTGGCACTTCTAGCCATAAATTTCAATTAGGACACGCTAGAAAGAGGTTTATTGAAGTAAGCAGTAGCTTTGCTATTAACATACTGAGGAAAACTATATTAAGTGATTGGGCAACAGTAGATTAAGCTGTTGATTACCCATTAAAAAACTTTATTAAAATCTATTTCTTTTAAATTAGTTTTTTTCTGATATTTGCACTCCATTTGAGATTATACTAGAAGAGTTATGGCAAGAATTTGTGACATTACAGGAAAAAAATCAATAGTTGGTAACAATGTTTCTTTCTCTAATAAAAAGAGCAAAAGAAGATTTAATCCAAATTTACAAAAAAAGAAGTTTTTTATACCTGAAACAGGTGAGTGGATCAGTTTAAAAGTATCTACATCTGCATTAAGGACTATAAATAAAAAAGGTATTACAAAAACCATTACCGATGCTATTCGGAAAGGTCAGATCTGATTGCTTTGTTCTGTTTGTTTTGCCGGTAATTTGAGTATTCATAAATTTGTTTTATGAGCATCAAGTTACCGGTTTTTTATTTCTCATTATTACTAGTTCATGTTACGAGCTTTTGCTTCGCTCAGTACTCTGATCTGTATTCTCAAGAATACCTTGGTCCCAATTTTCATGCTGAGCGTAGAGAAGCCCTTCGAAATAAATTACCCGAAAAAACTTTAGCTATTTTCTTTGCCAATCCGGAACGAAACCGGACCAATGACGTGGATTATCAATACCGTCAAGACTCAGACTTTTTGTATCTGACCGGTTTTTTAGAACCAAATGCAGTTTTAATTATTTCAAACGAAAAAATACGACTTCTAAATACAGAATCTAAGGAATTCATATTTGTACCGGAGCGGAATGAAAAGGCTGAGATATGGACCGGAAAGAGATTAGGTGCACAGGGAGCAAAGAGTATTTTAAAAATTAGTGAAGCTTTTGATGCATCTTCATTTTTGGATGTTGACTTTTCTAAACTTAAGCAAGTGGAGAAGATTTATGTTCGATGGCCCAGAGGCATGGAGAATAACAGAATGAATAAAGCAGATTTATTTGATCTCTACCAACACTTAAAACAGCAATCTTTAGAATTCAGTTCAGTTGAGTTGTCAAAAACGATGGCAGCGCTTCGAGAGGTAAAGTCACCTGCTGAGATCAAGCTTTTGAGAAAAGCAATTGATATCACTTGTGAAGCACATAACCAACTAATCAAGACGCTAAATCCTACAATGACCGAAATTCAAGCGCAAGCCGTTTTAGAATATTACTTTAAGTTGGGCGGATCGGAATATCCGGGTTACCCATCCATAGTAGGCGGAGCAGAAAATTCCTGCATACTTCATTACACACACAATCGCAGAAAATTATTTCCAGGAGAAATGCTCTTATTCGATGCTGGGGCTGAATTTCATGGATATACAGCTGATGTAACCAGAACTGTGCCTGTAAACGGCAAATTCACTGAAGAGCAAAAAGCTATTTATGAAATTGTTCTCGATGCGCAAACTAAGGCCATTGAAGCATGTCGGCCTGGAATCTCTTTTAGAGAACCGCACAATATTGCTATGGAGATTATAGCCAAAGGGTTACAAAAATTAGGAATAATAAATAAAGCTGAAGATGTTTCAAAGTACTTCATGCATGGCACAAGCCATTATTTGGGATTGGATGTACATGATGCCGGCACCTACGGACCATTGAAACCATGGAGTGTGATTACCGTTGAGCCTGGGATTTATATAGCCGAAGGGTCGGATTGCGATAAAAAATGGTGGAATATTGGCGTTCGAATAGAAGATGACATACTCATAACAGAAGATGGATATGAGAATTTATCCGCAAAAACCCCAAAAACCATAATAGAAATAGAGCAATTAATGATGCAAAAAGGGATTCTAGAGGAGATCAACAACTAAATTGTGATTTTAAAATATTAGATCTATCTTTGCAACCCATTCTAAAAATGCAAAAAAATGGCTAAAAAAGGTAATAGAATACAAGTAATATTGGAATGCACTGAGCACAAAACCAGTGGCGTTGCCGGTACTTCTAGATACATAACGACTAAGAACAAAAAAAATACTCCAGATCGTATCGAAATGAAGAAGTATAACCCAATTCTGAAAAAGATGACGGTTCATAAAGAGACTAAATAATAAACAGATAACTCCTATTAATTATGGCTAAGAAGGTTGTTGCAACTCTAAAATCAGGAAAAGGAAAAGAATTTTCAAAGGTGATTAAAATGATTAAATCTCCTGAAAGTGGTTCTTATTCTTTTAAAGAAGAAATTGTACATAATGATCACATTAAGGATTTTTTAAAGGAATCCTAATTTAATTGAAAATATAGTGACGGCTTTTTTCTTTAATGGAAGAAGCCGTTTTTTATTATAAAGTAATCATGCTTCCCATTTTTGGAATATTTAATAAAGAAAAAAAGAGCAAACTCAACGATAGTCTAGAAAAGAGTAGAGAAGGGTTCTTTGGTCGACTTAAAAGAGCGGTTATCGGAAAATCACAAGTGGATGATGAATTGTTAGATTCACTTGAAGAAATTCTGATTAGTTCAGATGTGGGTGTCAATACTACCTTAAAGATAATTGAACGCATACAAGCCAGAGTTGCAAACGATAAATATATCGGAACAGATGAACTCAACTCCATATTAAGAGATGAAATAGCTTCCTTGTTAAGTGAAAACGATCATTCCAATTCAGACCATATTTTTAGTTCAACCCAAAATGAACCTTACGTAATTTTAGTTGTTGGTGTTAATGGAGTTGGAAAAACTACAACAATTGGTAAGTTGGCTTACTTGGCTAAAAGTCAAGGCAAATCAGTGGTGATGGGGGCAGGCGATACATTTAGAGCTGCCGCGGTTGATCAATTAGGCATTTGGGCAAAGCGGGCTGGAGTTGATTTCGTTTCTCAAGGCATGAATGCTGATCCTGCTTCGGTAGCTTTTGATACAGTAAGTTCAGCACTGGCCAATAAAAAAGATGTAGTTATTATTGATACTGCGGGAAGACTTCATAACAAAGTTAATTTGATGAACGAGCTCGGAAAAATATCTAGAGTGATTCAAAAAGTAATTCCTTCTGCACCTCATGAAGTACTTTTAGTGCTCGATGCATCAACAGGACAAAATGCTTTAGAACAAGCGAAACAATTTACGGCAGTAACACAAGTGAATACTCTGGCGTTAACTAAGCTGGATGGAACTGCAAAGGGTGGAGTAGTTATTGGAATATCCGATCAGCTGAAAGTACCTGTTAAATATATTGGTGTTGGAGAGAAAATGGAAGACTTGCAGATTTTTAATAAACATGAATTTGTAGATAGTTTGTTTTCAAATGAAAATATCTAAAAGACATTTGATTTGTTCTGCGCTTATGGCACTAATGATATGCCCATTCGATTGTATATCACAAACCATGTTTATTATTAAAGACAATAGTAATACACTTTACAACTCAAATACTTATCAATTATCATCAGACAGTATTATATTAAGATGTGTATCTGATTACGGCCGAAGTCGGTTTACTTATCTTGAGAAAGCACTGACAGAAGAACAAAAACTTCACTTTGCTAAATCTGTGAACGAAATACTAAAACTTGAATTTGATTCTGTTTATTTTACTCCTTTTCATTCTCCTGATGCATACATTGATGAATCATCTGGGCCACGTGTTTTTGATTTTTCTATTCAAGAAGATGGGCATATAAAAATGCATACATCAATTAATAATTCGTATTTATTAAAATATAAGAAAGTTGTCGATTTCGTTAATCACTTTTTATCGGATGAAATCAAAATAAAATATACAGAATCTGAATTCACAAAATAGTTATGCGAACCCGATCAAGACATAAAAAAGAAGTGAAAGTGGTTACACTTGGATGCAGCAAGAATTTGGTTGATTCAGAAGTGATCATGGGTCAATTATCCGCCAACCATTTTGATATTATTCCCGAATCGGAAAAGCAACACCCTGAAGTTGTTATAATTAATACCTGTGGTTTCATTGCTAATGCCAAGCAACAAAGTGTTGATACCATTCTCGAATATGCGCGTATAAAGAAAAAAGGGCATATTAAGCGATTGATCGTTACCGGTTGTCTATCTGAGCGATACAAACCGGAGTTACAAAATGAAATTCCTGAAGTTGATCATTATTTTGGCACTAATGATCTTCCAGCACTATTAAAAACCGTTGGAGCAAATTATAAAAGTGAATTGATAGGCGAACGCCTATTAAATACACCTCAACATTACGCATATTTAAAAATCTCTGAAGGTTGTGATCGTCCCTGTTCATTTTGTGCAATACCATTGATGAGAGGAAAGCATAAAAGTAAGAATATTGAAAATCTTGTTGTAGAAGCTACTCAACTGGCTGCGAAAGGTGTGAAGGAATTAATTCTTATAGCGCAAGATTCTACTTATTATGGACTTGATCTATACAAGAAGAGACGACTTCACGATTTGATTTCGGCTTTAGAGCAAGTGGATGGTATTGAGTGGATTCGATTACATTACGCTTATCCTGCAGGATTTCCATTGGAAGTATTAGATGTAATGTCTGCTTCGAAAAAAGTCTGTAACTACATTGATATTCCTTTGCAACATATCAGCAATGATATTCTTAAATCAATGCGAAGAGGTACCACTCAGGAAAATACAATGAAACTGATTAACGAAATGAGAAGTCGGGTAGAAGGTATAGCCATTCGAACAACGCTCATTAGCGGATATCCGGGAGAAACAAAGGAACATCATCAAGAGCTATTGAGATTTGTGGAAGAAGCACAATTCGATCGCTTAGGGGTATTCACTTATTCGCACGAAGAAAATACAGGTGCATATGCACTTGATGACAATGTGCCCGATAAAGTAAAAACTGAAAGAGCAGATGAGATTATGATGCTGCAACAGTCCATTTCTGAACAGAAGAATCAATTACTTATTGGTCGGAATCTCAAAGTACTCATCGATCGAAAAGATGGTGATTATTTTGTAGGAAGAACAGAATACGATTCGCCTGAAGTAGATAATGAAGTTTTAATTTCGTCCAAAGACTATTATTGTTCAGTCGGTAGTTTTGTCGAAGTTGCAATAACTGATGCAGCGGAATTTGATTTATTTGCAGAACCTTTTTCAAAATGAAATTAGTTGAAGAAATACCGCATGCATCAACCGGGTTATTCAACAAACTCTTCTTAGACTATATTTCCGATTCCGACCGCCTTGAATCTTATTACCACTTTAAACCCAATTGGGATGGAATAGGTAAATCCATTGCAGAGAAAAAATCTCAAAATTACAATCGACTAGTATTGCATAATGTTCTTAGCGAACAAAATGAAAAATATTTTAGTCGATTTTCATTGTTAAGAGATCAAATTAATATTGTAAAAGAAATAAATACTTTTTTTGTTACAACCGGCCATCAACTGTGTTTTGCCTCTGGGCCCTTATATACGATTTATAAGATATGTGATGTAATTACACTCAGTCAACAAATAAAAAAACAATTTCCCGATTGCAATTTTATCCCATTATTTTGGATGGCTAGTGAAGATCATGATTTGGAAGAAATCAATCACATTCACTTGTTTGGGAATAAATTCAGTTGGAATAATACCGATGCATCATTAAGCGGTCGTTTAAGTCTAAATACAATAGCCCCAATCCTCAGTGAGCTTAAAGATTTTTTTAAGAATTCTAAAGATTGGTCTGCGACTCTACATGAATTAGATTCTATATACAATTCCTCTTCTCATCAAAACTATGCAGATGCAACTCGTGCGTTTTTATATCATCTCTTTGGCCATTATGGATTATTAATTCTAGATCCCGATTCGGATGAATTAAAATCTCAATTTGCACCCGTTGTCAAAAAAGAATTCATTGAAAAACAAACGCTACAAAATATTCAAATCGCCAACAAAAGATTAGAAGCCGATGGATATCACATACAAGCCAAAGCAAAAACAATCAATAGTTTTTACATAAAAGATCAAAAAAGAATAGCAATTGAGTATAACGAAGAAACGCAAAAGTTTCTGATCGATAGTATTGAATACACTTTAGACGAGATTATTGATGAAGTGGACAAATATCCAGGTCGATTTAGTCCAAACGTTTTTTTTAGACCACTATACCAGGAATTGCTTTTACCGAATATTAGCTATAGCGGAGGGCCTGGCGAAATTGCTTATTGGTTGCAAATGAAAGAGATGTTTGAGTATTATGGCGTAAAGATGCCTGCGCTAATTCCTCGATCAAATTACATGATCATCGATTCAAAAATGCAGCAGTTTTTTAGTGATCATTCCATTCTTTATGCTTACTTGTTTAAATCAACTGATGAGTTAATACGACTATTAATTTCAAACAAAGAAGGGGAAGCGCTTGGATTAAGTGATACACTTAAGCAAGAACTATATAATGTGTATGATGCAATATTAAAAGAATCAGAATCTATTGATAAAGGATTAATCCCTTATATAGAATCAGAGAAAGCAAAGGCAATTAAATTTCTAAGCAATCTAGACTCAAAAATCATCAGAAGTAAAAAGCGAGTTTATGATGA
This sequence comes from Bacteroidia bacterium, assembly GCA_035340715.1. Taxonomy (GTDB): domain Bacteria; phylum Bacteroidota; class Bacteroidia; order AKYH767-A; family OLB10; genus DAOQTX01. Next base: position 10,739 of record DAOQTX010000028.1, on the reverse strand, counting down.
AAGTGTTCAAAAAATTAAAAACTATCACAACAAATTATTTCCTGATGGGATTCCTCAAGAGCGATATGAAAACATTTTAGCGTACTATAAAAATTGTGAAGATTCGTTTATTGAAAATATCCTGCAAATCAATAACCCCTTAAAATTTCAATTTAAGATAGTAGTCAGTAACTAGTAGTATAGTTTTACTGTTTGCAATGATCCTGCATTTCGAATGCTAACAAGATAAACTCCCTTAGCAATATTTACCGGTAGAATTAGATCATTCTGTTCACTCAATAAATCTCTTCTATAAATAACTCTACCGCTTATATCACTGATATAAATCGAACTTCCATTTAGAAGTGATCCCTTGATGTATATCAGTTGGTTTTTAGCATCTCCATACACTTGGATATCACTATTAATTATGTTAGAAAAATTTACAGCAATTGTTCTTTCTTCTTTAGCAATTCCGTCTATATCAAATTGCTTTAGTCTATAAAAATTCACACCCTTGTAAGGGCTATTATCAAAACATTCATAATGGTTAATCGTACTAGTGGTACCATTTCCATTCACCATGCAGATCTGTTCAAACAGTTTTAGATCTATTGAACGCTCGATAGTAAAATGACTGTTGTTTAGTTCAGATGCGGTAGTCCAATTCAATTTTACTATTTCACTTTCTTGTTTAGCATTATAGCTGATCAATTCAACAGGTAGAACAGTAACATTGGCTATGGCAAAAGGGCCAAAAGAAGAACTGATAAAGGATGATGTCACGGTGCCAGCTGCAACATTTCCACTTGTTGCTCCATTTCCATAATCGTTCCACATGGCTCCATCAAAACGAGCAACACGAAGATCGGGGAGTGTAGTGATATTGCAGGAAGAAGCATTCCAACTAAGGGTAACGTCTCTTGAGGTCGATCCTTGGTTTTGATTCAAAGTCCAATACTCACAATTGCTTAAATTATTAAGTGATCCGGCTAAAATGTTGTTATAAACTATTTGTGGATTTGCAGGAAAATACTCCGATGTAAATTCATTATTAATAAACGATAAAACGATATCATCAACAGCAAAACTAGGGTCAGTGCCAACACCATCAGAGTTATTGGTCCATGTAAACCCAATTTTCAAGTTACTTATATTTTCGCAAGCAGAAGGTAGGAAAACTGAATATTGAGTCCATTGTCCTTGTCCGCTAACACAAACCGGGGTTTTTGCCAAGTTATTGTAAGTAGTCCATGTACCGCCACCATTTGTTGAATACACTAATGCAGCATTATCATTATTACCATCTCCGTTCTCAATATATTTGAAAGCGATCTGAATATTTTTTCTCCCGATCGTATTAATGTTAGGCGATTCCGCTCGTTTATTAGTGGTAGGGTCTTCACCTAAAAAAGTAGGTCCTGCATTATATGTAGCCCCGCAATCACCCGTTGGGCACAAAAAACACAACGTACATGGAACCGATCCAATATGTAAGGTTTGATTACTGCCACAACCTGCACCACAGGAACCAACCGGCATACCATTCTCTGCACAGCTAACAAAAAACTGATTTGCGATATTTCCGTTTGTCCCTGTATTGCTAACAGTCCAAGTCCCATTAAAGCCGGTGTATCCGGTGAGATTACAATTTGAGTTGCAACCATTGGAAAACGACTCAGTCCAAAATGGAATGGTTGAAATACCAACGGCAGGTCCCATTGCAATTGATCTGTACTGTGTTCCTTTTCCAACAGGGAAAGTAAATGCAGGTAGTCCTATACGTTTTACTGGGCCATGTACAAATGCAGCATTTGAAACAGCTAATACAGTCATAGCAGGTTCACATTCCAATATATTTATGGTGCTTGAAAAAATTCTGCCACTCATTAAATTCAAAAAAGCATCGACATTAACTGTTCGGCTTAAAGTAACATCATTGCTCGATTTGTTGATACGCAATTCATATACATCTAATGTTCCAACACCATTTATGCTTTGTGCTGCGCTCCCGGTCAGATCTATTCTCCTGGCATCATTGTTATCATAACTGATCCAACCATCTACAGTTAAATTCCCTTGTATCTCAATACCGGTTCCAAAATTTCTATATTCACTTCCGGAACGAACTACGCAATTGCCCAATACTCTTGCGGGAGTGGCATTTGTATTATCATTTATAAATGATACCGTTCCTATCCCTGAAACACCACCCACATCAAAATTTCCCTTAACTGTTGGGAAGTTTGAACTCCCGGTAAAATAGGATCCAAAATTGGGAACCCAATTTCCTCCTGTTAAATTTTCAATAATCAGATTTGGATAAAACATTCCAATGGTCGTCATTGTCGGATCGCTTGCACCGTTTTTTCGAATATACCAATTGGATGTTGAAGGAATAGATGCGATTCCTCCAGAATAATTGTTTTGCCAATTGGTTGCACTGCTGGTGGAGGATTTTACATAAGTACCACTAGCTCCCATTGCCCATGTAGCTCCTATATTCCAAGCCAAAGAAGTATTATTTCCATCAATAAAAGTACCGTTCACTTGCAAATCGTTTCCAGGTCCATCATAGAGCGTTATTGATCCTCCACTATAATCCAAAGTACCCCCTACATCTATGGTTACTTCATCCATAGTGGTAGTAGAATTCACTGTAGCGGTATGCCCATTTCGAACGGTGATGGTTTGAGAAAAACGATTCGGAGGCATTATAGCAGGGTTCCATACCACCAAATTTGGAGAAGATTCCCAGATGGCTACATTGGTCCAATTACCAGTAGCGATCGTTCTATAATGATCATTTGAACTTGCGGAGATAATCAAATCATCCAAACGAGATGAACCTCCACCTGCAACGGTTCCTGAATTCACAGATGTGTTTGAGGTCATTATCCATCGCAAGTAAACACTAGCCTGATTTTCACAACCAACGGGTAATGTAATATTTGAAAGTACACCAGTGGTAAAATTATCGGCTACAGTTACTCCGGCACCGGGAACAATAGTCCAGGCACCTGCTACGCCAATTTTATATTCAACTCTAAAATCTCTTGGACCCGTATTTGAGCTTCTTTGCTTACTTGAGAACTCAATATTTATAAATCCAATGGTAGAAAATTCAACTTCCCACCATTTTGCCCCATTTCCATTTGCCCAACCTGTACACCAAATGGATTGAGTAGTAGCACCTGGAACATTATAAACAGGTGCATTAGTTCCTCCTTGAGTAATAACTGTTTTAGCTGCATTGGCAACAATCCCTCCATCCGCAATGTTATCATCAGGATTATTAGGAAAATTCCATTCAACTAAAGTTAGCTGCGCATGACTCGATTGGTAAGCAAATAAACACAAACCTATTAAAGCAATTGCTTTAACTAGCATTTTTAGTTTTATTTGGATCGAATCAAACAAATGAATTGATGCTTTTAATTTACTTCAAAAATAATACATTAAGAGATTGAAGTCCAATAGTTTAAATTAATTTATACACTGATTTTCAGTAGGTTTCAAGTAGTAGCGTATTTACTGCAACTTTCATTCCTTTATTACGCCCAATTCAACAAAATTGTTTAATCAAATCCAACTTTAAAAAATCAGTAAATCACAGCTAAAATTTTTATTTTTATTGAAAATACGATTAGAAAATGAGTTCAGAAGCATTTAAAGAACAGATTGAAAACGGATATAGTTTCAAAGGTGATTTTATTATACTAGGTGGGGCAATGCACGAATTAAAATGCCTACCCGGTTTGCATGTAAAAGCCGCGCTTAAAACATTTAATAGACATGGCTTAATAAGTGGTGCTACAGGTACAGGTAAAACAAAAACCATACAGCGATTGGCTGAAGCTTTATCAGAAAAAGGAGTGCCGACTTTGTTAATGGATGTAAAAGGCGATTTGAGTGGATTGGCAGCTGCCTCTGAAGGACATTCGAAGATTGATGAGCGCCATGAGCAAATAGGTAAGGAATGGAAAGCCAGTGCCTATCCTGTTGAACTTTTAAGTATTTCAAATGAAAAAGGCGTTCGCTTGCGAGCTACGGTTTCTGAATTTGGACCGGTTTTATTTTCAAAAATTTTAGAATTAAACGACACACAACAAGGGGTAGTAGCTTTAGTATTTAAGTATGCAGATGATCATCAATTGCCTTTGTTGGATTTAAAGGATTTTAAAAAAACTTTACAATATCTGACCAACGAGGCCAAGGAAGAAATTGAAAAAGAATATGGTAGAATCAGTACGGCTAGTACGGCTACCATTATCCGAAAGATAATTGAATTAGAAGAGCAAGGCGCAGAATTATTTTTTGGAGAAGAGTCGTTCGATACGGAAGATTTGATGCGTATAGATGAACAGGGAAGAGGATATATGAACATTATGCGAATAACCGATATACAGGATAAGCCTCGATTGTTTTCGACTTTTATGTTGTCATTATTGGCTGAGATTTATAATACTTTTCCCGAAGAAGGCGATACGGATGCTCCTAAGCTTGTATTGTTTGTAGATGAAGCTCATTTAGTATTTAAAGAAGCCAGTAAGGCATTGATGGATCAAATTGAAACCATCATAAAACTCATACGGTCCAAAGGTGTTGGAGTGTTTTTCTGCACTCAAAATCCTAGCGATGTACCTTCTGCTGTTTTAAGTCAATTAGGTTTAAAAGTTCAGCATGCATTAAGAGCATTTACTGCAGCCGACCGAAAAAACATCAAACAAGTGGCCGACAATTATCCCTTATCTGATTTTTATGAAACTGATGAACTGCTCACACAATTGGGTATTGGCGAAGCATTGATTACCGGACTCAACGAGAAAGGAATTCCTACACCATTAGCGCATACCATGCTCTGTGCTCCTCAATCGCGTATGGATATTTTAAACGAGAAAGAAATTGATGAACTTGTTAAAAGATCAACTTTAGTAAAAAAATACAATCAAAGTATCGATCGGGAGAGCGCATACGAATTATTGAACGCTAAATTGAAATCCATACAAGAAGAAGAAGAAGAAGAAAATACGGATCCTGAATCTAAAAAAGGTAAAGAAGAAACAGTAATAGGAAAAGCCGTTGACAGTACAGTTGGAAGGCAGGTTATGCGTACCGTAGCACGTGAACTAACGCGTGGTCTTTTGGGTGTTTTAGGGATTAAATCCAGCACTAGAAGGAGAAGCAGAAAATCAATTTTCTAATCTCTTTTATTTCCAAGGCACTACCGCTCGTTTTACTTTGTCATCTCCAAAGCGTTTGCGCATTCGATCTATAGCCTGATAAAGGCTTATCATTTCGCTTGTATCGTCAAACAAATTGATTTGATAGGCTCCGGCTACCAAGTGACTTAAGCGTACGCCTACCAAACGTATAAGCATTCTGCGTTGATATAATTTATCAAACAACTCTTTGACATGCGGTATGAGTGTATGATCGCATGAAGTATAAGGTATGCGGCATTGCATGGTATGTGTATCAAAATTAGAGTAACGTATTTTAACCGTAACACAGGAAGTGAGTTTGTTTTTACTGCGCAGTTGATACGCAATTTTTTCGGTCATGCGCACCAGTAAGGCTTTTATACGATTGATGTCCGTACTATCACTGTCAAAAGTATCTTCGGTACCGATCGATTTTTGTTCGCTATAAGCAACTACCGGTGTATTGTCAATGCCATTGGCTCGTTCCCAAAGCATGATTCCATTGCTGCCCAATACTTGTTGCATCAGTTCTGCAGGCATAGCACTGAGCGTTTCTATATACGCTATGCCCATGCCACGTAGCGTTTTGTAGGTTTGAGGACCAAGCATGGGTATTTTTTTTATAGAAAGCGGATTGAGAAAAGATCGTACCTCATTGTTGCATACCTGCTTTTGTCCTTGCGGTTTTGCTTCACCTGTAGCTATTTTTGAAACCGTTTTGTTGGGTGTTAATCCAAAAGAAACAGGCAATCCGGTTTCATGCGAAATGGATTGAGTCAATTCTTTACTCCATTGCAGACACCCGTAAAAACGATCCATACCACTTACATCTAAATAAAATTCATCTATTGATGCTTTTTCAAACAAAGGGGCTTTGCTGCTTATAATATCCGTAACCCAATGAGAATATTTGCTGTACTGATCCATATCGCCTCGTATGTAAATAGCATTGGGGCATAGGCGCTTACACAACTTCATGGGCATAGCCGAATGCACACCATACGTGCGTGCCTCATAACTACAGGCAGCAACCACTCCGCGGTCTGAACTTCCACCTATAATAACAGGCTTACCCCTTAGACTGCTGTTCAATACGCGCTCTACGGATACAAAAAAAGTATCTAGATCGATATGAACGATAGCACGACCGGTCATTTCCATTTCGAAACAATATTTTACAGATTGATTGTAATAAAATCATTATTGTGATTACAATTTAATCTATTGTTTTATATATTTGCAAGAGAATAGGGTATTTTATTTTTCACCAAAATATTTTCTGAGCAATGAATAAAATAGGCGACAAAATTTATTTAGGAAACAATTTGAAACTGCTGCGCAAACGAAAACAACGTACACAAGATGTGGTAGCAAATGAATTGGGCATGACCCGTCCCACACTGAACAACTACGAAAACGGTATTGTAAAAAATCCCACCATTCAAGCGTTGATTCTTTTTTCGGAGTATTATAAATTAAGTATAGACGATCTGATAAAACAAGACTTGAGTTCGACAAGCGAAAGTATGCTCGGGCAAATGGAGCGAGGCTTTGATGCCTATCTAAATGGGAAGAAATTACGAATACTGGCCACTACAGTCGATCAGGGCAATAGAGACAATATCGAATTGGTTAATGCAAAAGCAAGTGCGGGGTACAGGCAAGGATATGCCGATTCAGAATTTGTATCGAGCTTACCGGTATTTCAATTGCCCATTCTATTTAGCGAACGCAAATATCGCATGTTTGAAATATCAGGCGACAGTATGCTACCCATACCCGATGGTGCATATGTAATAGGAGAGTATGTGGATGATTGGACTACGATAAAAAGTGGAACAGCATGTGTGCTGCTTACCCGTGATGATGGAATTGTATTTAAAATAGTTGACAATCATCTGAAACAAAACAAAACCTTTGTTCTCAGTTCACTCAATACATTTTATAAGCCTTACGAAATCAGTGGCAGAGATGTGTTGGAAGTTTGGAAATTTTGCAACTACATAAGCCGACAATTACCGCATGCACCAGCCACCGAAGATCATATCATGAAAGCTCTGGAAAAATTGCAATCGGATGTAAAACAGATAGGGAAGAAGCTATAGGGCAAAAATCAATTTTGTATCAAAAAATAATAGACTATTTACTCAATAAAATATTTATTATCGATATAACCTTTAGAAAGCAATTTCCTATACATTTGCAAAGACAATTCATAAATAAGTGAACCACTCTAATTTGCATTCAAAAGTCACTCCGACCGGTTTACTGATTACTTTAGGAATTATTTTTGGTGACATTGGCACCTCCCCTTTGTATGTATTGAAGGCAATTGCTGGTCAGAGTATTATTTCTGATGAACTTATATTGGGTGGTCTATCGTGTATTTTTTGGACACTTACACTTCAAACTACATTGAAGTATGTGATCATCACTCTAAGAGCAGATAATAAAGGTGAAGGTGGAATATTTTCATTGTATACTCTTGTTAAGCGAGTTCGGTATAAGTGGCTAATATTACCGGCAATCATTGGCGGTAGTGCCTTATTAGCAGATGGAGTAATTACTCCAGCAATTTCGGTCTCTTCAGCTATTGAAGGATTGAAATTTTTTGATCAAAACATCAATACAATTCCCATTGTAATACTAATTCTTACCACCTTATTTTTTGTTCAACAATTTGGAACTGGTTTTGTAGGTCGCTTTTTTGGGCCGGTTATGCTCGTTTGGTTTATAATGTTAAGCACATTAGGTGTAAATGGGATTTCAAATAATTTCGGTGTACTAAAAGCCATAAGCCCAATTTATATGTTTGATTTTTTAATGAATCAACCAAATGCATTTTGGGTATTAGGTGCTGTTTTCTTATGCACCACTGGGGCCGAAGGTTTGTATTCGGACATGGGACATTGTGGAAAATCAAATATCCGTGTAAGCTGGATTTTTGTTAAGATCTCTCTATTGTTAAATTATTTTGGACAAGGAGCCTGGCTGCTGAATCACAAAGGATCTTATCTGAATGACATAAATCCTTTCTATGAACTGATGCCTTCTTGGTTTAGAATCACTGGCTTGGTTATTGCGACATTGGCAACAGTTGTTGCTAGTCAAGCATTAATTAGCGCTAGCTTTACTTTAATTAACGAAGCTATTCGTTTAAACCTTTGGCCTAAGGTTAAAATAAAATTTCCTTCAAATATAAAAGGACAAATTTATATTCCATCTATAAATTGGTTGCTCTATATAATGTGCATTGCAACAGTATTGTACTTCAAAGAATCAAAAAATATGGAGGCCGCTTATGGTTTAACAATAAATATAGATATGATAATGACATCTATACTGTTGGTTTTATATATGCGGATAATGAGATATCCTAGCATTCTGATAGTAATTTTTATATTTATCTATGGGTCAATAGAATTTTCATTTTTAATTGCAAATAGTGCTAAATTTTTACACGGAGGCTATGTCAGTTTTATTTTAAGTGGTATAGTAATTTTTATAATGTATAGCTGGTATAAGGCCAGGAAAATAAGAAACAGATATGTTGAATTTGTTTCTTTAAAGCCTTATCTCCCTTTGCTCAATGATTTAAGTCACGATCCTTCAATTTCAAAATATAGTACACATCTGGTTTATCTTACTAGTGCCAATAATACCCATGAAATCGAATCTGGAATCATTTACTCTATCATGCAAAAACAACCTAAGAAATCTGATATTTATTGGTTCGTTCATGTTGATGTATTGGATGAACCATATACAATGAATTACAAGGTCACATCATTGACGGAAGGCAAGATTTATAGAATTGATTTTTATCTCGGATTCAGAATAGCGCCAAAGATTAATTTATTATTTAGAAAGGTATTGGAAGAAATGGTTAAAAATATGGAAGTCGATATTGGGTCTCGTTATGAATCTCTAAATAGAAATAACATTATCGGTGACTTCCGTTTTGTAGTAATAGATAAGTATATCAGTTATGACAATGAACTGTCTTTTATGGAAAAGTTAGTAACTGATGTATATCGTGTATTACGATATTTAGGGTTAAGCGATGAACGAGCATTTGGATTGGATACCAGTAGTGTATCAATTGAAAAAGTTCCTTTAATTATACGTGAAAAAAGGCAAATTAATCTTACACGTATCAAATAACTGATTCTATCACAACTTTTCTAAAACGTAGTTTGTCATCATAGTATACAAATGAAGCCGTACACCTGAAATTCCATGGGCTTTGTTCGGATAATAAAAAGAGTCGAATTGCTTTCCTGCTTTGGTTAATGCAGTCACAAAATCAACACTGTTTTGAAAATGCACATTATCATCGGCAGTACCATGCACTAACAGAAAATTACCTTTCAATTTATCTACGTGATTAATAGGGGAGTTGTCATCATAACCCGATGCATTTTCTTGTGGCGTTCGCATATACCTTTCTGTATAAATGGTATCGTAATACCTCCAGTTTGTTACCGGTGCTACGGCAATTCCTGTTTTAAAATAATCAGCTCCTTTAGTCAATAAGGCAGAAGCCATATATCCACCATAACTCCAACCAAATACACCAATTCGATCTTTATCAACAAATGGGAGTGAGGCAAGATATTTAGCGGTTTCTATCTGGTCTTCTACTTCATACTTTCCTAATTGCATGTAAGTGGAATGGGCAAAATCTCTTCCTCGCCCGGGTGTTCCTCTATTGTCAACAGAAATTACAACATAACCTTTTTGAGTAAGCATTTGGAACCAAAAATAATTAGGACCTATCCATTCATCGGTAACCGTTTGCGAACTATTGTCTAAAGAACCGGGACCACCATACACATAAAGAAGTACAGGATACTTTTTGGCGGCTACAAAGTCAGCTGGTTTGATCATGTATGCATGTAAATCATGTCCGGCTTGAGTTTTAAATGTAAAAAAATCAACCGGATTCAATTGATACTCATCCATAGATTTTTTAACCTTTTCATTCGATTCTAATATTCTTACTTTTTTACCATTTCCGGTTTCATACACTTCGCACAAATAAGGGCGATCAATACCATGATGCGTACTCACCATGTATTTAAATCCACTGCTAAATGTTGCGGTATTGGTACCATCCGTATGGCCCAGAATCCGCTTACCTTTCTTTTCACTATAAGCATAAACCAATCTGCTTTCGGGATTTTTTTCTGTGCTTTGATAATAATAAGTCTGTGTTTTTTCATCGTAGCCATAAAAAACACTGATATCGTATTCTCCTTTTGTAATTTGTTTCAATTTATTGCCATCCATGTCGTACACATAAATATGATTAAAGCCACTGGATTGTGATGTCCATACAAAATGCTTTTGATCAGAAGTAAAATGTAAATCATCACTAATCTCAATAAAGGTTTTACTCAACTCGGTCAGTAATACACGGGTTGATCCGTTTGCGGCATCGGCAATTAATAGTTCCAACTTATTCTGATGACGATTCAACCGGGTAATACATAGCTTACCTTCTTGTTGTGTCCATTTTATTCTCGGAATATATTGTTCAACATCTTTACCAAT
>DAOQTX010000027.1:0-35990 GCA_035340715.1 Bacteroidia bacterium | reverse complement strand
AATTTTGTGCCCAAATGCTACCCGTCATTAAAACGCCTATTGCTATGCAGATTAAATTTTTAATCAAGGTATAGCTTAGTTTATTTATTATTCATCCTCTTTTCCAACTCCATAATGTATAAAAACAGTTCTTCAATCTTTTTTTGTTGCAGTGTTATTATTTCGCTTAGGTTCATTCCGTTTTGTTCAATTTGGCTAGCCGAAGGCATATCGGGCAAGTGTTTGTTTTTTGCTATATAACTTTCCAGCTGTTCCAATGGCATTAAATTATAATCTTTTTCAAAAACATAATCGGGCCATGTTAGTCCATTGGCTCTCACATGCACTTCACGCACACCCACCTTGCCTTCTACGATCAAACCATAACCTGCCGGAAATGCAGACAAATATCCGGTACCTATTCCCACCGGCACATCGGAGCAAGTAAAAAGTGTGTTTTGTCCAGATGTAAAATGCCATGCTGGAATATTTGTCGGTCCATTACATGGGGCAACCATTGCATTGTTATTCATTAACCTGCCATTGGTATCGGCTATCAACATTCCTCCACTACCTTTTAGTGCATCAACATACACCTCTCCATTTGCTTTTATACGCAGTCGTTCATGATTATTACTTTTCAGCACTATATCACTGCTATCAGTCGTACCTATAAAGTCAATCGCTGCATTGGTGCTGCTGTTTCCCTGCATGGTCCAGTCGTCTCTTTCAGGTTCACTTAGCTCTGTACCGGCACCGGCCGCACAATTATTTGCATCCGTTAACAATAAATCCACTCCACCCGGCCCCAGTCCGCTCACTTAGGCGCTACTGTGTCCGCTGCTCCACATATATTGGTAAGGAGGCACACCACCATCAACCAATACCGAGGCTTGCCCGTTAAAACAACCATAACAGCTAATATGATATCCATTCGGATAATATACCGGTATAATCTCTAAACTAATTTCTCTGGGTTGAATAATATTAATGGCCTTAGTGCCTACCCAATCATTAGCATCACGCACCTCAACCGAATAATACCCTTCGCTCAAGCCACTTATATCTTCCGTAGTTGCTTCATTGCTCCATATAAAGGTATAAGGTGCCGTACCGTTGAGTACCGTTAAATCTATACTGCCATCGTTTCCATCATAGCAACTAATGTGATATCCTCCATTGTAAACAGACGGACTTAATTGCAATTCAAGATTTTGTGCATGCACAGTAGCACACATAAATAAGGAGCAAACAATTAATTTAATTCGATTTGCAAATAAAAACTTGCGGGGGGGGGGGTAATAATAAATACTTCATATATAATGGGTTTAAAAGAATGTACAAAAGAAAAAAATCTGATGATGCTTAAACCGGCTTACGAAGCTTTGGGTACTTGTTTATCGTTCAATGACAAGTAAACTTATACAAAGGAAAATTAAATTGCAAAAAATATTTTGCAATTGATCCGTCAACCATAAACATTTATCAACTACCCATAAAGAGATAAACATTGCCAACTATCAGCAACAGCTTTACTATCTTTAGTAAAATTTTCATCAACAAATGTTATACAATACCTTAGGAAAAACCGGTTTACCCATTAGTGCCCTTAGCTTTGGTTCATGGATAACCTTTGCCAAACAAAGCAACAACAAAAGCGCCAGCGATTGCATGAAACTTGCCTATGATTCGGGCATCAATTTTTTCGACAATGCAGAAATCTATGCACGCGGCAAATCCGAATTACTCATGGGATCCATCTTAAAAAAAATGCAATGGCCCAGGGATTCATACCTGCTTTCTTCAAAAGTATTTTTTGGTGTCGGTAAACTGCCCACCCAAAAAGGTCTGCATCGCAAACACATCATCGAAGCCTGTCATCAAGCCTTGCAACGCTTGAAAACAGAATATCTCGATCTCTACTTTTGTCATCGTCCCGACCCCAGCGTTCCGGTCGAGGAAATTGTTTGGATGATGCATAATCTAATTCTGCAAGGAAAAATTTTGTATTGGGGCACAAGCGAGTGGCCCGCACAACTCATCGAAGAAGCATTGCGTTATGCCGAAACGCACCATTTAATAGGGCCTTCAATGGAACAGCCGCAGTACAATTTGTTGCATCGTCACCGTTTCGAAAAAGAATACAGCACACTGTTCAATCAACGCGGCATGGGAACTACTATTTGGTCGCCCTTGGCCAGTGGTCTGCTTACCGGAAAGTACAATCAAAAATATCGTTCGGGCACACGTTTAAATATTGAAGGAATGGAATGGTTGCGCGATGATACCTTTGGTAACCGGCAAAAAATGGAAGCGTGTAAAAAAATTGAAAGCCTGGCGGCACAAGCAGGCATAGCGATGAACCATTTAAGTTTGTGTTGGTGTTTAAAAAACAAAAATGTAAGCACCGCCATCATGGGGGCTTCAAAAGTTTCGCAACTTAAAGACAATCTCAAAGCCTTGAAACATTTAGAAGATATGAGTGATGATCTGATGCAGGAACTCAATCAAATCAGCAAAGCATTTTTAAAAAGCGAATGAGTCGCGAACAGTTTACCTGCATCGCCAATCCGGTTTCAGGCAAAGGCAAAGCGTTAACAGAGGCCACTGCATTGCAAGAGCAGTTGCAAAAACAAAACCACCAGTGCCACCTGCTTATCAGCGAGTACAAAGGTCATATAGCGCTGCTCGTAAACAAAGCGTTAGAAAATAACTGCACTCAATTTATCATTGCCGGTGGCGATGGTACTCTAAACGAATGCATCAATGCGTTTTGTTCATCTCCACATTTTGCTCCGGGCAAAATTGCATTCACCGTATTGCCTTTTGGTACCGGAAACGATTTTGCCCATCATCTTCAACTGCGCAATACGGCCCTATCGGCTGCCAACAGAATGTTACAAAAAAAAATCATGGTACACGATGTAGGTTACATTGAAAAAACCGAAGCGCCACAGCACAGAAAATACTTTATCAATATGGCCGGTTTTGCTTTTGATGCATTGGTAGCAAAAACAGCAAACCACATCAAGCAAAAAAACTTTCGGGGCAAATGGATTTACTATGTGGCCCTGCTGCGTCATCTTTTCGTTTATCGATCTATACCCTGTTCCCTCAACATCGCATCACAAAACACCTTACGCATACCACTCTTTACCGGAGCCATTGGCATTGGCAAAAGCAATGGTGGTGGTATGTTGCAATGCCCTTTGGCCATACCCAACGATGGTTTGTTTGATATTACTTTAATTGAGAAAATGAATTTGGGAGCCATTGTCTTGAGTTTTCCAAAATTATTTAATGGAAAAATTTATGAGCATAAAAAAGTGCATCACTACAAATGCAGTTCACTTGAACTAAAAAGCGAAAGCAACATGCTCATCGAATGCGATGGAGAAGATGCAATGCAATTGCCCTGTCGCGTACAAATTATACCACAGGCGTTTAGAGTTTATATCGATTAATCGCTGGCAGATTCTTCCGATTTATTTTTTCGGTTTATATTTTCTATATCACCAGAAATTTGTTCGGCCACTCTTTCAAAACAAATATTACGAATAGTTTCAAAATGGCTTGTACTGCTTTTAAATTCGGCAATGGCGGTATTGCCGGCTACAACAGCGCCTTGTGCATTGTAAATGGTATAGTGCATTTTTACAAAGCGGGGATAAATCTTATTGCTGGCATCAATGCAATTGATGTAATCGGTTTTTATTTCGAGTTGATTGAGAAAAACCAAATAGTTGCTTCCGTAAGTGTTTTGTATGGTTTTGAAAAGTTCTTTTTTATTAATTGAAGCCTGCAAATATTTTTGATCTTCGATATAGTGATACTCTGCAGCAATATCTATATCATCGTTCACTTCATTTTCGCTTTTCTCGGTATTGTGTTTTAAAAAAGCCAATCGACTCAAAAGTTTTTTTCGTTCGCTCGTGTCGGGCACCACCGGATCGGCCATCACATAACCGGTATGTTTAAATACTTCAACCAACAATTGATAAGCTGCTGCGCTGGTATCATTCATTGGTGCATAGCACGAATATTTTCGCGACAAATTGCGCTGCACAAAGTCGTAGCTTTGCTCATGAAAATAGTTGCGTATTTTTTTTAAGTCCTTTTCGCCCGATTGTTGTTGAATATCATTTTCTGCATCCGACATATAATAGATCGGATCGTAGGGAAACAATAGTACATTGGTCGATGCCATTGGTTGTGCAAGCAAATGCTTAGCAAAACCAATCAACAAAATTAGAAAGGCGATGCGTTTCATTTTAATTCAATATGTGTTTCCAAATATCGTTACCCAATACAAACACCATAAGCGTCAATAGAATCACCATTCCTACTACTTGAGTGCGTTCCATAAACTTGTCGCTGAATTTTCTTCGTGTCACTACTTCAATCAAAAGAAAAAGTACGTGACCACCATCCAATGCGGGTATAGGCAATATATTCATCAAAGCCAATACCATACTCAACAAACCGGTAATGGCCCAAAACCTTGCCCAATCGAATGTAGCGCCATATATTGTAGCAATACCAATGGGCCCTTGCACTGAGTCGCTTACCTTTTCTTTTCCGGCAAAAATTTGCTTCAACCCTTTTATGTTTGAAATCAAAGCTTCAAACGCATCGGAGGTTCCGAAGGATAAAGCAGAGGCAAATGTATAGGGTTGCAATGTATAAGCCGAATCAACTAAGGAAGTAGTTTGATAACCGATACCAATAGTTCCATTTTCGCTTACGTCAACCGTATAATCCATTGTTTGATTGCTGCGCAAAACCTGTACTTGAACACTTCCCCCTTTTTTAGTGCTGAGTATTTCGCGCAGTCCGTCATTAAACTGTACACTGGCTCCGTTAACCGCCACAATCTGATCGCCTTCTTTTAGTCCGGCTTTTGCAGCATTGTCGTTTTCGCTCACACTCATAATGGTATGTTGCAAAGTGCCGGTGCCAATAAAATTCCATCGTCCGCTGGCGCCTACTTTTCGGTAAAAATTTTCAGGCACTTCAATATACTTGGTTTCTCCTGCCCGATCTACCGTAAGGGTGGCACCAAACAAAATGCGGGTAGAATATAATTCTTCGAAACGTTCGAAAGATTTACCGTCAATGGCTACAATCTTATCGCCATTTTGCAATCCCAATTCTTGTCCAAGCGCATAGGAGTAAATTCCTTTGCTCACTTCAGCATTGGGCAAGTATTCTTTTTTGAAATATAAAAGATTACCGGTGTAGATAGCAATACCCAAAATAACATTCATGACCACACCGGCTATCATCACTATCAAACGTTGCCAGGCGGGTTTGCTTCTAAATTCCCAGGGTTGTGGCTCCGATTTCATTTGTTCGGCATCCATCGACTCGTCAATCATCCCCGATATTTTTACATATCCACCCAAAGGCAACCAACCGACACCGTACTCTGTTTCACCTTTCTTTAGATTGAATAGTTTAACACCCCAAGCATCAAAAAAGAGGTAAAATTTTTCTACGCGTATTCCAAATGCTCTTGCGGCCAGAAAGTGACCCAATTCGTGTATAAAAACTAAAATGCCTAAACCCAAAATCAATTGGCCGGCCATGATCAATCCATTCATCTATCGAGAGTTATTTTGTACAGTAAATTGACACAATTTTATCTTTGTATCGCCTCACAAAGGTATCTATTTATAAACATTACCTTAGATGAGTAACATTGGGTTATAAACGAGTATTTGGTGAAAAATTGTGCCTATGCGTTGGTCTTACATTCTTCTTCCAAACGGGCAATGCAATTGTGATGCGATTGGATTAAGTCATTGATTCCACAATCTTGTTGAAAAGCAATTGTGTTCATTGCTAATGAAATAAGTTCAGGAATTTGAACAAAAGAAATCTTGTCGTTTAAAAAAGCATCCACCGCAAACTCATTGGCTGCATTCAAAACACAAGGCATATTACCTCCTTTTTGCAAAGCTTGATAAGCCAATGCCAAACATTGAAAAACATTTTGGTCAACACTTTCGAAACTGAGATTGGGATAAGCAGAAAAATCAAAACGAGGAAACGAAGAGGGCAGACGTTGTGGATAGGCCATTGCATATTGAATGGGTAGTTTCATATCGGGCAATCCCATTTGTGCTTTTATACTTCCATCATTGAATTGAACCATAGAATGAATGATGGATTGCGGATGAACAATGACTTCAATATTTTTAAGATCAACACCATACAACCAATGCGCTTCAATCACTTCCAATCCTTTATTCATCATACTGGCCGAATCGATTGTTATTTTCGAACCCATACTCCAGTTGGGATGTTTTAATGCTTGTTGCTTGCTTACTTTTTTTAATTCATCCAAAGTTTTTCCTCTGAATGGCCCTCCGGATGCAGTGAGTATTAATTTTTCAATCGGATTGTTTTGTTCTCCAATCAGACATTGAAATATGGCAGAGTGTTCCGAATCAACCGGTAAAATAGGCACCTTGTGTTCCCGTGCCATTTTCATAATCAACTCACCGGCAACTACCAAAGTTTCTTTATTGGCTAAGGCAATAGCTTTACCGGATTGGATGGCAGCAATGGTTGGTTTCAAACCGGCAAAACCCACCATGGCGGTCAATACCATATCCAACTCATCGCTACACACGGCTTGTTCAATTGATTCTTCTCCACAAAAAACTTTAATCGGAAAAGACGATAAGGCGTTTTTTACTTCTGTGTATTTTTCGTGATGCCCAATAACAACCGTGTTGGGTAAAAATTCAATCGCTTGTTCAATCAGCAATGCAGCGTTGCTTCCTGCGGTGAGTAATTCTACTTCAAAAAAATCTTTTTGTTCGCGAATAACTTCCAATGCTTGTGTGCCAATGCTTCCGGTTGACCCTAGTATACCAATTCTTCGTTTCACTCGACTAATAATTTTCTACACTTGTTTCTTTCGCTTCTATCCAATCGCCATGTTGTTTGATCAACCCAATCAGTTCATCCACGGCTTCGTTTTCGTCAATGTTTCTTTGCACTACTTCTTTTCCTTTATACAAAGTAATTTTTCCAACTCCGGTTCCAACATAGCCATAATCGGCATCGGCCATTTCGCCTGGTCCGTTAACAATGCAGCCCATGATACCAATTTTTACTCCCTTCAAATGACCGGTACGCGCTCTAATTTTTGCGGTTGTTTCTTGCAAATCGAACAAAGTTCTTCCACACGAAGGGCATGAGATATATTCTGTTTTACTGATGCGCGATCGAGTGGCTTGCAAAATGCCAAATGCGGTTCGGTTGATCAATGCGTGACCCATATTTCCTTTGAGCCAAACTCCATCGCCCAATCCATCGAGAAACAATGCCCCTACATCGGTTGAGGCGTAGAGTGTAAATGTGTCGTTGTTGTGGTCGGAAAAATCGCGTTGGAAAATTACCGGAGCAGAGCAGTTTTTTTCATTCAAATGAATGAAGGCGCTTCGCAGTTCTGCCATAGCATGTGTGCTATTAGCATTGAGTACGAGCACCAATCCGTTTATATTTTCGCTCAGTTGAAATTGAGACGATAAAATCTGATCGCTATTGCATTGCACAAAATTCAATTGTGGATGAAATTGTACATCTGTCAAGTTATTGAATTGATGCAATGGGTAATGTCTTTCTTTGCCAGGGTTATTCTTCCAGGTAGAATAATTTTGAATGATGCCCAATGTTCCAGGAATTTCAAATGAAATTTCTTGATCTCCGGAAAATAAATAATCGCAAGCCTGATCGTTTAGATTCCATTTGTCTAAGGGAACAGAATATTGGTAGCCCATAGCAAATAGAGATGCAGGAGTTATTTTTTTCAACCCCGATATATCAGAGACAACTATTGGTGTGTTAGAAGCTCCAATATTCAGTACTTCAGTACTGGGTCGTTTGTTGAATTCATAAGGAGAATAAGGTAGTGCTGCAATGGTATTGATCTGATCTGCGTGTGGAATTTCAAGATGTTTTTTTCGTTGAGCATATCGCGAGACCAAATTCAAGGCCACAGGAATTTCAAATTCAGGATCTTCTGTTAGCGATACACGAATGGTATCTCCAAGTCCATCCTCGAGCAATGCTCCAATGCCAACGGCAGATTTTATTCTGCCATCTTCACCATCGCCTGCTTCGGTAACACCAAGGTGCAACGGATAATTCATTTTTTCTTCAATCATTTTTGAAACCAACAATCGATACGCCTGTACCATCACTAAAGGATTGCTGGCTTTCATGCTGAGAACAATATTGTGATAGTTCTCGTCTCGGCAAATGTGTAAGAACTCCAAAGCCGATTCAACCATTCCGAGCGGAGTATCACCATAGCGACTCATAATACGGTCGCTCAATGATCCGTGATTGGTGCCAATGCGCATGGCAGTTCCGTACTCTTTACAGATTTTTACCAAGGGTGTGAATCGTTCGCGAATTCGATCGAGTTCTTCTTGGTACTGAGCATCGTTGTATTCTATAAACTCAAACTTTTTTTTGTCGGCATAGTTGCCCGGATTCACACGAACTTTTTCTACAATTCGAGCAGCATGTTCGGCTGCATTGGGAGTAAAATGAATGTCGGCTATCAATGGTGTTTGGTATCCACGTTTTTTAAGTTCAGCTTTTATATTGGCCAGATTTTTTGCCTCCTTAATACTTGGAGCAGTAATACGAACATATTCGCAACCGGCTTCAATCATTCGAATACTTTGTTCAACGGTGGCTATTGTGTTGAGTGTATCGGTAGTGGTCATCGATTGCACACGTATAGGATTCAGATGACCCAAAGGAACGTCTCCGATTTTCACTTCTCGTGAAACAAAGCGTTCGTAACGAAACATATGTGGGCAGTAGCTCATGTGTGCTTACAACAGCGTCTTTTGCAATTTGTTCATTCGTAAGCGAATAATATTAAGCGCTGGGATGAGGTTTTCTTTTACTTTTAAAGTTTTTTAAAATCTCTGTTACTTTTTCAAATTCTGTCGATTTGTCTAAGAAATAATCTACACCCAAATCTTTTGCTCTTTTTCGAAAAAAGGCATCGTTATAATTGGTTAGCATGATTACAGTAATGGGCAAAGCATTGTTTTTAAAGTGAGGTAATAAATCGAATCCGGTAATCACAGGCATTTTAAGATCAAGAATAATGATTTCGGGTTTATGTTCCCACGCCATCTCCATTGCTTGCTTGCCATTGATGGCTTGCCCTACCACATTTATATTTTCACATTCGGAAACCAATTCTTTGATTCTAGAACCAATTTCTAAGCTATCATCTACAATAAGTACGTCCAACATGAATATTCTGTATTATGCGCTCAAAGGTACAGAAATTCTTAGGCTTGTACCATTACCGCTAGATCCTTCTATTTTAAATTTACCACCAACCGAGTTTACTCGCTCTTGAATTCCGATCAAACCATAGCCACTATCATCCGAAGTTTTCTGATTACTTAATCCAATGCCATTATCTCTAATCTCTAATGTAAGCAGATTGTTTTTTAACGAAGTAGAGCAAAGTACTTCAGTTGCTTTAGAGTGTTTAATAATATTATTCATGGCTTCTTGAACAATTCTGTACATGTTTACAGCAACATCCTCGTTAAGCTTCTTTCCGGCTAAGGCATCATGGTATGTAAACTTAATTCCACTTCTCTCTTCATTGTCGGACGACAGTTTTTCAATAGCGCTTGACAGACCCATTTCATGCAATACCCCCGGGCGCAGGTTGTCTAAAATTTTTCGCGTAGATTTCATAAAACGTGTTGCCATTTCTTGCAACTCTTCAACCTTTGCAACCAATTTTTCATCGTAGGGTATATTGTTTTTAATATACGATAAGTCCATCATCATTGAAGTGATTTGTTGTCCCACTTCGTCATGTAAATCTCGTGCAAGATTCTTACGCTCATTTTCACGAGCATTTTGAAGGTGAGCAGATAAATTACGTACTTTTTGAAAAGCATCTTTCAATTGCCGTTGTGCTTTTTTGCTTTCTGTAATATCTCTCACAAATGCCGAAATCAATGGTTGTTCATTGACTTCCATCACCGAAATGTTCACTTGCAAATCAATTTTGTTTGAGTCTTTTCTTATATGCGATGTTTCAAAACTCATTGCGCGATCTTTTACTATTTGTGCTATTCTTTGATCCATTTCTTGTTGACTCAGTGAACCTTCTAACTCATTTATGTTCATTTGAAGCAGTTCTTTTCTAGAGTAGCCAATCATTTTACTATAAGCCGGATTTACATCAATGATCTGCCCCTGGGCATCAACCAAAATAAAACCATCGAGCATGGTCTGCAGTGTTTTTTCATTACGCTCAGCAAGGGTTGCAATTTGTTGCTGAAATAATCTTTCGTTGGTAACATCACGTGTAATAGCTAAATATGAACTAACCGCTCCATTGATATCAAATAAAGGAGTGGCATGTGTACTCATAGTTTTTCGACTCCCTTTTAAACCAATTATATCAAACTCTAAAGTACCCGATTGTCCATTATAAACTTGTTCCGTTAAATTGGCAAAAGCAACTTTGTGTTCGGGTGCCACAAGATCCAACACATTGGCACCTTTCACTTCTTCAAATGAAACTGCTTCGATCATTTCCAGTCCTTTTGGATTCATATCAATCAACAAATTATCTCTCGACAATACCTTTACACATTCGGGTTCATTGTTTACTATGGACTTATATCTGTTTTCACTTTGAATAATCTTATCCAGCATTTGTTTTCTTTCGCTGATATCCCTAGCAAATCCTACATATTTTCCATCGGGATAATAACGCGTGCTGATTTCAATAAAACGTTCAAAACCACCTTTACAAGCAAATCTTCTTTGTCGTACAATAGTATTTCCGGCAATCAATTCATCGTATAATATTGGATGATCAATCAGATCTTCTGTAAAAAATAAATCCTCCACATGTTTGCCAATCAATTCATTTTTTTGGAATCCGGTAAGCTCGCATGCTTTTGGATTTACGTCAATGAGTTTTTTATCACTGTCGGCAATAAATATTCCTTCAGGGGCTTGATTAAATAGATTTCTATAATCGGTTTCTTGGCGAACTATTTTTTCTTCTTGTTTCAATGATCGAATATGACTGCTTACATCGGTAACAAAAATGGATAATCCCTTTTCACCTGGATAGATTCTCGATTCGATATATTTATTAAAAGGAGGAAAAAATTCTGTAACCGATTGAAAGTGCTGACTCTTCATAGCCAATTGTATAAATCGGTAGGTTTCGGTTTGATCAAAACCGGGAAATGCGTTTAGCAAATGCACTCCGATAATATTATCTCTTTCAACTCCCTTTATTTTACAGGCCGTATCGTTAATATAAACGTACTCTAATTTATTGTTTAGGGCTGCTACTCCATCCGACATTCGGTCAAGAATATCCATGCGTTCCTCAGTTTCCTTCTCAACTATTTTGTTCAAATCCATATTGATTAAACGCAATCGGTTTTCAGAGGCTTTCAGTTTAGAAATATCATTGTGAACAGTGGTATATCCCAGAATCGCATTTTGTTGATTTCGAAAAGCTGTTTTAGAAACCATGACAATTTTCTCCTGGCCATATTTATCATAATAACAAACTTCTCCTTTAAATCCTTTTTCTTTCAATGATTCACTTAAGAGCTTTTTACGTTCGGCTTTATTAAGAGGGCTTTTGAGTAGATCAGTAGATGTAAACCCTATGGCTTCAGTAGCACTATAACCATACATGGCTTCGGCTCCCTTGTTCCAAAAAGTAATTTTTAAGTTTTGATCGGTAAAGAAAATGGCATCGTTGGAGTGATCAATCATTTGAAGATTTAAAGCCTTTGCTTCGTTATTCCGTTTTTCGTTACGTATGGTATAAAAGATGTAAACGAATAAGGATAATAGTGTTAGTACAGCTACCCCGATTAAAAATGCAGCTACTTTTTGTTGCGATTCGTAACTGAGTATTACATTTCGTTTTTGCTGAATCATCTTCTTATTGATTTCAGAACGGAATACACCCAAATCAAAATTGAGTGAAATAATCTTAGAATATAGTTCTTGGCTTTGAGAGGTTTCAAGCGAACTAAAACCTTTGTCTATAACTTCTGAACCAACTTCATTAATAGCATTGAAATCACTGATCAGCTTTGTATCAGAATTAAATTGAAGAAAATTGGAATCGGAATTTAAGGTTTGCGTGAGTTCGTTAAATGTAACATTCAACTCTCTGAACTCGTCAGCCATTTCTAAAAAAACTTCTTGTGATTGATCTCTATTCAACTCACTTACACTGTTTTCGAAATTACTCAATTGATATAGCGACTGATTAACAACATCGAGTATATAATGATACGACAAGTGCTTTTCATTTTGCTCTTGGTTGTTTTTCATGTAATGCATTGTAACTGCAAACATTGAACACAATAAGACAAATAAAATAATAAAGCCTGCAATGATTCGCTGATTCCTTTTCAAGGGTTGTATAGCATTAATTGGTAAAGAGTTTATACGCTAAATGAATCCATTAAATATAAAAATATTTTATCATAAATCAAGCAGCAAAAACTTTACTTTGTTTTACCTTTGGGTGCATGGAAACTAAGCAGGAGGTTCATGCATTTTCAGGCGCTGTCCAATCGAAGCTACATAAAGCCAGCACATCTATTTTTGCTGTTATGTCGGCTGAAGCAGAAAAGCATAACGCAATTAATTTATCTCAAGGATTTCCTGGATTTCCTGTTTCGGAAGAGCTTATTTCGCTTTGTCATAAGTACATGAAACAAGGCTTGAATCAATACGCTCCTATGCCGGGTGTATTGAAATTAAGGGAAATGATTTCTAATAAAATGAAAAAAGCATATAGTCTATATTATAACCCTAGTGATGAGATAACTATTACTGCTGGCGCTACTCAAGCATTGTTCACCGCTATTTCAGCCTTTGTAAAAGCGGGCGATGAGGTTCTATTATTCGATCCGGCTTACGATAGTTATGCTCCTGCCATTGAAATGTGTGGGGGAGTGGCCATACACATAAACTTGAATGAGAGCGACTTTTCTATTCCATGGGCTGAGGTGAAAAACAGAGTGAATCATAAAACCCGTATGATCATAATCAATACACCGCATAACCCCAGCGGTTCGGTTTTATCGGCAAGCGACTTGTTGCAACTGGAAAAGATATGTTCCCAGTCCGACATAATTGTATTAAGCGATGAAGTATATGAGCACATAGTATTCGATGGTTATGAGCATCAAAGTGTAGCACGTTATCCTGTTTTGGCTTCGCGAAGTATTTTGATTTATTCTTTTGGCAAAACGTTTCACGCCACAGGTTGGAAACTAGGATATGCAGTTGGACCTAAGAACTTGATGCAGGAATTCAGAAAAGTACATCAGTACTTAGTATTTGCTGTTAATACTCCTTTACAACATGCGATGGCCGAATACATGCAGTGCGAATCAAACTATACAGAGGTTCATAAAATGTATGAATCGAAGAGAAATTATTTTTCTTCCTTATTAAAAAGTTCGAGATTCAAACTCTTACCTTGTTCGGGATCATACTTTTTGTTGTTGGATTACTCAAATATTTCCAAAAACAAAGACACCGAATTTGCTTTACATCTGACACGTGAACATAAAGTGGCGAGTATTCCGGTCAGCGTATTTTATAAGAACGCACCGGATCAGTATTTGCTTCGATTTTGTTTCGCCAAAGAGGAACATGAATTAGAAGAAGCTGCAAAGCGATTGTGTGCGATTTAAGATTTTATCATGAAGAAAAAAGATTTACGCATTAGTCTAATACAATCAAAATTGAATTGGGAAAATATTCAAAGCAATTTAGATATGTTCAGTCATAAAATTGATTCGATCAAGGCGGGGAGCAGCGATCTGATCATATTGCCCGAAATGTTCAGTACCGGTTTTAGTATGAATACAAAGTCATTGGCAGTAGAAACGGATCATTATACATTTGAGTGGATGCAGGCATTGGCCTCATTAAAAAAATGTGCGGTTTGTGGTAGTGTTATGATAAAAGAAGACGATCAGTATTACAATCGTTTTGTTTTTGTTGATGAGAAGGGAAAGAAAATGTTTTACGATAAAAAACATTTGTTTAGAATGGGCAATGAGCACAAGCACTATGCCTCCGGTACAAAAAATATTGTAATCAAATATAAAGGATGGAACATAAGACCGATGATCTGCTATGATTTACGTTTTCCGGCATGGAGTTACAATCGAATCCTCAAGAAAACCAACACCTTGGAATTTGATGTTTTGATATATGTGGCCAATTGGCCTGAGCGTAGAAGCGAAGCATGGTCGCAATTGTTGATCGCACGTGCCATAGAGAATCAGTGTTTTGTAGCCGGAGTGAACCGAATTGGAAAAGACGGAAATGGTGTTGAGCATTCCGGAAACAGTGCAGTGATAGATCCATTGGGCAAACAGATATCAAAAACTAAAGCCAACAAAGAAAGCATCGAAACGGTGGTACTATCGGCTAAATTAATTGACACTTGGAGAAAACAATTTCCTGTTTTTATGGATGCGGATGAAATTAAAATTCAGTAAGGCTGATGAAAAGATTAAGCAAACTAAACATCGCCTCAATTCTTTTACTCATCGCTTTTGTTTCGTGCAAAAAAGTAAGCACTTCAGATGAAACACAACAATTCCGCTTGCTCAGCCCTCAGCAGAGTGGAATAGAATTCAGTAATGCATTAGTGGATAATGATGAAGTTGTTCTGCATTATCAATATCGATATAACGGGAATGGAGTTGCAGTAGGGGATATCAATAATGATGGATTACCCGACTTGTTTTTTGCTGGAGTCAATGCACAAGAGCAATTGTATTTAAACAAAGGGAGTTTGAAATTTGAAAACATTAGTCAAGCTGCAGGTATTCTTCCTCATACAGGAATCAGTACGGGTGCAGTGATGGTCGATATTAATGCCGATGGATGGTTAGACATTTACGTTTGTAAGTTTGGAAAGTTTGAACCAAAACTTAGAAAGAATCAACTTTACATCAATCAAAAGAACAATACATTTATCGAAAGTGCTGTTGAGTATGGTCTTGACGATGAGTCGTTTTCTTCGCAGGCCACTTTTTTTGATTACGACAAAGATGGTGATGTTGACTTGTTTCTTGTAAACAGTCCGGTGACGCACGAAATGGGATCCATCATTCTTTTTCAACCTGATACTGAACGAACCTATGTGAGCAATCGTTTGTATAGAAACGATGGCGACAAAAAATTTACTGATGTAACTTTTAGTGCAGGGGTTGACAATAAGGGATTTGGTTTTAATGCCAGCGTATATGATTTTAATTACGATGGTTGGCCCGATATTTATGTAACCAACGATTTTATCTCTCCCGATTTTCTATACATCAATCAGAAGGATGGAACTTTTAAGGAGCAACTAAAAGATCATTTTAGAATTACCAGCAACTCGAGTATGGGTTCTGATATAGGGGATATCAATAACGATGGTCTGATGGATTTGATCACTTTAGATATGTTACCCGAAAGCAATCATCGCTTAAAAATGTTGCGCGGCCCAATGAATTACGATGAATATACTATGGCCGCTCAATACGGTTACTTTTATCAACACATGCGCAACATGCTTCATTTAAATAATGGCAATGGAACGTTTAGCGAGATAGGACAATTGGCCGGTGTGTCGAATACCGATTGGAGTTGGGGACCTTTGCTTGCTGATTTTAATAATGATGGATGGACCGATTTATTTGTTGCAAATGGTTACCGAAGAGATCTGACAAATTTAGATTATACTCATTACTTTCTCGACTCCATCAACAAGAGTGGTGGGCTCAGTCAGTTTAAACATCTCTACGAGTTGTTTAATAAAGTACCTTCTACTCCTTTGCAGAATTATATGTACTTCAACAAGGGCAATTTAACTTTTGAAAACAAAAGCACAGAATTAGGTTTCGTTCAAAAAACATATTCAAATGGAAGTATGTATAGCGATTTGGACAAAGATGGAGATTTGGACATTATTATTAACAACATTGATGAAGTTGCGTATGTATATGAAAATGTTTTAGGTGCCGGTACAGTTAAAAATTATATTCAATTTCAACTCAATGGAATTGGAGGCAATACCCAAGGCATAGGGGCTTGCATTCAAATATGGACGAATAGTTCAATGCAGTTAAAATGTTATGTTCCTTCTACCGGTTTTTATTCTTGTGCAGAGAATAATATTCATTTTGGACTTGGCGGATCCAATAGCGTAGATAGTATGCACATCGTATGGGCTGATGGACAATGTCAAATGCTTTATTCGATTGATGGAAATAAAAGGATAAAGTTAAATCAATCAGAGTCGAAACCTTGTTCACATAAAATTAAAACAGAAATAGCACCCATTTTTACAGATAAAACCGATCAATCGGACATAAGGTTCAACCACACTGAAAATGTTTTTATTGATTACAAAAGGGAGCCTTTGTTGCCGTTCAAGTTTTCTTCTGTTGGTCCATGTATTGCAACGGCCGATATTAATCAAGACGGTAGAACAGATGTATTTATATCAAATGCCACAGGTTCTTCTTCAAAAACATTTGTTCAATTGGAGGACGAAACATTTGTAGAATTGAAACAAGCCGCTCTTTTGGCAGATAAAGATTTTGAAGATGTAGCGGCTGAGTGGATGGACTATGATCGTGATGGTGATATGGATTTATTTGTTGTTTCGGGAGGCAATGAATGGAACGAAGACGATAAGCACTATGCGCCTCGCGTATACAACAACAACGGGAGCGGCATATTGAGCAAAGCCGAAGGTATATTACCAGATATAAAGATCAGTGCATCTTGTATTCGTGCTTACGATTTTGATTCGGATGGAGATGAAGATGTTTTTATAGGAGGAGCAGTTATTCCAGGCAAGTATCCACTGAGTCCGAAAAGTTATCTTTTAATTAATGAGAATGGAAAGTTCATTGATGCTACAAAACGTGTTTCAAATGAATTGCTATACGCAGGTCTCATTAATGATGCACTGTGGGCAGATGTAAATGGAGATTCAAAAAAAGATTTAGTTATCAGCGGGTATTGGGAACCCATCAAGATTTATTTAAACAATGGAACTAAATTGGAATTGCAAAGTGGAAACGGATTAGAAAAAACAAACGGATGGTGGAACTGCGTGAAAGCAATAGACATAGATGCCGATGGTGATGTGGATTTGATAGGAGGAAACCTTGGGTTAAACAGCAGAGTAAAAGCCAGCGAATTGGAGCCGGCTTGTGTTTATGCGAAAGACTTTGACGATAACGGGAGCGTAGATGCAATAATGTGCTACTATGTACAAGGGAAGAGTTACCCGGTGCATAATCGTGATGTACTGGTTGACCAAATACGACCATTAAAAAAATCTTTGTTGCGTTATTATATGTATGCCGATGCGCAAATTGAAGATTTGTTTACCATTGAACAATTAAATGATGCATTAGTGCTGAATGCCTATATGCTTGAAAGCGCATGGTTTGAAAATGATGGGAAAGGTAATTTTATAAAACAGGCCTTTCCCTTAGAAACACAATTTGCACCGGTACAAGATATTTTGTCCGATGATTTTAATAAAGATGGAATTTTGGATCTACTCTTAGTAGGAAATTTTCATGACGCTGAAGTAGAAACAGGAAGATACACCGCTTTCAATGGATTATTGTTAAGTGGTAGAAAAGATAAAAGCTTTGTTGCCAATACGGTAATTCAATCCGGATTTTTCAATTCTTCAGATGCACGATCTTTAGCGCACATCCCACTCAAAGAGAAATCGCTGATATTGGTTGGAAACAATAACGATCGACTTAGAGTTTTTGAATATTCAAGCAAGCATCAAAAACCATACTCTGCCAAGAGATAAACCAAAGAGCTGATAGAGGCAGCGCCTAATTCCAATTCACGTTTGTTGATTTTATCAAAAGTGTCGCTCGAAGCATGATGATAATCGAAATATCTTTGTGAGTCAGGAACTAAACCTACGACTACGGTACCCAACGGCTTTAATGGATTTATATCCGCACCGCCCCAATTCTTTTCCCAGTCGTGAAGACCAAAGGCTTCAAGTTTAGGTTGGTACGATTTAATTTTTTCTACCTTATCGGCAGGACCATCTGCACCAAAACCCCTTGGAGAAAATCCACCTGCATCCGATTCAATGGCCGCGATATGTTTCTCGTTATCATTCATCTCGGCATATTCTGCATAGGCCTTTCCACCACGAAGACCATTTTCTTCATTCATAAATAGTATGATGCGTATGGTTCTTTTTGGTTTTATTCCTAACTCAATAAACGTCTTCAGTACTTGCATGGATTGCACACAACCTGCCCCATCATCGTGGGCTCCCTGTCCATTGTCCCACGCATCCAAGTGACCGCCTGCAATAATAATCTCTTCTGGTTTTTCACTTCCTCTTAAATCGGCAATGACATTATAGGATTGTGCATCGGGAAATAATTTGCAACCCATAATAAGCGTGACTTTAAGTGAAGGATCTTTGCGTAAAATAGTACGTAGAGTTTCTACAGCGGTTAAACTTAAAGCGCAGGCAGGTATTTTGGTAATGGAATCAACATAGCCCATCGAGCCGGTATGTGCATGGTCATCGTTCGATTGGGTCATGCTTCTTACCATTACCGCCACGGCCCCTTTTTGGGCGGCAACCATCGCTCCTCTCCATCTGTATTTTACAGCATCACCATACGCTTGAAATGTGTTGTAAAATGTTGGATTCATCGGGTAATTAAAAAATACAATCTTCCCTTTAACGGAAGAGGCAGGTAGCTTTTCAAATTCCTCAAAAGAATTTACTTGAATAACATTTGCTGTTATTCCTTCTTCAGATGTTCCCACCGATCCACCCAAAGTAGTTATGGTTAATGGTTGTTGGCTTCCATTAGACGTTTGTAAAATCGCTTTCTCATGTCCACGTTCCCAATGGGGTACCATAACACTTTGAAGCCATACACTATCTGCTCCAATTTTATTAAGCTCATTATAAGTGTACTCTACCGCTTGTTGTGCACCTTCCGATCCACTCAATCTCGGAGGAATGGATAAGCATAAATGTCTCAACCATTCATACGCACTGGCTTGCGTTAAGGTGTGATCAAATATTTTTTTAATCATGACACTATCTTGATCTTGCGCCCTACTTGTTCCGGTTATTAAAAACAGAACAATCAATAATTGAAGTTTCATTTTCATGTCTCTAAAGTATGTTATGTAATGCAAATTATTAGGTTAAAATTTTTTCAATGCAATTCTTTATTCAAAATCTTTTATTTCCCATTCCAATTCAAGGTCCCAATTGGCTCTGATATTCAAAGGACTTTCGTAATGAATAATATTTTCTGCGGGACTAAGATTTCTCAAATCGCCTTGATCCCATTTTTGGTTACTGTTCATGTCGGCAATGCAGCGTAGTTTGTAAACACCCGGGTTTAAATGAATAAAAGTGATGCGCTCTTCGGCAGAAGCTATTTTTTTTGTTACCAAAGCGCCTTGTTCACTGTAAAGTTCCAATATATATGGTATGGCCAAGTCGGGAGCTTTGAACCGAAGCTCCAAATTGCCCCATACATCATCATTAAGTATATTAAAATTGTAAACTAGCGTATCGCTGTTGCTTCGCCCATCTATCGTCTTAATTGCTCCGGGAAACAATTTTAACTGATACATACTGTCTTTCATCCATTGATGCACAATCAATAAGCGATGAGAGTCTTGAAGTATAATTTCTATGCTCAATGGTACCGAGTCGCTTGAATGCAATTCAATCGAATCCTTATTTATGGAGATTGCAGGAGTGCTTAACTTCAACAAAAGTGAATCTTGGTAATACAATCCTGATTGAAACAAGGCCGGAATGACCAATACTTTGTCGGCAGTAGTTTTTTGTTTGGATGCTATAAAAACACTATCGGTTAAATTTGTTTCATCGTTCAACAAAAGATTAAAACTTACATAATCATTTACAGGAGCATTGTACCAAAATTCAAGTGAGTCGAGCCTGGCATTCCAACGATATGCATATACCACTGAGTCAAAAAAAGATACTTTAGCTGAATGGTGTGCTTTATTTAAGATGATCAGTGACTTACCGAATCCAACCGCTGCCGAACTTTTTATATAACTCGGCCATTCGGGTTGGTAGCTTTTAAATTGAATCACTTGATCGAAAGGTAAATCTAAGCGTTGCGGATAAAAAGCAATGTGTTCTTTTTCATTATCGTATCGGTAATTATTGTTTTCATCTTTTAGAGCAAAAATTTGATAAGAACCCGAAGCCATATTTTCAATTACAGCTTCACCCTGATCGTTGGTTCGACTGTAATAGTCTGGTTTGTATTTAAACAGTACTGAATCTTCATTCGATTTGAATGCCATCACTAAAAAATCTTTTGCAGCTAACCCACTTTCTATTTCTTTTACCCGAAACTGGATTTTAAGTGAATCCAAAAAAGCACCCGTACTGAATACATATCTGAAATTATCCAATACATTTCCTTCATTTAAGTCCTTTATGGATTTTCCAAAATTGATGGTATAAGTAGTGTTGCTTTTGTTTTCTTTTGGAAATATAATGTTGATGCTTTTGTTCTTTACTTTTATTTCCGGCAAACTGTCACTCAATGGAGTAACAATAATATTTTTCTCCGCATCGGCCAATTGAATGTATTCATCAAAGTGAATTTCAATTTTTGAACCGAAGTAAAGGGTACTGAAATTTTTAGGCTCGCTGTATAGCACTTTTGGAGCTTGCGTGTCTTTTGCTCCACCTTCTGGCATTACTTTGCTAGCGCAGGAATACAAAAAAAAAGTCAAGAATGAGAAAGATAAAATTCTTTGAATCAATACCAACATAGTTTAATATTTTGCCAGCAATAGTTTACAAATATCGTTAAGATATTTTTCATCTTCCTGATTGAAATGATTGATTTCATCACTGTCCACATCCAATACAAAAACGACTTGGTTATTTAAGAGTGCCGGAACAACAATTTCTGATTGCGATAAGCTGCTGCAAGCTATATGTCCAGGAAACTTTGAAACATCTTCAACGATTATGCTTGTTTTTTTCTCCCATGCCGAACCGCAAACTCCTTTTCCTTTCGCAATGCGAGTACAAGCAATAGGCCCTTGAAAAGGACCTAAGACCAACTCCTCATTTTTTACGAAATAAAATCCAACCCATAAAAAACCAAAACACTCTTTTAGAGCAGCACAAATATTTGATGCATTCGCAATAAAATCTGATTCCGGTTCAATCAGTGATTTTAATTGAGGGATTAACTGTTGATATTTTGAAACTTTATTTCCAGATGAATTGATTACAATATTTTCGGCCATAATTTATTTGTTGTTTGCAAACGCTAAGGATGCAATACTTATAGTTACATCTGTTTCTTTGATCAACAACTCTGCACATGAAGTCAGTGTGCTGCCGGTTGTGATTACATCATCGACTAAAAGAATGTGTTTGTTTTTTATTTGTAAAGGGTTGTTAATTGAGAAAACATCTTTCATGTTTTCATAACGCGAATAACGATGTTTTTTTGTTTGTGAAGAAGTAGCAACCTTTCGAATTAGCGTTTCGGAAAGCAATTCTTTATTTAGCACATTATTTATTCCTTGAGCAATAGAATAGCTTTGATTAAATCCGCGAACTCTTTGTTTAGAAGGATGCAATGGAACCGGGATAATATAATCGATATTATTTGAGGATTCAGACTTTTCAATTTGCTGACCGCATATCTCACCACACAACAATCCAATTTCTCTTTTGCCTTTATATTTAAATTGATGAAGCAATTTTTGAACTTTTTCTCCCTTGTCGAAATCGTATAATGCAAAAGCAGAGTGAATTTTTGTTTTACCCCAAAATCGTGCAGCCACTGCATTATGATCATCCAGCGAAAAACCGGTTTTTGGCAATTCATTCAAACAACGTGTACAAATGCATTTTTCATTTTTATACAAGGGTTTTTCACAGGCAGCGCAGAATTCTGGAAAAACCAAATGCAGTATATCTTGAAAAAGCTCTGTTTTCATGCCTATAAAATTAAAATTATTTGAAAATCTATGTTTAGAAATATTGTTTCAAGTAAAAATGAAAACCTATATTTACACATTGTATCAGACAAAAGGTCTGATTTTCATTTTTACTGCATATGGAAGACCAAAAACACGACTTTGAAAAAGAACAAGATTCTAAAAAGGCCATAGTTATTGTTGTAATAACCATCTTATTGGCCGTAAACGGACTATTGCTTTGGCAATTCTTCGACAAAAAATCTCATTTAGAAGAAGTGACTCGAACTTTAGAAGCTACAGCAAGTGAAAAAGATGCGCTTTCGGCTGAGCTGCAGAGAATGAAAAATGAGTACGAGAAAATCAACCAGGAAAATGCCAGTCTTCAAAGCAGATTGCAGCTAAAAGACGAAGAAATAAAAAGTAAAATTGCTGAGATACAGCGATTGATTAACTCGGGCGATGCCGCGAAATTAAAACAAGCTCGGGAAGAATTAGCCAATTTAAAAACGATGAATGCTAATTTGATGGCTCAAATGGATTCTTTAAAAGTGGCAAATCAA
Source organism: Bacteroidia bacterium (assembly GCA_035340715.1). GTDB lineage: Bacteria > Bacteroidota > Bacteroidia > AKYH767-A > OLB10 > DAOQTX01. The sequence continues at coordinate 13,359 of DAOQTX010000027.1, read as the reverse complement.
AATCTTTCTAACGAAAATCAAAACTTGAATGTGAGTCTGACCGAAGAGCGTGGAAGAGTGGCTTCCTTATCAGAACAAAACAATCAGTTGGCTGGAAAAGTAGCCAAAGGATCGGTATTGCGCACAGCAGAGCTTTCGGTAAATGGAGTACGATTTAAGTCAAGCGGAAAAGAATCGGAAACCAATCGAGCTTCATCGGTTCAGAAAATTAAAACATGTTTCAAGATTATAGAAAATCAAGTAGCCGACCGTGGTACAAAAGACTTATATCTTAGAGTGTTAAGTCCTGATGGTGCGGTAATGTCCACTTCTACAGAAACTTTTTTGTATAACGGACAAGCAACTTTATATACCGCTAAAGAGGCGATCAATTACGACAACAAAGACACCGATGTGTGTATTTATTGGGGCAAAGGTTCTAGCTATTCGAAGGGAAAGCACATTATTGAAATTTATTGCGAAGGCAATATGATTGGTTCAAGTGCTGTAGAATTCAAGTAATTAGAAAAAGGCTCTCAGTTGTATTCCTCCGGTGTGTATGGTTTTAACTCCGGGCGACTTTCGACCATCGTAGAGAAAACTTAGCTGAAAAATTTTCGAAATGTTTTTCTGACTGGAAAATGACCAGGTAAAATTATTACCGGTTTTCAATCCTTCCAACATTTCGTATCCCAAGGAAGAATTATCCTCACCATCAAAAATTAAATTATAGTAAGAGATTTTAAGTCCATATGAACCCCCTTTGGCTACACTGTATCTGAACTCTGTACTAACAACATGTTGCTCGCTTTCTTTTTTGTTTTCGATTAAAGTGTTTTTCTTGTTTTGATATTTATATTCATTAGATATTCTGAATCGAACTCCCGACTGTATCAAAATTTTTGGTTGCAGACTAAACGATTCAATATCAAAGTTTCTTTGTGTAAAAAACTCTGAGTTATTTTGTTTTCTACCTGTTTCAGCATACATCTGAAATCCTAAAACTTGAGTAGCATTCCATCGTACCGTACTATTGATGATTTGATTTTGCCTTGTTTCTATTCCATTGCTTTGCAAGTTTTTATTTTGTTGTTTTTGAAATCCAATATCAGCTCCGGCAACAGAGTTGGTTCGATTAAAGAATAAAGTATTTCGAAGTTGAGTGTTTGAAGCCAATAATAAGCTATCGTTAATAGAATTTTGAAATGGGTTTAGACCATCTACTATATTTTCTTCTCGGCTCTTATTATCCAAACGTAAGGAAAATTGATTTGAGAACTTAGCTAAAAATGAATTCTTGTTCTTTAGTGTCGCAGCAGGATTGACATTCAAAACTTGATTGATGCTGTTAAAGCGGATACGTACAAAATCATTGCTTTGAATCACTACTCGAATATAGTTTGCCTGATCGCTGAATGCTGCAATATCGAACTCGTCCAGTTCTTTCACGCCATTTTGGTTATAATCGTTCCACGTATAAATTCCCGAACCGGGAGCCACTTCCACATACTGAAATTCTTGTTTAGGCTCCAATCCTGTTCCCGCCTCATAGAAAGTGTTTGATTGAACTGCTCCATTCCAAAAGGTGCTTTGATATTCAATTCTGCCCAAGATATTCTCTTCAGTTTTTTGTGCAGCAATGGTGTCATCAACAAATTGTAGTTCTCGATAGCGCGCACTTAATTTTAACCGACTGCGTGCATTGGTTTTGATGCTTAACATTCCAAAAGCATTGTTGGACAAAGCATTCTTAATAAATAGATCAGTACGTGGAGTGTAATCAATACGCTGGCCATACTCCATACGATAATTAACATCACTCGAATCTTCTTTGGAGAGATAAGTGGTCCATTGGGTAAATTGATGACTATTTGCTTGCAATTGTTTTTCATTGTCTTGCAATGCATTTCGCTCTGCATCAAATTGAATTCCGAGTTTAATTATCTTTAGGTGATAAGATGCATTATTATACGTGCGAATAAAATCGCTTCCGGCATCAGAGCTTTTTGTGTGCAAATAACTGTTGCGCGAATCGTAGAACAGTTTTCCTTGCTGAAGCTTCCAACCTGCTTCATTCATCCAGCCACTATATTTTGTTTCCCTCAAATAGTTTCTTAGCGAATAATAAACCTGTTGTTTTTTGTTGTTGAGTTGAACGGTGGCAAAGGAGATCCATTCATTAATTGTGTCGGCAGCTTGACGAATATTCCAATCGTAATTAAACTCAGCATTCCGATAAGGTTCTATGGGTTTGAATCTCTTTTCACTGAATTCAACTTGGGCATTGATGTTCATCAACCAATCTTTTCGGAGTTTTTTTGAATGTTTAATTCCCGTAAATCCTGCAAAGCCTGTGTGAAAATTGGTGTTGGATGCGGAGAATAAATTGGGATCGTAATGACTGATCGCTGCTTCTATATAAATGTTGGTTGAAGAACTCAATTGACTCTGTGCTCCGGCTGTGATCATAGTTTGTCGCTTGGGGGTGATCAAAAGCGATACCGGTTCATAGGAACCTTGTGCAATTCCATTGACAGGAGCGATCCATTGATACACACGACCATTAGCAGAACTATTGATTTGATTGTAATTGCCTTTATTCGCACCGAGGAAACTAAAACTGACCCGATAAAACGCACTGTCGGGATGTGTGGAATATTTAAAAATGGTATATACTTGTGCATTGACCATGGTATCTACTTGAGCATAAAGAATTTCATCACTATTGTATCCAACACTATCGGCATTCAAGTATAATGCATTGTTTATGGTGTCCCCAATCTGATTGAGCAATTGTTTTTGATCATCACTCAGCTCCTGTAATAAAGGTTGGTTTTTACTGTCTTGTTCAGAATATACATTCACATAAGCGTTCCATTTTTTTGTGCGAAGTGCTTGCTTGCCATACAGAAGTGTTCTAATGTAATTCTTGTCGCTGTATTGAAACTCAACAACTATTCTTTTTTCACGGGTAACTAAAAAATTAGTAGTGAATGTTATTTGCGCACCGTTATAATCAATGATATAGTCTCTGTCCTGTCCTCTCTCTAATGCCTTGCCATCGTAATACACTTTTTCCGATCCAGCCAAAACGATGATAAAGTTTTCATTATCGGCTCCTCTCAACTTGTATGGTCCTTGATTGCCTTCTATGGGTTCGATGGTAAAGCGGGTAAATTTACCTTTACTGATAGCGAGCGATGCAATGCTTTGCATGTGTACCGATTGAGTATCTGCATTGAAGTAGGATTGATGTTCAAAGTATGCTCCTTGGCCTTTTTTAAAAAAATTCATGAAATATCCGGCAGGGCGATTCAAATCAAAGTCCCCCGCAATGAGTTTGTTGTTTCGATTGCTAAGTTGGATAAAGACCTTATCAAATTCTTGAATTTGTTGAGTGTTTCCTTCTGGTTGTAAGGGGATATTATTGTCGGTAATGGCCGCTAAAATTTCAATGTCATCCGTAATTTTCCCTGACAGCTGTAAATTAAAACTGCTGTTTACCACCACATCTTGATTGTTGCCTATGGTAATTCCGCGCGAAAGACTTCCACTTGAATTTAATCCCGAACTTTTAAATAAAGTAAACTCCGATCGGTTTCCTCCATAGGTAAAAGGATTGTATATCCCTTCATAGGATTTTTCTATTTCTTGTTTGCTACGATTGGAAAAGTTTCGATTCAGAATACCAGGCAAGGTTCGATATTGAATTTGCAAAGTGTCTGACCCGACTATGTTTTGTAAAGTTTTGTGTGCAATCAAATAGCGCAGAGAGGCATCTATATGGTAAAGCGAATCATGAATCAATTCATCATTATACAACAATAGAATTGAGTTTGGAAAAATCTTTCTATGATCAAGTTTAATACTATCCGACTTTAGTAGTATAGCTTTGCTTTCAAATGTGGATTTTTGTGCCAACCCATCAAAAGGAACCCAGCTTAAAGTGAGAATAGAGAGCAAGTAAAATATGCAATGAAAGCGATTCAACATTAAGTTCAAAGCTAAGGGATTAAGAACAAATCCTGACAAATAACAGTCTGAATTATACTTCAATAACTGTTAGCAAATTATTTTATTATTTAGCATTCAATTAAGCGAACACAATACCTCTGAATAATGAAAAATAAAACAAGGATAACGACCTATAATGTGAATGGAATAAGAGCAGCCATGAATAAAGGTTTTACTGAATGGCTTTCAAAAAGTGAATCGGATATCATTTGCTTACAAGAAATCAAAGCCTATCCTGAGCAAGTAAATGTTGCTGCTCTTCAAGAACTCGGATATCATCTCTATTGGCATCCGGCAGAGAAGAAAGGTTATAGTGGTGTTGCGATTTTTTCAAAACAGAAACCCAATAACATTTATATTGGCTGTGGAAATGATTTGTACGATAGAGAAGGAAGAGTCATTCGTGCAGATTTTGAAAAGTACTCTGTTATCAGCGTGTATATGCCTTCGGGAAGCAGCGGAGATGAGCGGCAAGCTTTTAAGATGAAATGGCTCGATTACTTTTACGACTACATTGCAGAACTTCGCCATCAAATCCCCAATCTTGTTATTAGTGGAGATTATAATATTTGTCACCGTGCTATTGACATTCACGATCCGAAAGGGAATGCACAATCGAGTGGTTTTCTACCGGAGGAAAGAGATTGGATGGAAAAATTCATATCAAATGATATGATCGACAGCTTTAGGAATTTTAATCAAAATCCTCATGAATATACGTGGTGGAGTTATAGAGCAAATGCTCGAGCCAACAATAAAGGATGGAGAATCGATTACAGCATTACCAGTAATTCTTTGAAAGAATATTTATACCATGCACAGATTGAACCGGGAGCTATGCATTCCGATCATTGCCCTATGCATCTTGATTTAATTATTTAGTGCACTGAGGCATTTGATAAGTAACGAATCAACATTCGCTTACTAATGGGCAATAGCGTTTCATCAAATGGAAATTGAAACTCGCATTCAATGGCGTATGCAGCAGGGTTTGGTAGTTTTTTATGATACAATAAGAGATCTGATTTGATGGATTCAAATGAAACATTCAGATTTTTCTCATAGGAACAAACATAGTTCACTGCGATGCTTCTATACTTCTCATTCAAATCGGTGTAAATGCTAATACAATATTCGTACACTCTCGTTTCAGGATCGGTACCATTTTGTATCATCACATATCCTTCTTCATTACGAATCGGAACAATACCAATAGGGAAAATATTGGTTTTACTTTCGATAAATTCATAAATCTTTTTTCCTTCCGCTAAATAGTGCTCAAACTGTGGAATGGAATAATTAATAATCGACTCCAGCTCTTGCATTATTTCATCATCTTCGATAATCTCCTGATAAATCAATCGAAACTTTTTAATCTCGTTTGAAGAAATCTGTTTCGGAAACTTATCGTTTAGGTTTTGTTTATTCTCTTGAAAGTGAATCAATGCCCGGTAGTGCTCAATCAATTGGGCTAAACTGGGATAAAGTTTTGTTTCCTGAAAACTTTCACTCACCGATTTCAGATAGGCCAACAGCACATATTTCTTATATTCAAAATCAATGGTTCGCTCCGTTAACCAATTTTTGCTCAGATTGTCCATAACCTTGTTGATTAAATGTTTTTAAATTAATACCAAATACATGCATACAATTAGCATTTTTGCAATAATTCTTACATCATTTGAGTGCAGGGTTCAATCTACACTAAGATGAGATGTACTTTGATTAAAATTCTAATAAAATGAAAAACAATATGAAGACCTTCTCAAAAGTTTTTAACGCCTCATTGTTTCTTTTCTTATGTGTGTTTGTGCTAAGTTCTTGTGTACCTGCCCGTAAGTTTGAAGAAACGAATATGGCATATAAAAAGTGTTTGGAAGAAAACGAAAAGTATAAAGCTGATATGCTTGAATTGGAAACGAAGAACAAAGATGCACAGATCAGCATAAGCGATCAGAAAAAATTGATTGAGCAACTTTCGAACGATACAGCTACTTTGAGCATGAACAATCGAAGAGTGAATACTTTGTACAATGAATTGAACAACTCATACGAACGATTGGTTGCCAATAACGATAAGTTGTTGCAAAGCAATATGAATGAAACAAAGAAACTAATTGTTCAATTGCAACAAACACAGGAGGAACTCATTCGTAAAGAAGACTCTTTGGCTAAAAGTGCTGCTCGATTACGCGATAAGGAAGCCAGTTTAAATCAAAAAGAAAAGCGAGTAAAAGAGCTGGAATCTGTAATCAATGCATTAGACTCCACGGTATCGGCAATGAAGAATTCTGTAAGCAATGCCCTTAAAGGATACGAGAACAGTGGATTGTCAGTAGTGGAAAAGAACGGAAAGGTATATGTGCTAATGGATGAAAAGCTTTTATTCTCATCGGGCAGTATAGATGTGGACACAAAAGGAGCAGCTGCATTGAAAGAACTTTCTAAAGTTTTAGAAGCCAATCCCGACTTTACCATATTGGTAGAAGGGCACACCGACAATGTTCCCATTAAAACAGCTTGTATGAAAGACAATTGGGATTTGAGTGTGTTGCGAAGTACTTCGGTAACTCGAATACTATTATCCTCTGCAAATGTTTCTCCACTTCGAGTGGTTCCATCGGGTCGTTCGGAATATTTGCCGGTCGATGAAGCCAATACCACCGAAGCCAGAAAGAAAAACAGAAGAATAGAAGTAATATTATCACCTAAGCTCGATAATCTGAATAAGTTATTGGAACTAAAGTAAACCCTCTCAATTATGAAAACCGGTTTTAAAAAAGAACCGGCTATAATCACCATGGCTGGTCCGATATGTTTTGTTGGATTGGCCATGTTTTTTTTATTTCATCTGAAAGATTCCATCGCACAATCGGATGCGGTTTCTTATATTCGAATGGCCCAGGAAACAGTAAAAGGAAATTTTTCTGCATTGCTCAATTCGTATTGGAGCCCTTTGTTTTCAATACTTTTAAGTCCCTTATTGTATTTCAATATTGATCCGCTTTTATCTTTAAAGCTAGTTCAGACACTTATTGCACTGGCCTTGTTTTTTCATTCAAATCAATACCTGGACCGGTTCTTTGTGTATGGCTACAATCGTATTTTATTTCAGTTGGCTTTTGCATTGCCCATACTTTCTTTTGCTTTCCGATATTCCACACCCGATTTGTTGTTTTTGTTTTTATCCTTGAAGTTCATTTATTATTTCTCTTTTTCGGCTGTGCATGCGCTACGCTATTCAATTGTATATGCTATTGCTCTAGTTTTATGTAAATCGGTAGCATTGGTTTTTCTGCCCATGTTTTTAATCATACACTATGCGCTATCATCGAGAAAAAATCGCAACAAATCGATACTCAAATTTATAATGTGCGTTTCGTTTTTTGTGGTTTTCTATATAGCCTTGGTTTCTATTGCACAAAAACAACTCACAATTCCCGGAGCAGCAGGCTATAATTTTTCATTGCTTCATCCAGGAAAGTATTCTCTACAAGACGGTACGTTGAAACATCCTTTACACGAAGGACAATTGTTTTTTCCAAATGGTGCTTATCACTTAAGTATATGGGAAACCCCAACAGCTATACCACAGACAAATTGGAGTCCATTTGAATCGAGAGAATATTTTGTTCACTTTCTTGGCATGATTAAACTAAACATCCAAAGCTTTTATTATTTGTATGTCTCTAATAATGTTGGATTCTTCTTTTTATTTTTCTTGTGTTTGTTATTGCTCAACGGTTTTTTTGTTCTTCTCAAACAAAACGCTTTATTGCTAAATCTTCTGTTAAGTTCGGTAGCCTTGCTTGCGGTATATGGTTCTATCTTTTTGTCTTATCGCTATATATGGTTGCTATTTTTTAGCAGCTTATTCATCATGATGGCCTATAGTTCTATTCTCAGAAGAAAGAAAACATTTCGCCTTATAACGCTCTTCATGTTACTCTTTTCAATGCTAATTATGAATAAAAATGCTTTGAAGGAATTGATCTCCGGGCAACAAAAGGAAAGCAGTATTTCAGAAATGATGGAATTAATTGTAAATCCTGTTGCTGTGCTTAAGCAAAGCAATAATGAGGATCAATCTTGGTTGAACTTTTGTAGAATGGGTTCTCAGGAAAATTCAGTTAAAGAAAGTTTCATTTCCATTCCTTCATCGGAAATCAATATTCGAAAGAGTTTACTTTATAGCTTATATACACAACGCACCTACTACGGAGCTTGTAAAGATTATACCGAATCGAATTTAAGAACAGCGGTTTCAAAGTTTCATCCCACAGAAATTCACTCGGAGTTTCCATTAGACGATCGTTTAGCTACAGAACTAAAACTATATGCCAAGCCGATCAATCGCAGCGATTGGTATATATACATAAGAAAATGATGAAAAGGTTTTTTATTAAGGTTGTATTATTTGTCTGTGTTTCATTGCTCTTGAATGATTCATGTTTGGCCCAGCATATCATGGTATATGATGCCAGTTATTCCTATAAAAGAATTCGTTGGGAAGTTGGAGATGATATTGCATTGAAATTGTACGAAAACAAAAAAATCATTCATCAAGGAATTTTATCTTATATCTCCGACAGTATGGTAACCCTCAACGGAAAAACGGATATTCCAATTGAATCCATTTCGCATATTCTTGATTATGAGAAAAACAGTTTGATTCGTTTCATGCAAAAACTTTTCACAATCAGTTCTTATACATTGTTAGTAGTGTCGGGCGGAAATGAATTGATCCAATCATCCGAAAACAATGAGCCCTATATCGTAGCAGCAATAGCTGGTGTAGGTTTGTCGTATGGATTGAAACCCTTTGGTAAAAGAACTTATCGGATAAGGAAAAATCACCCAATAAAAATATTAGATATCGGTATTAACTAAAATCAGTCAATCAAAGCAATAACCTTTAGTTCAATAGCAATAGGAGTAGGTAGGCAATTAATTTCCAGTGTAGTTCGGCAGGGTGGATTATCACTAAAATATTCTGCCCACAATGTGTTGTACGTTTTAAAATCGTCTTTCATGTTGGTTAGAAAAACGGTTACATCAATTATTTTATTCCATGACGAGCCGGCCTCTTCAAGTATGGAACGAACATTTTTAAATACAGAATGACACTGTGCTGCGATATCGTATTGAACAATTTCTCCTTGTTCGTTCAACTCTACTCCGGGTATCTTCTTAGTTCCTCTTTCACGTGGTCCTACTCCCGATAGAAACAGTAAGTTACCCACTCGCTTAGCATGAGGATAAAGGCCAACCGGCTCAGGAGCTTTAGAAGAATGTATGTCTTTCGATTCAGTCATAACGCTTTACTATTTGTTCAATGGGTGCAAGATACGATGTTCCAAACAGAATCAAATGCACCAATAAAGGATAGAGTGTTAATAGTTCAATCACTTCATCGTATTCATAACCAGGCGGATTTATTTCATTATAAACTTGGTAAAACTTTTGATCGAATCCTCCAAAGAGTTTGCTCATTGCAATATCCAATTCACCAATCCCAAAATAAACTGCAGGATCGATCAGGCAAGGCTCTCCTTTTTCATTCACAAGATAATTACCACTCCATAAATCACCGTGTATGAATTGTGGTTTTCGTTCTTCAAACTGTTCTTTTTTCGATTTCCATGCTCGTTCAATATTTCGTATTGTTTTATTGCTGATCAGATTTTTTTCCAAAGCTTTCGAGCAAAGTTTTATCAATCGTTCTTGAAGAAAAAAATCATAAAACGATTTAGACTCAGAATTACTTTGTTGGAGACTGCCCATATAATTGTTGTGATGTAATCCAAAAAAGGGCGAGCTGTTTTGATGCAATTGCGCCAATTGCTGAGCAAATATCTCGAAGAAAATATTTGAAGGAGCAGAAGAAGCGATGTACTCCAGGACTAAAAAACTATTGTTCTCAAAATCAGTATATCCAATTACATCCGGTATAGTAAAAGACGAATACTGTTTTAACAAACCTAAGCCTTCCGCTTCGCGCTCAAACATTCCGGGAAATTTTGTAGAACTGTTTTGCTTTATTACAAAGAATTGATTCCTATACTTTACCTTATACACTTGATTAATAGAGCCACCACCCAATTGTTGAATTGACTGCAATTCATCATCATTACCGCATAGCGAATTGAGTACCTTGCGTATGGCATTTTTCATTGAATAAATATCGTATTATTCATTTAAATGCATTAGAACCAAATGCCATCCGAAATGCTTTTAGTAATTTTAACCGGATAAGATGAACCCAATATTTTTAGATTATAATAGTACCACACCCGTGGATGAAGAAGTGTTGGAAAGCATGTTGCCATTTTTTAGATCCCATTTTGGAAATGCTGCCAGTCATTCACATCATTTTGGTTGGGCTGCTGCCGAAGCTGTAGAAAGAGCAAGAGCTCAGGTAGCTCAAAGCATAGGAGCAGAACAATCGGAAATTATTTTTACTTCCGGTGCAACAGAAGCCATCAATTTAGCAATCAAAGGTGTTTGTGAATCTTATGCTAGCAAAGGTTCGCATATAATACTTTACAGCACTGAGCACAAAGCGGTATTGGATGTTGGAGAATATCTGAAAAATAAAAGCATAGAGGTTTCAGTTTTGCCTGTCTTATCTGATGGCACAATTGATTTGGATCAACTCAAAAAAACAATCCGACCCGATACCATTTTAGTATGCGTGATGATGGCCAATAATGAAACCGGTGTGCTAATGCCTGTGAAAGAAGTAGCTGATATTGTACATCAATCGGGGGCATTACTTTTTAGCGATGCAACTCAGGCTATGGGAAAGATTAAAGTGAATATAAATGAGTGTGGGGCCGATTTGCTTTGTCTTTCGTCTCATAAAATTTACGGACCTAAAGGTGCTGGAGCATTGTATAAAAGTCGAAAGAATCCGAGAGTACATCTTACCGCTCAGATACATGGCGGTGGGCACGAAAATAATTTACGCAGCGGTACGCTGAACGTTCCGGCCATTGTTGGTTTTGGCAAAGCATGTGAGTTGGCCGATAAGAACGTATGGGAATATGCGCGTCATACTTCTTTCTTGCGAACCTTATTAGAGCAGGAATTGAGCAGCAAACATCAAATTCATATTAATGGAACCATGCGAGCCCGCTTGCCCAACACCAGCAATATTTGTTTCCCAAATAAGCCGGCAGAGAATGTGATCAAAGCATTGCATCCAATTGCGGTATCAAGTGGATCGGCTTGCAGTAGCGCCCTGCCGGAACCTTCACATGTATTAACAGCCATGGGATTGACGAAAGAAGATGCCCTTAATTCTGTTCGATTTAGTTTAGGAAAAAATACAAGCGAAGAAGAAATTAGAATTGTAACGAATAGGATTAACGAATTTTTAACCATAGAAATATCTTGATGATCATATGACAAAAGAAAATCACCGACTTTTTTTATTGGATGCATTTGCATTGATTTACCGTGCTTATTTTGCTTTCAGCCGCAGACCATTGGTAAACTCAAAAGGTCAGAATGTTTCGGCTGTTTCAGGTTTTGTCAGCACCTTATACGATCTTTTGCAGAAAGAAAATCCTACGCATCTGGCGGTCGTGTTCGATTCGCCCGAAGGAAGCAGCCGCGAAGTGGAATTTGAATTTTACAAAGCCAATCGCGAAGCTATGCCTGAAGATATTCAATGGAGCATTCCGATTATAAAAGATATTGTACGCGCATTTAAGATTCCAATAATTGAAGAAGCAGGTTACGAAGCCGATGACTTAATTGGCACACTGGCGCTCAAGGCCGGAGCTATGGGTTATAATGTTTATATGGTAACACCCGATAAAGATTATGGTCAATTGGTGCGCGACAATGTTTTTATGTATAAACCTCGATATCAACAAACAGGGTTCGATGTGTTGGGCGTGAAAGAAATTTGTGAGAAGTGGGAAATACAAAACGTGCATCAAGTCATTGACATACTAAGTTTGATGGGCGATAGTGTGGATAATATTCCGGGCATTCCGGGTGTGGGAGAGAAGACCGCTAAAAAGCTTATTCAAGAGTTTGGATCATTAGAAGAAATTATTGCCAATGCAGATAAGATAAAAGGGAAATTGTCGGATAAAGTGAAAGAGGGAGCTGAAATGGGAATGATTTCAAAAAAACTGGCTACCATCATTACCGATGCACCCATCGAAGTGGATGAGAATTTGATTGTAGAAGACCCCGATAAAGCTCGATTAGCAGAACTGTTTGCCGAGTTGGAGTTTCGGTCGTTGGGTAAAAGGATATTAGGAGACGATTATAATATACTCGATGCAAAAAGTGGCAATGGCACTTTGAGTTTGTTTGATACCGAAGAGTTCACAGATAAAGCAAAGGAAACGGACTCTAAGTCCATAAATACCACTTCTCATAATTACAAGTTAGTGAGTACCGAAGCGGACATTGATCAATTGATAAAGGATTTAAAAAATCAAAAGATAATCTGCTTTGATACAGAGACCACATCCATAGATGCAAACAATTGTGAATTGGTAGGTATGTCTTTCAGTTATCAATCAGGTGTAGCCTATTATATACCCGTTGATGCCGATCAAATAAAAGCAGAGGCCTTAGTTCAAAAATTCAAACACGTATTTGAAAATGAAAGCATTCAAAAAATAGGACAAAATATTAAGTACGATATCTTGGTTTTAAAATGGTACGGTGTTGAAGTGAAAGGTGTTTTGTGGGATACCATGGTTGCACATTATTTATTAAAGCCTGAGCAAAAACACAGCATGGATGCACTGGCGGAAAATTATTTGCAATACAAACCGGTAAGCATAGAAGAGCTCATTGGAAAGAAAGGGAAAAATCAAGGGACAATGCGGGATGTAGCCTTAGATAAAATAAAAGACTATGCTGCCGAAGATGCCGATATTACATATCAATTGAAAGAAGTGTTTGAACCCATGCTCAAAGAGGAGAATATGGAAAAACTTTTTTTTGAAATAGAATCTCCCTTAATACATGTATTAGGTAATATTGAGTTTGAAGGTATTAATCTCGATATAGATTTTTTGCAAAACTATTCAGCGCAATTACAAGCTGAAATTGCAGAAGCGCAAAGCGAAGTATTTTCCATTACCGGAGTCGATTTTAATTTAGATAGCCCGAAACAGTTGGGTGACGTATTGTTCAATCTCATGAAAATACCCTATACCGGTAAGAAGACAAAAACAGGGCAGTACAGCACCAGCGAAGATGTGTTGCAGCAATTGGTTAACGAACACAAAGTAGCGGAAACCATAATGAACTATCGCGAGCTGACAAAGTTAAAATCAACTTATGTTGATGCATTGCCACAAATGGTAAATCCAAAAACCGGAAGAGTTCATT
>DAOQTX010000026.1:0-38004 GCA_035340715.1 Bacteroidia bacterium | reverse complement strand
GGAACGGATGCGATAGCATCATCGCTTAAAGACGATATCATTGGAATGATCATTATTCCCATTACTATTCCTGGCGACAATGCATTGAAACTGGCTAGATTGGGTATAAAGTTTTGTAGAAATGGTGTAACTACAGTTAAAGCAAAGAAACCATAAACTACAGTTGGAATTGCCGCAAGGATTTCTAATAATGGTTTAATAATAGTTCTGAATCTATTGGATGCATATTCATTTAAATAAACAGCAATGGATAAGCCGATGGGTAGTGCAACCCCAATAGCTATGAAGGAAGTAAGAAATGTTCCGCTTAATAAAGGAAGAATACCATAATGCTTATCTGTAAATAGTGGGGTCCATTGGGTATCCGTTAAAAAATCTATTATGGAAACCTCAGCGAAGAAATTTATGGATTCAAATATGAGCGTATAAACAATGCCCAATGTTGTAAAAACACTGAGCATTGCACATAAAAACAATAGAATTTCAATCAGTTTTTCTTTCTTGAATTTCATTCTTTTGGTTTAGAAATTGAATTAATAAAGTCTTCTAATTTCTTAGACTCGTCATCATATTTACTCTTTTCCATAGCAATAAATCCTACCTCTTTTGCTAATTCTGCAATAGTACGAATATAAAATCTTAAAAAATCCTGAACTTCGTTTCTCTCAGCAGCTTTCTCATTTACATAAATGAAAAGCGGACGTGATAATGGGCTGTATTCATTACTCTTAACCGTTTCAATACTTGGCAATACAGGGCCTGAGCCATTATTAATACCAAGTGCTTTTAATTTTGAACTGTTTTCTTCATAATATGCATATCCAAAAAATCCTAAAGCATATTTATCTCCAGCGATCCCTTGAACAAGTACATTGTCGTCTTCGCTTGCGGTGTAATCACCTCTGCTTTCATGACTTCTACCTACGATTGCTTCAGTGAAATAATCATAAGTACCACTTTCAACCCCGGCTCCAAATAAATGAATATCTTCATTTGGCCACTCTGGGCGAATTTGATTCCATTTTGTTATCTTATTTTGAGCTGCAGGTTCCCATAACTTTTTTAATTCATCCACAGTCATGTCATTGGCCCAACTATTTTCAGGATGCACTACTACTACAATGCCATCATAAGCAACTTCAATTGGATGATATTTTACTCTGCTTGCATTGCAAATACTGTCTTCCAAAGGTTTTATCGTTCTGGAGGCATTATTAATATCAATTTCGTTTCTGCTGAATTTCTTAAAACCTCCGCCTGTACCGGACAGTCCAATTGTTACCATAACGTTTGGCTGTTCTATTCTGTATTCTTCAGCTATGGCTTCAGAAATCGGATAAACAGTACTACTTCCATCTATAGAAATTGAGCCGCTCAGTTGATTTACTTTATCAGTTTGTGTACTTGAGTTATTACCACACCCTATGGTTAAGGCTATCAGTAATAGGAATAATAATTTAATAGTTTTCATTTTTTATTTATTTTTAAGTTAGTATTTATATTGTAAACGAATTGTAAATTGATTGTCTTCAAAATCTTTATCTATACCGATTTCTTTTGCCTTTTCATTGGCTACTAAATCACCATAAAGCATAAGTGATAGATTAGAGTTTATCTTATAGTTGTAACCAATGCCTATTGTACTATAGGCCAAATCAGATGAGTTGTAATTATTGTTCTTTCCAATTTCATCACCATCTACCGAGGTATTTGGATCATAAATGTCGTATTTAAAAACTACTTGATGCTTGGTTTTTCCAATATCTTGAATCAAATAAACATAAGTGCCCATAAATTCACGTTCATAAACTGGAGAAGATAAAACACTAGCAGATTGTGAAGTAGGAGAGGTGTTTGAATTGCTTCTGCCGGGTTGAGTACCGATTATAAATTCTCCTTTCAAAGTAGTTCTGCCCAATTTCGATTTTAGGGAAGCGGATGCATCAAATCCCAAATATGATCTATTACTGTAATGGTTTAGATTGTTTGTACTGGCTTTAAAGCCATCAGATGAGGCGGTATAAACGGTATCATTCTTTAATATAAATCCACCATTGTACAATGATGCCCCTAATCTATAATTGAATTTTGAGTTGTTCTCTTCTGAGGTAAAAAATAATTGACCTATTATATCTTTTGCCTGATCATATTCTGTTGCTGAAGGTCCATTCCCATTAAATAATCCTACTTCTGATACTAATTTGTGTTTCTCGCTTGCAGAATTCCACAAATAGCCAACTTTAAATCCAAGATCTCTTTCACCAGGAAAAATACTTTGTATCACTCGTGAACGCTCCGGGCTTTCTCTCTTACTGCTCGAATAGTCTAACTCTTGTCCAAAAGGTCTCATGAATACCCCAGCGGTAAACGTAAAATCCTCAGTCCATGGATCTGTTACCTGATAATAAGCATCTTTTACGGAAAGGCCTTTTTCTGACATGTCGGTTTGAAATACTATCTTACTTCTTGCATCACTGTACGTGAATTTTATTCTACCTCTTCTGAGCATAAATCGTTTGTTGGTTTCGCTTTCAAAACTTCCTGCATTAAAGGACTTTTGACCTTTAGTTTCAGCAAATTGAGCTTGAAATTGAGCATATCCACTAAATTTAATTTTGTTAAGAATGGACACCTTTTGATTTAAATTTGAGATGTCCTTTTTCAAACTATCTATTGGACTTAATTGAGCAGTACTTGCAAATGGATTGAACATTATGATTCCAACCATTAATTTTGTAATTAATTTTTTCATGTTTTACTCGTTTTAGTTTGTACAAATTTCCTCCAATAGAATTAACTGTATGTGATCTAGGTGTTAAGTAAATGTTAACATCTAAGTTGCTGATAAACAATAAATTGGCAAATTTCGTTCATAATTGATTAATATTTAATTTATATTCACGTAACACATCATATTGATCTTTGGGCAAATAAAATTTTATGTTAAAAAAAGTATTAATTATTGATGATGAACCAGATATTCATGAGTTTCTCAGATATAATTTAACGAAAGAAGGATATGAAGTAGAATCATCGTATAACGGTTATGAAGGTTTAATCAAAGCTCGTGAATTTATGCCTCATTTAATTCTCATCGATGTAATGATGCCTCAGTTAGATGGAATTGAGACATGCAAGCTCATGCGGGCGGATAATGGTTTAAAAAATACTCTGATCGTTTTTTTGAGTGCGCGCCACGAAGATTTTTCTCAACTGGCAGGTTTTGAAGCAGGTGCTGACGATTATATCACAAAACCGATAAAACCAAAATTGCTGCTCAGCAAAATTTCTGCCATGTTGAAAAGGCAAAATGGAACCGAAGGTAAAAAAGTTACTACCATCATACCATTTGGAGACTATATAGTTGATTTGTCATCCTATACGGTTCGAAAAGGAAAAATCACTTATGATCTTCCTCGTAAAGAATTTGAAATTCTTTCTTTGTTGCTTTCTGTACCCGGAAAAGTGTTTAGCAGACAAGAAATATTGGATGGGATATGGGGCAACGAAATCATAGTTGTCGATAGAACCGTTGATGTTCACATACGAAAAATCAGAGAGAAATTAGGAGATGAAATTATTAAGACTATCAAAGGAGTAGGTTATAAGTTAAACAATTGAGTATTAAACCAAGTGCTTTTATTTTCTTGACCAGTTGTGTATCAAGTATAATCATACTTGTTGCGGTTTATTTAATACTTCCGGTCAATGCTTCTTTGAATGTGGCGCTCTCATTGTTTGCAATTTTTTGTATGCTTAATATTTTTTTATTTAGTTTTTTGAAGCAAAAGTGGTTGTTTCAAACAATAAAAGATCTTGAGCAAATATCAGGTAAGGCTCAACTAGATGCTTTAGACTCAAATGATGAATTTAAAGAAAAAGCAAAGGCCATTATTGCCATTCGCGATCAGCATTATAAAGACGAAGTTTCTGCACTTAAAAAACATGATGATTATAGAAAGGAATTTTTAGGAAACGTATCACATGAGTTGAAGACACCAATTTTTAATGTTCAAGGCTATTTGCATAGTTTGATTGATGGAGGAATTGATGATAAAAATGTTAATGAGTATTATTTAAGAAAAGCTTCCGATAGCCTCGATCGGTTAATTTCAATAGTAGAAGACTTAGAGTCTATTTCTGAGGTTGAGGATCCTCATTACGAGCCAAACTATAGAATCTTTTCGTTACATGATTTGATCTTTTCGGTAGTTGATACTTGCCAATTGCAAGCCAAAGAGAAGAATATTGAATTAAATATTTCAAGTTCGGCAGATGATGGCATTTTTGTGCGAGCGGATAGAGAAAAAATAAGACAAGTTTTAACCAACTTAATTATCAACTCCATAAAGTATGGCCATCAGAATGGGCAAACTATAATAAAATCAAAAGTACTCAATGAAAAAGTTTTGGTTCAAGTTAGTGACAATGGTATAGGAATAGATAAAGAACACTTAGCTAGATTGTTTGAACGATTCTATCGAGTTGACCGAAGTCGCTCAAGAGAAATAGGAGGAACCGGACTAGGTTTGGCGATAGTAAAACATATCATCGAAGCACATAGTCAAAGCATTAGCGTTTCGAGTGATCTGAATGTAGGAACCACATTTAGTTTTACTTTGGAATACAGCAAAAACTAATTATCGCTGAATACAGTGGCATTTTCCTTTGCTACATTCTTGAAAATAAAGTTATTGCTTTTATCCAAATCCACTTGTATTACAGATGAACTATGAATCTCTCCACTAATTATTTTCTTTGATAGTTCATTTAATATTTTTTTCTGGATCACTCTTTTTAGAGGTCTTGCCCCATATTGAGGATCATAACCCAATTCGGCTAACCAGGAAAGAGCCTGTGAAGAAATTGAAATATCAATTCCATTCACCTTTAGACTATATTGTAATAAATTGAACTGAAGTTTAACAATGTTTTTAATTTCCTCCCTGCTCAACGGATTGAACATTATAATTTCATCAATTCGATTTAGAAACTCAGGTCGTATTGTTTTCTTCAGCAAATCCATGACTTTTAACTTGCAGGCAGCTAGTTCCTTTTCTTTTTCCTGATCATTGATGTTTTCCAAACTTTCTTGGATAATATGTGATCCAATATTTGAAGTCATTATGATTATTGTATTCTTGAAATTGGCTAAGCGACCTTTATTGTCTGTTAATCTTCCATCATCCAGCACTTGCAATAAAATATTGAAAACATCCGGATGTGCTTTTTCAATTTCATCCAATAGAATTACAGAATAGGGTCTTCTTCTAACTGCTTCGGTCAATTGGCCACCTTCATCATATCCAACATATCCGGGAGGGGCCCCTATAAGTCTTGAAACGGTATGACGTTCTTGATATTCACTCATATCAATTCTGGTCATAAAGTTTTCATCATCAAACATAAATTCTGCTAATGCTTTTGCCAATTCTGTTTTTCCAACACCTGTAGTTCCCAAAAAAATGAATGAACCTATTGGCTTTTTAGTGTCGGACAAACCGGCCCTGCTTCTACGAACGGCATCGGCTACAGCAGTAATCGCCTGGTCTTGTCCAATAACTCTTCGATGCAATTCTTCTTCCAGACTGAGTAATTTATCTCTTTCACTTTTAAGCAATCGCTTCACTGGAATTCCTGTCCAACGCGAAATTATATCCGCAATATCTTCACTATCCACCTCTTCTTTCATCATAGCACCGCTATGTTGCATTTCAACCAGTTGGCTCATCAATTCTTCGAGCTGTTTTTCGGATTCTTTGATACGGCCATAACGTAGTTCAGCCACTTTGCCAAAGTCGCCACTTCGTTCTGCTTGATCGGCTTCTTGCTTAAATTTTTCTATATCAGACTTTATAGTTTGAATTCCTTCAACCACTTGTTTCTCAGCTTCCCATTTTGCTTTAATCGAGTTTCTGTTTTCATTTAAATCAGCTAACTGTGCTGAAAGATCTGCTAGTTTCTTTGTATCATTTTCTCTTTTTATGGCTTCTTTTTCAATTTCAAGTTGCATGATTCTTCTTTGTATTTCATCCAACTCTTCTGGAACAGAGTTCATTTCTAAACGAAGTTTCGAAGCTGCTTCATCAATCAAATCGATGGCTTTGTCGGGTAAAAACCGATCGCTGATGTATCGCTGAGATAGTTCAACGGCAGCAATTATTGCATCATCTTTTATTCGAACTTTATGATGTGTTTCATAGCGCTCTTTCAGTCCACGTAAAATAGAAATGGCATCAACTGAATCGGGCTCATCAATCAATACCTTTTGAAATCTTCTTTCTAAAGCTTTATCTTTTTCAATATATTTTTGATACTCATTCAAAGTAGTTGCTCCAATAGCTCTCAACTCTCCACGGGCAAGAGCCGGTTTTAATATATTAGCTGCATCCATTGCGCCCTCACCTCCACCGGCTCCTACAAGGGTATGAATCTCGTCAATAAACAAAATGATGTTTCCGTTGGAATGGATGACTTCTTTAACAACCGCTTTTAAGCGTTCTTCGAATTCACCTTTATATTTTGCACCTGCTATTAATGCACCCATGTCTAAACTGTAGAGGGTCATGTCTTTCAGATTTTCCGGAACATCTCCATTTATAATTCGATGTGCCATTCCTTCTGCAATTGCAGTTTTTCCAACCCCTGGCTCGCCTATCAAAACAGGATTGTTTTTTGTTCTTCTTGATATTATTTGGAGTACTCTTCGTATCTCTTCATCACGCCCAATTACCGGATCCAATTTTCCGGAAGAAGCGAGTTCATTAAGATTGCGCGCATATTTTTCAAGCGACTGATACGTTTGATCTGAACTTGCATTGGTTATGTTTGTCCCTTTTCGAATTTCAGTAATTGCCTTTTTAGTATCCTTATAATTTAAACCGCTATCTAAAAGAAGGTGACCGGCTTGATCTTTACTTTCTAGCAATGCTAACAATAAGTGCTCTATCGCAATAAAGTCATCTTTAAAATCTTTACGAATGGAATCTGACTGATTTAATATTTTCTGAGTATGTGAACTGAAGTAAACATCATGATTATCATGAACACGGGGAAGTGCCTTAAGCTTTTCTGCAATTTTATTTTTTAAATGACTCTCATTAATATTTAACTTCTTAAGAATAGATGGAAAGATTGAATCTTGCATTGAGATTAAACCACTTAAAAAGTGTATGGGTTCTATTGCTTGATTATTGTTTGCTATAGCAAGCGAATTAACTTGTTGCAGTAATTCTTGAGCTTTGATTGTAAATTGATCTGTTTTCATAATGATAGATTTGATAATGTCGTATCATATTTCTTACCAAGTTGAATTTTGCGGTGAATAGATGAATTGTTGTCACTTATCACAATAATTAACTGAATATTTGTCCTCAAAACGGAGGGGATTACTGTCAAAAGATTCGCAAAGAGGTATTTTGATTAAGTAAAAGGCTTGCTTTATATTTGCGTAAACTTTTAAAAAATGAAAAACTTTTTACAAACCTATTTCGGTGATGGTGGAAGCGCAGTGTTTGCATTTCTGTATGTAATAGCAGCTTTGTCGTTTATCTATTTTATGTTTGTTCGATAATCAGTGTTCAACATTTTCTGATTGATTGATCTGAGATTTTGGTGTGAATGTATGCGCATTCCATCCCAAAACAAGGTATAGAATTGCAAAACCTATTATATAGGACACTACTATGTGCCATCCCATAGATATCCATTTTTTTACATCTCTCATTTGAGGATATAAGCCGGACAAAGCCACACCGGCAGAAGATCCAAACCACAACATAGAGCCTCCAAAGCCAACAGCATAGGCCAGAATTGCCCAATCGTAATTATTTTGTTCGAGTGCTAATTTGGTAAGTGGTATATTATCGAAGATAGAAGAGACTAATCCTAATCCAAAGGAAGATATAACAGAGGGTTCAGGTAATTGATCAACTGGCATTAAAGATGCAATCGTAACAAGCGATAAAAGAAAAACACTACCCGATGAAGCGGGTCCTAATTGTTTCCAATCTGCTTTCTTAAATAAATTGCCTATTAAGATAGCTATCCAAACACCCAGCGCAGGAAAATCTAAATAAACATTGGTTACAATGGTTCCAATGATGATGAGGGCTACGATAAACAAATTTTGAAAGTCTATATGTACTTCATGATCGGGAACGATTATATCGTGGTGTTTGTGTTGTTGTCTGGATGCAATGAAGGCGAAAAACAAAAAGGCACTAATAGAGGCAATGTACGCATGCAAAACTTCGGATGCGGCAACCCCTTCTATCCACATCATGGTAGTGGTGGTATCTCCAATCACACTTCCTGCACCGCCAGCATTACTAGCTGCTACTATTGCTGCAAGAAAACCGATGTGAACCTTTCCTTTATAGATCACATGTGCAATAGAACCTCCAATCATGGCTGCTGCTATGTTATCTAAAAAGGAGGATAAGATGAAAACTATAATCAATAAAGTTAAATGACCGTACCATTTATGTGATAATCTGGTAGAGATGTATTGTGGCAATTCTGATTTTTCAAAATAAGCAGCCAATATGCTGAAACCGGTTAGCAGGCCAAATAAATTTAACATGATTCTCCATTCTCCTTCGTGATGTTCGTTGCCAATAAAGTGTTCGGTTAAATTGACATTTGAAATAAACTTTGAATACAGCAGAACGGCAATCATGCCCGTTAAACCGATGTAGATTGCTTTTTTGTGATTTAAAACAATACCTAATAAAGTAACACCGAATAAGATGAATTCGATTGGGATGAGATTAAATAGCATAAAATGGAGTTGGGTAAATAATTTGTTAAGACAGTCAATTTAGATCAGTCTTTTAATTACCCTGAGTTTATGACTATATTTTTTTTGTTCAGCATCATATATGCCATGATGATCAATTTTATCAACTCGAACTTGGCCGCTCGAATGTATAATATTTTCTTTATTAATTAATATTCCTACATGAACAATATTTCCTTCTTCGTTATCGAAGAAAACAAGGTCGCCAGGGTTCGATTCGGCTAGTAGATTTATAGTTTTTCCTTGTTCTGCTTGCAGGCGAGCATCTCTTTTTAAGCGAATACCTGACAGCTTATAAACCATTTGGGTAAAGCCACTGCAATCAATGCCCAAAGGCGAGCGTCCGCCCCACAAATAAGGGGAATTCAAATACATAAAAGCATTTTCAACAAGAATACTTTTCTCCGCTTGCATGGGCATTTTAGCATTTCCTTCAAACGTAAGTTTGTCTTGATTGATGTAGCAATTTTTACCATCGAAATAGGGTAGAGTTGAACCAATCACGATCGTTTGCATAAACTTGCCTTTGATCAATAGTTGCACTAAATCGAAGTTTAGAAAACTATTGCTAGCGGAAAGTTCGTTATAGATCTGAAGGCTGGTTTCGCAGTGTTGGTTTGCAGCAATCCATCCTTCGTATTCATCGTATCCGCATTTTATTTGTAACCAATTATTTTGGCTAAGCATCACTTGATAGTGTTCGCCAAATAAAAGTTGGCTCACCATCTCGCTTTTATCGGATGGTTCTGCTCTTAAAGGCACTACAGTTAATGGGCAGATACCGTATTTCATTAATAAAAGAATTACATTTTTTCAACAATTATAGCGCTGGCACCACCACCGCCATTGCAAATTCCTGCAACTCCATATTTTCCTTTTTTGTGATCCAACACATTCAATAAGGTAACTACAATTCGTGCACCTGAACAGCCTAATGGATGACCTAGAGCAACAGCTCCTCCAAAAACATTCACTTTAGAGGCATCGAGTTTAAGTTCTTTATTATTGGCTAGAGCAACTGCTGAAAACGCTTCGTTGATTTCAAAAAAATCAATATCGCTTATTGTCAAACCGGCTTTATCTAGAGCTTTTGGAATGGCTTTGCTGGGAGCAGTTGTAAACCATTCAGGCGCTTGTTGTGCATCAGCAAATGAAACAATTTTTGCAATGGGTTTAATCCCTAATTCAATAGCTTTTTCTTTACTCATTAGCACTACGGCAGCAGCGCCATCATTTAGTTTACTAGCATTGGCTGCTGTTACCGTACCATCTTTTTTGAAGGCAGGTTTTAACGTAGGAATCTTATTGTAGTTTACTTTATTAATCTCTTCGTCTTCTTTAATAATAAGATCATCTTTTCCTCTTTGTGGAACAGCCACAGGGGTAATTTCATTTTCAAACAATCCTTGTTCAAGAGAGGCTTGTGCTCTTTTATACGATTCAATGGCATAGGCATCTTGCTCTTCTCTTGAAAGAGAACAACTGGCCGCGCAGAGTTCTGCAGCATTTCCCATGTGGTAATCATTATATACATCCCACAATCCATCTTTTACCAGCCCATCTGTCAATTGTCCATGTCCTAATCGATAACCATTTCTGGCTTTATCTAAATAATATGGAATATTGCTCATGCTCTCCATGCCTCCGGCAACAACAATTTCGTTGTCCTGATTCATGATGCTTTGTGCAGCCAACATTATGGATTTCATTCCGGATGCACATACTTTATTTACCGTGGTTCCTGGTATTGAATCAGATAAACCAGCAAACTTAACAGCTTGTGTAACGGGTGCTTGCCCACAATCGGCTTGTAAAACATGCCCCATAAAAACCTCGTTAATTTGTTCGGGTTTAATCCCTGCTTTTTCTACGGCAGATTTGATGGCGAGAGCACCTAATTGAGTAGCAGATAACGATGATAATACTCCGTTGAAGGCTCCAATAGGAGTTCGAGTAGCGGATACTATATAAACTTCTTTCATAATATTTATTGGAAATTAAAGGATAAAGATAGGCATTATTCGTGAGTAAGAATTGACTAGCGTTTCAATAAAAAAGCCGGTCAAATAACCGGCCTCTATCGTACTAAACAAGTTCAGGTTCCCATGAATTGAGCAACTCGTTTATGAAGGTGTTTTCATTATCAGTAATCTTGTCATCGGCTTTGATGATCTGCATAGCAAATCCTACAAATTGGCTTCGCTCTTCAAATGTTGAATGTTTGTAAAAACTGTTCATGCACTTCGTAAAGTGGTTCAAGTAATCTTCTTCTTTTATATTACTTAGTATTTCAACTTCAGCATCCAAATCGGTTTGCGAAGGGAAATTTTTTTCTAAGAACTCTATTATAAGCTTACCTTCATTGGGATTAAACTCACCATCTACATTAGACAGTATCATTAGCATGTGGTAACCGGCAATCGCTTTTATCATTTCCATTTTTTCTACTTTATTCAGCAAAGAATAAAATTCATTTTTAATAAACAAATATGATAATGTAAAACTTGTGTTATTTTTTACGAACATAAAAAAAACCACCGAAATTTATTGGTGGCTTTCTATTATACATATGAATTACTTTCTATTGCAATAGAATTCTTTGGCTTGACACATTCTTGCCATTTGAAACATTGAGTATATAGATACCTTTAGCTCTATCTCTAAAGTCTAAGTTGCGTCTATAAGTCCCTACAAAAGAATTAAGATTCTCTTTATAAATTTCTTCTCCAATTGCATTATTAAGGCTGATAATTAAATCACTTTTTTCAGTTGAAATAAATGAATAAGTAAACTGCCCTTCTGAAGGGTTAGGATGGACTTCAAAATTTGTAATACCATTTATCGATTCGATGCCTTGCACTGAACAGGTATCCAAAGCGGTCACCGCAGTTCTACCTGTATTACAATTGATTTCAGTTAAAACCCAATTATAGAAGAAATAGTAATATCCTGGCGAACCGGCATTACTGCCTGTGATTTGCATATTGGCCGCTATGTATGGGTAACTTGTTCCGGAAGAATTTCTAAACAAATCAACCAATCCTCTGCATTTTATAAAATAACCGGTACCAGGATACAACTTAAAGTCTAAAGTTAAGGTTGTAGGAGTGCTTTGTCCTGTGGCCGGAATAAAGATGCTGGTATCTATATAAGTATTTCCTTGTTCATCTAATATTTCTATGGTTCTGAAACCGGCAGAATTCGAATATACATCAACCGTATTTAGTACCACCGGGTTAAACACATCAAAGTATAATCCTCTAATATCGTTTGCAGTAAAAAACGATCCTGCGCCAAAAGAATTATTAAACTCACCGCAGAAATCTATATTACCTCCGGGGAAATCTTCATCTACATAATAGGTTGTATTACCGCTAATGAAAGGGGCATAAGTATTGCCGGTGTGCACCAGATTACCACCACCTGCGGCATCCCACCATCTAAGTGTTCCAAAACCAGTGCCGTTGGCAGAAAGGTTTGCAGTACCAGGTCCACATATAACATCTCCTGTGGTAGTAGGATTTGGATGTGGACTAGAATTAATTGTAATGAAGTTGGTGTACTCGATGGTATCAATACCATTTGCGTTACTGGCAATAAGCGTTACACTATACGTTCCGGGATTATTATAAATAACAACGGGGTTTTGCAAACTACTGCTCGAAGGCCATCCTCCCGGAAAAGACCAACTCCATTGGGTAGGTTGCCCTGCTGTAAAATCACTGAAAGAAACGGCAGAGCCTGGACAATCAATTTTGATATTGCTTCCAAATGCTGCAGATGGAGGATAGGTGCCTGCTACATATTGATCGCTCTCCCACATGCCTCTACCATAAGTACTCGCTCTAATTTTTCCCGTTGGGTAAAATACTTGCATTTGTGTAACGATTACATTGGGTAATCCATTATTAAATGGTTGCCAAATATTAAGCGATGCATCTTTGTAAAAAACACCAATGTCGGTGCCAATGTATAATGCATCATTCGAATTGTTCACACGCAGAATACAATTTACCGGTACATTAGGAATAGATGCAGACAAATTAGTCCAGGATTGACCTAAATCTTTTGTTTCAAATACTTTGTTGTTGTTACTGAATCCTGAAAAAGTTATCCAAGCTGCATTTGCATCAGTATTTGAA
The DNA here is from genome assembly GCA_035340715.1 of Bacteroidia bacterium. Taxonomy (GTDB): domain Bacteria; phylum Bacteroidota; class Bacteroidia; order AKYH767-A; family OLB10; genus DAOQTX01. Next base: position 25,062 of record DAOQTX010000026.1, on the reverse strand, counting down.
CATGCAATTGAAGTAATGGTTCCTGCCGGAACATTCGTAATGGTTGACCAACTCGACCCTCCATTGGTACTAAGATAAAGATTGCCTGGTTTTGCAGCCCAAATGATCTGATTATTCGCAGCAGATACATTCAGAGTACTCATAGTAGATTGATTACTGAATGTACTCATCTTGGTCCATGAAGCACCACCATTAACGCTTTTATAAACATTTATAAACCCTGCCCAAAGCGTATTGCTCGTTACCGGATCTTCAATCCATGGAGTTACCCAAGCGCCTACTTCAGAGATTCCGCTAGTGGCTCCCTGCCAAGAATTCCCTCCATTAGTACTTCTATTTAGTGAGCCTTCATATTGAGAACCCCACATGTTATTGTCATTGGTTTTGCTAATAAAAGCAAGCATTCCGTCACCACCCATAGTTTGATTCCAATTCCCATTATTGTGGAGATTTGTTCCATTATCCTGCCATCCTTGAATGTTTAAGTTTGGGTTAGTGGCTGAATGGCCAAAACCATACATCTGAGCAATGCTTAAGTTGTTATTCAGATTCGAAAAAGAACTTCCATTATTTGTGGTTCTATATAAACCTCCATCACTAGCGATATAAAATGTTGTGCCATTGATATAAACGCAATCATGATAATCGACATGTGTTGATTGCGCAATTTGTGTCCATGAAGAACCATTGTTCGTTGATTTTTGAAATTGAGTTTGTCCTCCAACTATTACTTCACTTGCATTGGTAGGATTAGAAGCTATGCACAGGTCATACCATTGCTGATTTCCCAATGATGGTGTTGATAGTTTAGTGAAACTTGCACCACTGTTGGTGGAGCGATAAAATCCTTCTGTACCATAACCTGGAGCAGGTAATCCTACAATCATGTAAACAATTGAAGGATCGGCTGGTGTTGTACAAATAGCCATACGACTTACATTGGTAGCGGAAGGCAAGCCACTAGTGGTTTGAGTCCAGGTAACTCCACCATCGTTCGAAACATAAAATTCACTTCCTGCTATATATACTGTGTTTGGATCGCCAGGTTTAAACTCCATGTCTTTGAACGATCCTGTTCTCGTATTTGTAAATGTTACACCGGCATCGGTACTTCTATAAATTCCCGCACTACTTGCTACTAAAATTATGTTTGCATTATTAGGATTGATTAAAACTTTACTCATTAATCTTGTGTTGCCCATAGAGAAAGTCAACCCAGTTGGATTCCATGTGAGTCCAGCATCGTATGACTTAAGTAAACCTAAGGAGTAAGTGTCACCTGCATCACCATCACCTGTCACCATATATAATATGTTTGAATTCACAGGATCAATTGCGATATCAGTACAACCTATAACTTGAGGTAAATTGTCTGTAAACGTTGTCCAACTGCTTCCAGCATTGGTTGATTTCCACAAACCTCCAGATGGACTTCCTACATAAATTATATTATTATTGGTAGGATCAATTCGTACAAAATTCAATCTTCCTGCTCCTGCCAAACCTGCAGAAAAAACCGGTCCAATTTGAGTCCAATTTCCTGCGTTTGTTAGTTGGTTAAACTGCTGCTTATACTTTTCACTTTCAAAATAGGATGAAGCTGGATTAAATCGTTCTCCATTCGCACCAACTCTAGGTTTCATAAACCATTCCCATCTTCTGAATTGATTGAACCCTGTAACTTTCGGATTAGGTTTTAATGGTTCTTGAATGCCTTGTTGCGCTCTTTGAAGAGCCAAATCATTTTTAGCTTTCGTATAATATTCATCAAATGTTTTCTGAACTTCGAAAAAGTTAACATCGTGATCCATCATTTTCGATACCCAGTCTTGTGCAGCAAGATTTCCTGAAATTATCAGGACAAGCAATAGGATAATTTTTTTCATTGGTTTTTGTTTTAGATGTTTCTGGTATTGGTATGATCAAAGATAATTGAAATAAAATAAAACGCTTCCAAAATTCATTGGAAGCGTTTGTCTTTATAAAGGTTTAAGTTGTATTTAACCTACAATAATTACCAAATATTTAGAAGCTCGCCAGAATTTCTCAAAGTTAGTTATGGTAATGCTCTCTACTACTCCTTTTGCATTCTTGTTCAGTGAATAGGAATCAGTTGGATGTGCCGTAAGAACTTTTGCACTTTTATTATTTATCGTTAATGAATTGAATTCTCTACTATCTACTTTTGTAAACTGAGAAGAATCGAAATTCTTTAATAATGTTTCTTCTTTTCCAATACCTAAAAATCCACCTTCTTTACTGAGTACTTTCTTATCACGTAATTCCTTATAAGTTCCCACCACATAGTATACCGTATGAATAATATTTGTTTTATCCGTAATGGTTTGATCTCTGTTTTGATTTTCAACTTTTAAACTATCGATGGAAGTGCTAAGCTGAGCAACGTGTAAATTTAAATCGGCCAACTTGTTATTTAATACAACAAGTTCTGAATCTTTAGCCATAATCTGAATTCTTAAATCGTCAATCAACTTCTCTAAGTTCTTGGTTTTGTATCGTGAGTTTCTCAATTGCGATTCGAGGTTGCTGAGGCGCTCTTTACTTTTTTCCATTATCTCATTAATGGTTAAAATGGCATCATTAATTCTTTGTTTTGAATCTTTATTAAACTCAGGGTTATTACCTGAACTGAGAGTAATCACATCTTGTTTAACAGTAATCGAATCTAAGTTGTCAGCAATTTCAGTTAGGGTTCCCAAATATCCATCAATAGCACTGTCTTTTTGCATGGATACTACTAAAATGGAGTCGATTTGTCTATTCAGCCTTTCATTGTCTTCTTTAAAAGTTTGACAAGATGATAAAGTTAATGCAAAGATAGACAACAGAATGAGGATTGAGTTGAGAGAGTTTTTGTATTTCATGGAAAAAAAATTTTTCGCGAAGGTATGAAAATTATACTGTTTTTAATTTGATATCGATGTTATTTATAAAAAGCATAAAAAATAGTGGCTTTTACTTTACTTTAGATTAATTATTATGATTAGCCGAAGAGAATTTATAAAAAATACAACTGCTGCTGGGCTGGTTTTTACATTACATGGTGTTCAAAATCCATCTTTTGCACAAGATTTGAGAAGAGTAGAAAATCTTGATGCTGAATCTTTAGCTAAAGATGAGGATTTTTGGATGTGGGTAAGAGATTCTTTCACTGCATCAAAAACTATTATCAATTTGAATAATGGAGGCGTTAGTCCCCAGCCACGTCAAGTTCAAGAAGCGCACATCCATTACTACAAAATGTGTAATGAAGCTCCATCGTATTATATGTGGAGAATATTGGATCAGGGAAGAGAACCATTACGAGAAAGATTGGCTCATTTAGCCGGATGTGACAAAGAAGAAATAGCTATTAATAGAAATAGTACAGAGGCTTTAAACACCATTATTTTTGGCCTTGATTTTCGAAGAGGAGATGAAGTTATCCTTTCTAAGTATGACTATCCTAACATGATTAATGCTTGGAATCAAAGGGCAAAAAGAGATGGCATCGTATTGCGATTTGTTGAATTGAACTTGCCAAATGATAATACTTCTGAATTGGTTCAAGCATATACTTCTCTGATTAACTCAAAAACGAAAGTCATTCATTTAACTCATGTCATTAACTGGACCGGTCAGATTATTCCGGTACAAGAAATTGGATTCATAGCTAAACAAAAAGGTATTGAAGTAATAGTCGATGGCGCTCATAGTTTTGCTCAATTAAGTTTTAAAGTATCAGATTTAAACTGTGATTATTTTGGTACAAGTTTGCATAAATGGCTTTGCGCTCCTTTTGGTAGTGGTTTGTTATATATTCGAAAAGAGAAGATTTCAAAAATCTGGGCCTTGCTTTCTTCCAATCAACCCGATGGAACAGACATTCGAAAATTTGAAACCATAGGTACAAGAAATTTTGCTTCGGAAATGTCGATTGCTCATGCAATTGATTTTCATGATAGTATTGGTAGCGAAAGGAAATTGGCTCGGTTGAGATATTTGAAGAATTATTGGCATAGCCAAGTAAGAAACTTTGAAAATCTTATTTCAAATACTACTTTCGATCTCAATAAATCCTGTGCGCTGGCTCATATTTCAATAAAGGGTAAGACCGCATCAGAGTTTGAACTTTTTTTATTTTCTAAATTCAAAATTCATTGTTCTCCAATTGGCTGGGAAACCTTAGATGGAGTCAGAATTACTCCACATTTGTATACTTCACTGAAAGATCTTGACAGACTTGTAGAAGCTATACATGCATATTGCAAAAAATAGCTTTGCCATGTAATCTACCATGTTGGCGGAATTAATGGACAAGCGCATACAATTTTCATGTAATATGGCATTGTATTTGTTGTTTTAGAGTGTTATATTTAAAAAGTATATTGTAATTAATAATCAACTGATTTATAGGATTTTATAGACTAAAACTATACATGATTAAGCCAACTAAACTCTTTCTTAGGGTTATAACCGTGGTTATAGCCCAAATTTCTATTTTGCATGCTCAAAATGTCGGTATCGGAACTTCTGTTCCTTTAGATAAACTACATGTAAATGGAGGTACAATACGGGTATCAAACCTTGCTGGAGTAGGAAACAGAACCGTATTAGCGGACAACTTTGGTAGATTAATTGTTGCCAGCGGTGCAAATTCACCTGATTGGACCATTTTAGGAAATTTAGGAACCAATTCTAACGTAAACTTTTTGGGTACCACTGATAATCAATCTTTAGTGATAAGGACAAACAATTTGGAACGTGCCCGAGTGATGAATACAGGGCAAGTGCTTGTTAATGCAATAGCGCCAGTTGATTTACTAGATATGTTTGAGGTAGTCGGAAATAGTACCTACCCATTTGCTGTGAATGGATATGGCAGTGGAGGTGGAGCAGGTGTATACGGTGAGAATCTAACAGGTGGAACAGGTGTATTTGGTATAAGCAGTTTGTATGGTGTTTTTGGACAAGGTGGTAACATCGGAGTATATGCATGGGACAGCTTGGCAGTAGCAGCTTCTAGTGGATATGCGTTATATGCTACAAACCGCCACTCATCAGGGTTAGGTATTTTTGGTATAGGCAACGGAGTGGTTGGAAGCTACCCTAATTTGGGGGCCGGTATTAGCGGTACCGGAAGTTATTATGGAATTTATGCTTTAGCCAGAAGAAATTCCAATGGAATAGGTGTTATAGGAGTAGGAAATAATCTTGGAACCTTTACGGTTATTGGGAGAGGCAGTGGTATAAGCGGAACAGGAAGTTCATTTGGAGCAAGCGGTTTTGCAACCACTGCAGGTACCGCAGCTTTACCTACCGCAGGAGGATATTTCGAAGTTGCAATTGTTAATCCACCTTTTGCGTATGTGGGTGCTTATGGTGGATTAAACTATAAAATTATTGGTAGCGGTACCGTTTCTACGATTGTTAAAGATGCCAATGATAAAGATGTAGTCATGTTCGCACCCGAAGCCCCGGAAGTTCTTTTTATGGATTATGGAACAAGCACCTTAGTTAATGGAGAAGCAACTATTACTCTTGATCCTAGTTACAGTAAAAATATATTTGTTAGTGAATCAAGTCCTCTAAAAGTAATCATTCAGCCGGAAGGAGATTGCAATGGAGTTTTTGTTTATGAGAAAACTCAAAGTGGATTTAAGGTTAAAGAATTAAACAACGGAACTTCCAATATAAATTTCACTTATCAAGTTGTGGCACGAAGGGCTGATGAAATAAATTCACCATATGGCCAACAACGATTCCCTGAAGCTCCTGGCCGCCAAGAAAGTAAATCACAAATGGTAAAAAGCTCAGACAACATCTCTATTCCTATGCAAAAAGAAAAGAAAGAATAACCTATTAAAACAAAAGGTCATGAAACCAACTCGTTCATTTTTCAAATCCGTATTGATGATATTAACTTCTATTAGTTTAGGTAATTGTGTGTCCTTTGCTCAAAATGTTGGTATTGGAACAGCCACACCATTACAAAAACTGCATGTTGCCGGAGGAGGAGTTACTATACGAGTCGATGGATTATCAGGGGTTGGAACAAGAGCATTATATGCAAACGCCAATGGGGATCTTACGGTTACACCCGGAACACCTTCAACGGATTGGCTAACATCAGGAAATTCTGGGTTGGTTGATGGAACACATTTTTTAGGAACCACAGATGGACGAAGAATTGATTTTAGAACCAATAATCTAATTCGAGCGACTATGACTTCAACGGGTTGGATAGGGATCGGTTTAACAGCACCTGCTTATATGTTTCATATGAGATCTACAATTACCGGAGCGAATACAGCAATGGCCCAATATGAAAATCAAAGTGTAAATGGCGTTGCTCTAAGTGCATACAACACTACTACAACTAGTGGGTATAATGGATTTGAAGGTATTAACAACTACAGCCAAACAAGTTTTATAGCCAGTGGTGCTTTTGGATTAGCCATCAATAATACTTTGACTTCCATTGCAATTGGCGTTCGTGGGCATGCAAACAATAGGGATGGTTCCGGAGTTCGAGGTGCTAGAGTTGGAGCGGCAGGCACCGGACTTGGATTTGGAGGTGTATTCTATAGTGATTTGGGATATAGTGGTGGAGTTTATATCGTATCAGATCAAGCACTTAAAAGAGATGTGAATGAATTGAACAATGCACTGGATATAATTGAACAACTCAATCCTGTGGAGTATTTTTACGATACTGAAAAGTATCCATATATGGGATTGAATCAAAAATTAGAATATGGGTTCATTGCTCAAGATTTAGAAAAAGTATTGCCTAATCTTGTTGCTGATAAAAACTGGGATTTAAATGCATGTAAGCCACTCGATGCCAATCAAAGAGTGGAAGCTAATATGCAAGTGTTTAAGTCGGTGGATTATACCCGATTGATTCCGGTATTAGTGGCTGCATTAAAAGAACAGCAAATAAAGATAGAGTACTTAGAAAAAAAAATGGATGAACTTTCAAAATCAAAATAGGAAAAACAAATGCGCTTGATTTTTAGAAATATCCTTTTCATTATATTACTGATAGGTGGATCAACTTTATCAGTTGCTGCACAATGTATGCAAGAACCGGTTTCTCTCACCAGTAGAATTAGCCAAGCTGATCTTATAGTTGAAGGAAAAGTTACTCAATCAAATTCCTTTTGGAACGTTCAACAAACATTGATTTATACCGAGTACACTATTGATGTTGGTCGAGTATTTAAAGGAAATTATTCTTCTCAAAATATAAATATTATTACAGAAGGGGGAGAGGTAGGCTTGAATAAATTAGTTGTGAATCCAAGTTTGACTTTACAAATTGGAGAAGTTGGATTGTTCTTTCTCGAGGCGAAAACGAATACAGGAGAGTTTTCAACTTTACGAGCATTTAATTATTTTCCTGTGGCTTTGAATCAAGGTTTTATAGAATATAGTTTAGATCATTCTTCGGCAAGCGACTTGTTTAATAGCTATGCAAACATTCAGGTGCAGTTGTTTGATCAAATAATTTCACAAACAGGTATGCAGCCAACATTTGTTTCCTCTCTTACGCCTAATTCTGTGAAGGGAAATAATAGCAATACGCCACAAATGCCACCAAGTGTTGTGGCCATCATTCCGCCTTCACAACCTGCAGGGCTTTTGGCAGGTAGTCAGATCACTATTACCGGTAATGGTTTTACCACCAATACAGGACCTGCTTTGTTGGAATTCAGCAACGCAAATGATGGAGGGGCAACATTCATAGCTTGTCCTGCAAATCATATAGTAGCTTGGGCAAATACCACCATTATTGTTTGGGTACCTTCTGGAGCCGGCAGTGGTCCGGTTCGAATTACCGATAATACCGGAGCTACTGTTACCAGTGCCGTTTCGTTAACGGTTCCATTCAATGAATCCAATGTAATAAGTGGTTTAACGTATTATCAACCTGATTTAATTTCTGATAATGGAGTAGGTGGATATACCTATGTTTATAACAGTACCTTCAATGCAAATGCTCCAGCTGTTGCCGCTTTTGAAAGAGCTCTTTCCACTTGGAGATGCGGAACATTTGTAAACTTCCACCGATTAACTCCGATGGTTCCGGTTGCTCTTTCAGTGCAAGGTCTCGATAACGTAAATTTGGTAACCTTCGATGGTTCATCACCTTTACCAGCTGGTGTGCTGGGAGTGTCGTATAGCTTTTATAGTAGTTGTGGAAGTGGTGTTTGGTATTTGAATGAAAACGATTTGAAATTCAGAACTAATGGAACTGGAGGAATCAATTGGCAATATGGACCTGCTTTAGCAGCCGGTGCATTATATGATTTTGAATCAGTTTGCTTACACGAACTTGGGCATAGTCATCAATTGGGACATACCATAATTAGTCCTACTCCTAGCGTAATGCATTGGGCAATTGGACCTGCAACTAATAGAAGAGCTTTACAACCGGCAAGTGAGATAGCAGGTGGAAATGATATTATGTCAAGAAGTACGGTGGCAAACATTTGTGGACCATCCCAGATGATTGCAGTTAATTCTTCTAACTGCCAGATCGCGGCTCCCATTGCAGAGTTTAGTGGAACTCCTACGGTAGGTTGTAACTCATTAACGGTCAACTTTACCAATCTTAGTACCGGAAATCCCACCTCCTGGACTTGGGCTTTCCCAGGAGGAGTGCCTGCTGCTTTTGTAGGGGCTAATCCACCTCCGGTTAATTATGCTGCTCCAGGTAGTTATACCGTTACACTTACGGTTACAAATGCTTTTGGTACTGATATTGAGTCTAAAACAAATTATATAGTGGTAAACAGTTGTCCTCCTCCTGTTGCTAACTTTATGGCCAACGACACTATATTATGTGAAGGGCAATCCATTCAGTTTACTGATCTTAGTACAAATATCCCTACCAGTTGGAGTTGGAATTTCCCTGGTGGAACACCTGTAGCCTCAATAGCACAAAATCCAATTGTTACCTACAATACAGCTGGTACATATAATGTTACGCTAACCGCAACAAATGCAAATGGTAGTAACATCCTTACGAAGAATTTATACATTAAGGTGAATGTTTGTCCACCTCCACCGGTGGCTGATTTTAGTGCTTCACCAACAACTGTTTGTATTAATCAAACGATCAATTTTACAAATCTTACTACCGGGCAAGTAAACAATTATCAGTGGAGTTTTCCGGGAGGAGTGCCTGCAACTTCTTTTGCAATAAATCCAACAGTCAGTTATCCGGTAGCAGGTGTTTATACAGTTTCTTTAACAGCCAATGGAAACGGTGGTAGTCATACGGCAACAAAAGTCAACTATATTATCGTTAATACATGTGCGCCACCTGTGGCAGATTTTGGTGGAGCACCAACTCAAATATGTGCCGGTCAAACGGTGAACTTTACTGATTTAAGTACAAATACACCTACTGGATGGAGTTGGACATTTACAGGTGGGGTTCCTGCTGCAAGTATCGCACAAAATCCAACTGGTATATTATATGCTTTACCAGGAGCATACAATGTTTCTTTGACTGCAACCAATGCGTTGGGTAGCGGTAACTTAACCAGAAATGCTTATATCACAGTTGTTTCGTGTCCATCACCAGGTAGCGGACTAGTAGTAAACGATGGATCCTATATTCATGTGCAACCGGGTACCAACATTTTTGTAGATGGTGGAGTGATTAATCAAGATAACTTTTTAGGCATGGGTACAATCGAAAATTTAGGAACCATCGAAATAAAAGGAGACTGGACAAATAATTCTTCTACGAATGCATTTCTAAATTCAGGGCCTGGTCTATTCCTAATGTCTGGAGCAGCTCAAGGTATCAGAGGATCAACACCAACTTATTTTTACAATCTTACATTAGGTGGAACTTCTGTCAAAACTCAATATGTAAATGCTCAAGTTCAAGGAACGCTTGCCCTTACCGATAGAGAATTAGCAACACAGACCAACGACATGTATGTTACCAATACTTTTGCAGGTGCTATAACAAGAACAGGTCTTAATACAAGTACCGGTTTAGGAATGGTGAGTAGTATGGCAGGAGGAAGTTTGATGAGGAATTTAAATTCTGCAGGCATCTATGAATTCCCGGTTGGTTCTTCTAATCCTCCATATCGTTTCAGGCCTGTGCGTTTGCAACCCAATTCAACTTCTGCGCAAACAATGGCTGTACGGTTTGTAAATTACGATCCCAATTTTGATGCTTTTGATCGCAATTTGAGAGATCCGAGTTTAGGAAATGTGAATCCTCTATGGTATGTAAAAATTGAACGCATCAGTGGAACGAGTTCTAACAATATTACCTTGACTTATGATTTTATAGCAGATAATGTGATGAGTTATGGGAATTTGCTTTTAACCGAATGGGGATATAGTACGCCATATTTGTGGAAAGACTTGGGAGCCGTTACATTTGGTATGGCAGCTAGTCCTAATTTGGCTACCGTTACAAAAAATGCCTGGAGTACTTACGACACAGAGAACTTTAGCATGGCAACTATGTCTAGCCCACTTCCTGTTCAATTATTGAATTTCAATGCCATATGTGATGAACCCGGTGTTGTTTTGAAATGGTCAACTGCAAGTGAAACGAACAGTGCTTATTTTGAAATTGAAAAGAGTATAGGAAGCGGGAAGTTTAAAAGTATAGGACAAGTTGTTGCTGCAGGCAACAGTAGTTGGAAAAATGATTATCAGTTTATAGATGAAAATACATCGGAAGAAAAGTCGTACTATCGACTGCACCAATATGATTTAGATGGAAATTCAGTAGCTTATGGACCGATAGCCAGTCATTGTAAAGAAGGATTTACGTATAACATCTATCCAAACCCAACAACTAGTAGTTCATATATTCAACTTATCAGTTCATCAAATACTAAAGTGCTCTTTAAACTTTATGACAACATTGGTCGTGTAATTTTGAATAAAGAAGTTGAGATAAATATGGGAGCTAATTTGATTGAGCTCAATTTAAATCATTTGAATGCCGGATATTATTACTTGCAAGCATTGGATGGGGTCATTCTATTTACTGAGCCTATTTCAGTACTTAAATAGCTTTAATTTTTTCAACTAACAGAGCCATCTCAATTGCAGCTATGGCTGCTTCTTCTCCTTTGTGACCATGTTTCCCACCACAACGATCTACAACTTGTTGTTCATTATGTGCAGTGATTACTCCGAATATGATAGGAGTTTTTTGTGAAGCATTGAGTTGGCTGATACCTTGCGTTACACCCTGACAGATATATTCGAAATGAGCGGTTTCACCTTTGATTAAAATGCCAAAACAAATAATAGCATCAAAAGACTTTGAATTCGCAATATGATTTGATGCAGATATAAGTTCAAAACTACCCGGAACCGATTGTAAGAAAATGTTGTCGGGTTCAACACCAAAGTGAACTAAATTCTTCTTGCAGCCTTCAATCAAAACAGACATGTATGAAGAATGCCATTGAGCATATACAATGGCTATTTTAAAATTACGACCGGATTGAGAATTCAGAGCCTGGTTTGGGGTATAGCTTTGACCGGACATTTAATGCTAATTACTTTCCTGCTAATTTTTTTGCTCTTGCTAAATACTTATCTGCTTCTCTTCCTTCAGTGCTATTGGTATAGCTGTCTTTGATTTGCTGATAGGTATCAATGGCTTTGTCGTATTGTTTTAGATGCTCGTAGGTAAGTGCCATTTTTTTCAAAAAGAATGGAGGAGTAAAATCATTTTCATCCCAGTCAACTGCTTTCTTGTAATAAGAAATTGCATCGTCTGTTTTACCTTGCTCCAAATATGCATCTGCAATTCCGCCTAATGCCAGAGCACCAGTAATCTGATCTTCGGCATCATAGCCTTTTAAATATTTAATGGCATCTTCAAATTGTCCCTTTTTTAAATAGCACATTCCTAAATAATAATGTGCACGATTGGCTGATTCAGAAGAACCGTAATCTTGTATGATTTGTAAGAAGCCGGGAAAATTTCCATCACCGTTGATGGCAACATCTATCGAATCCTGTTCAAAATATCGCTCTGCAATAAACATTTGTTTGCTCGCTGCTTCTTCCTGTGGTTTCACTATAAAATTGGTGTAACCAAAGTATCCTAGTACAATTACTACAATAGCTCCACCAATAATGGATAAACTCTTTTTATTATTTTGGATGTATTGCTCAGTTTTTCCTAATGCTTCCTGAACATCAAACTCTTGTTCTTTTTCTGCCATTATTATTTGGTATTATAAGGTGCGCAAAAGTAGCCAAATTTTTTTAACAAAACATTAAATAGTAGCCAATTTCAATGGTGTTAAGATTGCGATTAGCTATATTTATGGCCATTAATTATGTACATAAGAGATTTATCAATATTTCAGTTTAAGAATTACGAAGAGGCCCAATTTGAGTTTAATTCCGGAGTGAATATTCTTTTTGGACCCAATGGAGCTGGAAAAACAAATGTGATTGATGCCATTCATTATCTTTCCATGTGTAAAAGCTATTTTAATCCTGTAGACAGCCAAAACATTAAACATCAATCTGATTTTTTTATGGTTTCCGGTAACTTTTGCAAAAAGGAGTTGGAGCATAAAATCAATTGTTCCTTTAAAAACGGAACTAAGGTGTTCTCTTTAAATGGAAATAATTATTCAAGACTAAGCGACCATATAGGTCTGTTTCCGGTAGTAGTTATAGCACCAAGCGATCAAAACTTATTGACCGAGGGAAGTGAAATTCGAAGAAAATTTATTGATGTAATCCTATCGCAATACAGTAAAGAGTATTTGCAGGATTTAATGCTGTATAACAAAATCATATCTCAGCGAAATGCACTTTTAAAGCAAAAAGGTAATCCAAGGTCTTTGGATGAACAATTGGAGATGTATGATGAGATGTTGGAAGAACCGGCTACTAGAGTTTACGATTTTAGAAGAGATTTTATAGATCAGTTTAATCCATATTTCAATCCAATGTATCAATTTTTGTGCGATGGTAAAGAAGCCGTAGAGATTCAGTATGAATCGGCATTGCAATCTTCTAAGTGGAAAGATCTGATGTTGCAATCTAGATCGAAAGACAAAATAGTACAGTTCACATCGCAAGGTGTGCACAAAGACGATTTAAAGATTATACTGAATGGACATAACGCCCGGAAATACGCTTCTCAAGGCCAACAGAAATCAGTTGTTATAGCAATGAAGTTGGCACAATATGAGTGGTTGCGCAAAGTAAAAAACGATCAACCCATTTTATTGTATGATGATATATATGACAAATTGGATAGTAATAGAATGGATAAGTTGTTGCAGTTGACAAAAGAAAAGAGGTTTGGTCAAATTTTTATTAGCGATACCGATGGTTTTAGGCTATCCGCTGTATTTGATCGAATGGAGATCAGTTACGATATGTTTAATATTCGAGAACGAATAATAATGAATGAAAAAGTATGAGTAGAGATTCTGAAAGCAAATCAATAAAAGACACATTAAACGATCTGTTGGGTTCGGGTACTTTAGGAAGAAAGGTCGTGGAATCTCAAATCAAAGAAATATGGACAAGAGAAATGGGAACATTAATAAGCAACCGAACTACTAAAATAGTTCTAAAAGGTAGTACGCTTTATGTAAATGTAAACTCAAGTCCATTAGCAGACCAACTGAATTTGGAAAAAGACAAAGTGATCGATAACCTCAACACTGCATTAAGGTCCGAAGTTGTTCACGAACTTGTGATCAACCGAAAAATATAAGATTAGAATCTCTCTAATGAAGAGAAAAAGAATGAAGCTTCTATGGCAGCATTTTCATCGCTATCAGAGCCATGTACTGCATTTGCTTCAATAGAAGTAGCATACAACTTCCTAATAGTTCCTTCTTCAGCTTTCGAAGGATCGGTAGCTCCGATGAGTTTTCTAAAGTCAGCAACTGCATTTGATTTGCGTAAAACTGCAGCAACTATAGTTCCGGAAGACATGTACTTTACTAAATCGCCATAAAAAGGTCGCTCCTTATGAACGGCATAAAAATTTCCAGCTTGTTCGTTGCTAAGTTTTGTGTATTTCATAGCGACAATTTCAAAACCTGCTTTAATGATATGATCTAAAATAGCTCCGGTATGTTTGTTCCCAACAGCATCCGGTTTAATCATGGTAAAAGTAATATTGCTCACGGTAATGTATTTTTTATGTGGAGCGCAAAAGTAAAAAAAACTACTCAGCTTCAAAATGAATAAGAATGGATTTAATACATTTATCCCCGATATGATGCCCTCATTTGACGATACGTTAATTGCCGAATTGCAAAAAGAATTATCTGATTCTAGAAAGATATGCTTGATCACTCATAAAAAGCCCGATGGAGATGCTTTAGGATCAATGCTAGCATTGGGATCGGTGCTAAGTAAATTAGGTCATGATGTAACTATGTTTAGTCCTGATGCATATCCTAACTTTTTATTATTTCTTGAGGGTTCGGAAAAAATTATACAAGTTGATTTGGAAACAGAAGAATCAAATATTTTGTTTAGCAATGCAGACCTTATTTTTTGCTTGGATTTTAATGATTTAGATCGATGCGGTCTTGCAGGTGGTATGATAGAACAATCAGATGCCACTGTTGTGATGATAGATCATCACCTCCACCCAAAAAAATTTGCCGGTTTAACATTTAGCTTCCCTGATGCAGCTGCTACGGCAGAATTGGTTTATCATTTAATAAAGCGAATGAATTGGAGGACGTATATTGGACCATCAGAGGCAAGTGCGTTGTATTGTGGAATCATGACCGATACCGGATCTTTTCGTTTTAATAGTATGAGCGGAGATTTACATCAAGTAATAGCTGATTTATTTACAACAGGCTTTAATCATACTGCTGTTCACGAGAAAATTTTCGATAGCTTCTCAGAATCTAGATTGCGACTATTGGGGTATAGTATAACAGAAGGAATGAAAATTAACTGGGAGTATCGAGTAGCCATAATTGCATTAAGTAAAGATATTCTACAGAAATATCAGTACAAGACAGGCGATTCTGAAGGTTTTGTTAATTATGGATTGAGTATTAGCGGGATTGAAATAGCGATATTGTTATCTGAGCGAGAAAATGAGGTGCGGATTTCAATGAGATCGAGAGTGGATCAAGATGTTCGTTCAATAGCATCTGAATATTTCAATGGAGGTGGCCATAAAAATGCCGCTGGTGGCGTTTCTAAAATTAGCTTAGAATCAACCATAGAAAAGATTGAAGAATTGTTGCCTGAATTTGTTTCAAAAGGATATTTGAAATTGCTATGAAAAAAGCATCATTCAAAATTCTGCTTTATATGTTCTTAGTGGTACTCAATTCCTGTCGAAATAGTGAAAAGTCAGAGCAAAAAGAGAGCATAGATTTAAAAGAAACCTTAATAAATGCCAATCGAATATTTGTCGAATCGGAATCTGACAAGATTAATAGTTTTATTTTACGGGGAGGATATACCATGGACAGTACAACAACGGGTCTGCGGTATCAAATAATTCAAAAAAAATTGGGGAATCGGTTTCCGGATAAGAACGACCTAGTAGAGGTAGAGTTCGATATGCAGCTTTTAGACGGGACTTTATTGTATGCTAGAGATAGTTTAGGTACCCGTTCTTTTGTATTAGGAAATGCCGGAATAATATCTGGGATTGAAGAGGGAGTAAAATTAATGCAAGAAGGCGACCGGGCTATTTTTATTGTACCTTCGCACCTTGCATTTGGGTTCACTGGAGATGGAATTCGTGTTCCACCCAATGCAACTCTGATCATAAACTTAGAATTAAAAAATATAATTAAACATAAATGAAAACTACATCAAAAATCATTGTTGCTTTCTTTAGCATCGCTTTATTGTCTTGTAATTCAGGTGGAATGAAAAAAACCGAATCGGGTCTTGAGTATCAGATTCATATTGATAATCCTGGAGACGTTGCAGCTAGCGGAGATATCATGACCCTTGGTTTGGTTTACAAGACAGATACAGACTCAATTCTATTCAATAGTTCTGAGGTGAGCGATAGTTTTCAAGTCGTATTAGTTGATCCTTCATTCAAAGGTGGAGTAGAAGAAGGATTTGCAATGATGAGCCCTGGCGACAGTATGACTTTTTACTGCGTGGCCGATTCAATATTTAATAAAACATTTGGGGCAGAATTGCCACCCTATATTAAATCAGGTAGCAAACTTCGTTTTGATGTAAAGTTGAAGAGCTTTATTTCAAGAGCGGATTACGATAATTTGGTTAATGCCAAAAACGAAAAGTTGAAGAATACTGAAATGATAGAGATTCAAAATTACCTAAAAGATCAAAATATAAATGTGCAACCTACTCAAAGTGGTTTGTATTATGTTGAAGTGGTGAAAGGAAAAGGCTCAAGAGCTGAAAATGGTAAGACAGTTTCAGTACATTATACCGGTATGTTTACAGATGGCAAAAAGTTCGACTCTTCGTTGGACCGTAACGATCCTCTTGTATTTGCTTTAGGTGAAGGAGCCGTAATTCCAGGTTGGGAGGAAGGTATTTCTATGATGAATGTGGGTGGTAAAGCGCGACTGGTAATCCCATCTAATTTAGCTTATGGCCCGCAAGGATCATCTGGAGTTATTCCCCCATATTCTCCATTAGTTTTTGAAGTGGAGTTGCTGGAAGTTAAGTAAAACAAATCTTACTTTTTATTTACTATTTGATCGTACAAGGCACTTACGACCTTAAAAGTAATTGGACAGTAATCGATGTTTTGAATGTTGATTGTGCTTGCATTTTTAAAGTCACTTTTGTGTAAGTGCGGAAAACCTCTACAGTCATCAGGGCGAATTTCATAGATGGAACACTTGTTGTCTCTTTGCAAAAAGTAACAAGGTGTTGATTGATGCATGATATCACCCGACTCGTCCTTATATAAATACTTATCAAAATACTCTTTTTCAGTCATTTTAAAATGAGAGGATATTCTTTTAATGTCTTTCTTAGTATAAGTAGGTGTCATTTGTTTGCAGCAATTCCCACAGTCGAGACAATCAATTTCTTGAAATGCTTGCTGGTCCAATTCCTTTACTCTTTGATTTAAGCGACTCACTTTTCTGTTATGAATTCCTCTCAGAAAAGTTGTCAGGACTTTTCTTTTTTGACCTACTTGTCTTTTGAATGTTTTAAGATTAACAGTTTTAATTTTTTTTGCCATTTCTATAAATTGTAAATACACAAGGTCGCTTTTGCAAATCGGGTAATTTCGATTTCCAATCTTTAACCGTTTTGGTTTTAATTAGTGCATGGTCTGAGGTCAAGTTACAAAACACACCAATCAATGTGTCGGCCTGACATACTTCCAACATATTTTTTAAAACCAATTGATTTTTGAATGGAGTTTCAATAAACAATTGTGTGCAATTTTGTGTAGCAGCGTTTTTTTCTAAATGTTTTATTTGATCTTTCCGAGTGCTTTCATCTTTCGATAAATATCCGTGAAAAGAAAATTTTTGACCACTCATGCCGGAGGCCATCAACGATAATATTAAACTAGATGGACCTACCAAAGGGATAACATCTATATCTTTATTATGTGCGAGTAACACAAATTCCGACCCAGGGTCGGCAATGGCAGGGCAGCCTGCGTCACTCAAAAGCCCCACATCGATTCCACTTTGTAACCAACCTATACACTCATCAAAGTTGCTACTATTATGTTTGTCATGAGTAAATATATTTAAATCACATTGTGGAATTGTAATTTGTAATTTCTTGAAAAACTGACGAGCTACCTTCTCTGTTTCTACAACAAAATGCGACAAAGATTTAGTAATGCGGATAGTTTGCTCCGGTAATTCATCCAATGAAGCTGTTTCGCTTAAAAAGGTTGGGATTAAATAAAGTCGACCTTTACTATTGTGGTTCATGATGGCGCTATATTCCTTTCAGATTTTTAATAATCGCCTCGGAAGCTGCTTCAATCAAATCAAAGACTTCTTCAAATCCATCGGGTCCTCCGTAGTAAGGATCAGGAACAGAAAGCTCTTCATTGTGTTGAGCCATTCTCAGAAACAAGTTTACTTTGCTCAGATCTTGTGCATCTCGGGCCATGTTTCTGATGTCTCTTTCATTACTTTGATCCATTGCTAGAATCAGGTCAAAAGCATCAAAATCATTTACATTAAATTGTCTTGCTCTTTGTTTGCTAATATCTATCCCTCGGTTTTTTGCCGTCTGAACTGCTCTCCGATCGGGTGCTTCGCCTACATGCCAAGCGCCTGTTCCGGCCGAATCTACAACCGCATCAAACCCTAATTTTTTTGATAGATTTTCAAAAACACCTTGTGCAATTGGTGATCTGCAAATATTGCCGAGGCAAACCATTAATATTCTACAATCAGGAGCATTTCCTAAAGTAGAAGTTTCATCAGAGTTTTGCATTTACCTTTATACGTTTCTGAATGTCAGCTACGCAGGCTTTAAACTTCTTGTCCGTTTCGATTAGATTATTGATGGTTCTGCAAGCATGCAAAACAGTAGCATGATCTTTACCACCGCATTGAATCCCTATATTTGAAAGGGAAGACTTGGTCATTTGTTTACTAAAGTACATGGCCAACTGTCGGGCTTGAACTACTTCGCGTTTTCTGG
The DNA here is from genome assembly GCA_035340715.1 of Bacteroidia bacterium. Lineage (GTDB taxonomy): Bacteria > Bacteroidota > Bacteroidia > AKYH767-A > OLB10 > DAOQTX01. The sequence continues at coordinate 6,420 of DAOQTX010000026.1, read as the reverse complement.
TTTTTGATTTAAGTTGTTCTAATGAAAGATCAAAATAATCACATACCACCTTTTGAATATAGTCGATGGATATTTCGTGCGAAGTATTTTTTACAAACTTTTCAATCATTTGTTTTACCAATTCCATAGTAACGGGCTTCTTGTTGAGAGAAGATTGAGCGATGATGGAAATCAATGCACCTTCGAGTTCCCTAATATTTGAATTGATACTATAAGCAATGTATTCAACGATATCATTAGGTAACTCAATACCATCAATATACATCTTTTTTCTTAAAATGGCTATGCGCGTTTCTAAGTCTGGCATTTGAAGATCGGCTGCCAATCCCCACTTAAATCGACTCAACAATCTTTGTTCCATTCCTTGCAAATCAACAGGTGCTTTGTCAGAAGTCAGAATAATCTGTTTGCCGTTTTGATGAAGGTGATTGAAGATATGAAAAAATACATCCTGTGTTTTTTCTTTTCCACTGAAGAATTGGATATCGTCAATGATCAGCACATCCATCATTTCATAAAAATGTGTGAAATCATTTTGAGCATTGTTCTTTACTGCATCTACAAATTGTTGAATGAATTTGTCGGATGGTACATAGAGAACCGTTTTTTCAGGAAAGTTATTTTTAATATCTATTCCTATGGCATGAGCCAAATGCGTTTTACCTAATCCTACACCACCATAAATCAACAAAGGATTGAATGCGGTTCCACCTGGCTTGCTGGCAACTGCAAATCCCGCTGCTCGGGCAAGTCGATTACAGTCTCCTTCAATAAAATTCTCCAACGTATAGCTTGGGTTCAATTGGGAGTCTACATCAACTTTTCGAAGTCCGGGAATAACAAATGGATTCTTAATTCCTTTGTTTATATCAACCGGTAGTGCAACACTATGATTCTTTAAAGAGTTATAGTTTTTGGTTGGAAATTTTACAGCATAGGGTTTATCATTGCTGTTGTTTGCCACCACAATACTGTATTCTAAACTACCTTCAGGGCCCAGTTCTCTTTTTATAGTTTTTCTCAAGATGTCTATGTAATGCTCTTCCAACCATTCATAAACAAACTGACTAGGAACCTCGATGGTTAAAACTTTGTTATCAAGTTTAACTGGCTTGATTGGATCAAACCAGGTTTTGAAATTTTGTGGTGTAACATTATCGCGTATAAGTTTTAAACAATTGTTCCAAACTTTAACATGACTTTTATCGTTACCCATAATTTTTGCTCTGTGTTTTATAAGGTTATTAAAAGGGTTTTCGTGAAATTGTTTTACAAATATAAAACCGTTTTACTGTTCGCAAAGATTTGAAGAAAAAAAATATTTTGAAACATTTATTTTGCTTGTTTATTTCGAAATTTTTTTGCTACTACCTAATCCAATCTTCAGTCCGTTTTTTCTCTCCAAATAAAAATCTATTCTACCTAAATTTATTCCTGCCCATCCGGTTTGTGCTATCAATACTTCTTTACCTGCTCTGTTATATACTCTTACCGGCTCTTTAAGAAATGTATGTGTATGTCCTCCAATGATGCAATCAATATACAATGATTTTTTTGCTAATCCAACATCAGATATTTTTTCATCAGGATACTTGAAGCCAAGGTGAGATAAGCATATGATTAGATCGCATTTTTCTTTTGTCTTTAAATGATGTGCATAGTATGCAGCCTTCACTTCAGGATTTTCATATTTAGTTTTTCCAAACAATTTCTCTTCTACTAATCCATTTAATTCTATACCAAGTCCAAACACACCTATGCGCATATCTCCCTTGTCAAATACTTTATAGGGAATAGTCATACCAGATATTGTGGTTTGATCAAAACTATAATTGGAACAAATCATTGGAAACTTAGCAAAGTTCAGCATGTATTGAAGTCCATCCAGTCCATTATCAAAGTCATGATTCCCCAATGTAGCCGCATCGTATTGCATCTCATTCATCAATTTGTATTCAACTTCACCTTTAAATACATTGAAATAAGGTGTTCCCTGAACTAGGTCTCCGGCATCCAATAGTAATACGTGTTCTTCTTCATTTCGAATTCGATGTATCAATGCCGCTCTTCTTTCAGCACCACCTAATCCGGGAAATTTTGGATCGTTACTTGGAAAAGGTTCAATGTGGCTGTGAACATCGTTTGTATGTAGTATGGTTATCTTTTCCATTTCTGAACGAGCAATTGATTTCAGTGGCGCTAAACCAACGCTTAGCAATGCAGTTCCGGCACATACTCTTTTAATGAAATCTCTTCTATGGTTCATAGCTTATTCTTTGATCTAATTCAGCTTCAATTCTTTGTCCTTTTTTGTTTTGCATTTCTAAATACTCAATAAGTGCTTCTCGAATTTTAATTCCGGTGTTGAATCGGTTTTTATTTTTTTCGAAAAACCAGAATTGATCCCCACCATTAGCCAAGTATGACGAAGTTAAGAGTCGATAAGTAGCGGAAGAATCATAAGGCGTATTGCCAATTTTAAACTCTGTGATGATTTGATTTTGAAGAGACAATTTAAGGCCGGAAACTGGTATTCCACCTTTTCCAATGATATAATATATTAATGGTATAATGGATGTACTGTCTAGTTCTAACACTACCAGTTCATTTTCGAATGGCATTAACTGAAAAATATTTCCAACAGTTATCTCGCCTTTTGGAAGTGAAGCTCTGAGTCCACCATTATTAAATACAGCAAAATCAATTGGTAGTCTTTGATCGGTTTTTAATTTCTCGTTGCAATAAAAGAGCAATGCATCTGAAAAAAAATTGCCCAATTTACTTTCGGGTTGCCCTTTTTCGAGCGGACTATCACTATATGCGATAACTCTGTTCATCTCTTGATCCAATTGATTTTTATAGGGTAAATATTTTCTATAAATGTTTGAATCGGATTGAACAAATTCTTTTGTGCCCAAAGTGTTAAGTTCGGAATTGCTTTTGACCGTAGTGAAAGAAGGACTACAAGCCACAGCAAAAAGAAATGATATGATAAGGAGGTAACGCATTGTAATCGAGCTAAACAATATTACTAATTATCTTTTTACATTTGACCAAAGCTAATCTTATGTTTGAAAGTGAAGTGAAAATTCGAGTTCGTTATTCTGAAACCGATCGGATGGGGTATGTTTATTATGGTAATTATGCTACCTATTTTGAGTTGGCTCGTGTAGAGTGTATTCGCAATTTAGGGTTTACCTATAAGCAAATGGAGGATGATGGAATTATGTTGCCGGTATTGGAATTTCAAATCAAGTATTTTAAACCTGCTTTCTATGATGATTTGCTTACCATTAAAACCAGAATTCCTCAATTGCCGGCTGCCCGCATATATTTTGAATACGAAGTGTTTAATGAATCAAATGAACTCTTAAATAAAGCAAGTACTACTTTGGTATTTGTAAATACCGAAACCAAAAAACCATGTTCAGCACCGGAAACTTTCATCAATGCTATCCGATCATTTTATGATTAAAGATGTTTCAATAAGATTCGATATGCTGCAATCATTGATTCAAGATCAGCCTTGTTTATCTTTTCGTTGGGACTGTGACTAAATTGCTGTGGTGCACCTACAAAACACCAATCAATAGGGTAGGCTAGTTTCTGAATTTCATGCCCATCGCTTCCACCAACTTCTTCCACTTCTATTTGATAGGAGAAATTATTAGTATCTAAAATGTTTCTAATTCTATTGACAAATTGTTTTCTTGGAATAGCTCGATCTCGCAACGATACGGCAACACCCTGCCCATCTTTAACTCCTTCCGAGACATACGTAATATCCGAAATGAGAGCTTGTCTTATGTTGTGTTTTTCATATAAGTATTTACTTAAATACGAAACGCTTCCTCCTCCATGTTCTTCCCATTGGCCAAATACCAATGCAATATTTTCTGTTTTGCGAGCTGTTTGGATTGCCGCATAGATCCCTGCGCGATTATCCAGGTAACAACATTGTATGTAAAACTCCGTTTCACGCCAATGAGGATTAAAACTTAGTTCCGTTCCACTTTCTATGATCCTATCAAATTCTGCAAATAGCGTTTCGTCAACTATCGACAATTTAGCTTCAATCTTTCCTTTAGAGTCGTAGCCTACCAATTCGTGTTGGCCTTGAGTGTCCGGTGATCCCATAGGTGTGATTTGGTTATTGTATCCCGCCATAAATCCAACATTATCTAAGTGAGCATACACCGCTGTACTCGGATTTCCACACGTTACGATAAAAGAATCTTGAAATTGCTCATCTATAATTTTTGGTTCGCTTTGCCAATTCACGGCATCTTTCTTTATAAAATCAATTAAGAATTGTTTTATTTCTCCTTCGTTGCCTGAGTTGGCTTGAATATGGCACAACTGTTTTAAGAGTGAATAATCAATCATGTACTACTTTAATTTTAATTCTGGTTGAGTCCAAAGGATATGATTTTAGAGCCGTCAGAAATGCATCGGCTTTAGACTTTAATACCGAACAAGTGAATAATATTTTCGATTCAAAGTGCTGATTTATAATCTTTATATCGAATTCACTTATTATTTGTTGAACAAAGCTTTGGTCGCTATATTCAAATTGGATCGAATACTTTTCTTCAATATGTTTCTCAATTATAGTGCAGCTTTCAATGGCCAATGCAGCAGCTGATTTATAAGCATTTATTAATCCGCCAACCCCCAGCAATGTACCACCGAAGTATCGTACTACAATTACTGCACAATTGGTCAAATCATTTGCATTAATCTGCCTTAATATAGGAAGGCCAGCTGTACCAGAAGGTTCTCCATCATCGTTTGATCGAGTTGATTCTTTGTTCGAACCAAGTACATACGCAAAACAATGATGGTTGGCTTTTCGATGTTCGGCTTTTATTTTTTTTAATGTTGATCTAAAATCTTCTTCAGTTGAACACGGGAAAGCAATAGAAATAAATTTTGAACCTCGATCGGTAAATAGAGCTTCAGTGGCTTTTACAATTGTTTTATATGTGTCTTGAAACAACAATTATTTACTGCTATAAAGAATGATGATTGAAAATACTGCAATTAAAACTCCAAGTAGTTTTCCTCCGTTTAAAGTTTCATTCAAAAACAAATAGCCACAAATGGCAGCTAATAAAACTACTCCAATATTAACAATAGAAAAAATCATTGCACTTTCGCTTCCCGGATATTGAAAACATAAAAGCAAAAAATGAAGAGAGAAGTAGTTGGCTATACCTAGAATCAATCCACCAATGATACTACGTAAATTGAGAATGCTATCTTTTTTATATATGACATTGAATGCGTAATGCAATACTCCCAGTAATCCGGCACTACCAAATAACATAGCAATGAGGAGTTGCCTGTTTTCATTGGTCATATAAAAGTGTTGGGCGTACTTGATCGAACTATCGACCAAACCACTTCCTGCAAATACCAGTACCGGTAGCCAAAGATCTTTTTTTTCTTGAGCATTATTTTTGTCGGGTTTATTAATAATATAAACAGCAATCAAAGCGCTGATTATTCCAATAATTCGAGTGAAATTTAGCGAGTCGTTATATAAGAACAAACCGAAGAAAATAGGAATAACCATCGACATTTTTGCAGCTACGCTGGTAACACTAATGCCTGCACTCTGACTACTGAATCCGGTTATATTAAATACGACAATAAACATTAACCCAATAATCAAAGTAATGGGGAGCAAATGGAAAAAGGATGAAAGGGCTGCTATGCTGGCATCACTGTTTGCTCCAAACGCAATTGAAGAGGCTACAAAATAATTGACCACTATTGCGTGTCCCGTGTTTACCCGAAACGTTTTGTATAGTTTTAATATGATAAATAAAGTTGTAGCAAGTACAATGCTAAGCAGAAGATATAGCGCCATTTCGGTTTTTATAATAATGAACTCTATTGCTTCCAATAGATTCCTGATGATAGGCTTTCTCTTTTAAAGTAGGCGCAACTATGCCCTGCTGCAGCTTAGCATCGGCTATGATTACTTTGGCTTCATCCCATAAGGAAGCTTCGATGAACTTATGTAAAGTAATTGATCCTCCTTCTACAAAAACTGAGTTAATATTTTTTGCGTAAAGGATTTGCAATACCTGATGAAGAACTTCTTTTTCTGGATCTAATTTTATTTGTTGAGCGGTCAAATTTGGATTTATATGGTGACTCAGTACCAGTGTAGATTCGTTTTGAAGTAAGTAATGCGTAGAAATTACGTTTCCTTCGGGTGATAAAATAATTGGTATCGGGTTTCTTCCTTTCAATCTTCGTACATCCAATTTCGGATTATCAATATTCATCGTTTTTGAACCAATTAAAATAGACTGTTCTTCTGCTCTCCAACTATGTGTCAAATAAGTGGACTCATCGTTACTTATTCGTATATTTTTATTTTCTAATCCCATATATCCATCGCTACTT
>DAOQTX010000025.1:0-39104 GCA_035340715.1 Bacteroidia bacterium | reverse complement strand
CCACGATGACCATTAAACATTTTATACGTAGAAATTCCACATGCTTGTGCTAATATTTGATGACCTAAGCAAATTCCAAATAATGGTAAGTCAACTTCCAGTAACTGTTGAATGGTTTTAACTACATCCAACATTACAGAAGGATCTCCGGGACCGTTTGAAATGAGCAAACCATTGGGCTGCCAACTTAGAATTTCTTCAGCGCTAGAATTCCAAGGAAAAACTTTTATATAGCAATCACGTGAAGCTAAATTTCTTAACGAATTTTTTTTAACGCCAAGATCTAATACGGCAACTTTATAGGTTGCATCAGAATTACCAAAATAATAACATTTATCAGTAGAAACTTTAGAAGCAAGTTCCAAACCTTCCATAGAAGGCACTTGCTTTAACATGTTTTTGAGTTTTTCTATTTCAATATTTTCAGAACTTATGATAGCATTCATTGCACCCTTATCTCTAATATGGCGCACTAAAGCTCTGGTATCAACATCGCAAATAACAACAATGTTGTTCTCAACAAAAAAGTCCTGAATAGCCATATGGGCTTGCTTTCTAGAATAATGTTGGGAGAAGTTACGGCAAACAAGACCAGAAATTTTGATAGATTCTGACTCTGATTCATCCGTCAATACCCCATAATTTCCTATATGAACATGATTGGCTACCATGATTTGACCAAAATAAGATGGGTCAGTAAATATTTCTTGATAACCGGTCATACCGGTATTAAAACAAATTTCGCCACTACAGGTACCAATTTTTCCTGCTGAATTTCCATGAAAAATGGTTCCATCTGCTAAAAGTAAAACTGCAGGGGTACTATTGATATACTTCATACTAAACTATCTTGCTATAAAAATACAAATCACGATATATTAAAAAAAAAGATAAAGCGGAATGCTTTATCTTTTTCTAAATTTTTACTCATTATTCATTATTCATCACCGCTTTTATCGGTTTTCTTTGATGATCTTCTAGTCTTTTTAGGCTTTGCCTCTGCCTCTGACTCCGAGCTGCCTTCAGCATTTGGTGAAGCATCAACCGTAGTTTCATCCGATTTCTTTTTTCTTCCTCTACGAGTAGTTTTAGTTTTCTTCTGAGACGGTTTATCGTTGGTATAAATGGTATTAAAATCTACCAACTCCATCATACACATATCCGCATTATCGCCTAAACGATTTCCAATGCGGATGATACGAGTGTAACCTCCGTTTCTTTCAGCAATTTTTGTTGAAACTTCTCTGAATAATTCAGTAACAGCTTCTTTGCTTTGAATTTGGCTAAACACCATTCTTCTACTGTGTGTAGAATCATCTTTTGAGCGCGTTAAAATTGGCTCTACAAATGTTCTAAGTGCTTTAGCTTTTGCAACTGTAGTTGTTATTCGCTTATGAAGGATCAACGAAGAAGCCATGTTCGATAACATAGCTTTTCTATGACTCTTTGTTCTACCTAAGTGGTTGTCTTTATTTCCGTGACGCATTTTTTAATTCCTCCTTAATTCAATTATTCTTTATCGAGCATATATTTTGCAACATTCAACCCGAAGCTTAAACCTTTGCTACGCACCAATTCTTCTAACTCAGTAAGCGATTTCTTTCCAAAGTTTCTAAACTTCAACAAGTCACTTTTCTGAAACTTAACTAAGTCTCCTAACGTTTCTACATCTGCAGCTTTCAAACAATTTAAAGCACGGACAGATAAATCAAGATCAACTAATCGAGTTTTTAATAGCTGACGCATATGCAATGAACTCTCATCAAATTCTTCAGTAACAGCTTTAGGCTTAACATCCAATTTGATACGCTCATCTGAAAACAACATAAAGTGATGGATTAATATCTCTGCTGCTTCCTTCAAAGCATCTTTAGGATGAATAGAACCATCGGTAACAATTTCCATTGTTAGTTTTTCGTAATCGGTCTTTTGCTCAACACGAAAGTTATCAATCGTATATTTTACATTACGAATAGGTGTGTGTATCGCATCAATTGCAATTGTTCCGATAGGTAAATTGTTGTTTTTATTCTCTTCAGCAGCAATGTATCCTCTACCCTTTTCGATGATCAAATCGATTTGAAGCTTCACATTCGTTTCCATGTTACAAATAACATGATCTGGGTTAAGCACCTGAAATGCTGTCGTATGCTTGGCAATATCTCCGGCAGTAAATTGGTCCTTGCCATGGATCAATACGCTTACTCTTTCGGTATCGGTTCCGCTAATCTGGTTTTTAAAACGAACTTGCTTAAGATTCAGAATAATTTCTGTAACGTCTTCTGCAACTCCTTTGATTGTGCTAAACTCATGATCGACACCTGAAATTTTTATTGAAGTTACCGCATATCCTTCAAGTGAAGACAGCAATATTCTTCTCAACGCATTTCCAACTGTAATGCCATAACCGGGTTCAAGAGGGCGAAATTCAAACTGCCCAAATGTTTCGGTTGCATTTAGCATTATTACTTTATCCGGTTTCTGAAAATCAAGAATGGCCATTTTTTTTATGTTTTAGTTTTTATTATTTAGAGTAAAGTTCAACGATCAACTGTTCCTTAATATTCTCGGGAATTTGATCACGCTCAGGCATAGCAACAAATTTTCCAGTGTATTGGTTTTGATCCCACTCCAGCCAGTTAAATTTATTTACTTGTCCATGCAATGAATTATTAATGACTTCAAGCGCTTTAGATTTTTCTCTAACGCTTACTACATCACCAGGCTTTAAAGAATAACTTGGAATATTTACAATATTTCCATTCACCATAATATGACGATGTGAAACCAATTGTCTTGCACCAGCTCTAGATGGAGATATTCCAAAACGGAAAACAACATTATCCAAACGAGCTTCCATTAGTTTCAATAAGTTTTCACCTGTAATACCTTGCATACGAGCCGCATTTACAAATGTCTTTGCAAACTGACGTTCCAACACACCATACGTATATTTTGCTTTTTGCTTTTCTTGAAGCTGCAAAGCATACTCCGACTGCTTTGATCTGCGCTTGGTTAAGCCATGCTGACCTGGAGGATAGCTTCTTTTGTCGTAACTCTTGTCAGGTCCATAAATAGGATCTTTAAATTTACGTGCAATTTTAGTTTTTGGTCCAATATATCTTGCCATTATCTTATTCTTTAGTGATTAGGTGTTTTATATTCTTCTTTTCTTTGGAGGGCGGCAACCATTGTGTGGCAATGGAGTTACATCAACAATTTCCATAACCTCTAGTCCACTTGAGTGCAAAGTTCTGATAGCCGATTCGCGACCAGCTCCAGGTCCTTTTACATAAACTTTAACTTTTCTCATGCCCATATCATACGCCACTTTTGCACAATCCGATGCCGCCATTTGCGCAGCATAAGGTGTGTTCTTCTTAGAGCCTTTAAATCCCATTTTACCGGCCGATGACCAAGCCACTACTTGACCGGTAGCATTGGTTAAGCTTATGATGATGTTATTAAAGGTTGCATTCAAAAATGCATTACCGATTAATTCAACTTTTACATTCTTCTTCTTTGCAGTTTTACCTGCACCAGATTGTTGTGTTTTTGCCATTCGCTTCTACCTATTTATTACTTAGTTACTTTTTTCTTATTAGCTACTGTCTTTCTCTTACCCTTACGAGTTCTACAGTTGGTTTTAGTTCTTTGTCCTCTAACAGGGAGTCCAATTCTGTGACGAATACCACGATAACAACCGATATCCATCAATCGCTTAATGTTTAACTGAACTTCAGAGCGTAAAGCACCTTCAACTTTAATTTCATCGTTGATCACTCCACGAATCTTTGTGAGTTCATCATCGTTCCAGTCGTTCACTTTTTTGTTAAAGTCAACACCCGCTTTAGTGAGTATTTTTTGTGCGGTCGATCTGCCAACCCCGTAGATATAGGTTAAGCCAATCTCGCCTCTTTTGTTTTTTGGTAAATCGATTCCTGCAATTCTTGCCATGTATTCAATTCAATTTTTAATCAGTTATAGTTTAACCTTGACGCATTTTATAACGTGGGTTCTTTTTGTTAATCACGTAAAGTCTGCCCTTACGTCTTACAATTTTACATTCTTCGCTTCTCTTTTTAAGAGATGGTCTTACTTTCATTGTTTTATTATTTATATCTGTAAGTAATTCGTCCTTTCGTTAAATCGTATGGCGACATTTCAATCTTTACCTTATCACCCGTAAGAATCTTAATATAATTCATTCTCATCTTTCCGGATATATGAGCAATTATTTCATGTCCATTTTCAAGTTGTACCCTGAACATGGCATTTGATAATGCTTCTAATATGGTTCCATCCTGTTCGATGGAAGATTGTTTGGCCATTCTTTTCTTATATCAGTTTATATAAATTACTATTCTTCTCAATTTCCTTTTCAATAAATTCAAATGTTGTTAATACATCAGCATATCCTTCTACAATTGCAATATCGTGTTCAAAATGAGCAGATGGTTTATGGTCACTCGTAACGATAGTCCATCCATCATTTAATTGACGAATGTGACGACTTCCCATATTGATCATCGGTTCAATTGCGATAACCATTCCATCCTTCAACTGCAATCCAGAACCTCGTTTGCCATAATTCGGAATCTCAGGCTTCTCATGCAAGTTTCTTCCTAAACCATGTCCAACTAATTCTCTCACTACTCCGAATCCATTTTTTTGTGCGTGTTGCTGAACGGCATTTCCAATATCACCTATTCTTGAACCCGGTTGAATAGTATCAATCGCCAGAAGCAAACTTTCTTTGGTAATTTTAAGTAGAAGACTTTTCTTTTCATCTATTTCTTCAACACCAAAAGTGTACGCAGAATCTCCATGAAATCCATTCATAAAAACACCACAATCGATCGAAACCAAATCGCCTTCTTTAATTACTCGTTTACCTGGTATTCCATGAACTATTTCCTCATTTACAGAAATACATAGGCTACCTGAAAATCCGTTGTACCCTAAAAAAGAAGGAGTAGCTCCGGAATCTTTAATAAACGTTTCAGCAATTTTGTCTAACTCTAAAGTAGAAACTCCTGCTTTTAAAGCTGAGGCAACTTGTGCTAATGTTTTTCCAACAAGTAAAGAACTCTGCCTGCAAAGTTCAATCTCTTCTTTTGTCTTAAGAGATATTTGCAAGCCCTATAAAATTATATGGAAGCACTCGCAGGACTACGTCCTTTGATTCTTCCAGATTTTAATAATCCATCATAATGACGCATTAACAAATGACTTTCCACTTGTTGAAGCGTGTCTAAAATTACTCCCACTAAGATCAGTAGTGATGTTCCTCCATAAAATTGCGCAAAGTTTGTATTTACTCCAGCTAACGTTGCAAAAGCAGGTAAAATAGCTACAATGGCTAAAAATATCGATCCAGGCAAAGTAATTCTTGACATAATCTCATCTATAAATCCAGCTGTTTGTCGGCCAGGTTTTACACCGGGTACAAAACCACCATTCTTCTTCATGTCTTCTGCCATTTGATTCGGATTTACCGTAACGGCTGTATAGAAATAAGTAAACGCTAAAATCAACAACGCAAAAAAGAAGTTGTGCCAAAAAGAAGTGAAGTCACTCATTGCCCCAGCAAATCCTTGCCAAGTACTCGACTCAGGAAAAAACTGAGCTACAGTAGCAGGGATAAACATAATGGCCTGAGCAAAAATGATTGGCATTACACCAGCAGCATTAACTTTTAATGGGATATATTGCCTAACACCACCATATTGCTTATTACCAACTATTTTTTTAGCAAACTGAACGGGTATTTTCCTGGTCCCTTGCACCAACATAATGGTAAGCGCTACAATGACTAATAAAACAACCATTTCAACGAGGAACAATACTAATCCACCGCCTTCATTCAATCTCGATAAAAACTCATCACGAAGAGAGTGAGGCATTCTAGCAATAATACCTATCATGATCAATAATGAAATACCATTACCAATTCCTTTGTCGGTTATTTTCTCTCCCAACCACATTACAAACAGAGTACCTGAAACTAAAATCACAATTGAAGTAAACCAAAACATAAAAGGTGAAACCAACTCGGGATGTGTATATGCGATAATTGCACTTGGTGCTTGCGATTTAAGGTTGATTAAATATCCGGGTGCTTGACCTGCTGTGATCAATACTGTTAGGTAGCGCGTAATCTGATTCAACTTCTTTCTTCCACTTTCTCCTTCTTTTTGAAGTTTTTGGAACATAGGAATAGCTAAGCCCAACAACTGCACAACGATAGATGCAGAAATATAAGGCATAATACCCAAGGCAAATATTGATGCTTGAGAAAATGCTCCACCGGCAAACATATCTAGCAATCCGAGTAAACCTCCTGAAGTTTGATCTTTTAAAGCGCCCAATTGATCAGGATCAACACCAGGTAATACAATATGAGCACCTAGTCGATAAACGGCCACTAAAAAAAGCGTAGTTAAGATTCGAGATCTTAAATCCTCAATCTTAAATATATTACGTATGGTATTGATTAAACCTTTCATTAAACTATAGTTGTAGTACCACCACTAGATTCTATTGCCTTTTTAGCAGCTTCAGAAAATGCATTGGCTGTAACATTAATTTTATTTTTCAACTCTCCTCTTGAAAGAATTTTCACCTTATCTCTTTTAGAAATCAATCCATGCTCCATTAATGTGTCAACACCTATGGTATCTAATTTATGTTGCTCAGATAGATTCTGTAATACATCTAAATTGATGGCTTTGTACTCAACTCGATTAATGTTTTTGAAACCGAATTTTGGTACTCTTCTGTAAAGAGGCATTTGCCCTCCTTCAAATCCAAATTTCTGACTGTATCCTGATCGAGATTGAGCTCCTTTATGTCCACGTGTTGATGTTCCACCTCTACCAGAGCCGGTTCCACGACCTACGCGTTTACCCTTTTTTACAGAGCCTGAAGCATATTTTAAGTTACTTAAATCCATCTTTTCTATTTGTTATTTTTCAACTATTTCTACTAAATGTTTAACAGCGTTAATCATCCCCATAACTTGAGGGCTTGCCTCAACTTCTTTTTGATGATTCATTCTGTTCAATCCCAACGCTTTTAGCGTACGCTTTTGCTTAGCAGGTCGGTCGATACCGCTTTTGATTTGCTTTATAGTAATCTTTTTCATCCTTAGAAATTATTACCCGTTAAATACTTTTGTTAATTCTACACTTCTTTGAGTAGCTACTTCGTGTGCATTGGTCATTTTGCTTAGTGCATCCATTGTAGCTTTAACTACGTTATGTGGGTTAGATGATCCTTTAGATTTTGCAAGAACATCGGTAATACCAACACTCTCCAAAACTGAACGCATCGCACCACCAGCAATTACACCTGTTCCAGGTGCTGCAGGCTTTAAGAATACGGTTGCTCCACCAAATTTTCCAACTTGTTCATGTGGAACTGTTCCTTTATGAACGGAAACGCGTATTAAGTGCTTTTTAGCATCTTCAATACCTTTCGTTACAGCAGTGGTTACTTCTTTGGCTTTGCCTAATCCATGGCCAACGACACCATGCTCGTCACCAACAACAATAATGGCAGCAAATGAAAATGTACGACCACCTTTGGTAACCTTAGTTACACGGTTAACGGCAACCAATCTATCTTTTAACTCCACATCAGTGGCTCTAACTCTTTTTGAACTTGATAATAACATATCTCTGTTTTAAAATTTTAAACCGGCATTTCGAGCTCCATCGGCCAATGATTTAACTCTTCCATGATATAAATAACCACCACGATCGAATACAACTTCGGAAATTCCGGCTGCCAATGCTTTTTCAGCTAACATCTGACCAACTTTTTCCGATTGATCTTTTTTGTTCGACTTCTCTTCGCCTAATAAAGCAGAGGATGCCGATACAATAGTTATTCCTTGAATGTCATCAATCACTTGAGCATATATTTGCTTGTTGCTTCTGAATACCGATAATCTCGGTTTCTCAGCAGTGCCTTTTACACGTCTGCGAATCCTTGAACGGATTTTTTTTCTTCTGACTTCTTTTTTATTTATCATGACTTAAATGATATTATTTTTTAGCGGCTGATTTACCAGCTTTTCTTCTTAACGTTTCGCCAACGTACTTAATACCTTTTCCTTTAAAAGGTTCAGGTTTACGTAGTGATCTTATTTTTGCGGAAACAGTTCCTAACAATTGTTTATCGGCCGACTCTAGTGTAATGATCGGATTCTGACCTTTTTCTTGTCGCGTAGCTACTTTAATTTCATCAGGTAATTCAAAAATTACATGGTGAGAATAACCCAATACTAAATCCAATACTTGACCTTGTGCAGTAGCACGATATCCAACACCAACCAATTCTTGCTCAATTTTAAATCCTTCTGAAACTCCTTTCACCATATTGGCAACTAAAGCACGATACAACCCGTGTAAAGCACGGTGACGTTTTTGCTCAGTAGCTCTTGTAAAAGTAAGTACTCCCGCATCAACGGTAGCACTGATACCATCTCCAAGTTTTTGAGATAAATTTCCTTTAGGTCCTTTTACGGTGACATTGTTTTTGGCAATGTTCACTTCAACTCCTTTTGGAATTTCTATTGGTGCATTTCCTATTCTTGACATTTCTTTAACTAGATAAATTCATTAATAAATATAACAAAGTACCTCTCCACCAACATGCTCTTTCCGAGCTTCCTTATCGGTCATCAATCCTTTTGATGTTGAAAGGATGGCAATTCCCAAACCATTCAAAACTCTTGGTAAATTGGTAGTATGCGCATACTTTCTGAGTCCTGGCTTACTTACTCGTCTTAAATTTCTGATGGCTGGGACTTTTGTAACCGGATGGTACTTCAATGCAATTTTTATTGCTCCCTGATTATTTTCAGTTTCTTCAAATTTATACGCAGTGATGTATCCTTTCTCATGAAGAATTTTAGTCATTTCTTTCTTCAAATTTGAAGCAGGAATTTGAACGATTCTATGATTCGCTCGTATTGCGTTTCGCACTCTGGTTAAGTAATCTGCTATTGGATCAGTCATTTTATTTCTTCTATTATTATTTTTTTACCAACTGGCTTTAGTAACACCGGCTATTTTTCCTTCTAATGCCATTTTTCTAAACAATACACGGCTTATACCGAATTGTCTCATATACCCTCTTGGTCTTCCGGTAAGTTTACAACGGTTTCGTACACGAACAGGTGAAGAGTTACGTGGCAATAAACTTAAAGCAGCATAATCACCTGCTTCTTTAAGTTCTTTGCGTTTGGCAGCATATTTATCTACCAATTTTTGACGCTTCACTTCACGAGCTTTCATCGATTCTTTCGCCATATCTTTTTTCTGTTTTTAGTTTATTTGTTGACCTTTAAATGGAATTCCAAATTGCTTTAACAATTCAAATGCTTCTTCATCTGTTTCAGCTGAAGTCACAAATGTGATATCCATTCCGGTTATTTTATTTACTTTATCAATATCGATTTCAGGAAAGATAATTTGTTCAACTACACCTAAAGTATAGTTTCCATTTCCATCAAATCCCTTATCACTTACTCCGCGAAAATCTCTGATTCGTGGTAACGCTACTGCAATCAAACGATCAAGAAACTCATACATGTTTGTATCGCGCAGTGTAACACGACTACCTATGTTAACTCCTTTTCTCAATTTGAAATTCGAAATATCTTTTTTCGATTTCGTAGGTACCGCTTTTTGACCAGCAATCATTGTCATTTCATTCAAGGCAGCTTCCATTAGCTTCTTGTCTGCCACAGCATCACCTACTCCTTGATTCAAACATATCTTTTTCAACCGTGGAACTTGCATGGAAGATTTGTAGTTAAACTTCTCTTGAAGAGCTTTAACAATCTCCTTCTTGTACTTGTCTTTTAATCTTGGTGTGTATTTCATTACTTAATCTCCTCTCCTGATTTTTTTGCATAACGAACCCATTGGCCATCTACTAACTTGCGACCAATACGAGTTGCAACATTTTGAGAAGGATCCAATATCATCAAGTTAGATAGATTAATTGGTGCTTCCTTTTTTACAATACCACCTTGGGTATTTTGTGCATTTGGTTTGGTGTGTTTAGAAACAACATTTGCCTGCTCAACAATGGCAGTATTATTTGCAGGATTTACTTCCAACACTCTACCTTGAGAACCTTTGCTGTTTCCTGCAATAACTTTAACCATATCTCCTTTTTTGATATGGACCTTATTTATTTTATTGAACTTTCTTTTCATGATTACAATACCTCCGGTGCTAATGAAACGATTTTCATATATTGTTTTTCACGTAATTCACGAGCAACGGGGCCGAAAATACGTGTTCCTCTTAATTCATCATTAGCGGTTAAAAGCACTACTGCGTTGTCATCAAAACGAATGTATGAACCATCTGTTCTTCTGATTTCTTTTTTAACGCGAACCACTACCGCTTTTGTAACCGTTCCTTTTTTAATGTTTCCTGCCGGTATAGCATTCTTTACGGTCACTACAATTTTATCTCCAACTGAAGCATAGCGCTTACGCGTGCCGCCTAATACTTTTATACAAAGTACTTCTTTTGCTCCGCTGTTGTCTGCTACTGCCAGTCGTGTTTCTTGCTGTATCATTAGATTAACTTATTATTCTTTAAGCTTTATTTTGCTTTTGCCAATACTTCAACCAAACGCCAGGTTTTATTCTTGCTCATTGGTCTTGTTTCCATTATACGAACGGTATCGCCTATCCCAGCCTGGTTCTCTTCATCATGTGCCATGAAATGTTTCGTCTTTTTGATGAACTTTCCATACTTAGGATGTTTCATCCTACGCTCAACAGATACCACGATTGACTTAGTCATTTTATTACTGATCACCAATCCGGTTTTCTCTTTTCTTAATTTGCGCTGCTGCTCCATTCTATGATTAGTTTTTATTCTTTTGTCTTTGAGTTAATTCGGTTTTCAACTGCGCAACCAAACGTCTTACTGTTTTAATTTTTGCAGGATTCTCTATTGGAGATACCGCATGATTAAGTTGAAGTTTAGACAAGTTTGCTTTCTCTTCGCTGATTCTGTCAACTAACTCATTCGTTGATAATTCTTTTACTATATTTTTTTGCTTCATGCCATTCTATATTTTAAGCCTGATAGTCTCTTCTGATGATGAATTTGGTAGTTACCGGAAGTTTTTGAGCGGCTAGTCTCAAAGCTTCTTTTGCTACGTTAAGTGGAACACCTTCTGCTTCGAATAGAATGGTT
Organism: Bacteroidia bacterium; assembly: GCA_035340715.1. Taxonomy (GTDB): domain Bacteria; phylum Bacteroidota; class Bacteroidia; order AKYH767-A; family OLB10; genus DAOQTX01. Next base: position 27,870 of record DAOQTX010000025.1, on the reverse strand, counting down.
CCAGGCTTTACAACGGTAACCCAATATTCAGGATTTCCTTTACCCTTACCCATCCTTACTTCTAATGGCTTCTTTGTAATTGGCTTATCAGGAAATACGCGAATCCAAATTTGCCCTTCTCTTTTCATAAAACGAGTCACCGCAACACGAGCTGCTTCCAACTGACGAGAGGTAACCCAACAGGTTTCTAAAGACTTGATTCCAAATGAACCAAATGCTAAACGATGACCTCTGCTGGCTACACCACGAGGTACCATTTTATGTGTTTTCCTGAACTTTGTTTTTTTAGGCTGTAACATTTCTAAAAATTAATTAACCGTTTTTACTTCTTTTTCTTCCTCTTTCAGGACGACTTTCTTCCGACTTGCCTTTTGATCCAACAACGCCTCCTAAAGGAGCAAGATCTTTCTTACCAAAAACTTCTCCTCTACAGATCCAAACTTTAATGCCTATTTTACCATAAGTAGTTTGTGCTTCTGCAATTGCGAAATCAATGTCGGCACGGAAAGTATGCAAAGGTGTTCTGCCTTCTTTATATTGTTCTGTTCTGGCCATCTCGGCTCCGCCTAATCGACCTGAAACTTGTATTTTGATTCCTTCGGCTCCCATTCTCATACTACTGGCAATGGCAGTCTTCAATGCTCTTCTAAAAGAAACTCGACCTTCGATTTGACGTGCAATATTATCTCCAACCAATATGGCATCCAACTCAGGACGTTTGATCTCATATATATTGATCTGAACATCTTTACGAGTTAGTTTTTTTAATTCCTCTTTAAGTTTGTCAACTTCTGATCCACCTTTACCGATCACAATTCCTGGACGAGCAGTATGAATGGTAACCGTAATTAACTTAAGCGTACGCTCAATGATAATTCTAGAAATTCCACCTTTAGATAAACGTGCATTTAGGTAGTTACGGATTTTTTCGTCCTCAACTAAACGGTCGGCATAGTTTTTACCTCCGTACCAGTTTGATTCCCATCCGCAGATGATACCTAATCTATTCCCTATTGGGTGAGCTTTTTGTCCCATTCTGTATATTATTCGTTTTCGTTAGTATTTATTTCTTCACTCGTTTCAACAAGCGATTCTGGTTCGTTCTTGTTTCCAAGGATTAAGGTTACGTGGTTTGAACGCTTTCTCACTCTATATCCTCTACCCTGTGGAGCAGTTCTCAAACGCTTTAACATTCTGCCACCATCCACATGGATTTCTTGAATAAACAAATCTCCATCCTCGAGGCGCACACCTTCATTTTTGGCTTGCCAATTTGAAATAGCCGATAACAATAGTTTTTCCAAACGACCTGAAGCTTCTTTGCTGCTATGCTTTAACATATGTAATGCTATGTTTACGTTTTTACCACGTACCATATCTGCCACTAATCGCATCTTACGAGTTGAAGTGGGTACATTATTCAACTTAGCAAATGCTATGCTCTTTAAATCTTCTTTGCGCTGCTCTGCAGCTTTTCTTTTACGTGCTCCCATTACTTAGTCGCTTTATCTTTATTTCCTGAGTGTCCTTTAAATGTTCTGGTTGGAGCGAACTCACCCAACTTATGGCCTACCATGTTTTCAGTAACATAAACCGGTATAAATGTTTTGCCATTATGAACGCCAAGCGTGTGTCCAACAAAATCCGGAGAAATCATTGATCTACGCGAATACGTTTTGATGAGACTTTTCTTACGCGCTTCGTTCATGGTTAGAATTTTGCGTTCTAACTTCACATCTATAAAAGGACCTTTTTTCAGTGATCTACTCATAATTTCTGATCAATTATTTTTTTCTTCTTGATATGATATACTTATTAGAAGGATGATTCTTCTTACGGGTTTTGTACCCTTTAGCCAGAAGTCCTTTTCTTGATCTAGGATGTCCTCCTGATGCTCTACCTTCACCTCCACCCATTGGATGATCAACCGGGTTCATGGCAACACCTCTAACGCGAGGTCTGCGACCTAACCAACGCTTACGACCAGCTTTACCAAGGCGCACTTGATTGTGATCTACATTTGAAACGCTACCAACCGATGCCATACAATTAACATTGATTTGTCTGGTTTCACCTGAAGGAAGTTTAACCGTTGCATATGAGCCATCGCGAGCAGCTAACTGAGCAAACGATCCTGCACTACGTGCCATCTTTGCTCCCTGCCCCGGCCGTAGTTCAATATTATGTATGATCGTTCCTAAAGGAAGATCTTTTAATTGCTTAGCGGATCCAATTTCTGGAGCTGCATTAGGTCCCGACATTACTTCTTGACCAACTTGCAATCCGTGCGGAGCAATAATGTATCTTTTTTCACCATCTATATAGTTGATCAAAGCAATACGACAGGTACGGTTTGGATCATATTCGATACTGGCAACTTTTCCTGAAATATTAATTTTATTTCTCTTAAAATCGATAATACGAACTTTCTTACGATGACCTCCACCAATGTAACGCATCGTCATTTTTCCACTATTGTTACGTCCACCGCTTCTCTTCTTGCTAACTAAAAGAGACTTCTCGGGTTGATTGCTTTTAGTTACATCATCGTATGCATCCACTACTGCGAATCGCATACTTGGTGTTATGGGTCTAAATTTTTTAACTGCCATCTTCTTAATTCAAATTAAATACTACTATAAAAATCTATAGTCTCACCTTGCTTTAAAGTAACTACAGCTTTTTTTCTTGTAGGAGTTTGTCCGGTAACAAAACCTGATTTGGTTCCTCTTGATCTACTTTTACCTCTTACAATCATTGTGTTTACAGAATCTACAGAAACACCATACATGGTTTCAACGGCTTGTTTGATCTGAACTTTATTTGATTTTTTATCAACGATAAATCCGTAACGACCTTTCTCGCCCATAGCGGTCATTTTCTCTGTAATAATTGGTTTTTTTATAACACTCATGCCTTTAAGGTATTTTCTACTATTGGCAATGCACTTTCTGTAAGCAGTATACAATGTGCATTCAATATATCGTAGGTATTAATATCAACTGCCTTCACCACTTTAGCCGGTTTCAAATTTCTTGAAGACAGATATAAGTTTTTATCAATATCAGAAGTAATCAAAACTGTTTTCTTATCCGCAACAGAAAGTGCACCTAGAATATTGATATAATCTTTAGTCTTAGGTGATTCTAGAGTAAAGTCCTCCACTACAAAAACATTATTGTCCTTTGCTTTATAGCTTAAAGCAGATTTCTTCGCCAATGACTTTAACTTCTTGTTTAATTTAAAACTATAGTCTCTTGGACGTGGACCAAAAACTCTACCTCCTCCAACAAACAATGGAGATTTAATACTTCCGGCTCTTGCTCCTCCGGTACCTTTTTGTCGCTTTAATTTCTTAGTACTACCGGCAACTTCATTTCTTTCTTTAGCCTTATGCGTTCCTTGACGTTGATTGGCTAAATACTGCTTAACATCTAAGTAGATGGCATGATCGTTTGGTTCAATGCCAAACACATCTGCATCTAATGTTACTGAACGACCGGCTTCTTTACCGCTTGTATTTAATACTGCTACTTTCATTTTATTTTTCAAGCATTACGTAAGTTCCTTTATAACCAGGCACCGCTCCCTGAACGATGATCAAATTTTTCTCAGGCATAATTTTCATCACTTTCAGATTCTGAACTTTTGTTCTTGTTCCACCTTTTCTACCAGCCATTCGCATTCCCTTGAAAACGCGTGACGGAAATGATGAAGCACCAATAGAACCTGGAGCTCTTTGACGATCGTGCTGTCCGTGAGAGGATGATCCAACCCCACTAAAGCCATGTCTTTTAACAACTCCTTGGAAACCTTTTCCTTTAGAATTTGCAATTACATCACAAAACTCACCTTCATTAAATAATTCTACAGTGATCACATCACCTAATTGGTAATCTTTAGCAAAGTATTTAAATTCAGCTACCATACTTTTAGGTGTGGTGTTTGCTTTTTTGAAGTGTCCTGTTGCAGCTTTATTACTATGTTTTTCTTTTTTATCACCGTACGCTAATTGAAGCGCTTTATATCCGTCCTTTTCTACCGAACGAACATGGGTAACATGACAAGGTCCTGCCTCGATAACCGTACATGGAATGTTTTTTCCATCCGCATCGAAGTAGCTGGTCATACCTATTTTTTTCCCTATTAATCCTGACATTGTTGTTTGTATAAAAAATGTTTAATACTAATAACCTTATACTTTAATTTCTACTTCAACCCCACTCGGCAACTCAAGCTTCATCAAAGCATCAACGGTCTTAGCCGTTGAGCTGTAAATGTCCATCAAACGCTTATAAGAACAGAGTTGAAATTGCTCTCTTGCCTTTTTGTTTACGTGTGGTGAGCGCAGTACGGTGTAGATCTGCTTTTCAGTAGGCAATGGAATTGGTCCACTAACTACCGCACCAGTTTGTTTAACAGTTTTAACGATTTTCTCTGCAGATTTATCTACCAGGTTGAAATCGTAAGATTTTAGTTTTATTCTAATTCGCTGACTCATGTAGCTTATACTTTTTCAGTTTTACCTTTAACTTTAGCAATTACTTCTTCTGCGATGCTCTTTGGCACTTCATTATAATTTGAAAATTCCATTGAAGAGGAAGCCCTACCGGAAGTAATGGTACGTAAGGTTGTCACGTATCCAAACATTTCTGCTAAAGGAACTTTTGCTCTAACTACTTGTGCTCCTCCTTTAGAATCCATTCCTTCAATTTGACCTCGTCTTTTGTTTAAGTCGGCAATTACGTCTCCCATGTTTTCATCAGGAGTAACTACTTCAACTTTCATAATAGGCTCCAATAATATTGAACCGGCTTTTCTACATGCTTCCTTAAAAGCAAGTTTAGCGCATAATTCGAAGGACAGTGAATCGGAGTCAACAGCGTGGTATGAACCATCAACCAGTCTAACCTTAAGATTATCCAATTGATATCCGGCTAAAACTCCGGTTGACATCGCTTCTTTAAATCCTTTTTCTACTGCAGGTATAAATTCACGTGGGATATTACCACCTGTAATCTCATTAACAAATTGTAAACCTTCTTTTCCTTCGTCAATTGGTGATACAATAACATTTACATCGGCAAATTTACCTCTACCACCCGTTTGCTTCTTATAAATCTCACGATGTTGAACCTCTTTGGTAATTGCTTCTTTGTATGATACCTGTGGCGCACCTTGATTACATTCAATTTTGAATTCGCGCTTCATACGGTCAACAATAATTTCCAAGTGCAACTCTCCCATTCCACTGATTACGGTTTGACCCGTTTCTTGATCGGTATGTACACGGAATGTTGGATCCTCTTCTGCAAGTTTAGCTAGCGCCATTCCCATTTTATCTACATCTGCCTGTGTCTTTGGCTCAATCGCTAAACCAATAACCGGCTCAGGGAATGACATCGATTCTAATACGATAGGATGTTTCTCATCGCATAGCGTATCGCCAGTTTTAATGTCTTTAAATCCTACAGCTGCAGCTATATCCCCTGCTTCAATAGATTCAATAGGATTTTGTTTGTTGGCATGCATACGGATGATACGAGAAATACGCTCATTTCGCATGGTTCGAGTATTCAATACATAAGATCCGGCATTTAATTTTCCGGAATAAACTCTAAAAAATGCCAAACGACCTACGAAAGGATCGGTCATGATTTTAAATGCCAAAGCAGCAAATTTATCTGAAGGATCAGATTTTCTAGATTCTTCTTTTCCTGTATCAGGATTTGTTCCAGAAATGGCATCCACATCAGTTGGGCTAGGTAGGTAGGTAACTACTGCATCCAACATTGTTTGCACACCTTTATTTTTAAATGCTGAACCACAAAGCACTGGAGTGATGGTCATCTCGCAAGTTGCTTTTCGAATGGCCAATTTTAACTCTGCTTCAGTAATGCTATCTGGATTTTCAAAAAACTTTTCTAATAGAGTATCATCGTATTCTGCCACTGCTTCAATCAGTTGTGCGCGGTACTGATGAACTTCTTCTGCAATTTCAGCAGGCATTTCAATTTCAGTAAAAGTCATACCTCTAGTGTCTTCATCCCAAACAATTGCTTTGTTTCTGATAAGATCAACAACACCTTTAAATGTTTCTTCTGAACCGATTGGATATTGCAATGGAATAGGATTTGCTCCTAATCTTTCTTTAATTTCTTTTACAACATTAAAGAAATTTGCTCCAGCGCGATCCATTTTGTTAACGAAGGCTAAGCGAGGAACTTTATATTTATTTGCCTGACGCCACACTGTTTCAGATTGGGGCTCTACACCTCCAACGGCACAGAACAAAGCTACAGCACCATCTAACACTCGCAATGAACGCTCAACTTCAACAGTAAAGTCAACGTGTCCTGGTGTATCGATGATATTTACTTTATACTTTTCATCTTCAAAAGTCCAATAGGTGGTCGTAGCAGCTGAAGTAATGGTAATTCCACGCTCTTGCTCCTGCACCATCCAATCCATGGTAGCGGCTCCTTCGTGTACCTCTCCCATTTTATGAACCACACCGGTATAATACAGAATTCGCTCTGTAGTTGTTGTTTTACCGGCATCAATATGGGCCATGATACCAATGTTTCTTGTATTTTTTAATTCCTTGCTCATTACTTAATCCTGTTTCGCTCTATTAGAATCTAAAATGTGAAAATGCTTTATTTGCTTCTGCCATACGGTGCGTATCATCTTTCTTCTTTACAGCCGATCCTTCTCCTTTTGAAGCAGAAATTACTTCACCAGCTAATTTCTCCGCCATTGATTTTTCATTTCTATTTCTGGCATAAGAGATCATCCACTTCATTCCTAAAGCTGTTCTACGGGCAGGACGAATTTCACTAGGAATTTGGAAGGTAGCCCCTCCAACTCTGCGGCTTCGAACTTCAACCATAGGTGTAATATTCTCTAAAGCTTTCTTCCATGTCTCCAATCCATTTTCTTTAGTTCTCTTTTCTATGATATCCAGACAATCGTAAAAAATACCATATGCGACACTTTTCTTGCCACCATACATAAGGCTGTTTACAAAACGGGTCACTATAGTTTCATTAAACTTTGGATCCGGTAGTAAGATTCTTTTTTTAGGTTTAGTTTTCCTCATTGCTGTTAATCGCTATAATTATTTCCTAATTAGGCTTTTTTCTCCTTAGGTTTTTTTGTTCCATACTTAGATCTACGTTGATTTCTTCCTTCTACACCACTGGTATCCAAAGTTCCTCTGATAATGTGATAACGCACACCCGGTAAATCTTTCACCCTTCCTCCTCTTATCATCACAATCGAGTGCTCTTGCAAATTATGTCCTTCGCCAGGAATATAAGCCGTCACCTCATATTTATTAGTCAATCGCACCCTCGCAACCTTACGCATTGCTGAGTTTGGCTTCTTAGGAGTCGTAGTATAAACCCTAGTACAAACCCCTCGTCTTTGAGGACAAGAGGTAAGTGCAGGTGATTTGCTTTTATCTTTAAGCTTCACTCTACCCTTGCGTACAAGTTGTTGAATTGTTGGCATATCTTCGTTTTTCGTTTATTTTAAGCTATTATGACAATACACAATACCCCAATTTTTTGGGATTGCAAAGGTATGATAAAGATTTTAAATTACAACGAGGTGAATTAAATATTTATAAGATTTTAGATGCTTTGAATTCCGTTTTTTTTTTTCACGAAAGCACCTTCTTGCAATGCATTGATTATCAATATAATGAACTCTTCGCAACCCTTTAGTTGTGAAGGCCACATTCTTCCTTATCTCTTTCATACCATCTACCTTCTCTATTGACTCCTTTTTGGGTACATGGAGAACAGCCAATCGAGTGAAAACCCTTATCAAAAAGTGGGTGCATGGGTAAATTCAATTCTTGTATTTTATCTAATACTATTTTCTCACTAAAATCGATGATTGGATAAAATTTGATGTGTTGATCACGTTGCTCTAAAATATTCAGATTACTTCTAAATCTGTTTTGTGTGTGCATAAGACCTGACATCCATATTTGGTATTGACTTTTTATGACTTGAAAGGGTTCGACTTTGTTGAGAAAACAACATAAATCAGGATCATTGCTCCAAAGTTCTTTTTCAACAGTAATTTTCCTTTTCGTCTCTTTTGCAGATACGGTACAAATATTAAGATTCAATAATCGAGTAACTTCGTCTTTATACTCAAGCGTTTCTTTAAAATGAAATCCTGTATCAAGAAAGTATATTTGTTGATCAGGCTTTATTTTTGAAATGTGGTACAGTAGAAATATTGATGATACACCAAAGGAACTGGTGAACAAAATATTCTCATAGTCAATAATAACTTGCAATATCCTTTCCTCTACAGTTAGTTTTTTAAATTGAGCATTTAAGAGATTCAAATCCATTTCGCAAAGCTATGTTGGATTAATAATATCTAATATGATTCCGATCAATAAAAAAGGGGCTATAAATTATAGCCCCTTTTTTCAAATATCTAAAAAACTTACTTCTTCAAGAACTTAACTGTTGCTGTGTTTTGAGCATCAGATATGTTTAACATATATACGCCTGATGAAAGATCATTTACATCAAGTGATAATACATTATGACCATTAGTCAATGTATTTACCTGAGTGCTAATCAAACGTCCTAAATTGTCCAGAACTCTTATCTCAACCTGTGAATTGAATTTAGTGAAAAGAGTAAAGCTCAAGTTTGATTCAGCTGGAACAGGATAAACATTGCTAATTCCAAAAGTAGAATTGCTTATTTCATTAACTCCAACCACACATGCAGGATCTCCAGGGCCAGCAATGTAAGCTGCTAAAGATGTACCGGTTGTTGTACAAGCAGGATCTAAAGTTATGTCCGACAAGAAGGTTGGAGGTGTGGCTGCAAAACCATTTCCAAATAAAACCGGACTCCAATAGTACATACCATAAGGAATGGTACCATTTCCAATTAAGGCTCCATTATTAATCAACTGGCGTGTGCTAGCTGCAGGAACCGGACTAGTAAAGGTATAGGTAGCTACTAACGCAGGATCGTTAAGTGGATCACTGGTTCCCATTAAATCCGCAGAACTGATAGTCCAGCTAATTCCATTGTATTGTCCAACATTAGGAGCAACAGCACCTGTAGCGGTAACAATAAGAGTGTCTCCAGGACAAATGGTATCGGCATTTTGAGTTAAGGTTCCGCTGGTAATTGACGAATCCAAACACTGAATTGTATTTAAACGAGTAACTTCAATACAATACTGTCCATTGGATATAGCTCCGCTAAAATTGAAACCATCAATCATTACATAATACTGCGTGCCATTTACAGTTGTGACATTTAAACCGGCAGGATAATAAACAGCTGTAGCGCTAGGTCCGTCTTCGTTACATCCTACAGCTACTAAAGAACCACAAGAACCTTCGTAAACAGCAATTTGAGTATCACCATCATCGATTTCATTAGGTAATGGTCCACCGCAATTGCTAGTTTCAATAAAATAAATATCACCATCGCCAGTGAATGTGTACCATAAAGTATTTTCTAATGAAGGTGCTGTACCCGAACCATTTGGTTCACCAAAACACTCCCATCCAAATGTAGGATCTGTTGGATCAACAGTTGCACTGTCATTATTGTAAGGACCCATAGTCATAGCAGCACCCACTGCTCCACCAAAAGCTGAATTAATATCAATAGCTCCTGAACAAGCGTTGTTTGGAGGAACATTACTTCCACCACCACCACCACTGGTACCGGCTTCGAATACATCTAATTGATCAATTCCTATATAGTCACTGTTGTTTCCTAATGGACCAGCATCAGATACTTTATAACGAATTGCAAAACGTGCCATTGAACCGGCAGCAGGAGCTTGAAAGAAATTTTGTTCCCACATACCTAAAATATTAACCTTAAATGAGCCCAATGACACCCATGACATCGCTTCTGGAACAGAGTCACCTGCAGCAGAGTACATAACGGTAATGGAGTCTGGAAAGGTTGAGGCAGTAGGAGATTGTGAATAAAAACTGATCGTATCACCAGTCATAACATTCATAGCAGGAGTTATCAACCAGTTATCAATATCATTTAAGCCGGTAACGGCATTGTAGTTTGCAGCAACATAACCATCTGTTGGTCCATTATAGGCATTGAAAACAGTAGGGTTTCCTTGAAACCAAGTTGCAGTAGTTCCTTGAGGACCAGTACCTCTATAAAATACATGATATCCTCTTGCTTGTAGCGAAGTTGTGTCATTCAATCCATCAAAATTGTCGGAATAAATTATCGCTGCTGTAGATAAGTTCATAAAGCCTTTAGCACTTGCCAAATGATTCAAAGTACGAACAGGAATTTGTCTAGCCGATTGAGATGGATTTGAATTCGTTCTCAATTCTTGATTTTTCAAAAAGTCCATTTTGTTTTCAAAAGCGGCTCGTTGTCCAACAGCAACTTGTACTGAAAGCGCCATCAAACAAATGATGTAAAGTTTTTTCATTGATTTATTATGATTTTGATTAGTCTGTGAAATTAAAAAAATATCACTAAAGCATAAAAACTAAAAAGTAATTTTATTCAACATTGCTTATTTTCTCTTTTTAGAAGGACTTTGCTCGATGATTTCTTCCTCATCCTGAGAAGGATTCAATAAATCACTTAAATTATTTTGAGCCAACACATATTCAGGAAATAGCTTTATTGCATTTTCAAAATCACTTTTAGCTTTATCTGTTTTGCCTAATTCTTTATTCATAACTCCACTCAAGTTGTAAGCTGCTGCTGCCACAGGCACTTCTTGATATTGTCCGGCCATATTGATAGAGATTTTTTCTTCACTACTTTTCGATTCATTCAGAATGGTATTTACGGAGACTTCGCACTCACCCAATCTCTTCATTTGATATTGGATTACCGCAATCTGATATAAATATTCCATTCGTTTGTTTATTGTATACAATGCTTCATAGCCACTTAGCGCTTTTTTCGAATCACCCAGAATGTTATAACAAGCGGTTGAAATTTCCATCATACCAACATTCTTTTCATCTTTCTTTAGATAAATCTCACTAGATATTAATGCCTGAGCGTACATTCCTGTTGCATAGTAGATTCGAGCCAATGAATCCAAGTATGAGATCTGATTGGGCTGAGCAGTAACCAGATACAAAAGTGCAGTGCGCGCTACATCATAGTCTCCAATCAGCATGGCATTTTCGTAAACTCTTAAATCAAATGGTATGGTATCTTTCTTTTGTTCATTAGCTTTCTGTGCATTCACCGTGTTAAAGACAACGAATAACAGAAAGATAATACCCAAGGACTTGATAATCTTTTTATTCATTATTTATAGATTTTATGTGCGCAAATAAAATAAAAAGCATTCAAATGCGAAAAAGAGATTTGTACCTTTGAATGCCTTGTTAATCAAATATTCAAATTTATAGACTTACGCTTTGGAAAAAGATTATTTATCCGGGTTAAATGACCCACAAACTCAAGCTGTTCTTCAGATGGATGGTCCGGTAATGATTATAGCCGGAGCCGGATCTGGAAAAACTCGTGTACTCACTCATAGAATTGCTCATCTGATTCATAACAAAGTTGATCCTTTTAATGTACTCGCTTTAACTTTTACCAACAAAGCAGCCCGAGAAATGAAAAGCAGAATAACAGCCTTGTCCAATGAAGATGCGAAGAACTTATGGATGGGTACTTTCCATTCTGTTTTTGCCAGAATTTTAAGAAGCGAAGCTTCCTTTCTGAATTATACCAGTTCATTCACCATTTACGATCGTGACGATTCTCTTTCTCTGGTTAAAACCATAATAAAAGAGAAACAATTGGATGATTCAGTCTATAAAGCTTCTGTTGTATTGAACAGAATTTCTTCGGCTAAAAATAATTTGATCAATCCGATTGATTATAGTAACGACATTGATTATTCAGAACAAGATCGCATAAGCGGTAGGCCATTGATCGGTGAAATCTATAGTATGTATAATGATCGATTGTTTAAAGCCAACGCAATGGATTTTGATGATCTATTAATCAACACTTATATACTGCTAAAACAATTTCCAGAGGTATTGTATCGCTACCAAACTAAATTCAAATATTTATTGGTTGATGAGTTTCAAGACACCAATCTTGTTCAATACGCCATTGTTAAAAAACTTGCCGCTCAACACGAAAACATAACGGTCGTTGGTGACGATTCGCAAAGCATTTATGCTTTTAGAGGAGCAAATATTCAAAACATACTAAACTTTTCGAGCGATTATCCCGACTTAAAAACGTTCAAACTTGAACAGAACTATAGGAGCACCATTAATATTGTTGAAGCTGCCAATTCTCTCATTGATCAAAATAAAAATCGATTGCCAAAAAAAGTTTGGACACAAAATGAAAGCGGGAATAAGATAAAAGTGATCAAGTCATATTCGGATAGCGATGAAGCCAACTTTGTCGCGAATCAGATTTTTGATTCACATCTTCAAAATCAAATCCATTACGATCAGTTTGCGATTCTTTACAGAACTAATGCACAATCGAGAAGTATTGAAGAAGCTTTGCGTAAAAAAAATATTCCTTACCGCATTTATGGCGGAATGTCTTTTTATAATCGGAAAGAAATAAAAGACATGATGGCTTATTTCAGACTGGCTGTGAATCCAAAAGATGAAGAAGCGTTAAAACGTGTGATTAATTATCCAAAAAGAGAAATTGGTGATACCAGCGTAGATAAAATGGTAGTTTACGCTTCTCAGCAAAATAAGTCCTTATGGGAAGTTGTTTCGAACATCAACATGTTGCCGGTAGAAATCAGCTCAAGGACTAAAACAAAGGTTGATCAGTTTGCCAGTAAAATAATGAGCTTTAATGTTCAGGTTGAAAAACTATCGGCTTACGATCTAGCGATGGGGATAGCAAATGAATCGGGTTTGCTAAGAGAACTCCACAATGATAAAACACCCGAAGGTATTAGTCATTTTGAAAACATACAAGAGTTATTGAATTCAATTCAGGAGTTTACTTTAAACGGTCATACGGGATTGGTATTACCGGAAGAAGACCTGAACAGTGACAAAGACAAAAAGAACTCATTGGATGTTTATTTGCAACAAATATCATTGCTCACTACACAAGATAATGATTCAAGTGATCAAACACGCCAAGTGCAAGTAATGACAGTGCATTCTGCGAAAGGGCTTGAGTTTAAAACTGTGATTGTAACCGGTATGGAGGAGAATTTATTCCCTTCGCAACTTAGTATTTATTCGAGAGAAGATTTGGAAGAAGAAAGAAGATTGTTCTATGTTGCTATGACTCGTGCAGAAAAACAACTTTATTTGTCCTATGCAGTAAACCGTTTTAGATGGGGCAAAGCAATTATCTGCGAACCAAGTCGGTTCTTAAATGAAATTGATTCTACTTATTTGGAGTTGAGTCAAGATGCGTTCTCTGTCCGACCATCTCAAGTTCGTTTGAGCGAAGATCGACAAGATGTGTTTAAGAAACCAAGTAAATCTTTTGCAAGCAATCATACTCAAGCCAGCATTACAGTTCCATCCAACTTTAAAAAAATTGCTAAAGCAAAAATTAAGGATTCTAGTTTTGAAGGAGACGATCCCAGTCTGATCATGACCGGTATGGAAGTTGAACATGAAAAATTTGGTAAAGGCAAAGTGCTCAATATTGAAGGCACTTTTCCCAACTCAAAAGCAACCATCTTTTTTAATGGAGCAGGACAAAAACAATTGCTGCTAAAGTTTGCAAAACTAAAATGCGTAAGGTAACTTAAAATACCACCAACTTCTTAGTTAATATTTTATTGTCAGTCGTAATAAATTGCAATAAATAAATCCCTGATTTAAAACTCTGTTTATTGAAAGTGAAGAAGTACAATTGACTTTCCAATTTATAAATCTCTGTTGAGGTATATGCAACTCTACCAGACATATCAAGTAATGTCACAGTTTTAGGATTAAAATTTCCTTTTATATACACTTTGTCATCTTGTATAGGATTAGGATACAATACAAGATCATTCTCGTATTCAATGTCCAAAACATTCAGTCCTAAGCAATTGGGATAAACGTTCTGAATAACTCTAGATTCCAGCCCTAAAACATCCTTTACCGCAAGCGATATGCTGTATCTATAAACGTCAAAACCACATCCTAATGGATTTAAAATTACACTGCTTAATTTATTTGTATCAGTATCCCAATTATAACTGTGAGAATTTCGATGAAGCATTGTATTCCAGGTGTAGAACAAGTCATTAGGTCCATGCTCGGCATCTGTAACTATAGCTTGCAGATTTAACAAACTACTTTGTACAATTGAATATAAGTCTCCATCATTAAAGCTAATAATATTTATTTGGGGAGGAGAATTATTTACATATACAAAGATTGAATCACTGCTTTGTTGTCCCAAATTATCTACAACAGTTAGTTCAACTTTGTAAACTGTAGGAACACCAACGGTGGCTATAAAAGTGTGTGCCGGACTAATGGAATTTGAAGTATTCCCATCACCAAAGTCCCAGTAATAAGAAACTATTAATCCGTCAGAATCGTAAGATCCTGATCCATCCAAACTCACCGATAGTGGTGTAGGTCCATAAATTATATTTGCACTTGCTTTAGCGATAGGAGGATCATTATAATTTCCGGTGAAACAAATTTTTTTAATTTCATTTGGATATTTTATAAAATAAATACAATCATCAAGGTTACTTTCTCCAACATATACAATTAGCCCCAAAGTATCTGCAAAGTGATTTACTTCAAATAAGTTGTTATTAGAATCAAACTTTAAGTATCTAATCCAACCGCCAACATAGTCAGCAAAATAATATGCTTCTTTAAATTCGTTAGGGAACCCATTTTTTTCATACCAAAGGCCGGGAACGCTAGCATTGCCATTAAAAGCCATACCCTTGCATGGAGAACTCATATCAGTGATACCAATAGCTTTTGCGCTTCCATTATCAAAAGAAGGCACCCTTGTAATAGGAGGTGCATAATGACGCCAATCTATTAACGGCCTTGCATGAATAAACTTTGGAATATAAGCAGGAATTGCTTCAACAATATTACATGAATTGGAATAAAAGGGATTGTTTAAAGTATCTTCTTTTAATAATTCTCTGAAGTAGAAATTCGATTGAGTACAATTGCCAATTCCAAATAAAGGATTATTAGCAAATGGATGTGGACAGTTATTAATACTATAGTTGCTATCCAAGGTTAAGCCTTCAAAAATAGGCCAACCAAAATTCTGACCTTTTGATTCCAATCTATTTAATTCTTCCCAAGAACTCCAACCGACATCACCAACAAAAATTACTCCCGGGTCACCAACAAAGATATTTGTACTTCCGGTATTTGGTTTTATAGTCATACGGTAAGGGTTACGCAGTCCAAGAGAAAAAACTCTGGATTCTGCTGCTCTTGGGGCAGAACTATTGTAAAACGGATTCCCTGGAAGACCATCCCCGTTTTGTGGGTTTATTCTTAAAATTTTTCCATTCAAACTTTGAACCAATTGAGATCTGAAAGCGCCAACATTCTCATAAGGCGCTAGAATGGAATCCATCAATGCAGTAACATAATAAGCATTTAACGAATTACCTGTATCAACTTCTTGATAAGAAGAACCATCTCCAGTTGAAATCAATAATGACCCATCGTTTCCAAACATTAAAGTATTTAATCCGTGTGTTAGGTAGGTAATTGGTATTCCTGATCTTTTATTTTCACCAATAAGGACCATTCGACTGCCTGGAACTACTGACGTAAAGTTCGTATTAATATCTGCCTGATACCTTACCACGCGACCAATGGTTGCATTCCAATATTCATTAGAAGTTGAGTTATATTGTGGCGTTCCAAAATGCAACAAGTGATGCCTATCTACTGTGTATGCTAAGTAAAAATATCCATTCATACTAAAAGATGGATCTAACACAAATCCAACCAATCCATGATCACCCCAATTACCAACTTCTTCCGAGAGATCGATAAGAGGATTAGGTAATTTAACATTGAAGGTATTTATTATCCAAACTTTGCCGCCTTTCTCCCATACATACTTATTACCAGCTTGATCATTTGTAAAGCCAACAGGTTGACTAAACCCACCCATATAAGATTGTACAGAGAACTGCGATAATATTGGATCATCGTATTGAATTCTTATTGTAGGTCGGAATGCTCCATAGGAAGTATCCAAAACAGATGCGCTACTTAATGATGAACTGGATGCTATACCAATAGATTTTTTAAATCCTCCAGTATAATAAAATCTATTTGGACCAGTAGCAGTTCCTCCTTTTACATGATCGGTTAAAATCAGTAAAGACGAACCCGTATAGGTAAAAGTATCCGTTAAGACAAAAGACTCGAATTGATTGTTTTGTGCTGAAAAAGACCTATTGTTATCTTGAAAAACCAATGAAGCTCCACTTGAAATATTACCCCAAGTATCATTATATCCTATGTCTGTTACATCAGTATTTCTCAACCATATCCTAAACTGATTCGACCCTGTTAGTGTAAAGTTTATTGATTTTAGCCATTCTATTGTTTTTATCTTAGAACCGGGTCTCATATCCAATTCATCTTTAGTATACAAATAAGCATATCTCGAGTAATTTAAATTAGAGTTAATAAATGCTCGGTAATAAGGACCATATTTCTCTGAACCGCCTGTCGGCTCATTTGTTCCTAATATAGAATACTGAGAGAAGCCGGAGTTTACAATTAGTAATAATATTATAACAATCGAGGTAATCTTTTTCATCTATATTATTTTCTTGCAATATATATTTGAAAATATATAACTCTTATGACCTAAATCAACAATTAAATTTACTACATGACGATTAGTTAAAAGAAATAGTAAATAATGTATGGAATCTCAAGATGAAAGCGTTTTATATAATCCTAACAAACTTTCGTCCAAAGGCGAATGTCTTTTAATGGCTTTCTCGAAACTTGTGTATTCAATTTTCTGATTTAACCAGCCTACCATGCAATTTGATCTTCCACTTATGATACTATATACTGAAATCACTCCCAAACGAGAGGCCAATACCCTATCAAAAGCTGAAGGTTTACCTCCTCTTTGAATGTGCCCTAATACGGTTACTTTTGTTTCAAATTCAACAGCAATCTCACAAACCTGTTTAGCTATCTTGTATGCTTTACCTGAAGCTCCTCCTCCCTCACCAACTATAACTATGCTACTTGTTTTTTTTAATTGAGCCCCTTTTCGTAAAAGATTAATTAATTGCTCTATTCGAAATTCACTCTCAGGAAGAATAATCTCTTCTGCTCCCCCAGCAACTCCACTCCATAGCGCCAAGCACCCACTATCTCTCCCCATTACTTCAATGAAAAATAATCGATCGTGCGATGCAGCTGTATCTCTAATTTTATCAACAGCTTCAGTTATGGTATTAAGAGCAGTGTCGAATCCGATTGTAAAATCAGTCCCAAATATATCATTATCAATTGTTCCTGGTAAACCGATTATTGGCACTCCAAATTCATCAAAAAACACTTTAGCACCTGCAAAAGTACCATCTCCACCAATCACGATAAGTCCATCGATATTTGCTTTTCGAAGCGAATCAAATGCTTTTTCTCGTCCTTCTTTTACATGGAACTCTTTACATCTAGCACTCTTTAATATTGTTCCACCTCGCTGTATGATGTTACTTACCGATCGTGAATTTAAATCTATATAATTCCCATCAATCAATCCTTTAAACCCGTTATAAATTCCCTTAACAAAAAGTCCATTTTCAATTGCCGTTCTTACTACTGCGCGAATGGCGGCATTCATTCCAGGTGAATCACCACCGGAAGTCAATACTCCTATTGTTTTAATTTTACTCATTATCTTCGTATTGATGGGTCTAATGCATAAGCTCGGTTGAGATAAACAGCAGCATTCTGTTGATCGCCTTTTAATTGATAAGTTATTCCAACTGTATTTAACAAACTTGCATCATTTGGAGAAACTTCAAGCGCTTTCAATAAGTAAATAATCGCTTCATCGTAGTTTTGTTTAATCCCAAAACAACTTCCCAAATTTTTAAGCGCATCAAAATAATCTGGTCTCAATTCTATCGCTTTTATAAACATACTTTGAGCTTCATCTATTCTACTTTGACCAAAGTAAACTGCACCAATGTTATTATAAGCATCTGCATCGTTTGCATTTAATTGTAAAGCTCTATGAAAGGTACTCAATGCTAATTCTTGATCACCCATTCTGAAATAAGTATTTCCCATATTGTTTAAAAGCCTGCCATCATTGGGTTCAATTAGAAGTGCTTTTTCAAATGTAGCCACAGCCTCTTTGTACATGCGTTTCTGGCCATAGGCATCACCTAATACCATAGCCGCATCTACATTTTTAGGGTGAATTTCAACCGATCGCTTTAGATGCACAATTGCCGTATCGATATACCATTGCATCTTGTTTTTATCTACCAAATTTTGTTTCACCGATTGAACCAAATGGTTCCCGTATAAATAATGGATGCGTGAACTATTAGGCGCATGTAAAACATCAGCACTAAACAATGAGAAATCATTTTTCCAATCTGCACTTCTACTCCATGTCATACCAGAATAAGTCAGAGATATTATTATGAGTATTCCAAAAGCTAGCATAGACTTAAACAGTAAATTATTCAAAGACATCGTCTGCTTTAGATTGATCTTAGATAGTTTTGCCAATGCAAATGCAATTAATATGGCTATTCCTATGCTGGGGATGAATAAAAAACGATCGGCCATAGTGCTGTGTGTCAAAAACAGGATATTGGTCACAAGGGATAGCGTTATCAAATAGAACAGGATGCTAAAGCTCACTGGATTTTTTGAACGAAATTTTCTGATGGCCCAAACAAAAGCCCCAACATGAACTATAAGCGATACTAGCGAAATGAGATTGCTAAAATTTACCAACTCAATATGACTGAATGAATAATCAGACGATAATGGGTATGGATAGATCAACATTTTCAAATACATTCCCATAATATAAAATGCAGTTCCCCACTGCACCCATATACTATCAGCACCGGCTAGGGTGTTGTCAATTAGTTTTATCTCATCGGCAACGAGCTGACTGCTTAGAATCTGTGAACGAATGATCAAATAAATAGCTGCACCTAAAAAAGCAGTCAATGAAATTTTAATATTCAGTTGAGTACTTGTGTTAGTAAAGAAGAAAATAA
The DNA here is from genome assembly GCA_035340715.1 of Bacteroidia bacterium. GTDB lineage: Bacteria > Bacteroidota > Bacteroidia > AKYH767-A > OLB10 > DAOQTX01. The sequence continues at coordinate 8,634 of DAOQTX010000025.1, read as the reverse complement.
GTAAAGGATAAATGGCCAAAAAGGTAATGGCACTTTCTTTTGCCATTAGACTTAAAAAACTTAAACTCGCCACACCAATCAATTTAGATAAGACAGGTTTAGATAAATAACTAAACACCATCCAACAATTTGCCAGAAACAATAAAATACATAACAGCTCATCACGACTTTTGATATTGGCTACCACCTCTGCATGAATGGGATGAACCGTAAACCAAAGTGTTGCCACTAACGGAATGAAAAGATTATAGCTTGAGAACATTTTTCTGAGCACGATAAAAAGCAATGCGCAAATGATCCCATACATCAAAGAATTAGTCCAATGCCCAAGTCCAGGATTGTTTGGAGAAAACTCCCACTCAATCGCATATGTAATTAACGATAGCGGCCTATAGAAATAGTTGTTTTGTCCATCCAGACCATACCAATAAGCCGTTTTCAACATGGTAGGAATGCCATCGAATCCTTGTGTGGTAAGCGAATTGCCGTAGATCACAGGAAAATCGTCCAATGCATACTCGTGATTCAATGTGTTGCTATACAGAAAAAAACCAAGTAAAAAGAAAAAAATAAAATAGGATTTAGAAGCTGAAGGAGTCTTTATAGGTTGTTCCTTTTTTTTGGATGACTTAGCAATATTCTTTTTCATGATCCAATCACTTAGAGTGTACACAAGATAGAAAAAGGAATAAATCAATCCCAAAATGATCTAACGAGAAGCTTTAGTATGAACTTCTTAAGATTTATTACCGTGAATTCAATCTAATTATTTAATGCCCCTTGAGAAATCCACATTCGAACAGTATCAATACCATCGTTATCTACAAAAGGAGGTGCGGGTGGCATAATTGGCCATTCAGTACCAATCAATCGTTCTATCAAGTGTGAATTCTCTACATCGTTCACATCAACATAAGGGGCATTGGCTCCTGAAGTCATAAGCTCATTATAAGCTTGACCACTTGATAGATCCAGAAAGGGATGATTCGCATCATGACAGCTCACACATTTATTATCAAACAAAGGTTGTATATCATTTGAAAAGCTTATGGCTACGAATGAAGAATCTTGAGGAAGAATGATATAGGGACCACTATCTTTTGTACATCCAATAACATTCATTACTACAACAACTAAAATTAAAAAACGCTTCATAATTCATCTTTATTACGTAAATATTTTTGTAAACTCTTACGATGGTAAAATGTTCGAATCAAATTAAATCCCAATAAAAATTTTCCTTTATCATATTCCAATTGAGGTTCAAGAGAATAATAATCCGGTGTTAACCCCATAGAAGAGCTCACTATCAATTGAAAAACATGACCAACCGTTCCAAACTCATACCCTAAGGAAATAGGGTATAAATTATTCTCCGGAGTATTATTAAAACGAAATACATATTCGAATAGAACTGAGGAATTCTCTTTAGTACAGTAACTGATTGCTATTGGGAACATAAAAGTGAGGTTTTCCACCCCTTTGTTTGCAAGATTCTGGTAGAAAAATTCAAGTGATACTTGAGATGAAAATCCTGAATTAAACTTTCGTGAAAAGATCAACTGGTAATCGTATGTAAACCTATGTTCAAACTTATTTTTGAACTCGGTATTATCCGAAAAGTAGGAATATAATGGCTCCTTGTTAAACTCTCCGCTTTTTATATATACTGCTGCAAAACCGCTTATTGAAACAGGATTTTGCAATTCGTTTTGTTGTATAAAAGTTCTTTTGCCTTCCACATGATACTGCTTACCCACTTTAGTTCGACCTACTGTTACCATGTTCTTCTTTCCTATGGCAAACCCAAAAGAGAATTGTATGTTGGCAGTTTTATCCATTCCGAGAAAATCTGTTATGATAGATTTACTCATATCGATCTCTCCAAATCGATGTCGAATTGAGAACTGAAATCCTTTATGAGGAATAACCGTTGTAGTGGGACAATTAATAAATTGACTGCTACGAAAGGATTTTAGGTCAAGCAAATCCGTTTCTGAAGCTTCCTGTCCTTGTATGGAATTCGTAATGCAAAAAATATTAGCAAGCAAATAAAACACAACCCTTAAATTTCTTGATTTATTTCTCATTGCTTAATTGTCTGATATATACTACTAATTGCCATCTGTCTCTTGGCGCCAAAGCATCCTTGTAGGGTGCCATTACTCCTTTGCCATAACTAATTTTATAATACAATGCTCCATCGCTTTGAACTTGCACTATTTTATCAGTTAAATCTTTCGGTTTTGGAATTAAGTCCTTTGAATCAGGACCATTTCCTTTCCCATCCAATCCGTGACATTTATAACAAACTTTTTCAAATATTTTTTGACCTGCTTCTGCCGAATTAGCTTTGCTTGTATATAAATTCTCCAGTTTATCAAAAGAGGAAGGAGCTTTCCATTCTGAGTTCTGGGAAAAAGCATTATGCTGCAATATCGTGCTCTGCACAATAAATACTATAAATAATAAAATACAAGATATTCTAAACATGTTCATTAGTAGTAAAATAGTTCTTCAGATTCTTTGCTTTTTCAAATTCAGGATGTTCTAATAAAAGTAGATCTATCATTTTGCTTGCTCTCTCTCTTGCACCTATACTGTAGGTTTGCACAATAAGGTTATACTTAAAAGATGGGTTCTTAGGATCAAGATGAATAAGTTTTTGCAACACATATATCGCCTTCTCATGTTGATTCAAGTTCATGTAAACAATCGAAAGATTATTCAAAAAAAGTAAATGATTTGGTTCTTTTATAATAACAGCTTCAAGCATAGTTCTTGCCTCTTCTATTCTTTTTGATTTGATTAATAATGAAGAACAGGCCATAGCCGATTCTAAATTATCGTTATGTCGATTCCATGATTCCATAAAGCATGCCATTGCCTTCATAGAATCTCCATTAAACAAGTTCACTTTGCCTTTTATAAAGAGTCCATCGCTTTGAATTCTACGTTCCGATTCATCGCCCTGTTTATACAAATTAATTCCGTCTAGTACTTGTAATGCGTTGGAATAATCTTTATGATTAAAATGTAATTTCGCTAATTCGACTCTAGATTTTATATCATCTGTTTTATCTATTACCCTTGAGTATCTTTGCATAGCTAACAGATCTTTTCCATTAAACTGATACAAGCCCGCTAGATTCCTATTTAATTGATCTGAACTGTACAATCCAAAGTGATCAGCTATAATATAATTACGAATTGCTTTTGAAACTAATTTAGAAGCCGGCACTTTCCTCTCTAATTGGTTACTATAAATTTGCGCAAAATATTTATCAGCCATAAAGGTAAAGCCGTGAACCACTGCACAGTGAATTGAAAAAATCAAAAGCAGAATTGTTAATAAAACAAAGGAATAACCTGGTTTTGTTATCCGATTGGACTTTTTTAATACCACATGATTTATATGCACATATGAACGGTTAATAATTAAATACAAATAGTAAAGTAAAAAGCATATAGAAATAGAAATTGCAGCCGCTAACAACAATGGTATGCTATGATATAAATCACGATAGATAATAAAAAACAGTATAAATAAACCTAACAATAATAATCCTGTTTTTTTGTTGAAGTTCTGTCTAAGATTTACTATATTTTCCAATATAGGTTGCGTAAATATGGAGGGCTTGGAGAAACCAAATGAAAGAGCATTCTCCGGACAGATCTGAACGCAGTCTAAATCTTTCAAACAATCACCGCTAACTACTTTCCCATACGTGTTTACTTCTGTTGAAACTTTTATGTGTGAGTCACAAACAGAATTACATAAACCACATTGGGTGCAATTTCCTTTTAATACTATTTTACCAGGGGCAACTTTATCTGCTATAAAAAACAAAGCTCCATAAGGGCAAACGTATTGACAAAAACTTCTGGTACCTCCTAACGCAATAATGATAAAACCACAGATAAAAAACGTAAGCATTGTAATCCCTATTCCGGGAAGATTCCTCCAAAAATCGTTTGTTACAAAAGATCCCCAACCACTACTATCAGACAAAACTTTCAATTCAACAGGAATATCATTTAGCAATCTAAACAATTGAGGCCATAAAAAAAGATAGACCATTAATACAAAAGGCACTAATCTCAGTACCTTAATATTAATGGGTCTGGGTTTAATTCTAAAATAAGATAAAACTTTGGCGCTTAAATCCTGCAATGCAACAATATGGCATAACCATGAACAGAAAAACCTTCCAGCTATTAATGTAAGCAGCATTGCCACTAGCATAAATATGAAACCAGCAGTAACTATTCCTAAATGAATAGTATAAAGAACTTCATTGAATTCAAGTGGAGCCAATGTACTTCCATTTATTCTCCAATGAGCTATGTGTAGTCCTATTAATACATAAACAGAAACTAAACTAATTACACGCCATTTAGAATAATTATACTTTTTCTGCTTCACTGTCAAGTGCATAATCTATAATACCGGGTGTTGGTTATCTTGGGCTAAATATTATTTTTCTGTTAACGATGAATCTATCATTCACATTTAATTGCAAATAATACACCCCACTTTCAACATCTATCGAATTAAATTCATATAACCCTTCCCCTTCATAAACCATTATTTCTTTATTCAATATCAATCTTCCGGCAAGATCATGTAAAGTCACTAACGCACGATCATTGAAAGGATAACCAGTCCAATGTATAAGTAAATCCCCTTCGCTTGGATTTGGAAAAATAGTAAACTGCTGACCGAGTACGATATAATCAATTCCAGAGCAAAGTTCAGCTATGGCAGAAATCATTACCGGATTACTTACACAAGAAAACCTGCCGGTTTCAATCTCCCAATCATAAAAGCTATAATAAAATCCATCTCCTGCACTGGAGGTTTTAATAGATACCGTATCTGAAATGGTATAGGGATAATTAACCCCTGAGTTATTCCTCCACAGATTTGCACCACTATTATGAGACAACTGTAAATCATTCGCTTTGGGGACATTGAAGTTCAAAGAAACTGTTGACTCTCCCGCTGGCAAATTCACAACTGCAGTACTTAATGTAGTTCCCGCAAATGATTTTAATGTTATTAACCGCATTCCAGCATTCTGTGCATACACTTTAACCGATTTCAATAAAAAGGGCTGATAGGCATCAAAAATTAAATACTGAGATCCGGAAAAATAGCCTCCTCCTCCTGAAGAATCGGCTTTTCCAACTGTATTCAAAATTCCGTTAGTTACTTGTTCCTCTTGAACAAAATAATCTTGATTGTTAAAAATAGGTGGGGTTGTAAATAAATTTCCGGATCCAACTTGTTGCATGTTAGAATCATACCAAAAAAGATTTGATCCTATTGCTGATAATGTAGCTGTGCTTCCAATACAAACTGTATCGTTCACTCCGACTGGATCAGCAGGAGGAATAATCTGAACCACTTGCAGCGAATCGGATACGGCCGTACCACAATGATTAGACACAGTAACTTGATAATAACCTGGACCCGCCATTATTTTTTGTGTTGTGGCCCCAGTAGACCATGCAAATGAGAAACCCGCTGTAGCAAACAATTCTACTGAATCATTCCCACAAACGGTTGGCATTGCATTGCTATATATTTTTACTTCAGGATTACCTGGTGTATTTTGTTGTGTTAATGTAATAGGAATTGCGGTCCAGTTATTATTTTCATTTTCCTCTTTAAAATAGTCATGCGGGTCAACTTCATATACTATCCAGTAATCACCATTGCATGTTTCGGGAGGTATTGAGATCCACATTCCATCCAGATTCTCACTATAAATATCGGTATAACCAGAGGAAATCCCTTGCTCAGATGGACTGCAACCATAACTATTACCCAATCCCCAATTTGGGAAATCACCATTCAGTAGTACAGTTCCTTGTTGGTATATAGTATTATCATCTCGGCACATTCCATTATAGAATGTACAAGTTCCATAATCCATCAAACAAAAAGCACGTTTACTTCCTGAACCAACTATAGGCCAATTTCTAGGATCTAAAAGTCCTGGCATCATGATTCGAAGTGTAAATACACCCCACTCATCTACATACATGCTGCTATTTGAATAAGTCATTGGAGGGGTAAAATGTTCGTACCATGTCATTGTATTACCTTCTTTACGATAAATACGCTGGCGTAGGATTTGTTTTGGGATAGCTCCGTTAGGACAAGTAAAACTTACAGTTGCACTGGTGTAGAAGGTATCCGTGCCACAAACAATGGTTTTCATTCCACTTGTATCAGAAGAAAAAACTGCAAAAGGACCAAACCCCGTATTAGGAGTTGCTCCTGTAAGCCGAAGCCTTCCATTATTAGCGCCATTTCCGCTTTGTGAATATTCAGTTGGTCCTGATTGATAGTTGAACAATGCATCCCAGGAAATACTTATATCAGGTAATAAATCACAAGTATCAGATCCGTTTTGACAAATACAAGAAGTAGCATTGGTTAATGTACATTGTGAAAATACAATGTTTGAAAACAGAACTAATGAAAATAAAACTAGTATTAATATGAATGTTCTTATTAGCATAGTTTTCATTTTCAAGATTACCAAAAATAGTAAAACAATTCTCTCTAGAACATGACATAAGTCACTGAAACGATTTTTAGTTTGTTTCCAAATTGAAAGTTAATAAAGATGAGAAGAAGTACACTATGTGATTACTGAAAATACTCTTTCATTCGCTCAAAAAATGATTGATCGGACTTGCCCGGTTTTGGGATAAAGTTTTCAGCGGTTCGCAGCTTTTCAAGTATCTTTTTTTCTTCTGCGGTCAGGTTCTGTGGCGTCCAAACATTTACATTAACAAGCAAGTCGCCTTTCCTTCCGGAGTGTACATCGGGCAAACCTTTCCCTTTCAAACGAAGTACTTTACCGGCTTGAGTTCCGGCTTCTATTTTAATTTTTGCTTTACCATCCACCGTTGGTATTTCTACCGATGTTCCTAGTACTGCATCCGCAAAATTTAAATAAAGTTCAAACAACAGATTGTTTCCTTCTCGGGTTAAATCTTTATGGGTTTCTTCTTCAATCACTACAATCAAATCACCGTTGATACCACCTCGCTCCGCAGCATTTCCTTTTCCACTTACATTGAGTTGCATTCCATCGCCAACTCCAGCCGGTATTTGGATGCTGATCGCTTCTTCTCCAAAAGCAATTCCACTGCCGGTACAACTTTTACAACGACTAGTGATGGTTTGTCCCTCGCCATTACAATGAGGACAAGTCTGTGTGGTGGCCATTTGACCTAAGATGGTTTGAGTAACTCTTCGAACCTGACCTTGTCCATTACAAGTGCTACATTTTTGAAACGAACTTGCATTTTCAGCACCCGATCCTTTACAGGAAGTACATGCTATCTGTTTATTAACTTTTATCTTTTTCTCAACGCCATGTGCTATTTCTTTTAAGGTCAACTTTACTTTGATGCGCAAGTTGGAGCCTTTTCTACTGCTTCTTCCTCCCCCTCGTCCACCAGCGCCTCCAAAAAATTCTCCAAATGGGTGTGCACCACCAAATATATCACCGAAGGCAGAAAAAATATCTTCCATGTTCATGTGCTGACCGCCATAAGCACCACCACCTGCCGCACCTCCCATGCCTTGATGGCCAAATCGATCGTAGCGTGCTTTTTTATCCGGATTACTTAATACTTCGTATGCCTCAGCAGCTTCTTTAAATTTTTCCTCTGCTTCCTTATTTCCGGGATTTTTATCGGGATGATATTTAAGCGCCAACTGCCTGTATGCTTTTTTCAATTCGGCTTCACTGGCACTTTTAGTTACCCCTAACACATCGTAATAATCTCTTTTTGACATAGCTTACTTTTCTCCAACAACAACTTTAGCGTGTCGAATAATTTTATCATTCAAGTAATAACCTTTTTCCAATACATCTACCACCTTTCCATCTTTTTCTACTTCTTCTACTTTTATTTTTGTGATAGCATCATGCAAGTCTGCATTGAAAACCTCATTAATCGAATTCATTTCTTTTAATCCTTTCTGTTCAAGCAATGATTTAAACTTGTTGTATATAAGAATAATCCCACTGAGCTGTTCTTGATCCTTGATGTTCGTTATAGCTCTTTCGAAATCATCCAATACCGGTAGTAAACTTGTTATCACATCTGAACCTGCCGACTTTAATAAGTCCATTCTTTCTTTTAAGGATCTTTTTCTGAAATTATCAAAGTCCGCGTAAAGTCTTAGGTACTTATCCTTTTCTTCATTATACAATTGTTCGAAATTAGTCTCTTCTGTTTGTTGTTCTACAACTTCCGTTTGATTCTCCGTTTCAATAGCATTGTCTTCCATTTGCTCTTCGGGTAATTTGGATTCCATTTCCTTTTCTTTGGTTTTTTCTTTTTTACTAAATATTGATTTCATATCTCTTCTTCTAGCGGCAGATGTCAAACACTTTGCCAAGAGTTAATATTTGTCAATTTGGCACGCGAATGTAATAAAAAACGGCAGTATCGCATGATACTGCCGTCAGTTTAACTTCTTATTAATATTACTTTGCTAACTGAGCTTCTAAAGCCAATTCAAGTTGTTGACCTCTTAGGTTCTTTGCAATGATAACTCCATTTCCATCTATCAAAGCGTTTGCAGGGATAGAATTCACC
>DAOQTX010000024.1:16129-39574 GCA_035340715.1 Bacteroidia bacterium | reverse complement strand
CAAAATTAGATTGGGCTGCCAACTTTGCACATATGTTGGGCTACGATGATCCTGACTTTTACATGCTCATGAGATTATACTTAACCTTACATGCTGATCACGAAGGAGGTAACGTGTCAGCGCATACCACCCACTTGGTGGGCTCAGCGTTGAGCGATGCCTATATGTCGCTTGCTGCCGGACTTAATGGATTGGCAGGTCCCCTCCATGGTTTAGCCAATCAGGAAGTAATGCGTTGGATTCTGGATTTAAGAAAATACTTTGGTGGCGGAATGCCCGATGAAGAACAAATAGCGGAGTACATTCAAAAAACTTTGGATGAAGGCAAAGTGATACCCGGTTACGGACATGCCGTGCTTAGAAAAACAGATCCCCGCTTTATTGCCCAAATGGATTTTGCCAACAACTACATCAAGGATGATGAGTTGGTGCGTATCGTACACATGATGTATAACGTAGCACCCGGCATTTTGCAGAAAACAGGAAAAGTGAAAAATCCTTGGCCAAATGTTGATGCACACAGCGGAGTTTTATTAGTGCATTATGGCTTAAAAGAATACGACTTTTACACGGTACTGTTTGGTGTAAGCAGAGCGATGGGTGTGCTTTCTTCGCTGCTATGGGACAGAGCTATTGGAAACCCTATTGAACGTCCCGGATCAATCACCACCGATGGTTTGGAAAGTATTATTAAGCAAAAAACTACTACTGCTTAAGCACATTTAGTTAATAAATTCTATTTATTCCACTCGAGTTCAAACCAATTTTCGGTTTGTGATTACTAATTTCACGTTCAGGAATGAACGACAGATTACTCAATTATCTTCTTCTGGTAAATAATCTGCTTTTTCTGATTATGATTCCGGTCATTGGTTCGTATTACCGATATGTTCCGGAAGATTACGTTGCGCTCAGCGGTATTCAAGATTTTGGTTCCTGGACTTTTGCTTGGAGTTGTGTCCAATCTTGGGGTGGAAGATTCCTGCCCTATTACTTTTCATTTTTGTTAATCGAACTCAATGAAGCTGGTATTGGGTACTTTTGGTATTATCTAATCTTTTTATGCACACTTTGTTTTGGGGTATATATTCTACTAAAGAATCTTCTTCGAAAATCAACTTATCAAGTTCAATCCTTTGCGCTGATCAATACATCTATTTGGGTCGTGATGTTACTGTTCTACAGTACCGTTGGCTTCAATGAGAGTTATTTTTGGTCCACTGCATCCACTTCGTATTTTCTCCAATTGGTTTTTACTGTTTTAGGTTTTGCTTTGATCGCCATATTTAGCATTCGATGGTACTATATTGTAAGTATCTATGTTTTGTTTTTCTTTTCCGGAAATGCCAGCGAACCTTTCGCATTCATACTATTTCTCATATTAGGAATTTTATTTTTTCTGTTATATATAAATAGAAGCAATTATCGATATCGTTTAAAAACTATATTAGCCATCATAGCGGTTTTAAGTGGCTTTTTGTTTACCATGTTGTTGCCGGGCACGGAAAACAGAATGAATGCTATGCCCGAAATTTCAATGTTTGTATTCTCTAAGAGAACACTGATGGCAGGACTTGACTATCTTTTATTAGCAATCCCTTTTCAATTGTATTACCTATTGCCCTATTCAATTTTGTTTTTGTTTGTAGGAATAAAAATGCGATCCGACACAGCTGGCAAAAGACATTCGCTAAGATCTTTTAAATGGGGAAAAACAATATTTACTTATTTCATTTTGGTTTTTATTTCATTTGCTCCAAGCTGTTTTGTGATGGGTGAAGCTGGCCCTTTACGTTCATGGCATCATATAGGTATTTATACCGCACTTTTTATTCTTAGCATTACTTTCAATATTGGATTGCAATATCGGGGACGATTGCTTAGTGGTCAGGTGTTTGTTTATTTGTATTTGGTTTTTTGTATTTCATGGAGCGCTTATATTTTTAAAAGGCAAATAGATAAATGCACAAATTATAGTCTGGCATGCGATCAAAGAATTGCACTCTTGAATGAATTAGAAGAAAGAGGTTATACCGGTCTTCTCATTTTAAATCCTTTGCCCGATCCCGGATTCTTGTACAAGCAAGAACTTTCAAACGATAGAAATAACTACGTTAATCTTTTTCTAAAAGAAAACTTAAAGCTTAGCTTTGATGTTGCAGTAAATGCACCGAGATAAGAAATACTATGGCCTATAAAGATCAGCAAGAATTTATAAATGTATTGGAACAAAACGGAGAGTTGGTTCGCATAAAAGAGTTTGTAGATCCTCATTTACAAATTACAGAAATAACCGATCGTATTTCAAAAGCAAATGGCCCTGCATTGCTATTCGAAAATACCGGTAAAGAGTTTCCCCTCCTGATCAATGCCATGGGGAGTGAAAAGAGGATGGCTCTTGCTTTAGGAGTAGAGCGACTGGATGATTTGGCTAAACAGATTGAAGAATTGTTCAAGTCTTTAACTTCTCCCAAACAAGGCATTTTGGATAAACTTAAAGTTTTGCCAAAGCTTGGTCAAATTGCTTCATGGATGCCTAAAACAAAGAATGGAAGAGGTGCCTGTCAAAAAAACATTATGACTTCGCCTGATATTAATCGATTGCCGGTGATGACTTGTTGGCCTGAAGATGGAGGACCTTTTTTGACGTTACCTGTAATTCAAACAATGGATCCACAAACTGGAATACGTAATGTGGGGCTGTATCGAATGCAAGTATTTGGTCCAGATCTTACCGCTTTGCATTGGCATAAACATAAAGTAAGTGCTCGGCATTTTAATGAATATAAAAAATTAAACAAGCGAATGCCAGTAGTCGTCACTCTTGGAGGCGATCCTGTGTATAGTTATTCTGCTACGGCTCCGCTACCAGATGGAGTGGATGAATTTATGTTGGCAGGATTCATTCGTAAAAAACATGTTGAGTTGGTTAAATGCATCAGTCAAGATTTATATGTTCCATCTGATGTTGATTTTGTAATTGAAGGATATGTTGATCCTGATGAAGAGTTAATATTAGAAGGTCCTTTTGGAGATCATACCGGATTTTATTCCTTAGCGGATTATTATCCTCGATTTCATATCACCGCCATTACGTATAAAGACAATGCGGTATATCCTTCCACTATTGTTGGAATTCCTCCTCAAGAAGATGCTTGGATTGGAAAAGCAACGGAACGAATTTTTATTGCTCCTATTAAAATGACCATGGTACCTGAGATTGAGGACATGGTGATGCCGGTTGAAGGAGTTTTTCATAACATGGTTATCGTGAAGATTAAAAAGGATTATCCCGGTCAGGCGATAAAAGTAATGAATGCTTTATGGGGCGCAGGGCAGATGATGTTTACAAAAATGATGATTGTGGTTGATGGAGATGTTAATATTCACAACAATCAAGAAGTGGCATCTTATATTTATAATCACACGAATCCTTCTGCGGATATTTTCTTCAATCAAGGTCCAACTGATGTATTGGATCATAGTTGTTCAACCATGGCATTTGGTGGAAAAATGGGAATTGATGCAACCAAAAAACTTCCTGAAGAGTTAAATTCAACATGGAATCATAAGGTATCAAGATTTGTCGATCTAATCACGTTACAAAATCAGTTTCCTGAGATTGATGCAATGGATAGCCAATTGTTATCTCAATCGATGGGCATTGTATTCTTATCCCTGAAAAAGCATAGAAAAAATCATGTCAAAGAATTGGCACAGAAATTATTATCCAGTGAGCATTTTTCTGAGATTAAACTGCTAATTTTTATGGAACCCGGAACCATCAACGGTTCTATAGCAGATGCAGTATGGAGATTTGCCAATAATATCGATCCCAAGAGAGATCACCTTTATGTATTAAATTCTTTTAGCGGTAATACAGCATTAGCACTGGATGGTACTAGAAAAACAAAAGAATTCGATGGTTTTGAAAGAGATTGGCCAAATGTTTTGTTAAGTACAGAAGAAACAATTGAACAAATAGATCAGATTTGGGAAAAACTAGGATTGGGACCGCATCTTAGTTCACCCTCGCTAAAATATAAGAGTCACGCCTATGCTGGCGGTGCAGTAGCAGAAAGTTAGATTTTGTAAGATTTGAAGTTTATTTGAGCAATCCGTCATTAGTTCATGTCCTATTTTTGAGGGCAATCAGAAGCGAACAATGGGAAGGATTTTTTATGTATTACTGCTTTTTTCAATCAGTATTTTTTCTTGCAAAAAAGAATCTGAGATCATCAAAGGTAACCAAGCACCCTTTGATGGAACCATATCCAATGAGTATCGAGAAGACTTTATTCGAAAGTCGTATCTCTATTTAATCGGCAAAGCACCTTCTGCAATTGAATTGGACTCAGGTATGATGATCCTTCGAAAGAACAATTGCTCAGTTAACAACAGAGAAGAATTTTTGGATGGGTTGTTTAATCAGGAAGTATACCGTCTCAAATTGTATTCTGATATCACCTCCGCATTCTTAAATAACATTTCGGACAATACTATTGATCAATATTTAATTTTCATTCAAGATGAATTGAATAAACCATCAAATTTGCCAAACTATGGTATACTGCTTAAAGAATTAGAAGCCATGCAAAAGCTTGATTCGCTCAAGAATAAATTTCGAAATAGTCTAGTAGGTACTGTAGAGGCACATAAGATAACTGTCAATACTATTGCCTATGAAGATATTGTTGGAAAAGGCGAGGCATGGGCCATTGGTCTGTTTGCAGATTTTTTGAACCGTCAGCCTACTTTAAGCGAGATTGAAAATATTGATGATATGTTGGGTAATCAAACCGGCACATTATTCAATTCAGAAGGTGATTCGAAAGAAGATATTATTGAAATATTATTTTCTTCCAATGAATATTTCGAAAAGCAAGTTCATAAAATGTACAATGACTTGTTATATCGAAATGCTAATTCAACCGAATCGGTTTTGTATTCATATCAACTCATGCAATGGGGGAGTATTTCGTCCATTCAAAAATCAATAATGCTCAGCAATGAATTTTTGGGAATACAATAAAACCATAGCACTAAAGGTCAGCACACTTTTGTTGTGTGTTTTATTGATGACAACTTCGTCTTGTAAAAAAGACTTGTCAATTTATGAGATCAATGAAGTTCATGTAAGCAATAGTAATATTGATAAGAATGGTCTTAAAAAAGATATCGAATTTGTGTCTCAAGCCTATTCCGATCTGTTCGAAAAACCCATCAGTGGTGGTGCGCTCGAAGAAGCAATCATAGCATTTAATGCAATAGGAGATAGAGACCTTGTACGAGATATGATGATTCGCGATCTCTTAAATAAAAGTACACTCTCTCTTCCGGATCGCACTACTATTAATGCAGATGTAGATTTATTTGTAAACAAAACCTATAAGAAGTTTTATAAGCGTCTTCCTGCTCCATTTGAATTGTTTTCACTTAGGAATATGATTATTCAGAATCAGGATATGCAAGCCAAGGAGATCTATTACGCTTTTATGACGGCAAACGAGTACAATTATTTTTAATTATTTTTTTGATGAACAGAAGAAGCTTTTTAAGAAACACGGGAATGGCAGCAGCCGCTACATTTGCACTTCCGTACATTCTTCCTACAGGACGATTATTTGCTGCAACCGGAAACCGTGTTGTGAACCATGTTGTATTTTGCTTATTGGCTGGTGGAGTTCGAAATTTGGAATCCATTCAAAAGAGTGAAGGCAATTTGATGCCCTCACTTTTTAATGGAACGGAGCCAATCTCAAACGACATATTGGGTGGATTAGATGCTTTGCCTAATCCTGTAAACAATCAAGCATTACAGAATTATGGAACTTTATTCAAGGAGTTTAGATATGGTGCCGGCTTTCCAGGACATTTCCAAGGTCATACTACGGCCATAACCGGATCGGTTGTTAATAATGATATTAGTTTTAATCAACCTACTCAAAAGCCAACTGTTTTTGAGTTTTACAGAAAACACAACCTTTCTTCAAACTCAGGTTTGAATGCCTGGTGGGTTTCGAATGGAATTGGTGAAAATCAAAATTTATCTTATTCATCCGACCCATCCTATGGAGCAAAGTATAGTGCTAACTTTTTTTCTCCACTCGATTTATTGGTTGATGGAAATTATACTCCACTCGATTTGTGCGTTTCTTTTAATCAAAATGAGATGAGCAGAGTTGATCAAATGAGATCATTTTTAAATCAGAATTTTAATGCTGGTGTTCATCAAGGTCAATTGAACATCAATACTGCTTCAGATCGTGAGCAAATGGATGCTTTTATAACTAAGCTCATTAAAGATCAAAAAAATGGAATCAACAGAGATCCATGGAATTGTGGAAGTTCGATGAATAATGATATGTACAACATTTATTTTGCCGAGCGCATCATTAAGCAGTTTAAACCGGAATTGTTGGTTGTGAATATGACCGACATAGATATTTGTCATAATAATTATACAAAGTCCTGCAATAATATGCGCAAAGCAGATTATGCAGTGGGTCATCTCTGGAACACTATACAGAATACTCCGGGTATGGCGAATGATACTATATTAATTGTTGCTCCTGAGCATGGCAGAGATATTCAATCGAATTCAATCATAGATTCATTTGGTCGATATGGTAATGACCATGGAGATGCGAATTCGAAAAACATTTTTTGTTTGATTGCCGGGCCTCCATCAAAAGTAGTTCAAAATCAAGTTGTACAATCCGTAACAGGTCAGAGTATTGATATTGTTCCAACCATTGCGCACATTCTTGGGTTTAAAAATGATATTCCATCGCATTATTTATCGGGAACACCTTTAACACAGGCACTCGTATGAAACAAGCGTATATTATTCCTATTGCTTTTCTTATTGTATTTGCTGCGTGTAAGAAAGAAAATGAAAATCCATTTGATTCGGTAAGTAGTAGTCAGGTAGGCAATACTATCGATACCACTAGTCGCTATAGCATAACAGGATTGCACAAAAATATTTTTTTACCAAAATGTGCAATGTCTGCTTGTCATGGCGGTACTTTCGAGCCTGATTTTCGAACAGTGAGTTCGACTTATAACACATTGGTATATGCACCAGTAGTTAAAAACACATTAGGCAATAGTTTTACTTATCGTGTCATTCCATTCGATCGTCAAAACTCCTGGCTTATTCACCGATTAACCGTTGACGATTCTCTTATTCTTAGAATGCCCATTTATACTACTCCATTGTCGAATGAGGAAATGAGTGAAGTATATACATGGATTGATAAAGGCGCAAAAGATGTAAATGGTCAAACGCCTTTAAAGCCAAACGAGAATCCAAAGATTCATGGGTATAATTGTTTTGACTCAAATGGAAAACGAATAGATTCTATTCGACTGAATAATTCTTCGCCTTTTGCTATGCCAAAGAATCAAAACGTTTCTTTTCTAGTTTTTATCACAGATGATTTAACTCCAAAGCAAAATTTATTGGATGGTCACATGTTATTTTCTTCCGACCCAAATAATTTTAACAATGCAGTACGTGTAAATTCTAGTTATGTAAGTGGACCTACCTATTGGGGATGGATGTTGAATTTTAATACCAATCAATTTCAATCCGGTCAGACTATATATTTTCGATATTATACACGCGATCCAGATCACACACAACTCAGTGAATATCCGGTATCAAACTCATATTCATATACCAAAAACTATTTTTCGTTTACTATACAATGAAAAAATTTATTGTCTACATAGCTTTATTGGTTGTGCTTTCTTCCTCATGTAAGAAACAAGAAAGCATTAATGAAATTCCTGAGATTGAGTTTTTATCCATTACTCCTCAAATGGCAAAAGAATTCAGTGATGATATTCATATACGATTTAAATACAAAGACGGCAATGGTGATTTGGGAGAGAACAATGCAGATGTGTTTAATTTATTTGTAACTGATAAAAGATTGAATCTCGAATACAAATATCGAATCAGTCAATTAAGTCCATCAGGAAGTTCTATCAGCATTCAGGGTACATTGGATGTATTAATAGAAAAGACAGGTATAACAGACAGTAGTGCAATGCAAGACGTTAGTTTTTCTTTATATGTGGTTGACCGAGCCGGCAATCAATCCAACCGTATTCAAACACCAGCCATTCAGATTGTAAAAAACTAGTTGTTACTTTGCATCTGTTACGATGCAAATGTTTCCCGATTTTGATGCAGCCCAACGATGCGACAAGTTGGAGCACCCTTTATTTGAAGGAGGTAATTATGATGTTTTTGTAAAGCGAGAAGATCTCGTTCATCCAAAATTAAATGGGAATAAATGGAGAAAGTTGAAATACAATATTGAAGCGTATAAAAAATCGGACTGTAAATCTATATTAAGTTTTGGCGGAGCATATTCAAATCATTTAGCAGCGTTATCTTATGCTTCGAATCTGTATGATTTTCCACTGTTTATGATTGTTCGAGGAGAACAACCCAAGACTCCATCAAACACATTAAAGTTTGCAGAAGAATGTGGTGTGAATTTGATATATGTGAGCAGAGCAGAGTATCGCAGACGAACTGAACAAGAGTGGCTACAGGAGCTACAAAACAAATACAATGCTTATATAATTCCTGAAGGGGGTAGTAATATTGAAGGCGTGAAAGGTTGTATGGAAATACTGCCAGAGAACGTATACGATTATGTGATGGTTGCTACTGCAACCGGAGCAACTTTAGCGGGCCTTTCTGCTTCATGCGATGAGAAAACTAAGTGCATAGGAATCTCCGTTTTAAACGATCAAGGATTTTTGATGGATGCAGTCTTGAATTTTCACAATGCCTTAAGTATTAAACGAACAAATTATACCATAATAAGTGACTACACTCATGGGGGATATGCAAAGCGAAGTCCAACATTAGACCAATTCATCCGAAGTTTTAATTTAAACCACTCGATACCCATCGAATTTGTATATAGCGGTAAACTGTTTTTTGCATTTTTCGATTTGCTGAAGAACGGATATTTTAAAGAAGGCAGTCGCATACTACTTGTTCATACCGGAGGGCTTCAGTATATGGAAGATCAATCTAATTAACAGGCTGTTTGTTAATACTTTAGCTTCATCATAATACGAATACGTCTGGTTCTAGCGTATTTTTAATACCTAATCAATAAAGTATCCCAATGAGACTACTTTTCATATTTGTCATGGCATTCACAAGTCTATCCTGTAAAGCATACCACACATCTTTTAGCGGTACTGAAAACAAGAATAGATATACGCCAAGCGATTATATTTCAATGTATGTTGAGTATGCTGTACGCGATATGCATAAAACTGGAGTTCCGGCAAGTATAACCTTAGCCCAAGGCATGTTAGAGTCGGAGTTTGGTAATAGCTCATTAGCCAAAGAAGCCAATAACCATTTTGGAATCAAATGTCATAAGGAATGGTTTGGTCCAACATACACAATGGATGACGATGCAAAAGATGAGTGTTTTAGGAAATATAATTCGGTTTATGATAGCTATGATGATCATAGTAATTTTTTACGTACTCGTCAGCGCTATGCTGATTTGTTTACGTTAGAGTTAACCGACTACAAAGGATGGGCAAAAGGCTTGAAGAAAGCGGGTTATGCTACCAATCCACATTATGCCGACAAGTTGATTGAACTCATTGAGCGATATGATTTAAATAAGTTTGATAAAGTAAGTTCTTCCGCTGCTGCCAATGGTTATACGTGGAAGAATGAAGAAAAGAAAAATTTCAAAGAAGAAAAGGAAAAAGAAAACGATATACCATTATTCCCAGAAACAACTATCGATATTAGCAATAACGAAGTAAACTATACTGAGAACAATGTACCTTTTGTTTTAGCTAAAGAAGGCGACAGCTATTTAAAAATTGCTGCACGAATGGACTTACGTTTATGGCAGATGGTAAAGTACAATGATTCGGATAAAGATCATCGTCTCAAGAAAGGAGAAGTTGTTTTCATTAAACCCAAACGATCAAAAGGATTGAAGGATCAGCATGTGTTGGGTGCAAATGAAAGCATGTGGTATGTTTCTCAAAAATATGCAATCCGATTAGACAAATTGTATAAAAGAAACGGCATTGAACCCGGAGCCAAAGTAAAGGCAGGAACGGTGATAAAACTCCGATAACGTATCTTAAAATTATTTAGTTCAATTTGAATAATATAATTGCACCTTCTGTGTCATTGTTCACCATATACTGATTGCCGTTTTTCATTTTTATAAACTTAGGCTCTCCACTACAATTAACCGGGAATCCTTTACTGAGTGTTAAATCTAAATTGAAAGCATATACCTTACTACCTGTCAAATCTGATACATATATTTTATTTTCAAAGTAAGTCATTGGACAATAAGATTCTATCGATCCAAATCTGATTTCTTTTTGCAGTGAGCCATTATTGGAATATCGGTACAGCACTCCGTTTTCGCAATAAATAAGCATACTGGAATCTTTTTCGTTGACACATAAAAAGCTGTGTTGAGAAGTAAATGGTCCGGTAAGAACAGAATTAATTTCATCGGTCGAGTTTATTTGTATATACACTCCATTCTCATCACTCAATGCAATCGAGTTGTTGGATCCTTGTTGTAATTCAGTGTTACTGCTTTTGGTGAAGGAGGGCTTTTGTTTTAGTAATATTCCTCCATTTAAAGTTAACGTATAGATGTGCTGACCATCCTCAAAAATTAATGCTTCTTTGTTTTGATAGATAATTTTAGAAATTGGTTTCTTAATTTCAGAAGTCAATTCATTAAAAGACCAATTCGATGAAGCTTTGCCATTAATTTCATAGGCGTAAATTTTTCCATTATAGCAGGCAACATATATATGATCCTTTTTTTCCTTTTCAGAATAAATTAAAGCAATACCATTGCTAGCTTGTGTCGGTAAGCGAATAGGGAAATTAGAAACATTGGCCCCTTTGTCATCCAACATATATAAATATGATCCAGTATTGAACATCAATTGAGTCAGTTCATTCGTATATAGATGAACCGGATATAAATTACTCAATATTTTTTCCCCGATTGGTTTTGTCCATTTGGTATTACCAGATGCATCCAAACAAATTAAATTGTTACTTACGTCTTGCGCTAAGACCATAAATGATGAATCGTTATAATTCACTATATAGGGGCCTGAAACAACGCCCGAATCCAGTTTGAAGGACCACAATTGGTCAATACTAAGTATATCTTGTTGGTTTCGTTTCAGTAAACACTGCACCTGATTGGTCGAACTCGAATAAATATAATTAACCATTCCATAAATCGAACTCAACGCATTTAGCGTAGGGAAGTGATTGGAATAAAAATCTGTTTTGTTTTGATTGCTCTTAAAATACTCACGACTATTGAGATAAGACCAACTGTTGATTCTGACCAATACCGAAGCTCTATTTTCCTGAAAAGTTTGATCTGATTTTAACAAACGATTTTGTTCAGTATCATCAATGTAGGTTTTCAGTTGGCTTAAACTGCTACTCATAATTAATCGATTTTCTATAATCACACTATAATTATAGGTTTTATCATAGGCAAGACCGGTTATGGCAGGTATCAATCCAGAACTGCTAATGTTAAGAATAGAGTGGTTCTTGTATTTTTCTGTTTTTATGCTTTTACCACTTTCATTTATTTTCTTGAGAAACTCAATGGTTTTGTCACGACTTGAAATACCAAGCATTACCAAAGTGTTTGATGTGCTGTTGGTTCCAACTGAGGTTAGAGCAAGAATGACTTCACCAGAATACCATCGGCCAATAGCATCGATTGCATTTGTGCCCAATTGCGATTCCATTTTAACTATTGGATTCGTTTGTTGAGGACGATCATTCTCAATTGAAATTCTTTTCTGCAGATAAGAAGTAACGTTACTGCATCCGTAGTATTGAAATGAAATTGTTTTCTGTGGCAAAAAATCAGGTAGGGTGGGTATTACAGCACCATTGTCCTTAAACAAAGCAAAAGTGGTTACACTGTCTTCGGATAAATTTTCTCCCAATAAATTCAAGTCATCTTTACCATCAGAAAGTGAAAGCATTGTCCAGTTATTTCCCATGGATAAACTATTCACCCAATCCGATGGACTGATCATTGAAATCCATTTTGCCATTTCTCTATTATTGTAATAGAGCGTAAGGTCGCTCGGTTTGTCGCTAATAAACAGATCCACCAATTCCTGACCTTTAATTAAAGGGGTGCCAAGTTTACGTTGCCGAATAACGTCTTCTACCAAAAAAGGTGTTGTACTGATGGCTAATATATTATTGTCTAATGTATAGGAGATGATCTTTTTATCGATTCCTATTTCAATTATTTCTGTCCCTTCGTATTTGCGTTTACTTATTTTATCAGAAGAGTATCCACTTAGGGCGGCTATAATGGTATTTATTTCTTCAGCTCCGTTCAAATCCGATGCTTTCATTATATACAAATAATCAAAATCATTGGCTTTGATCATATGTGCACTAATCAGCAATCTATTTTGTGAGAGTATAGAACAAAAGTCAGGATTGTTCTCGCAAATCGAATCCAGACGTGAGAATAAAGTAGCCAATTGGTCTAATCCAAAAACTTCGGTGAGTTCGTCAAAAGATTCACTTTCAAGATAAGATCGCAGATTGCCACTCTTATGGTTATACTCTATTATAAAATTAGCATTTGCCGGAATCGAGTGGAAATCGCTCAATTCAGAAGATTTTTTCCCTTGCAAATAAAAATACAAACCAGCTGCAAGGCTAATGATTAGCACCGCAATAATGGAAGAAGTTACGACTCGTTTCAAAATAGTTGCTTAGTTTAAACGGTTCAGAATAATTATAAAATAGTATGCTCAGTCATCAAGTTTTAGAAGTAACTGTTCATCAAAAAGTCTGAAGGTTTTTCTGTGATATGGTGTACTGCCATGTAAAAGTATAGCAGATTTGTGTTCGCGAGTAGGGTAAGCTTTATTTTTTTGCCAATTATATTGTGGATAATTTTCATGCAGGTCGTTCATGTATTCATCTCTATACGTTTTAGCCAAAACCGATGCCGCAGCAATACTCATATAAATTGAATCTCCTTTAATAACACATTCGTGTTTTATCCCTTTGTACGGTTTAAATCGATTGCCATCGATCAATAGGAGTTTTGGCTTCACTGAAAGTTTGTCAATGGCTTTATGCATAGCTAAAAAACTAGCATTAAGTATATTGAGAGCATCAATTTCGTTATTATCCGACATGGCAACAGCATAAGCAAGCGCCTTGTATTCTATTACATCGCGTAAAATATACCGATGTCGTTCTTTCATTTGCTTTGAATCATTGAGCCATGGATGACTAAAACTATGTGGTAGAATGACAGCAGCAGCAAAAACAGGGCCGGCCAAACAACCGCGTCCGGCTTCATCGCAACCCGCTACTAATGGTTCGTTATCGTTGAAATGCTTTAACATTTATAGCAAAATAATAAGCAGATATTTAAAAATACAATTTACTTTTATAGCCACGTGTTATGCACAAAATAATTCTAAACAATTGCTGTTAATTTAACCATGAAGCGAAGAATCGTTTCCAGTATTTTCTTAGTCGTATTTCTCAACTTGTTGATTAAACCATTTTGGATACTCGGAATCGACAGAGGCGTACAGAATGCAGTCGGAACCGAATCGTATGGGCTATATTTTGCATTATTTAATTTCAGTTTGCTGTTCAATATTTTATTGGATTTAGGCATTACCAATTTCAACAATCGAAATATTGCTCAACACCATCAGCTTCTATCGAAACACTTAGCTGGTATTTCAATTTTGCGCTTACTATTGGCTGTTTTGTATTTCTTCATTGGGCTCGGTTTGGCGTTTATTTTGGGCTATGAGTTGTCATCAATTTATATCTTAATTCATTTACTAATCAATCAGTTTTTAGCTTCATTCATTCTGTATGTAAGAAGCAACCTGTCGGGATTGCATCTTTTTAAAACCGATGCTGTGTTCTCAATACTAGACCGCATCATCATGATTCTCATATGCGGCCTAATGTTGTGGGGTGATATTGAAAACTTCAATATAAACATAGAGCGTTTTATTTGGGCTCAATCAATAGCATATGTTTTGGTACTTATTGCTGTTTTTATAGCTGTGATCAGAAAATCCAGTGTCATCCAATGGTATGTGAGTAAAGCATTTTTTGTAATGATTCTTAAAAAATCTTTTCCATACGCACTTCTCATTCTATTAATGAATTTTTATTTCAGGTCGGATTCTGTATTGATTGAACGGCTGCTGCCTAATGGAGATTTTCAAGCAGGGCTTTATGCTCAAAGTTTTCGTTTGCTCGATGCGGCAGGTATGTTCGGTTATTTGTTTGCTGGTATTTTACTTCCTGTATTTAGCAGACAATTAAAGTTGAAGCAAGATGTGGGGGATATGGTTCGAATCGGCACTATACTTCTGATTGCTCCTCTGCTGGTATTGGTTAGTTTAGTAATTACATACAGGTATGAATTACTCGACTTGCTGTATCATCAAACCCATCAAGAAGCGGTTGATGTCCTATTGTTATTAATGCTTGCATTAATTCCATTTTCGTTAAACTATATTTCGGGTACATTGCTCACGGCAGCAGGACATTTAAGAAAAATGAATATCTTGACTTTTTCCGTAACGCTTTTAAACATATTGCTGAATCTGGTTTTTATTCCGATTTATGGAATTGTAGGAGCAGGAATAGTGGCTTTATTCACTCAAGTACTAATGGCTACTCTATTGTTCCGCAGGGCAATTTTAGATCATAAAATAGAAAGGATGAAACAAATAGCATTTAAGCTGTTGCTTTTTGCAATATTATGTGGTGGGGTATGTTTTTTCTTAAAAATTACTTTGGGTAACCCTTTGTTAGCCGGAATTTCATCAGGAATATTGTGTACAGTACTATTGTTTCCCTTGGGTCTGGTAAGACTTAAGGATATCATTAGATTTATAAATGAAAAGCAAGCATAATCTTATATTTTCTTAGATTTGCGCGTTAAAATAAGCTTCGAATGAAAGAGAATAATTCACTTAATCTTGATCTAGTTAGTCTCATACAACTGATAAGAAATTGGAAAAAGCAACTGATTATAGTGGTGATTTCTGCTTTTGTTTTGAGTATAATTTTTACCATGCCATGGTTTATCAAACCACTCTTTAAATCGTATGCAGTGGTGTATCCTTCCAATCTTATAGTTTACTCTGAAGAAAGCCCTACCGAACAGTTAATTCAGCAGTTTAACTCTGATATTGTTCGCGATCGAATTATTGATGTGTTTAATTTATATCAACATTATGATATTGATACCAATCAAGCATTTCCCAAAACGGCTATGCAGAAAAGATATCAGTCATTGGTATCTATTGATAAAACACAATTTGAATCCGTTAATATTGAAGTGTTGGATACCGATCCTTTGATGGCTGCAAAAATTTGCGATTCATTGATTGCATTTACCAATCAAAACATTAAAGATCTTCAGCGTTCAAAAACGGCTGAAGTGGTCATCATCAATCGCGATCGAATGTTGGATATCAAGAGAGAATTAGATTCATTGGATTTGATTTTAGCTGAAATAAGGAGAGCGAATCAAATCATCGATTTTAATGTTCAAACAAAAGAGTTTTCCAGAAGCTATTATAAAGCGGTAGCAGGTAATCAATCAGGGTTGGGAAATTTACGAAACGAAGGAGAGAAGTTGAGAATTAAGGGTAGTGAAATTCTGGCTATGGTTGAATTTACCAATGCATTGCGATACGAATATGTTTCACTTAAATCGGCTTTTATGAAATCAGTAAGCGATTTACATAAAGAATTGACCTACTGTAATTTAATTACCAAACCAATTCCTGCCGAGCGAAAGACTTCACCCAAGCGATCTATGATTGTACTTTTGGTAACTTTCACTGTATCGTTTATGGCTTTATTGAGTATCATCTTTATTGAAAAATATAGATTGTCCATTAAGCCACTTCTAGAGAAAAAGTAGATGGCCGAAACTCTAAAACAATTCTTTTCTGATAAGAATGTTTTTTGGACTATCATTCTGTCTTTTTTTATTGTTGTTTTGTATGGTCTCTACCAAAATACGCTGGAGTTATTGGTCATACCATTTGCATTGTTCGTTGTCTATTTAGCAATTTTTCATCTTGAGAAGTTGTTTTATATAATGGTAGCCTTAATTCCATTGGCCATCAATTTAAGTGAGACAAGTATTGGAATAGGAGTGAGTCTTCCTACTGAACCAATCGCTTTTGGAATAATGTTGCTGTTTTGGCTAAATGTTTTTGTCAATAATGGATTATCAAAGAAAATTTTATTTCATCCGGTAACTTTAGTTATTGTTTTGCATCTGGTATGGATGCTGATCACAAGTCTCACGAGTACTTTGCCCCTTGTCTCATTAAAATATACCCTCGCCCGATTCTGTTTTGTAACCGTATTTTATTTTGTTCCCCTTTATTTATTTCAATCAATGAAGAAGATCAATCAGTTTATTTGGAGTTATATGGGGACTCTTACTATTGTGATTTTATATTCAATTTATAATCAATCGCAAGGAGGTTTTTCCGATGCAGTGGCGCATCATTGTATGACTCCTTTTTATAATGATCATACGGCTTACGCGGCTGCGATATCATTTCTAATACCCATCATGGTTATCGGTAATTTTATAGCTAAAATTTCAAATAAGAAGAGAGGTATATATATTCTCTTCTCTATAGTTTTGATCACTGCCGTAATTCTTTCATATACACGCGCATCATGGATTGGTATCGTTCTCTCATTATTTTTAGGTTTGGTTATCACTTTTAGAATTCCTTATTGGGTTTTATTTACCATATTCGGAATTATCTTAGTAGGTGTTTATACTTTTCAAACGGAGATTGTCATGAAGTTAGGAGAAACACAGGAACAATCATCCAATAATCTTGGGGCTCATGTGCAATCAGCTTCCAATATAACATCAGATGCCTCCAATGTTGAACGCTTAAATCGGTGGTCTTGTGTTTTGAGAATGCATGAGCTCAAACCTTGGTTGGGATGGGGGCCTGGTACATTTCAATTTGTATATGCTCCTTTTCAAAAAGAAAGCGAAAAGACTATCATTAGTACAAATTTCGGAACAGGAGGAAATGCCCACAGCGAATATTTAGGCCCCTTAGCAGAACAAGGATATCTTGGCACTTTATTTTTTCTTTTAATTGTGTTAACCGTTTTCATACGCGCACTTCAATTTATCAGTACTGCTCAAAACCGAATGCATCGCTTAATGGCAATGGCTGTTTTACTGGGTTTGGTAACGTATTGGGTACACGGTTTCCTAAACAACTTTCTCGATACAGATAAACTAAGTGTTTTACATTGGGGATTTATAGCCATGTTGGTAGCTATTGAATTGTTAGAGCAAAAAGAGAAACAGAGTGAATTATCCGATAATTCGGCAGCTCAATAGCGTAACATCATCCGTATATCCCATTTCGCCTCTATACGCATTCATGGTATGAATCACTTGTTCATTTAAATGAAGCATGCTTAAGGCATGAGAATTTAATTTTAACATTTGTTCAATATTATCGTTTCCGAAAAATTCACCTTGTTCGTTTTCTAATTCAGATAATCCATCGGTATAACAAAAAAGAATACTATAGGCCGGAAAAGAAATCGATCCTGTATTTAGAAAAGGTAACTCATCGAACATACCTAAGCCAATCGTACCTTTCTTTAAATACGTAAATGAATCTTTACTTAGAATTAAAGGAGGATTATGGCCGGCATTTATAAAGGACAGTTGTCGTGTTTTTAAATCAAGTTTACCTAAAAAGACGGTAATAAATTTCTCACCTTGTGCAGCATTGTTGATACAGCGGTTTAATTCATGAGTCATATCTTCTAAAGAATAGTTGTGCTTTATCAACGCATGTAAGTTAGCCTGAAAGTTAGACATTAACAATGCGGCTGACAATCCTTTTCCAGAAACATCTGCCATACATAAATAAAAAGTATGGTCATCATACTTTATAAAATCATAATAATCTCCCCCAACATGTTGGTGAGGAATATACGTAGCGGCTAAATCAATATTGGGATGAAGATTTGAAATTTTAGGAAACAACATGCTTTGCATTTTTGCAGCTAATTCAATTTCTTTTTTGAATGCAGCCTGCTGTATGTTATCCCGATTGAGCCTTTTGTTTTCAATTGCAACAACAATAATGTTGGTTATTGTATGAATAAATGGTAGTAGTTCTCTGTTGTTAGAATATCCTTCTTTATTAATACCACTTAAAAATGCATAGGCCAATGTTTTTCCATTATGATTTACCGGAATAATATATTCAAATGAATTAGACCAACTCGTTTCATTCATTAAACCCATTTTCTTTTCTTCAATTCGGTCAAACTCTGAAGAAAAATCTATTCCGGAAAGATCAAGCGTTATACCGTGTTGAATGATCAACTTCCATCCTTCGTTTTCGTTGTAAATAAATAGGAGTAATTCTCTTACTTTAATATGATCTCGTAAAACCTGGTAATAAAGATCGAATAGATTTGATGCAGGAAGATCATAATTGATGGCTTTGGTTATTTGTAATAGCCAATGCAACTGAAGCTTTTTTAAATGCAGTTCCTCAGTGGCAAAAGAAGAATTGAATTCCGTTATCTCTTTTTTGTTCATCAATATTTTGTTCGGTGAAGTGAAATTAAATGAAAAACGAACGAATTTGATGTTGAAGTGTATTACTTCTTCACTTTAGTTTGTCGAAAACCTCAGGGAGCTTTTTTAACAAGGCCAGTTCACGTAATTTCTCTCGGTGATCTCTAACAGGAGATCCAAAATAGGTTTTGCCCCCTTCCAAACTACTCATAATACCGGATTGACCTAAAATTACAGCACCTTTTCCTATAGTCAAATCCTTTTGAACGCCTACTTGTCCCCATAAGATTACCTCATCTTCAATGGTAACCACACCGGCAATGCCCACCTGAGCGGCAAACAAACAATGCTTACCCACAACGGTATCGTGCCCAATATGAACTTGATTGTCCATTTTAGTTCCTTGTCCAATTTGTGTGTCTCCCGAAACACCCCGATCAATACAACAAGATGCACCGATTTCTACATCATCACCAATAACAACTCTACCGCAACTATACATTTTATCATAAGCATCTGGTCTCTTCTTATAATAAAATGCATCTGCTCCAATAACCGTCCCTGCATGAATAATTACATGGTTACCGATTTGTGTATGATCGTAAATAGTAACATTGGGATGAATGACACAGTTCTTTCCAATAGAAACATGATTGCCAACTATTGCACCTGGCATTATAAGTGTACCCTCACCTATGGTGGCAGATGGACTAATATTTTGATGCAACGATTCAAATGGTCGATATTTCTTGCAAAGCATTACATAATCTCTGAACGGGTCATCACTTATGAATAATGCTTTATCATCAGGACATTCAACTTCGGAATTTATGATGATGAAACTTGCCTTTGATTCTAGAGCTTTTTTGTAATATTTTGGATGATCGACAAAAGTAATATCACCGTGTTCAACCATGTGTATCTCGTTTATTCCGGTAACATTAAGATTGGTTTTTAAAATCAATCGTGCACCAATCTGTTGGGCCAGATCGGCAGGTAGTATTTGCTCTTTAAGTTTCATGAG
The DNA here is from genome assembly GCA_035340715.1 of Bacteroidia bacterium. GTDB lineage: Bacteria > Bacteroidota > Bacteroidia > AKYH767-A > OLB10 > DAOQTX01. The sequence continues at coordinate 19,852 of DAOQTX010000024.1, read as the reverse complement.
TACGAATTAAGAGCAAATATATAATAAGAAAATGAACCTTGTTTCTGCTAATCTGAGTCTGACAATAGACCTAGTTTTTCTCTCAGCATTTCCGATAAAGTGTCCACACTAATTCGTTTTGCCAATATCTTTTTATCTGTATCCAATAGATAAACCACCGGGGTGGAATAGATATCGTAGAAAAATCTAAAGTTGGTCTTGTTGTAAATATCGTGAACATTAACCCAATTGAGATCGTGTTCTCGAATATATTGCTTCCATAATATAGGATCGGTTTCCATACCAACTGCATAAACCTCTACATCATAAACACGAAGAGAATCATACATAGCTTTTAATTTTGGTGTTTCCACTTTGCAATGACTGCAAGTAGGATCCCAGAAATACAACACGACATATTTATTTTTTAAGGAATACAATCCTATGCGCTGATCCAGTGAATCCCACATTGCAATACTTACTGCGGGAGATCCAATTTGATTGAACTTTAATTTGCTAACTCTTTCCGAAATTTTTGCTTTTAAAGTACTATCGGCCCAATAGGCATCTCCGTTTAAATAGTACTTTGCAGCTAAGTGAACAAAGATGGCATCAAAGCCCATCACCTTGCTGATCTCATATTTATTCGTCAAAGAAACAACTGTATATTTAAATACTTCTTTATCTCCTCTCGAACGTTCAATTATGGTATCGCATGCAGCAATTATGGAATCGGGTATTTGCAAGGTTAATTTGTCGGTATAATAGTTTATCTTTTGTTGGAGGATAGGAGTGCGTAAAAATCTTCTATCGCTAAGGTCAACATAGTTTAAATAATTTTCTTTGAAATAATAAAACATCAAAGTGCTGTCGATTTCGCCATTCGATTTTTTGGGGGCTTTGCTAACATCAGGTTCGCGAAGGCTAGTAAATATTTTTGTAATTAAAGCGTTAGGATATTTCTTTTCGATTCCATTCTCATAATCCATTGCTTCTTTTTCGAGATCTTTACTTTTCTTTATTGCAGCAATTCTCTCGGGGTTGTCTTCAGGTAAAGACATCATCGAACGAATTTGAATCATCTCTTTTTGTCGGCTGATCATAAATTTCTGATAATCGTTAAAGAGCGTATTTTCTTGTGAACCTGAAATTTTAGCTTTATTTGTTGGATCTTTTGCCTCCGTTTCGATTAAAAACTTCTGATCCTTATCGGACGCAATGATGAACTCTAAATATGAAAAACCGGAAGGCGCAAGAATGTAAATGCCTCCGGGTAAAGGTTCTTTACCTTGAAAAAAACCTTCTCCTTTTGCATTCGCTCTAGTACTGTCAACTACATATTGTTTATCGCCAAAATGATAAGCCAACATAACAGTAGTGTCCGCTAGGCCATTTATTTTGAATTGAATTTTATATCCTTCCGCTATAGAAGAGAATGAGATCAATACTCCAAAAAGGGAGAAGAGGAGATTTATATAAACCGATTTTTTCATGATTTGAAAAGTAGTAATAAGATAATGTGCTTTGGTCATTAAATATTAATAGTTACGAATAGAGTTTTATGATGTTACATACCATAAAAACCGTACCTTTGCGCCTCAATTTTAGGCAGTTTAGCTGAAATAAAGATGAACAAATTAAGAAACATTGCGATCATAGCCCATGTCGATCATGGTAAAACAACTCTTGTTGACAAAATATTAAACTATACAAAGGTTTTTAAGGAACACCAGGAGATTGGAGAATTAATATTGGACAACAACGATTTGGAGAGAGAAAGAGGGATTACAATTTTTTCTAAGAACGTAGCAGTAGAGTATAAAGGAACAAAGATCAACATTATTGATACACCCGGACACGCGGATTTTGGTGGTGAAGTGGAGCGTGTGCTGTCAATGGCAGATGGCGTATTGTTATTAGTTGATGCTTTTGAAGGCCCAATGCCTCAAACACGGTTTGTTACACAAAAGGCATTGCAATTAGGATTGAAACCCATATTAGTTGTGAACAAGATTGACAAGGAGAACTGCCGACCAGACGAAGTGCATGAGCAAGTTTTTGATCTTTTTTATCATTTGGGTGCTTCAAACGAGCAACTTGATTTTCCTACCGTATATGGCTCGTCAAAATTGGGTTGGTTTTCCGAAGATTGGAACAAACCAGAAGAAGACATTAGCCCACTAATGGATATGATTCTTAAACATGTTCCTCCAGCAAAGAGTATGGACGGTAGCTTGCAAATGCAAATAACCTCACTTGATTACAGCAGTTATGTTGGTCGAATAGCAATTGGTAGAGTTTTTAGAGGTTCTATTTCAGAGAACATGAATGTTTTACTTCTAAAAAGAGATGGTACTCAAATTAAGGCCAAAATTAAAGAAGTACATGTATTCGATGGCTTAGGAAGAAAGCAAGTAAATGAAGTTCAATCAGGACATATTTGTGCCATCGTTGGTTTAGATAATTTTGATATTGGCGATACCATAAGCGATCCATTGAATCCTGAGGCCATGAAGAGCATAAAAGTGGATGAGCCAACCATGAGTATGCTTTTTACCATCAACAACAGTCCTTTTTTTGGTAAGGAAGGAAAATTTGTAACCTCTCGTCATTTAAGAGAAAGGTTATTCAAAGAGATGGAAAAGAATCTAGCGCTAAGGGTAGAGGAGACCGATTCGCCAGACATGCTATTGGTGTATGGAAGGGGAATCCTTCATCTTTCAATTTTAATTGAGACCATGCGTAGAGAAGGTTATGAAATGCAAGTAGGTCAACCACAAGTTCTTTTTAGAGATATAGATGGTGTTCGTTGTGAACCGGTTGAAACATTAGTGATTGATACACCTGAATCGACCAGTGGAAAAGTAATTGAAGAAGTGAGTAAGCGAAAAGGCGAACTTTTAATTATGGAGCCCAAAGGTGATTTGCAACATTTAGAATTTCGAATTCCAAGCCGTGGATTGGTAGGGCTTCGCAATACAGTATTAACATTGACGGCAGGAGAAGCCATAATGGCGCATAGCTTTCAATCGTACGAACCATTTATGGGCAGTATTCCAGCTCGAATAAATGGTGTTATGGTGAGTATGGATACCGGATTGTCCACCTCATACTCTATTGACAAATTACAAGATAGAGGAAAGTTTTTTATCGATCCGGGTGAAGATGTTTATGAAGGACAAGTGATAGGAGAGCAGATTCGACCAGGCGATTTGGTAATAAATGTTGTCAAGGCTAAGCAACTTACTAATTTTAGAGCAGCAGGTAGCGATGATAATGCAAGGATAGCACCAAAGATCAACTTTTCATTAGAGGAAGCCTTAGAGTATATTGAGAAGGATGAATATGTTGAAATAACTCCAAAGTCCATTCGTATCAGAAAAATCTTTTTAAAAGAACACGATCGAAAAAGATTTTCAAAGTCGGCTGATTAATTAAAATGATTGATCGATAAAAAGTCGAAGCCTTCGTGCGCCATGTTTTTAATTTTTTCATAATAGGCTTTTTGATCTACATTAATATTTATGTTCTTCCAGATAACCTGCAAGTATATATGATCATGTATAGCTCTATAATGCATAAACTTTGGAATGAGTTCTAACATTTTTTCTTTAGGTTCTCTAAATTGAAAATAGCCTTTCCAATAATGAAACATAAAATTACTTACGAATTTTGAATACTTATCTTCTTTTACAGAGCCATGCAATAAGTTATCATATAGTGTTATGGCCACATCATTGATAA
>DAOQTX010000024.1:0-16119 GCA_035340715.1 Bacteroidia bacterium | reverse complement strand
ACTATAAGACAAATCGCCCAGATCTATTAAGTAATATTCACGTCCATTCAATATTATATTATTACGTGTAATATCGGTGTGAATTAAACCAAATGAATCCTCTTTTTTTTCTAATGATGAAAACTGATCATACAAATGAACACACTTCCGGAATAAATTAAAATCCATATGATTACTGTGCTTCTCAAAAAGTCTAAAAGCGCGTTGGTAGGCAATTGGTCGTTGAAGGTTAACTTTCTTTTGATTTATCAAAGAGGACTGTACATGTAGTTTAGCGGTTAATTCGCCTAATGAATAAAAATATGAATTGTTGAATTCATGGAATCGCAGGTGGTGGCCTATTACTTCTCTACAACAAGTGGCAATAACATTATTATTTTCAGTTTGTATATACTCTGTGCTTAGTTCATTGATACTTTTTTTGGCGCTCATAGTATTGAAGCCGGAATTTCGTAGTATTTCAAGAAAAGAAATCTCGCTTTCGATTTCTTCTTTATTATAAACTTGATCATTACATAATCTTAAGAAATACACTCCGTCTTTAGAGTAAACCTTATATATTTTCTTAAAGGAATCGGATGAAATAGTATCTACCTTTCCGGAGAGATCAAAAAGTTGTAAAGCTGTTGATAGCGCATTCATAAAAAAACCGCATTGCGTTGACAATGCGGTTTACAATATACAAGTTATGCTCTTTTTAGTCCAATAAAATTATTTTACTCTTTCCACGTATGCGCTGGTTCGAGTATCAATTTTTATCTTCTCTCCTTGATTGATAAAAAGAGGAACATTTATTTCAGCTCCCGTTTCAAGCGTAGCTGGTTTAAGGGTGTTGGTGGCAGTGTCGCCTTTTACACCAGGTTCAGTATAGGTAATTTCTAATTCTACAAAAGTTGGTGGTTCAGCTAAAATAGCAGTGTCATTTTCGAATGCAACTTTAACTTCCATTTCTTCTTTTATAAATTTAACCGGATCGCCAAACAATTCAGCACTGATGGGCACTTGCTCATAGGTCGATGCATCCATGCAAATAAGGTTATCACCATCTCTATAAATGTATTGCATAGTTTTATATTCCAATCGAGCTAAATCTACCTCTTCACCTGCTCTAAAACGATACTCGGTTTGTTTGCCACTTTTTACATTACGCATTTTTGCTTGAAAAAAAGCTCTCAAATTTCCCGGTGTTCGATGAATGTATTCGGTAATAACAACTAGTTCTCCATTATGTCGGATAACGGAACCTACTTTTAAATCTCCTGTATTGGCCATGATAATAATTGATTAAAAAACAAAGGCATTGCGTTGAGCAATGCCTTTTAAAGTATGAATTTTAGTTTAGCTATCTGCAGATACTTCGAAATTCACTTTTGTGCGAACATCTCTGTGCAATAGGATTTCCGAAGTATAAGTGCCTACCGAGCGAATTTGCTCAGATGGCATTACGATCTGCTTGCGATCAATTTCGTATCCCATCTTTTTAAGAACATCGCTCAAGTGTGCTGAAGTTACTGATCCGAAAAGTTTTCCATTTTCACCTGCTTTAGCTTTTACGGTAAGTACAATACTTTCCAAAACTGAAGCTGTTTTTTCTGCTGCTTCTTTTATTGCAGCAATTTTATGTGCTCTTTGTTTTAGATTTTCCGTGTGAATTTTTTTATTCGTCTCGTTAGCGATAACTGCCAAACCTTGTGGGATAAGAAAATTTCTTCCATATCCAGGTTTAACTTTTACAATATCATCTGTGTAACCTAGGTTACTTACATCTTTCGTTAAAATTACTTCCATTTCTTTTCCTCCTTATTTTAATAAATCGGTTACATAAGGCATTAAAGCAAGGTGACGTGCTCTTTTAACAGCCTGACCAACTTTACGCTGATACTTCAAAGAAGTGCCGGTTAAGCGTCTGGGTAAAAGTTTACCTTGTTCGTTTACAAACTTGGTTAGAAAGTTTGCATCCTTATAATCTATATACTTTATTCCCATCTTTTTGAATCGGCAATACTTTTTGCGATTCAATTCAACCGATGGAGGATTTAAATACCTGATTTCTGCATTTGCGTTTTCTGCCATAATAATTTTCGATTAATTGGTTGTTACTTCTTCTTCTTTTTTCTTTAATTCGGCATTCTTACGTTTTCTTTCATTGTAAGCAATAGCATGCTTATCAAGTGAAACGGTTAAAAAGCGCATTACTCGTTCATCTCGTTTGAACTCGATTTCGAGCTTGTTGATCAAACTACCTTCACCTTGAAACTCAAGAAGATAGTAGAAACCCGTATTCTTTTTTTGAATAGGGTAGGCCAGCTTTCGCAATCCCCAATTGTTTTCAAAAACAATCTTGGCTCCGTTGTCGGTGAGGATTTTTCTGAATTTGTCAACTGTTTCCATTACCTGATCCTGTGAAAGAACCGGGTTCATAACAAAAACAGTTTCGTACTGATTTTTCATTTAATAAAAGCTAATTAATTTATTGGTTTGAATATTTTCCCCATAATTTTTGGGACGGCAAAGATAGGCTTTTTTATTTAGGAAAACAGCAATAAAATACTCTTTTTTCGATGAATTTGGCTATTCGTATCGTAGAGCTTCAATTGGGTCTAATTTTGCAGCTTTTGCGGCTGGATAATAACCGGAACTAAGGCCAACAATGAAGCATATCAACAAACCCGTGAATATCCATAGCCAAGGAATAATGAATCCACTGCCCAATAACATTCCCATCAGGTTGCCTAATAGGATGCCAAGTATAATTCCCGAAACACCGCCTATTTGACAAATGAGTACGGCTTCGGTTAAAAATTGATTTCGAATCATCAATTGCGTTGCTCCAAGTGCTTTTCTGGTGCCAATTTCACGGGTTCTTTCGGTAACGGATACCAACATGATATTCATCAATGCAATTGCAGCTCCGAGCAATGTGATAAACCCAATTAATGTTGCGGCAAGGGTAACATATTGCAGTTGATCAATAACCATATTTGCAATGCTGTTGCTTTTTGTAATTTCAAATGAGTTGTCAGCACCAGGTTTGTCCGATCGAATTCCGCGCATGAGGCCTAAAGCATAATTTTCTGCTCCTTCTAATTGCTCCGGACTTGGAACTTTAACCGTTATGGAATAGGATCGTCTTCCGGCTGAAAAGTTTTTATGTCCATTTAGAAGAGGAATGAGTATTGCTCGATCAAATCCAAATCCCATGCTGGTTCCTTTTTCGTTCAACACCCCGATGACCATATACTTGTAATTATCTACTCTTATTTGCTTTCCAACTGCATAGGTATTTTTAAATAATTTTTTCTTTACTTCCACACCAATCATGCAAACATTGCTGCCATATTCTTCTTCCGATCGTGAAAAATTTCTTCCCGTTTCAAGCGAGTAGCCTGCACTTTCCAGATACTTGCTGTCGCACGATACAATAGATATATTCGGATTGGTCTTATCTGAATCAAAACGCGCAATACTATTGAACGAACTTCGGGTTGATATGCTAACACTAGCCGGATAGTCAAATCGATCATTAAAATCTAATGCTTGTTGTACCGTAATTTTATCATATACTTTTCTTTTTCGACCACCATCCTGATTTCCTCCTAAAGAACGATTCGCAATCGTAAAACTATTGGCACCCATTGTAGAAAAGCTAGAATTTATTGAAGCTTTGATGGCGTCTATGGTGGTAAGAATACCTACTAGTGCCATAATACCAATGGCAATGATCAAAGCGGTTAAAGTAGTTCTCAGCTTTTGACTTTTAATTGATTGTAGAGCAATCTTTATATTTTCATCTATTACCACAAAATTTAGATTATTCGATGCTCACAAAAATGCTAATTTAATACCATGTATTGAGCTAAATAGTGCCTTTTTTTATTTAGAAAATCAAATAGACAAAAATAATAGGCAAATTCATATTAAGATCATTGCGCTTACGTACAACATTTTGTAATATTGTTCGTAATTAAAAAAGTTAATAATTTAAAAATCAATAAAATGAAAAAAGTACTTCTTACTCTAGTAGCATTTGTATTTGTTGGTGTAAGTGTTTCACTTGCACAATCGGTAACAACAACTCCTGACATTTCAAAATCGAATGAAGCCACTATAGAAAAGGTTAATGATCAATCTCCAGCGTCTTCTCATTGTGCCAGCAAATCGGCCAGTAAAAGTTGTTGCGCAAGTAAAGCTAAAGCTTCTGCCGATGCCAAAGCTTGTGGATCGAAAACTGCCTCTAATGCAAAGAGCTGTTGCGCTAGCAAAGCTAAGGCTGATGCACGCCCATCTGATCAATCAGATGCTGTAAAACAAGACGATAAGTAGTAGGTTAGCTTGATAAATTAAAAAGCCGCTCATTTAATTATGAGCGGCTTTCTTTTTAAAACCTAAATCATGAAAACAACTATGAAAACAATTTTATTTTTCAGATTCAATGGATGTATTATTTTCAATTAAATCTTCTTCCATGTCTGAAAAAATATTTGACTTTAAGAAGTCGTGATGTGAAAAAGCAGTTTTGAAGTAACGTACTGATACATCTTCGAAACCTCTATCCGATTTCTGAAAAGAAAATGTATCTTTTATTCCTAATTTGCTAGATTCTTCAATCACATCATGGTCGGTTCCAAAATAGGTGAACTTCCAGTTGTTTTTACTCAATTGTTCAATGAGTGTTTTTATGTCTTTAGAACTATAAAAATTGGAACTGTTTTCTCTACCATCTGTAATGATCGAAACCAGCACAGAAGAGTTTTCTTTATTACCAATTGCATTTTTTAACGAGGAGCATGCCATGCCAATTGCATCGAGAAGGGGAGTCCAATTGTTTGGGGCATAATGAATTTCAGGAAAATTGTCATGGATTGAAATCAAAGAATTTGCACTGTGTACAGCATAGCGATCGGTATTAAACGAAACAAGCGTAAAATATTGTACATGATCTGGGAATTCAGAACACATTTCTTTACAGGAGTCAAAGATTTGCTTCATTGATTTTACAGCGTATTGTTTAATAGAAGCCATAGAACCTGATTCGTCTAAAATGATCAAGTGATAGATAGTGTTTTTTAAAACTGTTGTCATAAAATTTTGAATTAAAGTGATTTAAATAAATTGAAAAGGATATAAAGCCGGGAGCCTGATTCGTTGAGTAAACGGGATCTCTAGGAATGGCCCCCAAACTTTATTATTGAAAGCAGATGATAATAAGGTTGTATTAACTGTGTACAGCTAAGCTTTTGGGAGGGAATAATATAAGATGTGCTCTTAATTCTTAACGTTATAGAGTGATCGTTTAACGAAGAAATTTTTCCTTTGAAGGATTGAGTGTTTTTAAGTGATATAATATCTTCTGCATAGGTAGAGACTATTGAAAAGAAAAACATCATCAGAAGGGTAACCAAAGTTTTTTTCATTGTAATATGTATTTAATTTTTTTTATCCGGATAAAATAAGCGTCCGTCTTCGCTCTTTTTGGTTTTCATGTGGGTGGTCAACCCTATACCGACCTTTATTGAATTATAATTTCCTATGCTTAACTTGTCACAAGTTTTAATCAATCTTTTCTTTGCGTCTGAGATAGTTTAACTTTCTCCATTTTTTCGATTTTTCATCAAAAAATTTCCAAAACACCCAACCATTTACATTCTTTCCGCCATTAATAGCCATAGCGGCAGCTGAAGGCGATTGATAGGACACACCTTCAACCAAAATTCCCCCATTTTCAATTTTTGCTTCTACTTTGTTTCCGTCAAACCATTTCATAAGAGGGGTACCTTCCTTCAATCGAATATTGTTATAAATCCAATCGCGAGAGGCCGAGCCATTTTGTCCAAGTCTCAATGAAGCAGTTTTTTGATCAAAAAATTCAAATAATCTATTTGGACTTTTCATCAAAACAGTATTTGTAAATTCTTCTTTTTTAGAGTTTTCGGCTTTCTGTACATTTTTGAGATTACTTACAATCTGCAACGATCTTAAGAGTATATCCCTATGCGTTTCATCTAAAGAAACTCTTAAAGATTCAATCAGTTTATATACTTCTAAGTCTACATCAATGCTTTTCATTGCTATTTTTTTGAGAATGCAAATATAACTATGAAAATCTATAAATAGCTATAGATATCTATAAAAACTTATTAACAACTATAAAGGACTATTATGTTGAAACTCTGTTTTGGCTATAATTCGATTAAACTTTCGCTACTTTTATTCATCCAATGAAAAAATGGATCTATGAAGCAGTATCTCTACCTATTATTCTTTATTATTTTTTCAAACGGAATTGATGCTCAAATTTTGAAGCCATCTATTGGTCTGTTCTCAAATCCTTTGCTTAGTGACAGCATTTGTTCTATACCGATTTATACAGGCTCATATGATAACAGTGGTTTGCAAAAAGGTGATACGGTTTATGATTTTACTCTTTATGATATCAATGGTGATTCCATCAATCTAAAGAATGAATTACAAGCCGGTAAGCCAATCTTGTTGATTGCAGGAAGTTATACCTGTCCGGTGTACAGAGGGAAAGTTCAAAAAATAAATCAGATCGATTCTATATACGGTAATCAACTTGAAGTGTTTGTTGTTTATACGGTAGAAGCGCATCCAGATATTGATGTTAGTCCATATAGTGGTACCGTATGGACAACTGCTCAGAATCAAACATTGGGTATATTATATCAACAACCTAAAACTTATGGTGAGCGAATAAATGTGGTTTCAGATATGATGGCCAATATGGTTCATCAAGTTCCGGTTTTAATTGATGGTCCATGCAATGAATGGTGGTCAGTTTTTGGGCCTGCTCCCAATAACGCTTATTTGATAGATACCAATGGAATAGTGTTTGCCAAGCATGGATGGTTTGATAAGGCGCCTAACAATATCGTATGTGACATAGATAGTTTATTAGGAATAGGCTCTTGTGGACCAACCGCAGGCAATGGAACTTTCACCGTTCAATACAATGGAAGTAATACTGTGACGGGAAATGCTGGCGATATTCTTTATTCGTATGCTAATATCATAAACAATTCAAATGGGGCGGCTGATATTATGATCATCCGTTATCAAAACAATATTCCAAGTGGCTGGAATACGGCAATGTGTGTTGATATTTGTTTGCCAACTTGGATTGATACAACATTTCTTACCCTTGCTCCGCAATCCACTCAACCTTTTACCATGTATTTTTATACCGACACTATTCCTGGGCAGGGAATGACCAATATTCGTTTTATTAATCAGAATGTTACAGGTAATAACACTCAAAAAAGTTTTTATGCATCAACACTTAGCACCGGTATTGAATCATTGGAAGAAAATTGTATTGTATCTGTTGGGCCTAATCCTTTTGCAAACAAGATTTCATTTATTAATGAATGTGGATCAGCGATAAAACAAGTAACACTTTATGATATAAGTGGTAGAATATTGGCAAGCATTTCAGGTGAGAAAATTGAAAGCATTGATACATTTCAATTGAAACGGGGTATTTATTTCATCACCGCATCTTTTTCAGACAATCGCGAACGACAATTCAAGGTTTTAAAAATCTAATCCTCGTCACCATGTCCTCCTGAATGCAAATGCCATTCAAACTCACTGCCATACGCATTGTTTTCCCAATAAAACTTTGAGCGTTTATTATTGTAGTTTCCTACTTCATTCATCGTCTCAGCATCATAAATTCTTCCATTGATCATAGTGTATTGAATCGATTCTGTATTTCTAATATTCTCCAGTGGATTTTTATTTAGGACAATTAAGTCTGCTAATTTTCCTTTTTCCAACGAGCCAATCTGATGACTCATACCAATGTATTCAGCGCCATTTAGTGTTGCGCATTTTAATGCTTCCCAATTGCTCATTCCACCCATTTGAAGCATCCAAAGTTCCCAATGAGCACCTAAGCCTTGTAACTGACCATGTGAGCCGAGATTTATTTTTACTCCAGCATCGTTAAGTTTCTTTAGAGATTTTGATACCAATACAAATCCATTTTCATATTCTTCACTAGGTACTTTAGTTCGATGACGAGACCGTTCATCAATTACAAATCGAGGAGTGAAGTTTAACAAGCGCTTATTTTCATATACGTTGTCTCTCTCATAAAAATAATATTCACCGTTCACACCACCATAACAAACGATTAGAGTAGGAGTATTGAAGGTGGTTGAAGCAGACCAAAGTTTTATTACATCGTTATACAATGGAGCTACCGGTATATTGTGTTCAATGCCTGTGTGCCCATCTAAAATCATACTGAGGTTATGATAAAAAAACGATCCGCCTTCAGGAACAACAATGGTATTACTTTCTCGCGCAGCTTTAATTACTTGTTGTCTTTGATCTCTTCTGGGTTGATTGTAACTTTTTACAGAAAATGCTCCATATGCTTTGGTTCGATCAATAGCATTTTTAGCATCTTCAAGTGAATTGATTATAGCTTTAAAATCGCCTTCTGCTCCATACAAAATTGTTCCAGTTGAAAAAACTCTTGGTCCTATCATCACGCCTGTTTTTACCATTTCTGATTGAGCAAATACCATTTCTGTATTCGATGAGGGGTCGTGAGTTGTTGTTACTCCATACGCTAAATTGGCAAAATAGCTCCATTGTTTCTCCGGACTCAATCCTTGTCGAAACGTCCCAAGATGCGAATGTACATCTACCATTCCGGGCATAATGGTTTTACCGCTCACATCGATAGAAGTATACCCTTCAGGTATGTTTACCTCTGACTTCGGTCCTACAGACTCAATAATATTTTCATTAATCAGCATCACTCCATTTTCAATAACTTCCTCTCCTCTCATGGTAATAATTCTAGCTCCTGATAACGCTAGTTTACCTGAAGGTTTGTCAGCCTTGAGTTTTAAATTAATCGTCTGACCTTTTATTTCCGTAACCGGTGCAATGCTATCCGGAGATTCTGGAAGAAAGGCGAATCTGCTAGATAAATCTAAACTGTAGTATTCGTTTCCCAATGTGTAGTGAATGGTTTTGCTGTTTGCAGACCAATGAATGTTTTTACCGGCTTGATTGCTGAGTCGCGCAACCGGCAATGATTTCATTCCTGAACTCAGTTCTATGTTTTGACCAGCAGCAGGAAAAGGACATACATAAACATTAAATAACTCTACAAATGCTATCCACTTTTCATCCGGACTGATTGAAAATTCGGTTGCATATTTAGAACTGAAGTGGATTTTCTCATCATGACCATTGAGATCAATACTTTTCAATGCTTTCTTATCGCCTTCTCGAGTAGTAAAATATATTCTGGATGCATCTTTGTTAAAAAATGGTTGTGAACCATGTTTGGAAATAAGTTTTTCTTGTTTCCCATCTATATTGATAATATAGATGCCAGTGTTTTTTGTGTAATCAAATCCTAAGTGATCATTGCCAGATTCTTTTTGGTAACATATTCGTTTTCCATCCGGTGAAAAAGAAGGCGTTCTATAAATACCTTTTTCACTGTTTAATGTAATCGACTTTTGAGATTTCAAATCTAATAGTTGAATTGAACCTAGATCAGAGTCAGACCAGGTTACATATACTAACTTACTTCCATTTTGGTTAAAGGCGGGTTCAAATTCTAAACTATTTTTTTTCGTTACTCTTTGAGTTTTTCCATTCTGTAGATCCGACTTATAAAGGTGTCCGACAGCATTAAAAACCAAAATATTTTGATCAGGACTGGTTGTGGCATGCCTGAGCACATAGCATTGTACCGAATCAGTAAATGCTTCATTTTTATGATGGATGGCATTGGTTATTTTATGCTTAGAAACGGCTTCAAATGGAATATTTTGGACACTTCTTTTTGCAATATCAATTCGGTTTATTTTTCCATTTGCCCAAATGATTATCTCTTTTCCATTTGGCATCCAAGAAAATCCGGTATAGGTTCCAAATATTGCCCAAGCTTCTATTTGATCTTTGCTTAATTGATCAAACACCGGATACTCCAATCCGCTGGACAATTCATGAATAAACAAAACCGTTTTCGTATGAACTCTTCGTATAAAGGCCAGTTGTTTTCCATCGGGGGAAATTTGAGGACGAAATGCGCTACCTCCTCCGCCAGTTACTATTTCAGTTGTTCCTTCTTCAGTATTATATCTTTTCACAACATAAATCTGATTGTTCGGATCCTTATTGTACTGAAAATAGCCACCGGGGTAAACATCTTCGCTATAATAAATGAACTTAGCATCAGATGAAACAGATGGTTCATTTAAATCTTGTTGATCGTTTTTTCTTTTGGTTAGTTGAATTCCTTCACCCCCGTTAGTATGATACATCCATAGTTCACCGGCACCTAATGATCGGGTAGAAGTGAAGTGTTTCCGGGCAACGATATAATTGCCATCAGGCATCCAAACTGCGTTATTCAGTAATCTGAAATTTTCTTTAGTAATCTGTTTGGGGTTGGAACCATCCTTATTCATCATCCAAATATTATCACCGCCTCCTGCATCACTGGTAAACAATATTTTTGTTCCGTCTGGACTATATCTAGGTTGTACTTCAAAAGCAAGTCCTTCTCTTATAATCTTTGCTTTACCCCCGTTGATAGGTAGGGTATAGATATCACCCAATAGATCAAAAACAATTTCAGTTCCTGATGGATGAACATCAACATTCATCCATGTTCCCTCTGCAGTAACAATCTCTGTTTCCGAGAAAGGTCCCGGAGCTTCATTGACATTCCATTTAGTCTCTTCTTTTTGAGAATATGTAAGCAAAGGAATAATTAATAGGGCAATAAGAGCAAAACAGTTTTTCATTTTCTATTTTTTTATTAATAACGAAGATAATTTATCTTAACAGTTTCTAAAACTATTTAAAGAACTAATAACACATATGGCAACTAATGATACTATAAACGTAAATGTAAAGTCGTGGCAAGAACCTTATAAAACTTTGCTAAAGGCAAGAAATCATTATTGGATGGTAGATGAACCTGTTGAGATAGGTGGAAAAGATTCTGCACCAAAGCCATCAGAATTTTTGTTGGGGGCTTTAGGTGCTTGCATCAGTATAACAATAGAAATGTATTGTGCCAGAAAGGGTTGGACGTTAGAGCAAGTGGAAGTTCAGCTTTCAATGGATCGAAGTGCATCGGAAACCAAGATCAAGAAAAAGCTTTTATTCAAAGGAAACTTGGATGAGGATCAAAGAAAAAGGCTTATGCAAATTGCACAAGCCTGTCCGATTCATAAAATTTTAACCAATCCGATAGTTATGGAAACAATCGAAGACTAAGGAAACAATCCTAAGTGCATATAAGAAGCCGCTAACTTATC
The DNA here is from genome assembly GCA_035340715.1 of Bacteroidia bacterium. GTDB lineage: Bacteria > Bacteroidota > Bacteroidia > AKYH767-A > OLB10 > DAOQTX01. The sequence goes on along the minus strand of DAOQTX010000024.1, from coordinate 4,798 downwards.
AATTCCGGATACGAAAGCCGCGGTTCTTAAATCATCTATTTTTTTATGTCTCTTTTTAATTTCATTAATTTCATTGTAGGCAAAAATCATCGTTTCTTCCAATCCACTTCTAACAATATCAATCTCGTCAGGACCATGTATCAAGACTTTTTTGGAAGTAGTATCTAGTTTTTTACCGGTCATTTGCTCAAGACTTTCTACAAATTTTGTATCATAAAACTCTTGAAATCTCTTTTCCAATCGACCAAATCGAACATGAGAGAGATTCTTCAACCATTCAAAATAGGATACCGTTACTCCACCGGCATTCAAATACATATCGGGAATAATCAAAACATTTTTTTTCAATAAAATCTTTTCTGCTTCTTTGGTAACGGGTCCGTTAGCTCCTTCGGCTATTACTTTAGCTTTAATGTTTTTGGCGTTCCCTTTGTGAATTTGGTTTTCTAAAGCGGCCGGTATAAGAATGTCACAATCTTGTTCTAATAGGGCAGAAGAATCTTTAAAGTTCTTAGCACCAGGATAGTTTAATATACTGCCAGTCTTTTGTCTATGTTTAAATACATTGGCAACATCCAATCCTTTGGGATCATAAATTCCACCTTCTCTTTCAGCAATTCCTATTATTAGTCCACCGTTTTCAGCGCAATAATGGGCAGAGTAATATCCAACATTTCCTAATCCTTGAACAATGATTCTCTTTCCATCCAATCCCTTCTCCATTTTTAACTTTTTCATTTCATCTGCATTGCTCAATGCTTCTCTCAATCCATAGAATACTCCTAAGCCAGTAGCATCGACACGTCCTGCAATTCCACCCTGCCCCATAGGTTTTCCGGTAACACTTGCCAATGCATTAATATCATCGTTCTCAAAAGAGGCATAGGTATCTGCTATCCAAGCCATCTCTCTTGAACCCGAACCGTAATCGGGTGCCGGAACATCAACACCAGGTCCAATCATCTTTCTTTTTATGAGTTCAAAAGTATATCGTCTGGTGATTCGTTCAATTTGTTTTGGTGTAAACTTTCGGGAGGCAAATTTGATTCCGCCTTTAGCACCTCCAAAAGGCACATCCACTACAGCACATTTAAAAGTCATTAAAGTAGCAAGTGCTTTTACTTCCGATTCATCTACTTGCTCGCTGTATCGGATACCACCTTTGGTTGGCATTTTATGTTGACTGTGTTGGACACGAATGCCTTCAAATACACGAACTTCTCCATCAATTTCAACAGGGAAATAAAACTTATAAATACTGTTGCAAACTTTAATTTGTTCCAACAATCCTTTTGGATGTTTGGTAAAAGAGGCTGCATGGTCAAAACTGTCCAGTACATCGGATAAAAATTTATCACCCTGACTCAATTCTTTGTTAAGTGACATATAACTTCATTTGATTCGAGCCACAAATATATAAGCATCAAATTAAATAGGACAAATATTCATCGTATTTATTAACAATTTGAATCTTTAATTACCTTTAAAAAGTAATGAAAACGGAAAGCAGGAGCATTTTACTTGAATATTGGGGCTATACACAATTCAGGCCTTTGCAAGAAGATATAATTCAGTCGGTTTTAAACGGAAAGGATACGCTTGCCCTCATGCCGACCGGAGGTGGTAAATCAATTTGTTTTCAAGTTCCAACAATGATGTTGGATGGATTATGTATAGTTGTAAGTCCGCTTATTTCATTGATGAAAGATCAGGTGGAGCAATTAAAATCAAGAGGGATAGCCGCAGCCCTTATCGTTTCAGGAATGAGTTATAGCGAGATCGATGCCGTTCTGGAAAATGCTATCCACGGGAAATATAAGTTCTTGTATGTTTCACCTGAAAGATTATTGACGGATGTATTCCGACTTCGACTGGCTCGAATGAATATTTGTTTATTGGCTGTTGATGAAGCGCATTGTATTTCTCAATGGGGTTATGATTTTCGTCCTTCGTATCAACGCATTTCTGAAATCCGAAAGTTATTAGACAATGTTCCTGTTATAGCGCTCACGGCTACCGCTACCGCTGAGGTAAGAGATGATATCTGTATTCAACTATCTTTTAAGAATCACAACATTTTTTCAAAAAGTTTTATTCGAACCAATCTCAATTACCTGGTCTATTATGAATCGGATAAGAAAAAGAAAATGATGGAGATTGTAGATAAGGTTAAAGGATCAGGAATAGTTTATGTACGGACCCGTAAACATGCACAGCAACTGAGCAAGTATATCAATGATAGAAAAGTAAGAGCAGATTATTATCACGCTGGATTAAGTATTGCAGATAGAGATAAAAAACAAAGTGCATGGAAGAATAATAGCACCAAAGTAATTGTTGCTACAAATGCCTTTGGAATGGGCATTGATAAACCCGATGTTCGTTTTGTAGTTCATATGGATATACCGGATAACCTCGAATCGTATTACCAAGAAGCAGGAAGGGCAGGGCGTGATGAGAAAACATCTTTTGCGGTTTTGTTATATAATAAAACAGACTTGATCGATCTAGAGGACCGATATATACAGTCGTACCCAAGTCTGGATGATATTCGTTTAGTGTATAGGGCTATAGCCAATTATTGTAATCTTCCTTCGGGTTCTGGCCGCGGTGAAACTTTTGACTTTGACCTATCCGATTGTTGCAATCAGTATAATCTTTCTCCCATACTGGCGCACAATGCTGTAAAGTCATTAGAGTTAATGGGCTATATTTCAGTAAGTGACTCGGTTGATTTACCACCACGAATTAAGTTTTTAGTTAATCACAAAGAAGTATATCGCTTTCAAGTGGAGCATCCTAATTTTGATCATTTCATTAAAACTCTATTGCGTTCTTATGCCGGAATGTTTGAAGATTATATTGCTATATCTGAAACTGTTTTAGCCCGAAGGTTAAACTGTAAGAAGCAAGATGTAGTGGAGATGTTGAAAACATTGCACAAAATTGAATTGCTCGATTATAAGCAGCAAACTAGTGATGCTCAGTTAACTTTTATACGTGAGCGAATTGATCATATGCACATTGAAAAAAGCAAAATTACTGAATCATTAAAAGAGCGATTTAGGAAAAGAGCTATGGCTATGTTTGATTACGTTTCACAACACGATAAATGCCGCAGCATAATGTTGGTTTCCTATTTTGGAGAGAGAAATGCTTCTCGATGTGGAATATGTGATTATTGTCGCCAAAGAAATAGAATCGAATTGAATGATCTTGAATTGGATGAAGCGTTCGATCAGTTAGAGAGCATACTGTCTGAACAATCTATAGAAATTGATGAAGTGATTAAACGGACTACATTGCTTAAGCGAGATAAGGCACTCGAATTGCTGCAATGGATGATTGACCAAGGTAGGATTCGATATACGGAAGGCAATAAAGTTGAGTGGATTAAATGATGCGTCTTCAGAAGTCATTTTATTTGCAGTCGGATGTGGTAGATGTCGCTAAACAGCTTATAGGAAAGTTACTAGTGAGTAAAATTGGCGGTACTGTTACTAAAGGAATAATATCTGAAACAGAAGCCTATAATGGAATTAAAGATAAAGCGTGTCATGCCTTTAATAATAAAAGAACCAATCGAACGGAAGTAATGTTTCATGAAGGAGGAAAATGTTACCTATACTTATGCTATGGAGTTCATACCCTTTTTAATATTGTGGTCTCTGAAAAAGATACACCAAATGCAGTGTTAATCCGATCCTTAATACCATTTGAGGGAATTGTATTTATGAAGGAGAGAAGGGGATTGTCTGTAAATGAAAACAAATTATGTTCCGGTCCTGGCAACTTGTCAAAGGCAATGGGTTTTCATTATTCGCAAAGCGGCTTGAGTCTTTTAGAGAATGACATTTTTATTGAAGACAATGGTATCATTATCGAAGATCAGCATATTGAGGTAAGCAAACGTATAGGAGTAGAATATGCAAAAGAACATGCTGATTTGCCTTATCGGTTTGTACTTAAACCTTATTTTTGTGATCAATTAAAGAAGAAGTATTCAAATGGACCTCTTTCAGATAGGATTTCTTAACATTGGATTAATCGATATCATTGATGTACTGATTGTAGCATTCATCATTTATAAAATATATGACCTATTAAAAGGCGGAGCTGCCATCAATATTTTTTTAGGTATAATTTCAATCTATATATTATGGTGGATTTGTGCGAAGGTTCTCAACATGCACTTATTAGGAACGATATTGGGTCAGTTTATAGGGATTGGTGTTTTAGCATTAGTAATTGTTTTTCAACAGGAGATCAGAAGATTTCTGATCATGATTGGATCCAATGCCATCATAGGACATGGCAAACTTCCTACTCGAATTATTCAATGGATTCGTTCGAATAAAACCAGTGCCATACGTCTAAATACAGCGGCTATAATTCGGGCATGTATAACCATGTCGAAAAGTAAAACAGGAGCTTTGATTGTTATTACCCGTAGCAGCGATTTGTCTTTCTTTGAGCAAACGGGTGATATTATGGAAGCAGAAGTTTCTAAGCGATTGATCGAAAGTATTTTTTTTAAGAACAGTCCTCTTCACGATGGAGCAATCATTATACGAGATAATAAGATAAAAGCTGCACGATGTGTACTACCTGTTACGGATAATCAAAACCTACCAGCTCATTTAGGAATGCGTCATCGTGCAGCACTCGGTATTGCAGAACAGAGTGATGCTATTGCATTGATTGTTTCAGAAGAAACTGGACATCTAAGCATTGCATCCGATGCCTCTATTTCATCTAATCTGAGTTCGGATGAATTTGAAAAAATGCTATTAAACTT
>DAOQTX010000023.1:0-40424 GCA_035340715.1 Bacteroidia bacterium | reverse complement strand
TCTTTAAGCGATGATGCTATAGCATCCGTTCCGGGATCTTTAAGAGAAGCTAGCCTTGGTTTAGGGGCCACACGTTTTCAAACTGCTTTTAAAGTAATGATACCTTCTGCTCTTTCAGGAATTGTTGTGTCAGTAATACTTGCGATTTCCCGAGCTATTGGAGAAACGATGATAGTGGCCATTGCCGCAGGACAACAACCCAATCTTACACTCGATCCAACAGTACCCATTTCTACCATCACTACCTATATCGTGCAAATCAGTTTGGGAGATGTTCCACATAATTCACCAGAGTACAGGACTTTATTTGCCGCTGGTCTAACATTATTCATCTTTACTTTTATTTTGAATAATATAAGTTTCTATATCAAAAATAAATTCACCTTAAAATACAACTAATGAAAAGGTGGAGTGATATAATTTTTAAATATTTTGGATTGGCTTGTACGTTCATAGGCCTGTTCCTATTATCCGTATTTATTTACAAAATCATAAGCATAGGTATCGAAAGAATTGATTGGAATTTCCTGACAAATTATCCAAGCAGACGTCCTGAACGTGCCGGAATTCTTTCTGCTATAATGGGAAGCGTTTGGATTATAGTTTTGACAGCTATTATTTCGGTTCCAATTGGTATATCAGCCGGATTATACCTTGAAGAATATGGAAAGGGTAAAACATGGTATAATAAATTGATTGAATTGAATATTACCAACCTGGCCGGAGTCCCTTCTATTATATACGGATTGTTGGGCTTAGAAATTTTCAATAGATCTTTGTCATTGGGTGGAAGTTTGCTCAGTGGCGCTTCTACACTGGCCTTGCTGATTTTACCAATAATCATTGTTTCAACGCGAGAAGCGGTGCGAGCAGTGCCCAACTCTATCCGTGAAGCATCTTTTGCATTAGGAGCAAGTAAATGGCAAACCGTTTGGCGAGCAGTTATTCCGTCTTCGCTTAGTGGAATATTAACCGGAGTTATATTGGCAATCAGTCGTGCTGTAGGAGAAGCTGCTCCTCTTATTGTAGTAGGTGCTTTGGCATATGTTCCATTTGTCCCTAACGGACCTATGTCAGATTTTACAGTACTACCTATTCAAATTTTTAATTGGACTTCTCGGCCGCAGCATGGATTTCTAGTCAATGCGTCAGCCGCAATCATTGTGCTTTTAGCCATTACTTTGTTTTTAAATCTAATTGTTATTATAATGAGAATAAGAAGGGAAAAACTAACTAAGAAGTAAATCGAGTATGTATAAATTAGAATCGAAAGCCATACACCTTCATTACGGAGATTTTCATGCCTTGAAAGGCATTGATATGAAAGTAACGGAGAACTCTGTAGTATCTTTAATCGGACCTTCGGGATGTGGTAAATCAACGTACTTAAGACTGTTTAATCGAATGAATGATTTGATTGATGGAGTAAAAATTGAAGGACAGATTTTGTTGGATGGCAAAGATATATACGATAAAAATACCAAAGTTGATGAATTAAGAAAAAAGGTAGGTATGGTATTTCAAAAACCTAATCCTTTTCCAAAATCTATTTTTGAAAATGTAGCTTTCGGTCTTCGAGTGAATGGAATTAAGCATTCATCTTATATTGAAGAGAGAGTCGAAACGTCACTAAAGCAGGCAGCTCTATGGGACGAAGTAAAAGATAAACTCAAGAAATCAGCCCTTGCATTATCGGGAGGTCAGCAGCAAAGATTGTGCATTGCCAGAGCACTGGCTATTGAACCATCTATTCTATTAATGGATGAGCCGGCTTCAGCACTTGATCCTATTTCTACTGCAAAAATTGAAGAATTGATTTATGAGTTAAAAAAGAACTATACCATTCTTATTGTAACACATAATATGCAGCAAGCCAGTAGAGTTAGTGATTATACTGCTTTCTTCTATTTAGGTGAGTTGGTTGAATTTGGTGCAACTAGAGACATCTTTACGAATCCGGTAAATACGCGAACCCAGAATTATATAACAGGCCGCTTCGGTTAAAATTTTTAAGTATGACACATTTAGATCTAGAATTAAAACAACTAAAAGATGACATGCTGGAAATGTTCCAGCTAAACTTGAATCAACTCGAAAAGGCTCAACAGGCTCTATTGAAATATGATCAAAATCTTGCTAGAGAAATTTTAGTCCATGAAAAAAGAATTAATTCTTTTGAGCTAAAACTCGATCGAGATTGTGAAAACATCATCGCTTTATTTAATCCTGTAGCAGTCGACTTGAGATTTGTTTTAGCCAATCTAAAAATCAATTCTAATCTTGAAAGAATTGGAGATATAGCGGAAGGAATTGCATACTTTGTCTTAGATATTAAATCTTTGCTTTTAGAAGAACTTATTGAAAGCAGTCAATTGAAAACCATGTTTGATACCGGTATTCATATGTTATCAGATGCGATGACCGCTTATGATAAAGAAGACACAGAGTTGGCCAGAACTATATTTATTCGAGACGAAAAAATGGACATAATTAATAAAGAGGCCAACCAAAAAGTTGGAGCATTTATTAATAAACATCCCGAAAGAGTAAATCAAAGTCTATACTTACTATCCACTATACGTAAACTGGAACGAGTAGGCGATCAAACAAAAAACATTGCGGAAGAAATAATCTTCTTTATAGAAGCTAAAGTTCTAAAACATAAAAAGAAATAGCTGCGTAGTTATTATTTACTAATCTTCTTATAGTATCTGCAAAATTCAGTTAATCCACAAACCGAACACAAAGGCTTTCTTGCTTTGCAGATATATCTTCCATGTAAAATCAACCAATGATGTGCAAGTGGAATCAAATCATCGGGAATGTTTTTAACCAATTGCTTTTCCGCTGCTAATGGCGTTTTAGCATTCCGGGTCAAACCTAATCTAGCTGCTACTCTATAGACATGAGTATCTACCGCCATAGCTGGTTTATCATACACCACCGAGGCTATAACATTTGCTGTCTTTCGTCCTACTCCAGGCAATTTCTGCAAATCTTCTACATTTTCTGGGACTACCCCATTGAACTCACTCAATAACATTTGAGCCATTCCAACTAAATGTTTGCTTTTATTATTTGGGTAGCTAATGCTCTTGATCACTTCGAAAACATCTTCTTGGCGGGCTTTGCTCAGTGATTCTGGATTTGGAAAATGTCGAAACAAATCTGGAGTAACCAAATTTACACGCTTATCGGTACATTGAGCAGATAGTATTACAGCTACCAAAAGCTGAAAAGGATTTTTAAATTCTAATTCTGTTTCGGCAATTGGTTTATGCTTAAGAAAGTAGGCTAATATATTTTCGTAGCGTTCGGTAGTGGTCATATAAAAGTATATCCCGCTTTAATTTTAAAGCGGAAATATACTTCATTTAAACCCTAAAACTAAATCATGATAAGCTCTTGCTATAAGCAAGAATGCTACAGATACTTTTCTCGGCAGGTTCAATTTCTACCGATTGAATTGTTCCGATTGTTTCTTTTAACATTTCGAACTCTTCGTGCACTAGAAAATTTGAGTCTATTGCTTGTTGAGTTAACACAGAATCGGTCATTCCCAATTCATTAAAATAGTAGAGGATAAGATTGTTTAAAGTAGAATTTTCATCCATACGCAATATTTAATTATACTGCTAGAACGCCTCTACATGTTTCTTATTTTACAACCAATAAAATTAATTTGTTAAGACAATATTGTGCTCTTTTATAATTCTTCTCAGATTAATAAGAGCATACCTCATCCGTCCAAGTGAAGTATTAATACTCACATTTGTTGCCTCAGCAATCTCCTTAAAACTAAGATTTCCATATATCCGCATTAGTACCACTTCACGCTGTTCATCAGGCAATTCTTCAATCAATTGCTTAACATGATCATGAATTTGCTGCTTTATCATTCGATCCTGAACGTTGTCATCCTTAAAGCGGATATTATCCATTATAGAGTACTCTTCGGTGTCGTGACTCAACGGCATTCGCTTTTGCTTTCTAAAATGATCTATAACCAAGTTATGGGCTATTCGGGAAACCCAAGGAAGGAATTTTCCTTCTTCGTGATAATTGCCTGCTTTTAAGGTATTGATTACCTTGATAAATGTGTCTTGAAAAATGTCTTCTGCCAGTTCCCGATTTCTCACTAGCATGTAAATGGAAGTAAAGATTTTCCGCTTGTGTCTTTTAACCAATTCGGAAAGTGCAGATTCATTCCCCTGCAGATAGGATACAATAAGTTCGTTGTCTGAAATTTGAGCTGTTTGCATAAGATCTCCTTTAATTAAGTTGTGTAAGTAATTAGAGTAGATCTTTTATTCTATAGGCTTTTAAAATTATATAAGGCCGAAATGCAGCTCTTGTGTTTTAAATTGTAAATCAAATATAACAAGCATGATACCAAAAATCAAGAGTGTTAACACGATTTAACAATAATTCATCTTCTAATGATCTAACTTTTCAAATTCAGAATTATTGCTAATAAACTCAGGAACAATGGTTTTCATCTGTTTTACGATGTTTGTATTGTCTTGGGTTTCAAAAAATGTCATCAACTTGTCAATTTCACTAGATATATATTCAAAAGATACATCTTCAATCTTAGCGATCATAATTTTTGGATGATGCGTAGGAATACTTTTTTCATTGGCCGTCAATAACTCCTCGTATAGTTTTTCGCCTGGTCTTAAGCCTGTGTAAACGATTTGAGCATCTTTCCCTAACTCAAGCCCAGAAATTTGAATCATCTTCGTAGCCAAATCGGATATCTTAACCGATTCGCCCATATCAAAAAGATAAACTTCTCCACCCTCGCCCATGGATCCGGCTTCCATCACTAGTTGACAAGCTTCAGGAATAGTCATAAAGTAACGTGTTACCTCAGGATGAGTAACGGTCAAAGGTTTCCCTTCGTCTAGTTGCCTTCTAAACAATGGTATAACAGATCCATTTGAACCTAAAACATTTCCAAATCGAGTGGTAATATATTTAGGTCCTTTCTTTTGACTCAGCGCTTGTATATACATTTCTGCAATTCGCTTTGAAGCGCCCATGATATTCGTTGGATTAACAGCCTTATCGGTTGAAACAAAAACAAATGCTTCAGTACTGTATTTATGAGCTAAATCCGCTACTGTTCTTGTTCCATGAACATTGGTATAAATCGCTTCGCTAGGATTGAGCTCCATCATAGGAACATGCTTGTATGCTGCAACATGATAAACAACTAAGGGATTAAAATATTCAAACACTTTTTGCATCCGATCAGCATTTCGTACATCTGCAATTACCGCTTCGCAAAAATTATAGTTCTGTCCAAGCATTTCCAACTCCAATTCATGCAATGGTGTTTCTGCGTAATCGAGCATTATAAGTTTTGATGGCTTAAAAAAACAAAGTTGTCGAACCAATTCGCTTCCAATACTACCCGCTGCACCTGTTACCAACACAACTTTACCGGCTATTTGGGATTTAATTCTTTTATGATCCAACTCAATAGGTATTCGGTTTAACAGTTCTTCAATCCGAACTTTTTTAATCTGTTTAAAACTTAAATTCCCATTAATCCAATTCGCAACAGGAGGAACATTTAACACTTTTGTTTTAAAAGGCATAGTTAGATCAACAATTTCAGCCATTCGTGTTGAGCTTAGATTTTGAATGGCTATAATCAACAACTTGATTGGTTTGCTTTGAAGCAATGACAAAAGATCTTTACTGTGATGCACATAAACACCTTCAATTTTTTTTCCCTTCATTGATGGATTATCGTCAATAAAAGCTTTGACTTTATATCGTACCGATGCATCTCTGTCAATGGCTCTTTTAGCAATTAATCCTGCCTCGCCTGCCCCAAAAATTATTATCGACTCCTTCTCTTTGTTTGGATTTTTTATTTCGTTTACAAAAAGACGTACAGCCACTCGATAAGAAATCAATAGGAAAACGGATAAGACTCCGTCAATGATGATGATACTAAATGGAGCCAAGTAAACTCCACTGATTAATCTAGAAATCGGATTAAGAACACTTAAAGCAATGGCTCCTAAAACAATACTAAGAAATACACGCTGTGCATCACGGGTTGAAGTATATCGAATGACCGATCGGTAGGTGCGAAAAAAAATAAAAAATAAGCTTCGAATAATTAATACTGCAGGAAATACATAAAAGAATGTTTGATGCTCAACGGCAGGTATATCAAAATTAAATCTTAATAAATAAGAGACAAATAGTGAGAAGGAACACAAGAGTAAATCGCTCAATAAAATACACCACTGAGGCAGATACTTGTCTTGTTCTATAAATCTTTTGATCGATTCCATTTTCCAAAAATAAACCAAATCTCTAACTCAACATGGATTACAATTAAATAATTGATCGTTTATATCAATTATATTTGCACGCGTAAAAAAGTGAAAATGAAAGTTTTGATTATTGCCCCATACCCAAGAGAAGTTGCACCGAGTCAGCGATTTAGGTTTGAGCAATATTTAAACATAATGACTAAAAATGACATTGAGTATTCATTTTCACCATTTCTTTCCCTAACAGCATGGCACATATTATATAAACCAGGTCATTATTTTGAGAAATTGTTAGGGATTTTATTAGGCTATATTCGAAGAATAAAAGATTTATTCAGAATACATTCGTATGATTATGTATTTGTTCATAGAGAATCCAGTCCTTTTGGTCCGAATTGGTTTGAATACATTGCGGTAAAATGGTTAAGGAAAAAACTGATATTCGATTTTGACGATTCCATTTGGATCCGCAACTATTCAGAAAGCAACAAAGTTGTTAGTTTTTTAAAGCGGTATAACAATACCCGAGATATCTGTAAATTAGCTTATAAGGTTTCTGTTGGTAATGCCTACTTGGCAGCCTTTGCCAAACAATACAATACAAACATTGTGATTAATCCCACTACCATTGATATGGAGCGGTACAACTGCAATAAAGTTCCAAATAACAAATTAGTCATCGGATGGACTGGTTCGCATTCAACGGTCAAATACCTTCAACAAATGAAACCGGTACTTGAAAAATTATCACAACATTTCGATTTTGAGCTCCATATCATCAGCAATCAGAAGCCAGACTTTATACTTCCTAATATTGTTTTTATAAAATGGAGCTCTGCTACCGAAATACAAGATTTATGTAAATTTGATATTGGGATTATGCCTCTAGAAGACGATGATTGGTCTAGAGGGAAATGTGGCCTAAAAGCCTTACAATATATGGCTTTAAACATTCCTTCATTAATTTCACCTGTAGGCGTTAATCGATCCATCATTGAAGATCAAGTAAACGGGTTGTATTGTACTCATGAGAATGAATGGTTTGAAAATCTAAAGAAAATTATCGAAGATGATGAATTACGCAAATTGTTATCTTCGAATGCAAAAGAAAAAGTACAAAATCACTTCAGTGTAAATAGTAATACTCAAAACTTTCTATCCTTATTCAATATCTAAAATGAAAAAAACACCATTCCATTCCATTCATACAAAGCTTAATGCTAAAATGGTACCTTTTGCAGGGTATGAAATGCCTGTTCAATACGAAGGGTTGCTATCGGAACATCATTGCGTAAGAAACAACGTTGGAATATTTGATGTTTCTCACATGGGAGAGTTTATATTAAAAGGTCCCGATGCGATAAACCTTATTCAAAAAGTTACCTCAAATGATGCTTCAAAATTAAGCCCTGGAAAAGCACAGTACAGTTGTTTTCCAAATGAAGAGGGTGGAATAATTGACGACTTAATTGTTTATCAAATTGAAGATTCTGTTTATATGTTGGTTGTAAATGCTTCTAACATTGACAAGGATTGGAATTGGATAAAGCAACACGATGAATGGAATGTAGAAATGCACAACATCAGTGACCAAACAGCCTTACTTGCCGTTCAAGGTCCTAATGCAAAAGCAGTGTTGCAAAAACTTTGTACTAAGTCATTAGACGAAATTGCGTACTATCATTTTATAAAAGACGAATTTGCCGGCATTCCAAACGTAGTGATATCTAATACTGGATATACCGGTGCAGGAGGATTTGAAATCTATTTCGACAACAAGGATGCAGAACTCATTTGGAACAAACTAATGGAAGCTGGAAAAGAATTTAACATACAACCTTGTGGGCTTGGAGCAAGAGATACCCTTCGCCTTGAAATGGGTTTTTGTTTATATGGAAACGATATTGATGACTCTACATCACCCATAGAAGCCGGATTAGGTTGGATTACTAAGTTTACCAAAGAATTTATAAATTATGAGTTCTTAAAAACCCAAAAAGAAAATGGTGTTGATAAGAAGTTGGTTGGTTTCGAGATGATTGAAAGGGGTATTCCAAGACATGGATATGAAATTACGGATGGTAAGGGTTCGGTCATAGGCAGAGTAAGCAGTGGAACTCAATCACCTACTTTATCCAAAGCAATCGGCTTAGGCTATATTCCTACAGCAATTTCTAAAGGAGGCAGTGAAATATATGTTAAGATCAGAGAGAAAGAAATAAAAGCAATTGTTTGCTCTCTACCTTTTTTAAAAAAGAACTAGTGCCTAACAAATAGATTAGTATTTTGCAAATTGTATTCGTGTAAGCCATAATTCATGAACACAGAAACAAACAAAGAAATTCGAATTGACGCTTGCTTCTCCCCTTACCTGTATCCGGTGTACAAAGATCAGGAAAGTATTGTTGTAATCATCGATATTTTTAGAGCTACTTCTGCTATTTGTACTGCATTTGAACATGGTGCAGAACAAGTCATTCCTGTTGCTACTGTTGACGAAGCAAGAGAATATAAAAACAAAGGTTATCTCGTAGGAGCAGAACGTGACGCCATTACCGTTGAAGGATTTGATTTTGGCAATTCCCCTTATAGTTATATGGATGAAAAACTAAAAGGACAAAAAGTGGTGATTACCACTACCAATGGAACACAAGCCATTCATGCGGCAAAAGATGCTTACAAAGTTGTAATCGGATCTTTTTTAAATATCGACTCACTATGTGATTATTTAGTAGAAGAAAAAAGAAATGTTTTGCTGTTGTGTTCCGGCTGGAAGAATAAATTTAATCTTGAAGATGCTTTATTTGCAGGTGCAGTAACCGAGGCGATAAGCAATCGTTGCGATTTATTTAGATTAGGCGATGCTTGCTTAGCCCTAAAGTATTTGTACGAAATGGCTAAAGTTGATCCAAACAGATTTTTAAGAAAATCCTCACATAAAAAAAGATTAGCCGATCTGAATCTGAAAAAGGATATAAAATATTGTTTGACTCCAAATCAAACCAAAGTAATACCTATCTTAAAAAATAATGTGCTCATTAATATGTCCCCTGTTTTGACATGATGATCTACAAAAAATCTATCCTTATCACTTCTTTTATTATTCTGTTGGCATTGGTTCTCAATTTCATTGCTTTAGGCTGGGGTTTTTGGGCACACAAGAAACTTAATCGAATGGCTGTTTTCACTTTGCATCCAGACATGATCGGATTCTACAAAAAACATATTGATTTCATTACAGAAAATGCTGTTAATCCAGATAAGAGAAGATATGCCTATCCTGAAGAAGCACCACGACATTATATCGACATGGATCGCTATGGTTTAAACCCTTTTGATAGTGTACCTAAAAAATGGAATGATGCTGTTGCAAAGTATGGTGAAGACACTTTATTGGCACATGGCATAGTGCCTTGGCATATAGAAAAGATGTACTATCGATTGGTTAACGCATTTAAAGAACAAAACACATTTAAAATACTTAATACTTCTGCCGACATAGGTCATTATATTGGCGATGCTCATGTTCCGTTACATTGCACCAGCAATTACAATGGACAACTAAGCAACCAACATGGCATTCATGGATTCTGGGAAAGTAGATTGCCCGAATTTTTTGGCGAAGACTATAACTACTTTACAGGAAGAGCATTTTATATAAAGGATCTCAATTACACTATTTGGCAAATTATTGAAGAAAGTTTCAATGCTGTAGATTCGGTTTTAGCTTTTGAAAAAGATCTCAATGATTCTTTTAGTTCCGATCAAAAATATGCTTATGAACAAAGAGGAGGAACTACTGTTAGAACCTATTCGAAAGAGTATTCTGAAGCATATGATAAAATGTTGAATGGTATGGTCGAAAGAAGAGCACGACAATCTATTATTATTATTGGTAGTATTTGGTTTAGTGCTTGGGTTGATGCGGGACAACCCGATTTAGAAAAACTATCCGACTACGAAATTAGCGATGAGATTAGAAAACAAATAGAAGAGGAAGAAAAAATGTGGAGAACCGGAAAAGTTAAAAATCACAAAGGACATACCGATGAGTGAAAATAAAATTCATTCTAATCCTTTTAATACTATTGTCATTGTAGCCGCCTTGGGTTACTTTGTAGACATCTATGACTTAGTTCTCTTTGGAATTGTGCGTACAACCAGCCTACAAGGGATAGGAATTACTAATCCAAATGACTTACTAAACATAGGAGCCAGCTTACTCAACTGGCAAATGAGTGGCATGTTGGTGGGTGGAATTCTCTGGGGAATTTTAGGAGATAAGAAAGGACGATTGTCTGTATTGTTTGGCTCCATCATCATGTATTCATTAGCCAATATAGCCAATGGTTTTGTTCAAGATGTAAACACCTATTCCGCATTGCGATTTATAGCTGGAATTGGTTTGGCGGGTGAGCTGGGTGCCGGTATCACCTTAGTTAGTGAAACCATGACAAAACAGAACAGAGGTTATGGAACTATGTTGGTTGCTGCTATCGGAATATCTGGCGCAGTTGTGGCCAATTTAGTTGCAGGTCAATTCGATTGGAGGATATCCTATTTTGTAGGTGGGGCAATGGGATTGGCATTGCTCCTATTACGAATTGGTGTATATGAATCGGGCATGTTTAGCAATATCAAAACTGAAACAGTCAATAAGGGTAACTTTCTCTACTTGTTTAAAAATAAAAAGAGGGCTCTAAAATATTTAAGTGTAATTGCTGTCGCTATTCCGGTTTGGTATGTAGTGGGTATTTTGATGATTTTCTCTCCAGAACTAGGGAAATCAATGGGAATGAAAAAACTACCGGTTGCAGGTGATGCCATAATGTATTGTTATATCGGTATTACGCTAGGAGATTTTGGAAGTGGATTGTTGAGTCAATTGATAAAGAGCAGAAAAAAAGCAATAGGATTTTTTATGGCCGGAACAATATTGTTCACTATACTTTATTTTTTACTCTCGTTTTCATCTTTATTTATGTTTTATCTTTTTGCAGGTTGTGTAGGATTTTGCACAGGATATTGGGCAGTATTTATGACCACAGCTAGCGAACAATTTGGCACTAATATCAGAGCAACAGTAACCACTACTGCTCCAAATTTTGTAAGAGGTTCAGTTGTACTTATTACATTAGGATTCCAGTATTTCAATTCAATTTACGGAAGCATTACATCCGCCATCATCATTGGTGTATTTGTATTTACCATTGGAATTGTTGCTTTATATAATATTGAAGAATCCTTTCATAAAGAATTGGATTATATCGAATGAAAAACACATTGATCTTAGGGGCATCCTGTAATTCTTCCCGTTATTCTAATAAAGCGATGCATTTGCTAAATGATTATGATCATCAAACTTATTGCTTAGGTGCACATGAAACTCAGTGTCGTAAATTTAAGATATCTAACAGATGGCCGCAGAATGAAAACTTCCATACGGTTAGTATTTATTTAAATGCCATTAACCAAGAAATGTATTACGATTTATTACTCCAACTGAAACCCAACCGTGTAATTTTTAATCCGGGCTCAGAAAATGAAACGTTGTATGCTTTGCTATCCAACGAAGCTATTTATTATATCGAAGCATGTACATTGGTTATGCTGCGAACAGGAGTTTACTGATCGACTGGAATTTTCAACAAGACTTCGGTTCCATGGTTAGGACTTGATAAAAAAGAAATCTCAATGCCATGAAAATCACAAATTGTTTTAACTATAGGCATCCCTAATCCGTATCCTTCCTCTCCTCCACTGTGGAACCTCTTAAATCGGTCAAATATTTTGTCCAACTCCTCTTCGTTCATCCCAACTCCTGAATCCTTAATTGAAAGCTCAACAAAATCTTTTTCTAAAACACTTTTGATAATAATGCTCCCTTCTTGCTTATTATATTTAATCGCGTTGTTAATTAAATTAAAAAACAAATTGTGTATTAAGCTTCTATTCACTTTATGCAAAACCAAATCTATTTGACATTGATTTTCTATAGTGATTTTTTTCGCTTCAATTCTTTCCTCAACTTCAGATAACACTTCATTCACTTGATCCTTAAGCGACAATGAATCGTTACGCAGGTATTGCTTATTCTCAATCTTCGAAATCAGTAATAACGCGCGTATAATTTTAGTAAGTCGAATGATGCTTTTTTGAGACTCAATTAACTTTTCAGCAATAGGCTCAGGAGTCTTTTCATCAGCTACAATATTATCAAACCTGGTTTGCAGGATACTCAATGGAGTCAATAATTCATGAGAAACATTACCTATAAATTCTCTTTCATTCTGAAATGTTTGCTTCAATGAATGCATCAATTGGTCTAAGCTAGAGTTTAAAAGTTTAAACTCAGATGTATTGGTTGGAATGGTATTGAAATCATATGAAGTTGGACTGTTGATTTTGATTAACTTTTTGGAGATGATCATGTTTAATGGCTTCAGAGCTAAGCGAGCAAAATACAAGTCAAAGAATACAAACACGATCAAAACAACTATTAGAACAATTAAAGTAAACCTGTTGATGGTCCGATTGAGTTGTTCAACTGCACTCAATCCTTCCCCGACCGTTAGTTCATAAAACTGATTGTCGAACATGAATGCTTGTTTCAGTACGCGATGATTCAATAATTCACTTTCAATATGTAATGTCTCATTCGTATAGTTAACCGAAAATCCATTCACTGGATTGGTCAATAGTGGTACGATTTGAACAAACTCCTCTTTTAGAATATTAAAACTTTCAAAACTACAATCTTGCTCCATTTTGATCTCATTGAGTCCACCTCGTTGAATCAATATCATAACTTTATCTGCTCGTGCCCTTAACCTCTTGTCAATGTGATTATACACAACGGTTTGTACTATGATGGGTAAAATAAGTCCAATAGCAAGCACCACCACAGCTTTTGACAAAGCATTATAAATAGCAAGTTTTACCTGCAGTTTCATCTCAGGCTTAATCTAGATTTGCTCTATATCCTATTCCACGAACCGTTTCAATCCAATCGATACTGCCTTTAGCAGACAATTTCTTCCTCAGATTTTTGATATGAACATCAATAAAATTCGAATCAAATTCTTCTTCTAATACATCTCCCCAAATGTGTTCACTTAATTGCATTCGAGTAAGCACTCTGTTCTTATTTAAAGCTAAATAATTCATCAAATCGAATTCCTTTTTGGTAAGATTAATGGCATCCCCATTATGTGTCACCATTCTATTGTTCAAGTCCATTTCAAACTCCGATATTTTCATAACCGTATTGGTTAATCCATGTTTTCTTCTTGTGATAGCCTGCATGCGAGCAAATAATTCTGCCAAGGCAAAAGGTTTTGCTAAATAATCATCGGCTCCCATTTCCAATCCTTTCACTTTATCCTCTAATTCTCCTCGAGCGGTAAGAATGATAATAGCGGCTTCGCTTCCTGCTTTTTTTGCCTCTCCAAGTAAGCTTAATCCATTCATATCGGGCAACCCTAAATCCAATAAAATAAAATCATAGGTGTTTACAAATATTCTTTCCGAAGCAACTCTTCCGTTAAATGCTACATCACAGTGATATCCTTGTTCGGTAAGAAATATTTCTATCTCATGTGATAAGCTTTTTTCATCTTCAATAATTAAAACATTCATAGGTCGTTTATTTAGTGTTTGTTATAATATCTTTAATCTTCTGTGCTGCTTCATTTGCCTCCGAAATAGTTAATGTTAATGGAGGGGCTAAACGCATGCAGTTAGGTGCAAATAAAAACCAATCGGTCAGTATGCCATTTTGAATACATTCTTCAATAATCAATTTACATTTATTTTCGTTTTCAAATTCAAGTGACATTAACAAGCCATATTGCCTGAATGTCACTTGAGGAATTTCCTTAAATGTATTAATAAATATTTGTGCCAATCCAGAAACCATTAATTTAAAATTCATTTGCTCCAATATTTCTATCCCCTTAAGGGCAGCAGCACAAGCCAAGGGGTGTCCTGCAAAGGTGCTGATATGACCCAATACGGGATTATTCGAAAAACTACTAAGTATTTTTTTTGAACTCATAAGAGCACTCAAGGGAAGTGAAGCACCCAAAGCCTTGCCTAGTAATAGCACATCAGGTTTTATATTTTCTTTTTGATACGCAAACCACTCTCCGCTTCTACCTATCCCACTTTGAATTTCATCAAAAACCAACAAAGCCCCTACCTGCTCACAACGAGTTTTAAGCTGTGATAGCCAAATCATTTCGGGCAGTTGAACTCCGGCTTCAGCTTGTACCACTTCACAGATTACACAAGCTGTATCTTCAGTTATTATTTGTAAATCACTCAGATTGTTAAAAGAGATGTGCTCTATTTCTGGAATTAATGGTCTATACGCTTGAGTAAAATACTCATCACTCATCAAACTCAAAGCACCTTGTGTGCTTCCATGATACGCATTCTTACAGGAAACAATTCTATTTCTTCCGGTATATCTCTTTGATAGTTTCATGGCCGCTTCTACGGCTTCGGTACCTGTAGTTAATAAATAAACGTGATTAAAATCATCATTACTGAGTTCAACTAATTTTTGACACAATCGAACTTGTGGTGTTTGAATCAATTCACCATAAACCATCAAATAGGAATGTTCATCTAATTGATTTTTTATGGCCTCTTTAATCAAAGGATGATTGTGACCAAGGTTCGAAACAGAAATTCCACTGATCAAATCTAAATAGGCTTTCTCATTCTGATCATATATATAATGACCGCTAGCTCTAGCAATAATAATAGCTAGTGGATTTCCACTGGTTTGTGCTTGGTACTTAAAAAATAGATCTCTAATGTTCATTAGATCGTAAAAATAATAAAAGAACGAGGTAGTGATGTCCACTTACCTCGTTCTTTAAATATCTAAAACGAAAAGATCCTATTTTCTCATCCGGTCATGCGGTGGAGGCTTGTTATCTCTCGATTGCAATTGTCTCAACAGTTCTCTTCTAAAGTCTTCTTCTGCATGATACAATAAAGCAACTTTTTTGACTGGTAACACCTGCTTAAACTGAGCATGATATTTCTTCATTAAGTCAACGTTTTGTTGTTTGAAAGCTAAATCATCATCAATCAGTTTTTCAACCTCTTGATCACTCATATTGCCAATATCGGCCATAGCTTCCTTAAAATCCTTCTTTCTCGTTTTGTGTATGGCTCTCATTTCATCCTGCATTTTATTGTATACAGGCCAAAATTTCTGAGCTTCAGCACTTGTCAAATCAAGACGCTTGGTAATGAAGCCTATTTTCATTGCCTCAATCTTTTCTTCTCGATTTTCCTTTCCAGGCTGAGCTAATAATTCCATCGATGGGAAAAGTAGCGCTAGAACCGCAATTAATAATTTTACCTTTTTCATTTTTTTCAACTATTACAAATTATCGTAAATAAGATTCTCTATATTGATATCACTATTTTCAAAATATTCCAAAGTATTGTCTGAATCTAAAACCGATATGTCAATTTCCATTTCATTCCGTATTATTTCATTTCGGATATCATATTCATCAACAAAAGCCAACAATACAGCCGGATCGGCTTGCTGGATAACTTCAGCCTGAAATATATCTTCAGACTGTTTATTGCTGTAATCTGAATTAAAAATTACCACGATCAGCAATAGCGAAGCCAATGCCGGAATGGCAATTCGTTGATTAAAAATCATTTTAAACCATGAACTCCAAGACAATTTTTGTGAGCCTTGAGCAACTCTTTCACTCATCAATGTCGGGAACTGATCAAAATAACCATCAGGAGCCGAACTTTTAAAGTCTCTTCCAGCTTTACTCAACACATCTGAAAGCGAATTTAGCTCGTTATTAAAATCCTTATCTTTTTCAAACTCTTCCATAATCAATCTCTTTGATGTTTTTTCTTATAAATGGTTTAATGACCTAGTATAATCTTCTCAACTTTTTTAACCGCATGATGGTAAGATGCTTTTAAAGCTCCTACCGAAACATTTAAAACCTCAGACATATCTTCATATTTCATTTCATCAAAATACCTTAAGCTAAAGACCATTTTTTGTTGTTCAGGCAATGCATCAATTGCCTTTTGTATTTTCATTTCCATCTGATCTGGATGTGGTGAAACACTTCCCGAGTTACTAAGTTCTGATATTTCATGAACTTCTTCTATTGAAGTTGCTTTTCTCTTTTTCCTTTTATTGATAAAAGTTATGGACTCATTGCTGGCAATTCTATACAACCAAGTATATAATTGAGAGTCTTCTCGGAAGGAATGAAGTCCTTTCCAAACTTTAATAAATGTGTTTTGCAAGACATCATTAGCATCTTCGTGATCGGTAACCATTCGTTTGATGTGATGATACAATCGTTGTTGATATTTGCGCACGATTAGATTGAAAGCATAGTGACTACTTTGCTCCTGACGAAACATTTCTAATAATTCTTTGTCTTCCGGATGACTCATAACTTCAATGCCTGAGCCCAAAATCAAGATGTTACATCACGCAATGCTTGGCTGATTCACTTTTCTGTTCAACACTTTTTCTACAGCTTGAACAATAGCACCGCACGTCAAACCATATTTTTCTAAGAGCTGGTCTGGGGTTCCACTTTCACCAAAACTATCCTTAACAGCAATCATTTCCATCGGCACCGGATCTGAATTAGCTACTAATGACGCTATGCTTTCTCCTAAACCACCAGCCATTTGGTGTTCTTC
Organism: Bacteroidia bacterium; assembly: GCA_035340715.1. Taxonomy (GTDB): domain Bacteria; phylum Bacteroidota; class Bacteroidia; order AKYH767-A; family OLB10; genus DAOQTX01. Next base: position 23,406 of record DAOQTX010000023.1, on the reverse strand, counting down.
AGCAGTAACAATACATCTCGTTTTGCGCACAGATTGTAAGACGGCCTTTTCATCTAATGGTTTAATGGTATGAATATTCAAAACTTCTGCATCTATTCCCTGCGACAATAATAGATCATGTGCTTCGAGTGCCTTCCAGGTTAGATGGCCATTGCAAATTATTGTAACATCGTGTCCTTCCTGAAGAATTTGCGCTTTACCTATGATAAATTCTTCATCAGGATCGGTAAAATTTGGGACAGCTGGTCTTCCAAATCTAAAGTAAACCGGTCCACTCCAATTGGCAATTGCCATAGTTGCATTTTTTGTTTGATTAAAATCGCAAGTATGAACCACAGTCATGTTCGGTAACATTTTCATCATTCCTATATCTTCTAATATCTGATGTGTTGCACCATCTTCTCCTAAAGTAAGCCCACAATGTGAAGCACAAATTTTCACATTCTTATGCGAATAGGCTATCGATTGACGAATCTGATCGTAAACTCTTCCAGTGCTGAAGTTGGCGAAGGTTCCTGTAAAAGGTATCTGGCCTCCAATAGTTAATCCAGCTGCAATACCCATCATATTAGCTTCGGCTATTCCTACTTGAAAAAATCGATCTGGGAACTCTTTTGCAAAGGCATCCATTTTTAAGGAACCGGTAAGATCAGCACACAATGCAACAATGTGTTCATTTTTTTTACCGGCTTCCAACAATCCAGCTCCGAAGCCTGACCGGGTATCTTTCTTTTCGCTATAGCTATATTTTTTCTTCATATTCTAAAGGTAACTTTTTTATTTGGCACTAACACTTATGGATGTTCCTGATACAATTCTAAATTCCTTTTCAATAGTATATAGAGCGGCTGTGCTTGCTTTTGGTCTATACACCATTAAGTACCTACCCGGCTGCAGAACTAAAGTTTCCTTGGTTAGCTCTGCTGATAAATTATAAACCAGTTGAAGTTTGTTGTTATTATAAACATAAATACTGCCATAACCCGGACTCTTGCTCAAAAATGTTGCGATACCCGGCTTTGGAACTTGCAATGTGGTTGTTTTACTCTGAGCAACATTAACATCTTTCAAGTAGATGCGAGGCAAGGTAAGAATTTCAATATCGTAACTTCCGGTAAGATATTTTTCTGAACTGTTCATAGATTGAACGTTAAGTGTTTTCATATCACCTGCTTTTCGAACTATGCAGTCAATTCTCTTGTACTCATTCATTGATTCCGTTTTGATCTCAATGCTGCCTTGAGGGGTGTTGATTCCAATGGTGCTGTGTTTCCCAGGAGTGAGACGCACCGAGTCAAGTATGGCTGGTGGAATGGTATGAACCGTTATATTGTATGTTGGAAGAGGATCAAGAAACAACGTATCCGGAAGTCCTTTACTGTTAAGCGTATGTATAAGATTGTATTTTACTTGCCCGGTATGGCTATCATAAAAAGTCATATTAACATTGGTCTCAGTAGGTCGTGCATATATGTCGAGTAAATTTACCTGAGCGGTCGTATTATTCAAAGCTTGAGAAATAACAACTCCCATAACTTGCTCAAACTTGTTTTCATTATCTGCATCATAAAAATTACCCACACACTCAAATGACTTGATATATTCTTTTCCTAATCCTAAGCCAATAACAAAAGGTTTTAGAACAATTCCTTTACGCTGCAATAACAGCGAAGCTGCACAAGGATCACCATCGCATTCTTCAATTCCATCAGTTATAAGAATAATAATATTTCTGGAGGGATCGGACGGAAAATCACTTTCGCATTCCATTAAAGACCGAGCAATGGGAGTAGTACCGGAAGGATTGATTTCAAACAATTTCTTTTTGATTTCAGGAGCAGCGTTTAAAGAAAAAGGCACTTCCAAACGACTGTCGTCACAATCTTGTGGAGGGAATCGCTTCATGTGTCCGTAAACTCGCATAGCCATTTCAACATGATGCAACTTGCTAAGAGAATCGGTTATGTTGATCAGTAAGTTTCGAGCCACATCAAATTTGCTCTTTGTTTGCCATTTGGAATACATACTTTGAGAAGCATCGAAAAGAAAAAGAATTCTTGTTTTTCCCGGCATACTCTGCGCACTAGCACTTGAAGAACCTAACACAAGAGAAAAACAAAACAGTCCGATAAGAAAAGTTACAATATTCTTGTTCATGTGTAAAAAGCGAACAGATTGCATTAATAGTCTCCTAAAGTTTCTTCCAGTTGCAACAAAGCCTTATTCAATTGCTCATCGTTTGGAGCAATTCCGTGCCATTTATGAGAATGCATCATAAAATCTACTCCATTGCCCATTTCTGTTTTCATTAAAATACAGATCGGCTTAGAATTAAAGCATTTGTTTTGTGCGTCTTTAATGCCTTTAAGCACCGATTGCATTTCATTTCCATTCATATGTAAAACATCCCAACCAAATGCTTTGAATTTTGATTCTAAATCTCCTAAACTTAAAACGGCTTCCGTACTACCATCAATTTGTTGTCCATTGCAATCAATGGTTGCAATATAATTATCGACTTTACGAGCCGAAGCAAACATAGCAGCTTCCCAAATTTGTCCTTCTTGCAACTCGCCATCACCATGCAAACTGTATACAATTGTATTTTCCTTATTTAGTTTTTTAGCTAAGGCTGCACCAATGGCAACCGACATTCCCTGACCTAATGAGCCACTGGCAACTCTAACACCGGGAAGTTTTTCATGGGTTGCGGGATGTCCTTGCAGTCGGCTGTTCAGTTTTCTAAAAGTAGCGAGTTCTTTTGTATTGAAATATCCCGAACGAGCTAATACACTATACCAAACCGGAGAAATATGCCCGTTAGACAAGAAAAATAAATCTTGCTTGGCACCATCCATATCAAATTGCTCAGGGGTATGATTCATTATTTCAAAATAGAGGGCTACTAAAAACTCAACACAACCAAGAGAACCTCCCGGATGCCCTGATTGCGCACCATGCACCATACGCACAATATCACGTCTCACTTGAGAACAAATTCGATTTAATTCATTAATATCCATCTTTTCTGTATGCTATCTTGTATGCCATAAAAGTAGAAAGCTCCAATAATTAGAACTAATTTTGCACACTTATTTTATGATTAATTGCTAACATTATTAATGGAGCAGGTAAAAATATATCCTATTAACAACCCTCTGTCCGATGAATTTGAGACAGTTATTGGTCTATTGGAAAATTATAGCCTGTTTGATCCAGGTAAAGAAGCTATTAAAAAAATAAGGCCCAGTTGCGACAAGAATTTTATTTCGAACGCCCTTCAACTGGTTTCTGAAACAAAACTTTTATTACAATCCGGATCCGATATTTTTGAGAGAAGAATTCCAGATGTTAGAAAAGAAATAGCAATTCTCAATGCACAAAATGGAGTTTTAAGTATTGAATCATTCAATAAATTCAGTCAGTTTATACGAGTTGTTGAACAGGTATTTCATTTTTTTTCTACTCTGGAAAGAGAATTCCCCACTTTAATCGAATCTTTAAAACCATATGAAAGAAAACAATGGGTTTTAGATAAAATTGAAACGGTATTTGATAAAGATGGTATTGTTTTATCAAGTGCCAGTGAAAGACTAACTGAGATCAGAGGTCATAAACAAAAACTCTTAAGCCTGTTATCGAAGCAATATCAAAAGATTATTCAAAGACTTGCAAAAGATGGTTGGCTCACTTCATCGGTAGAATCGAGCCGAAATGGTAGAAGAGTACTATCCATTCATGCCGAATATAGACGCAGCATTAAGGGAATCATTCACGATGTTTCAGCATCGGGAAGAACCGTTTTCTTTGAACCGGATGAAACCATAGAGTTAAATAATAGAATGTCGGAACTCGAACAAGATGAGAAAATGGAAATTTTCAGAATCTTAAAACAGCTTTCTGATGATATTCGAATCGAAACTTCTTCTTTCAGGGCTTGGGTAAAAATGATCGCAGAACTTGATGTCATAAGGTGCAAAGCCAATCTTAGTATCGAGATCAAAGGAAGTGAACCTTCAGTATCACCACAAAGTACAATTCAATTAGACCGTGCTTTTCATCCATTGTTGTTATTACACCAAAATTCCATAGGAAAGCAGACTATACCTTTTGACCTACAATTGGATCATACTTCTCGCATTATGGTAATTAGCGGACCAAATGCCGGTGGCAAAACCATGTGCATGAAAACCGTTGGCCTTTTGCAGATGATGTTTCAGAGCGGAATGCATATTAGTGCAACATCTACTTCTCAGTTAGGAATATTCAAACAAATATTAATTGATATAGGTGATAATCAGTCTATAGAACATGAGTTGAGCACCTACAGTTCGCGAATGGAATACATGAGTTACTTTATTCAAAATGCACATTCAGAAACCTTGGTGATGATCGATGAACTTGGATCAGGAACTGACCCTCAAATAGGAGCAGCTTTGGCTGAAGCTATGGTTTTAGCATTATCGGAAAAAGGAGTGAAAGGAATTGTTACTACTCATTACCCCAACATAAAACTGTTGGCTTCAAATTATAATGCTTTTACTAATGCGAGTGTAGCATTTGATGTGGAAGGAATGAAGCCACTTTATGAACTTGAAATTGGGAAACCAGGATCATCCTACGCACTACTATTGGCCGAAAGAAGTGGTATAGCCGTTTCCATCATAAATAAAGCAAAGGAATTACTCCATTCCCCATCACTCGAGATGGAAACACTACTGACGCAATTAAAATTCAACGAAAGCGAAACCAATAGAATATATAAAGAGGCCAGTGAAAAAAATAATGAATTGGCAAGCTTGATTTTGAAGTATCAACGTTTGGTTGAAAACGAATTAAAACAAGAAACGAAAAACGATGAGTTTTTACGAAAAAAAGAAAAATACTTATTGCGAGAAAGTTCTGATAAGCTCAAGAAATTTTACAAAGAATTCAAACAAGCCAAAAACAAATCATACATAATAAAAAAGTATGAACGATATTTTGATGAGCGAAAAGAACAATTGAAAAAAGTGGAGGAAGAAAAAGAAATATCGTATTCAATTGATATAGGCATGGCCGTTAGAATGCGAAAAGGAAAAGTTACGGGACGAGTTGAATCTATTGAAGGCAACAAGGTTACCGTTGTGTTTGGCGCATTTAAAATGAATTGCAAAAAACAAGATTTAATACCCGATGATATAGAAGTTAAAAATCAAAAACGCGATTGATAATCTTTTGAATAGACTAATCTGTATCGGATAAAAAATCGTCTAAAGCTCGTCTGTCCTTTTTCTCAGGTCGTCCTTTTATCCCTCTTCCCCTACCCTGTTTTCTCAACTCGGTCATCATTAGTAAATGCTTTTCCATCTTCACCAATTCCTCTTTTGGAGTAGTTTCTATAATATACGTTTCAACGAGTGCGGCACCCACTCTTGTTTTAGGTATTCCTATAACTTTGAAAGTCTTTAAATAGGCATTGTAGTTTATTTCAATTTGATCGCCAACATGAATCTTAGAGGATGGCTTTACCAATAGATCATTCACTTGCACTTTCTTTTTTTCAATCAATAATACGGCCTGGCTTCTGGTTTTTGACAAACGTATCATCCATAACATTTTATCCGCTCGAGTATGGATCTTAGATTTACTTTGATTTGACATGATGAGAATTGGTATACTTCATTTACAAATAGTACTTTTGCAGCCCTTAAAACATTTTATAAAACATGGGACTAAAGTGCGGAATTGTAGGACTTCCAAATGTAGGAAAATCAACACTATTTAATTGCTTGACCAATGCAAAGGCGCAAGCAGCCAATTTTCCTTTTTGCACCATTGAGCCAAACATAGGAGTCATTACCGTACCGGATGAAAGATTAAACGAACTGGCTAACTTGGTAAATCCTTTAAAAATTATACCTACCACAGTAGAAATAGTTGATATTGCTGGTTTGGTAAAAGGGGCTAGCAAAGGAGAAGGATTGGGAAATCAGTTTTTGGCTAATATCAGAGAAACCGATGCAATTATACATGTCGTTCGTTGTTTTGAAAACCCTAATGTGGTCCATGTAGATGGTTCTGTAAATCCGGTACGGGATAAAGAAACCATCGATTTCGAATTGTTATTAAAAGATCTTGAAGCTATAGAAAAACGAATTCAACGTATTGAAAAAATAGCCCGCGTAGGAAACGATAAGGATGCTAAACGTACGTTTGAAATTCTTACTTCAATGAAAGATCACTTGACGAGTGGCAAACCGGCAAGATCATTGAACCTCAGTATAGAAGATCAATCGCTCATCGCTGATACTTATTTATTGACAGGCAAACCAGTTCTTTATGTCTGTAACGTTGATGAGAAGTCAATCCAAAATGGAAATGAGTATGTTGATGCATTAAAAAATGCAGTCAAAGATGAACAAGCGGAAGTTATCGTTTTAGCTGTAGCTATAGAAGCGGATATTGCTCAATTTGAAACTGCAGAAGAGCGACAACTCTTTTTAGACGAGTTGGGTTTAAAAGAACCAGGCGTGAACCGCTTGATCAAAAGTGCTTATCAATTGTTGCAATTGGCTACCTACTTTACTGCCGGTGAGAAGGAAGTTAGAGCCTGGACCATTTATAAAGGAATGAGTGCACCACAAGCCGCTGGAGTAATTCATACCGATTTTGAAAAGGGATTTATTCGTGCAGAGGTCATAAAATATGACGACTATATTCAACTAAAAAGCGAAGCCGCTTGTAAGGAAGCGGGTAAACTCTCTGTGCAAGGAAAAGATTATACAGTGCAAGATGGAGATATCATGCATTTTCGATTCAATGTATAACTTTTACTTTTCTTTCTAGCACGTAAGAAAAGCAACATTTATTCTCCATTCTTAATTTGAAGCTCCTGTAAATTGCCTTTGTATTTAACCGGTGGCACAGTTATTGCGAATTTATATTAGAATCACTAACGCTACCGGCCATTTACAAGGAGAACAATTTTTTAGGTAAGCTTTTGTGTAAATCCTTATAAACCTTTTCGATATGAGAGTGAAGATTTCCTTTTTGCGGGATCAGAAATCGTCCAATTCAATTCCGTTGCATCATCAAAAATTAGTGTACGATGCGTTTCATCAATTAGCAGGCGACTTATTAAAAGACGATAAAGAAATTATTTCTTTTTCGTCACTGAAAGGAACCACCAGAATCCAAAATGGGATCATGCGTTTTCTTTCAACCAAAGTGACTATGGTAATATCCAGTCATAAAGATGAACTGGTGCGTACTATAGTAGACCGAATGCTATCCGGGCAAAAATTTAGTGTTGGTCGCATGGATTTGATAGCAAAAAAGGAGGAATTGATCGATAATCCTGACTTTGATACCAAAATGAGATATTTATTTATATCACCATTAGTACTCGGTGATCCAAGAATAAATCCGGATTTAAGCAAAGAACATATTGACCCACTTTCACCGCAATTCTCTGATATTCTGTACAATAGAGTGTTGGACCAGATGGAAAAAGCAGGTTATACTGAAAAGCAAATAAACCAGTTTGCCGAATTTGAAGCGAGTGCCGATGAAGATTATGTTCAGCGAATGAGTGAAAATGGCAAGAAATTTGCTAGATGGTATAAATGTAAAGAAGGGCATACTATGGTGGGATATCTAATCCCTTTTACCCTTCACGCTCACAAAGACGTTCATAAGTTCGTATGGGAAGTTGGTCTAGGGGCACTCCTAGAACAAGGATACGGCATGATTGATACAGTAAAATCTACATAAAGTAGTTTTAGTTGTTTTTAGTTAGTTTGGTTAAAAACAGGATAATTAAATTTATCCTGTTTTTTTATGCGTAAATCATTCACATACATACTAATTACTTTCGGAGCATTTCTGCTTATTGTCTTTCTAATGCGGAATGTTATTCTGCAATTTGGACTTAGATTAGTTTCTGATCGGATATACAATAAGAGCGGATTCAGCTTTCAATACTACGATGCTCAAATGTCAGGTTTGCGTAGCGCTTCTTTTTCTCAAATATCGCTTGGCATTGCAAACAAGGCTCCTATCATTCGTCTACACCATTGCACTATGAAGTTAAATATATGGGGATTGATACAAAGTGAAATGCCCCTGAGTTCATTCAGCATCGATACTTTAGAATTGAATATCTATCAATCGGATAGTATCAATAACTTCAAAGCTTTACCATCCCAAAATGTAATCAAACAAGAAACTTCTGAATCAAGGTCTGACAATGCTCATTTTAATTTGGTCTCAAAAGCATTGCGAGTGTTTCACACTATTGTAGAAGGAGACTACTCTATTCAATACGGTATCTGTATTTTTAACATTGATGGTTGGTACAAAAAAATAAATATTCACTCCTATTACTGGAAAGACCATCAGCTAAACGCTTCCATTAGCGAAGGTTCAAATTCTGATATTCCTTATTATCATCTCAGCGGATCGTACAATACAAAAACAGAGCGCTTAAATATTCAGTTTGTCCGGAATGACAACAACAATGAGCATGCAGTATTTACTTACCGAAATGCATTGCTTGATATTAAGTCGATGAGTTTGGATTTTAAAATTGAAGAACAAAATAGCAATGAAATTAAAACGGAACTGAGTTGGAATATCGATAGTTTATTTGTGAGGCATTGGCGGCTTAACGAAGAAGGATTTACGCTTAAAACGAAAGGTTCGGCACAGATTGTCGGTACCAAAGACCTCCTTTCTCTTGCTTGTACTAACACAGAAGTGGACAATATTCCTATTAAAGCTAATGCCTCATATAGTATAGATTATGGAAGGCAATTTGAATTTGATTTATCCGTAGATACTGTAGAAGCTCAAAGTTTTTTTATTGCTGCAGGAAACTTCTTTTCTAGTTTCAAAGGCTTCCGTTGTTCAGGAAAGAGTCGGTATGAATTAAAAGCTAAAGTAAATTTAGATTATCCTGATTCGTCCTTTATACATTCCGATCTAGATCTTAACTCATTCAAACTAATTTCTTTCGGACAAGTTCATTTCAGTCGATACGACTCGGCATTTATGCACGAAATATATGAGCAAGAACGTTTCATCAGGACGCTATGGGTAGGTTCATCCAATAGTTATTTTACTTCCTACTCTCAAGTTCCAATTTCTCTAGTCAATGCTGTGCTACTTTCTGAGGATGCTTCTTTCTTTAACCACAGAGGATTTAATGAAGAAGCCATTAATCATAGCTTACAGAGCAATATTAGACAAAAGCGATTTGCACGAGGAGGAAGTACCATTTCTATGCAATTAGTAAAAAACTTATTCCTTAGTAGAGATAAAACCGTTTTCAGAAAGTTGGAAGAAGCCATGATTGTTTGGATGATTGAAAACAGAAATTGGATGAGTAAAGAAAGAATGATGGAAATATATTTGAACATCATTGAATGGGGGCCAAATATTTATGGTCTTGGCGAAGCCTCTGAATATTACTTTAATAAAAAACCATCCGAACTCAACCTAAGCGAAAGTATTTGGTTGGCTTCTATTATTCCCAATCCCAAAAAATATTACTATACTATACAAAGCGATTACACGCTGAAACCATATTATAAGAATCATTTTCAGTTAATTGTGAGAAGAATGCTTTCAAAAGGCATGATAACTGAGTCGGATACATTACATTTGCAGGCAGATGTTGGCTTCAATGCTGGTCTGTGGGTACCTGGGAAGAACCTTACTGATACTATAAATAGCATTGAAACTCATCCAATTCCGGTTGAGGAGAACCAATAAGGTATTATTAACATTTGAACGTTTGAAGATTTAGCTGATCCACTTAGGTAAATGCTGAATAGACAAACATGAGTTTATATTTTTGAAAGACAAGGAATACAGTATGTCAAAAAACAATGGTCATAACTACACAGAGGAATCAATTAAGTCACTGAATTGGAGAGAGCATATCCGATTGAGACCCGGAATGTACATCGGCAAATTAGGAAACGGGACCTCACGTGATGATGGAATTTATGTTCTGCTCAAAGAAGTTATCGATAACAGCATCGATGAACATGTCATGGGTTTTGGGAAAAAAATTACCATCGACATTAACGATGGAATGGTTGAAGTAAGAGATTTTGGCAGAGGTATTCCTTTAGGTAAAGTAGTTGAATGTGTTAGTCAGATCAATACCGGAGGAAAATACGATAGCCAGGCTTTTCAAAAGTCTGTTGGACTAAATGGCGTGGGAACTAAAGCCGTGAATGCTCTTTCGGAAAAATTTTATGTACAATCATTCAGAGATGGAAAAACAGTTCTCGCAGAATTTTCGCAAGGAAATTTAATTAATAAGAGTAAGGAAGTAAAAACTGATGAGACCAATGGCACCTTGGTTCGTTTTTATCCCGATACAGAAATGTTTCACAAATTCAGTTTCGACTTGGATTATGTAGAAAAAATGATCAGCAATTACTCTTATCTAAATGTGGGGTTGAAACTGTTTTTGAATCAAAAAGAATTTCATTCAACACAGGGATTAAAAGATTTGCTCAATGCAACCATGAGCGATGAAATGCTTTATCCCATTGTTCATTTACAAGGTGACGATATAGAAGTTGCCTTTACACATACGACTGCATACGGGGAAGAATATTACAGTTTTGTGAACGGACAACATACTACTCAAGGAGGCACCCATCAAGCGGCCTTCAGAGAAGCCATTGTTAAAACCGTTCGTGACTTTTATAAGAAAGATTTTGATCCATCAGATATACGCACTTCTATCTGTGCGGCTATCAGTGTTCGAATTCAGGAACCGGTTTTTGAATCGCAAACGAAAACCAAATTGGGTTCAACCAATACTGCACCCGATGGCCCGGCACTGAGAACATGGATTAATGATTTTCTGAAAAAAGAGTTGGACAATTATTTGCATAAGCATCCGGAAACGGCAGATGCCTGGTTAAAAAAAATTCAACAATCGGAAAGAGAACGCAAGGAGATTGCTGGCATTAAGAAGTTAGCCAATGAAAGAGCAAAAAAAGCAAACCTCCATAACAAAAAGCTCCGCGATTGTAAATTTCACTTTAATAGCAAATCGCCATACCGATTGGAGTCCACCATATTTATAACCGAAGGGGATTCAGCCAGTGGATCTATAACTATTGCACGTAGTCCCGAAACTCAAGCTGTTTTCAGTTTAAAAGGGAAGCCTTTAAATTGTTATGGACTCAGTAAAAAAATCGTTTACGAAAACGAAGAATTTAACTTATTGCAAAGTGCCTTGAACATTGAAGATGGTTTAGAGGAACTTCGTTACAACCGAGTAGTAATTGCAACCGATGCCGATGTGGACGGAATGCATATTCGCTTGTTGATGATGACATTCTTTCTACAATTTTTTCCCGACTTGGTGAAGAACGGACATGTGTATATACTACAAACTCCCTTGTTTAGAGTTCGAAACAACAAACAAACCATATACTGCTACAACGAATCAGAAAAACATTCTGCAATAGAAAAGTTAGGTGGAAAGCCGGAGATTACACGATTCAAAGGATTGGGCGAAATCTCTCCACATGAGTTTAAAGAATTTATTGGCGATGATATAAAGCTGGAACCGGTCTTGTTGCAGCGAGATACTGCTCTGAACGAAGTACTGAATTATTATATGGGTAAAAACACGCAAGAAAGACAAGACTTTATAATCGACAATTTACAGATTGAAGAATCGCTTGAAAGCACCATAGAAAACTAGAACTGTATAATAGAAATGGCTAGAAAGAAAAAAACAGAAAAAAAACCAACTGAAACCGTTAAGGACATTACTCCTATCGTTACCAACAGTTCACATACCGTGAAAGTAATGTATGAGAATTGGTTTTTAGATTACGCATCATATGTAATTCTTGAAAGGGCTGTTCCCTATATAGATGACGGATTGAAACCGGTACAAAGAAGAATACTCCATAGTATGTGGGAGTTGGAAGATGGCCGCTATAACAAAGTAGCGAATTTGATTGGTAACACTATGAAATATCATCCGCATGGTGATGCTTCTATCGGAGATGCTCTTATTCAAATTGGGCAAAAAGACCTATTGATCGATACACAAGGAAACTGGGGAAATATTTATACCGGTGACAGTGCTGCAGCTTCACGTTACATTGAAGCAAGACTTTCAAAGTTTGCTTTAGATGTAGTCTTCAACCCAAAGACCACCAAATGGCAATTAAGCTACGATGGTAGAAATAAAGAACCTGAAAAATTACCTGTTAAATTCCCATTATTGCTCGACTCAGGAGTTGAAGGTATAGCCGTTGGATTAGCTTGTAAAATATTGCCTCATAACTTTTGCGAGTTGATTCAAGCTTCAATTGATGTGCTGCGCAAAAAGAAAATAAACTTGATGCCTGATTTTCCAACCGGTGGTATAGCCGATTTTACTAAATATGAAGAAGGTATTAAAGGTGGTAAAATTAAAGTTAGAGCGGTGATCGACAAGGCAGATAAGAAAACACTGATCATTAAGGAAATACCATACGGCACTACCACCTCATCATTAATCGATAGCATATTGGCGGCTAATGATAAAGGAAAAATAAAAATTAAAAAGGTAGAAGATAATACCGCAGCTGAAGTGGACATTCAAATATTATTACACCCCGATCAAGCTCAGGATATTGATAAAACGATCGAAGCCTTATATGCTTTTACGCAGTGCGAAGTAAGCATTTCGCCAAACTCATGCGTGATTAAGGACAACAAACCTCAGTTTTTATCGGTAAATGAAATACTAAAAGACAGCACGCACCATACGGTTGATCTTTTGAAACTTGAACTGGAAATTCGCTTAGCGGAGTTGTTAGATGATTGGCATTTTTCTTCGCTGGAAAAAATATTCATCGAAAATCGAATCTATCTGTTAATTGAAAAGTGCGAAACTTGGGAAGCGGTTATTAGTGCTATAGACAAAGGGCTAGAGCCGTTCAAGAAAAAACTTAAACGTAAAGTTACGGAAGAAGATATCGTTCGTTTGACCGAAATAAAAATCAAACGTATTTCAAAATACGATGCCTTTAAAGCAGATGAAAAATTAAAAGGAATAGAGCAGGAAATTAAAGAGGTAAAAGACAATCTTGAGAACCTAATCCGCTATGCCATTGACTATTTTAAAAACCTATTGAAAAAATATGGCAAAGGTCGTGAGCGTAAAACAAAGATTGAAGAATTCGACTCTATTGATGCAAGTCAAGTTATTGCGATCAATCAAAAATTATATGTGAATCGTGCGGAAGGATTTGCCGGTTTTGGTTTGAAGAAGGAAGAATTTATAACCGAATGTTCTGAGTTGGATGATGTAATCGCTTTCACGAAAGACGGAAAGATGATGGTCAGCAGAATCAGTGATAAATCATTTTTTGGAAAAGATATTATTCACATTGATTTGTTTAGTCGTAAAGAAGAAGACAAGGATAAGTTTACCTATAACATGATTTATACGGACGGCCCTAAAGGAGCCGCAATGGTAAAACGATTTACTATTGGTGGAGTTACTCGCGATAAGTCATACGATCTTACCAAAGGAAAAGAAAACAGCAAAGTACTCTATTTCCATATTCAATCGGATACTGAAAAAGCTGAAATAGTGGATGTATTGTTAAAACCAAAACCAAAACTTCGCAACAAGGTTATAACCATAAACATTGAAGAACAGTTGGTAAAAGGCAGAGGATCAAATGGCAATATTGTAACAAAAAATGCGGTTCAGAAAGTTGTAAAGTCGAATCAAAAAGTAGTAGAAACAATAAAGCAAAACGAACCATCTGAGAATTCATCTAATAAAACAAAAGCAAACTCAGACAAAAAATCATCAACTGTAAAAAAAGCAAAGAAAACCGATTCGAAAAAAGGAACTAAAGAAAATGAACTGCAGGAAATTGTTTGGGACTACAGCAGTGGAAAAGAAAAAATAAAAATCAAAAAGACTGCCTCAGGCAAAAAGAAATCAGGAAAGAAGAGCAACCAATCGCAAATGGAGCTCAACTTAAATTAAGGTAACTCTTGGTGTCATTGAGATATAAACGACAATTATGGGCGGCTGAACAATTGATCACTTCGTACTCCATTGAGGAACCACTACTAGTACGATTAAAGAAATATTTTCAAGCCAATAAAAAAGCCGGGAAGCGAGATCGATATATCATACAACATCTGGTATATACCTATTTTAGAGTTGCCGCTTTTTTTGATCGAAACCAAACTTTTAATGAAATAATAGCAAAAGCGAATGCATTGTTACCCTCCGGTATCGAAGAGCTTGATCATTTTTTATTACAAGAATTGAATGAGCAAACAGATATGGAAACGTCAGCTGTTTATCGAAATCAGCATAGTTTTTTAAATCATTTTATATCTAACACAAATCGCAGTCCCCTATCCTCTATTCTTTCACATCTTTCCACTCAAATAGATAAAAATCAATATGCTGCTAATTTGTTGAGCGAGCAAGATGTTTGGATACGTGTACGATCGGAACACAAAGCATTTGTAGAAGATGAGTTTGTCCAATCGGGTTTAATGAGTGAACGAAAATGTAAAAATGATTTAGCCTGGTGTTTTGCCCCAAAAAAATCACTCACACAAACTTTATCCTATAGCAAAGGATTTTTTGAAATTCAAGATATACAATCTCAAAATGTATTTGAAAATCTTCCAAAGGAATTGGGAAATGGAACTTGGTTGGATTGCTGTTGTGGTTCCGGAGGTAAAAGCATTTTATTTCTTCAACTCTTTCCAAAAGTTCAACTCTTTGCCTCCGATATTCGAACTTCAATACTTAAAAACTTTGATCTTCGTACACACCGTTCTCAAACTCCCATTGTACGCTCCTTTGTTCATGATTTTACTCAAAGTACAATACCTAAAATGATTTCACTCGAAAGCCTCAGTGGAATAATAGCAGATGTTCCTTGTACGGGTTCGGGCACTTGGGCACGAAGCCCGGAGCAAATGTATTTTTTTGACGAATCAAGCATAACAGAGTATGCCAAACGATCTTTTAATATTGTAAGCAATGCCAGCAAACTATTACGCTCTGGAGGAGTGCTGGTTTTCATAACCTGCTCTGTATTTAAAAAAGAGAACGAGGACCAAGTCGCTGATCTATGCGAACGACTAAATTTTAGAATTCATAGCTCCAATTATTTAATAGGATATTTAAATAGGAGCGATACGCTATACACTGCTATCTTAATAAAAAAATAGTCTTAAAGTTGATTTCTTTAAATTCATTTGTAACTTTATGGTTATGAATAAATTATTGAAATATATATTCCTGATTGCAGGTATTTATTTCATCAACATTTTTTCTACAGTTGCTCAACTCAATGTTACTTTTCGCAGTCAGCTTAGCTACCCGGGTAAAACTTTAGCAAACATATGGACCTATGTAGATGCATCAGGAAATGAATATGCTTTGGTTGGAACCTCTGCCGGTTTATCAATAGTTGATATCACAAATCCTGTTGCACCTGTTGAGTTATTTTTAGTGCCCGGTAATATTAGTTCGTGGAAGGAAGTAAAAACCTGGTCTACATACGCCTATGTTACTACTGAAGCTACATCACCCAATTTGGGAATACAAATCATTGATTTAAGTAATTTACCCAGCAGCATCAATTCAAAGTTTTGGAGAGGGAGTGGCACCATTGCCAACACATTAAACAAGGCACACGCTTTGCATATCGAAGCGGGATACTTGTATCTGTTTGGTACCAATTTGTTTAATGGAGCTGGTTTGGTAGTTGACCTGGCCGACCCCTGGAACCCCGTATTTATGGGCAATACATTATGGACAGGTGCTACAGCTAGCTCCTACATACACGATGGATATGTTCGCAACGACACTTTATATGCAGGATATATTTATGGAGGTTATTTTTCAGTGATCAATGTGGCCAATAAGTCGAATCCTCAAACCATTGTCAACCAAAATACACCAACAAATTTCACACACAATACATGGCTTACTGACCAAAGCCGGGTGCTTTTAACTACGGATGAAAACAGCAACTCATTTTTAGCGGCTTATGATGTTTCTGACCCTTCTAACATTACTTTATTAGATAAAACGCATTCTCAAAATCCACTAAGTGGAAGTATTGTACACAACACTCATGTCAGAAATGATTATGCGGTTTCATCTTGGTACCGAGATGGTATAACCATAGTAGATGCCAGCAGACCCGACAACTTAATTACTACCGGATGGTACGATACTTCTCCCCTTTCAGGAAATGGATTTAATGGTGCATGGGGTGTTTGTCCATTTTTACCCAGTGGAAACATTGTGGTATCCGATATTGAAAATGGTCTTTTTGTTTTGACACCAACCTATGTTCGTGGCTGTTACCTTGAAGGATTAGTGAGCGACAGTATCACAAATGCTCCGCTCAATGGCGTACAAGTGAGCATACTCAGCACAGCGGAAAATACCAATACAAACTTTACCGGACTTTATAAAACAGGTTTAGCACAAGCGGGAAGCTATTCTGTGCAGTTTGTTAAAGCCGGATATGCAACCAAAGTGATCAATAATGTTTCATTAAGCAATGGCAATGTAACGGTACTCAATGTAAAACTAGAGCCCCTTACAGCCATTACCATTTCCGGATTGGTTAGCAATGTTATCAATGGAAATCCTGTAGCGAATGCTTCAGTAAAAATTAAAAACAATCTGCTTACTTATACGGCTACTACCAATATTTCAGGATTATTCTCTATTACTAACTTTTATCCCGGCAATTACGATGTTACTGCCGGCAAGTGGTCGTTTAACAATTATTGCATCAATACCGATATCAATTTGAGCAATAGTAATTTGCTTTGCAAAGTTTTGCCAGGATACTATGATGATTTTACACTCAATTTAGGTTGGACCGAGAGTGGAAATGCCACTAGCGGAAAATGGGTTCGTGCAGTTCCTGTTGGTACCAGTTTTAGCAATACAAACGACTGTAATCCGGGAGCAGATGCCAATGGTGATTGTGCTGACATGTGTTTTGTAACCGGAAATGGTGGCGGCACTTATAGTTTTGATGATATTGATAATGGAAATACCGTATTGAGCAGCCCTGTGTTTGATGCCAGCACTATGGGTGATCCATTTGTTTATTATACCCGTTGGTTTTTTAATACTAGCAACGGAAATGATTCTCTAATTGTTCGAATTAATAATGGAAGCACAACAGCTATTTTGGAAGTGGTTACAAAAAGCAGTAGCGGCATGTCGAGCTGGCAAAACAAGAGTTTTAGAATTGCCAATTATATAGCACCTAGTAATAATATGCGTATTACTGTTGAAGCAAACGATTGGCCTTCGGGTGGTGGACATGTGGTGGAAGCAGGATTTGATTTCTTTTATGTTTTCGATCAACAGCCATTACCACTTACCTTACTTTCTTTTGAAGGCACTCAAATGGGTGAATCCAATTTATTGAATTGGCAGAGTGCAGATGAAATAAATTTGGCGGGATATGAAATTCAACGCAGCGAAAATAAAAATGATTTTACACCAATTGGATTTATTAAAGCACAAGCGCAAAGTTCTTTGATTAATGAATATGCATTTACCGATAATAGCATTGCCAATCGTATTTATTATTATCGTTTAAAGATGATCGATTTTGATGGACAATTTGAATACTCTCCTGTAATTGCCGTTCGGGAAAGCGCTACAGATGACATACAAATATTTCCGAATCCAACGCAAGACTATTTTGAACTGATCACTCCTGATTGGGATCAAGAACAAACATTAAGTATTCGAAACATTCATGGTCAAATTGTATTGCAGCAAATATTACCTGCACAGCAATATTCGAGGATTGATATCTCCTCTTTGTCGGCAGGATGTTATAGCATACATCTATCAGAGAGCCATTCTATCAGTCGGCTAATCGTAAATAAAAGGTAATATTTCAAGAAAGAGTTTCCATATTCTTTCATTTATGCCTGAATGCAGCTAAATTGCAGGGACGCATTTACATCTCACAAAAATTAAACTATCTTGGAGCCGCCAAATTTTAAAACAATGAAACGAATATTATTTATTTTACTGATGGCTATGTGCGTGCAAGTAATGGGACAGCCGTTCAATCTTACACTAAAATCTATTTACACTTATCCAAACACTCTATCTAACATTTGGGGTTATACCGATTCGTTAGGAAATGAATATGCTTTGGTGGGTGAAGCAACCGGACTTTCAATTGTAGATGTTACTAATCCTGTTAGCCCAACGCAGGTTGCCTTTATTCCGGGACCGGGGCCAACAACATGGCGTGAAGTAAAAACCTGGGGAAAATACGCTTATGTAACTACGGAGTCGGGAAATATTGGATTGCAAATTGTTGATTTAAGTTTATTGCCGGCCAGTGCACCTTTTAAGAATTGGCAAGGAACCGGAGCTATAGCCGGACAATTGGAAACCATTCATGCTTTGCATGTGGACGATGGTTATGTGTATTTGTATGGTACTAATCTTTTTCATGGAGCAGCATTGGTGGTCGACTTAGCAGACCCATGGAATCCGGTTTATACAGGACATACTCCTGATTTGGGTTCTACTACTCCGTCTTATATTCATGATGGATATGTGCGCAACGATACTTTGTATGGAGGATATATTTATGCCGGATATTTTTCGGTAACTGATGTAACCAATAAGAGTAACCCTGTAACGGTTGTTACTCAAAACACTCCGAACAACTTTACACACAATACCTGGTTGAATGATGCCGGAAATGTATTGATGACAACTGATGAAGTAAATGATTCGTATTTGGCCGCTTATGATATTAGCGATATTAACAATATAAAAGAACTCGATCGCATACAAGTGAATCCGGGAACCAATTCAATTGTGCACAATACTTATGTATTAAACGACTACGCTGTAACGAGTTGGTACACTGACGGAGTTGCGATAGTAGATGTACATAAGCCGGATAACTTGGTTGTGGTGGGTTGGTACGATACTTATCCTCAAGGTACAGGACCGGGATTTAGTGGATGCTGGGGTGTGTATCCCTTCTTCCCATCGGGCACTATAGTGTGCAGCGATATTCAAAACGGTATGGTGGTGCTTACACCCGATTATGTACGTGCATGCTATTTGGAAGGTATGATTACGGATTCGGCTACAGGAACTCCGCTTAACGGAGCTTTGATTGAGATATTAAGCGTACCGGTTCAGGAGAACAGTGATATAACTGGTAATTATAAAACGGGGTATCATGTATCGGGAACCTACACTGTGCAAGTATCTAAAGCGGGTTATTTTACCAAAACGATTAATAATGTTCAACTGCAAAGTGGTGTGGTGACTAATTTAAATGTACAGTTGGTTTGTGTTAACTGTGCTCCATTGAGTGGACAGGTGATTAATAGTATTACAAACAATCCGGTAGCGAATGCCAATGTGCAGATATACAATGCAACCAATTCTTTTGATGCTACTACCAATGCTAATGGTGAATTTAATATTGGAACTTTTATTGGAGGAAACTATAATGTAGTAGCCGGACAATGGGGATACGTGACCAATTGCCAGTTTAATGTAAGTATAGGTGGTGGACCAAATCCTTATGTGATTGCTATTAGCCCGGGTATATATGATGACTTTACATTTGATTATAACTGGACGGTGAGTGGCATTTCATTAAATGCATGGGAAAGAGGTGTTCCGGTATTGACTACCAATCAGGGATCGAATGCAAATCCCGGAATTGATTCGCCAAACGATTGTGGTGAACTTGCTTTTGTAACCGACAATGGTGGTGGTGGCCCCTGGGATAATGATGTGGATGGTGGAAATACTGTTTTAACTTCTCCCATTTTTGACCCGACTATTTATGCTAATCCTGATTTGAAATATGCAAGATGGTTTTATGATGGTGGAAATGTTAATGGGGCTCCGAACGATACGATGCGCGTTAAAATAAGCAATGGCACTAATACGGTAACGGTTGAAACGATTTTACCCAACTCTCCCGGAAACGGAAACTGGGTGAACAGAAGTTATAATTTGGCTTCGCTTATCAGCATTAGCAATACGATGCAGTTGATTGTGGAGATTGAGGATTACAATCCGGGAAATATTGTGGAAGGAGGATTGGATTTCTTTAGAATTGAAGGCGGATTTGTAGGGGTTGAAGAAAACAATTTTGATGTGGCTCAACTAAGTGTTTATCCTAACCCCGGAGCTGATGCATTGATGATTAACTATACGTTTGATAAGTTTTATACTCAACGAACTTTGATGATTAGCGATATGAGTGGCCGTATTGTTATGGAACAAACATTAGATGCAATTGATGGAAGTGTGAACATAGGTAGCTTGTTGAGCTCAGGAAATTATATGGCTTATATTATTACCGAAAGCGGAAAGAGTAAGCCGATTAAATTTACTCGTTTGTAAAAAATACAATGTTTGATTGACAGAAAGCCTCCTTTATTAAGGGGGCTTTTTTATGGAGCCATGTGGCACAAATGCCCCGTTTTATTGGGGGTAAAAGTGCTGCATTTTTGGTTTATATTTGGGAGGCGCTGCGCAGAAGATTTAAGATATATAGATAAAGGAATTATTGAAGATTACGAGTTTGAAAAGCGGTTCTATTTATACTTATTGAAAGTAAGGAACAGATTAGGAAAATACAAAGTCCGTTTGATAAACTTGAATTATAAAAGTTCGCTAATCTGCTATAATTGTGTAAGAAAAGCGAAAAAATGGAATATATTTCTTTGTATATTTAAATGTTATGCGTCATGCTTGGGCTTCGATTTAACTTTACTGCTAACTTTATACATTTGGTATTCTAACTACAACAAAATAATTTAACAACTAAAAATTAAATGGCATGAAAAAAATCTCAACTCTCATTGTTTTGATTGCATTATTTGCCTTCAGCAACTCTAATGCTCAATTAACTGTTCCATGTGGGCAACAATCAACCTACTGGTCTGATGATTTTGAAGGAGCAATTCCAAACTGGTCATCTACCAATGGTGTATGGCAAATTGGTGTTCCTAACTCTGGACCTAATAGTGCACATGGAGGAACACAATGTGCTGCAACTAATCTTAGCGGAAATTATCCCACTAACATAACTTCAATTTTAAAAACTAATTCTTATATTACAATTCCGCCAGCAGTACAAAATCCAAGATTGCGTTTTTGGCTTTGGTGTTCTTTTGCAACAACAAATGGCACTGATTACGGAAAGGTGCAGGCAAAAACTTTAACAGCATCAACATGGACTAATCTTTCAACTTTTACTTATACTGCCAATAGTAGTGGCGTTTGGTCATGCGAAGAAGTTGATTTATCTGCATTTGCTGATTCATCCATTCAAATTGGATTCTTACTCTTTTCTGGAAATGATGGCTATCAATCTTCTGGATTTTATATTGACGATGTTGAAATAAGAACTGGTCCATATATTTCTTTTAATCCGGAAGATTTTGAAAATGGTTGGAAGGACTGGTCAGCCGAAGGAAGTTGGGAAATTGGCGTACCAACCGTGGGACCTACAAGTGGTTGCACTGGAGCTAAGTGTGCGGGAACAAATTTAAATGGGAATTATGGTAAAGAAAGCAATGGGCATCTTAAATCTCCTTGGATGAAATTACCACCTGCCAATCAGAATCCATCCATTTCATTTTGCCATTGGTTTTCATTTGCAACAACTAATGGAAACGATTTTGGTAAACTACAATTTCGTACTTCAACATCAGGATGGAAAGATACAGCTACTTATTCTTCATCATCACCTCTATGGAGCAATGTTTTTTTTGATATGAGTTCTTATGGTGATTCAGTAATTCAATTCGGATTTTTCTTGCAGTCGCTAAATGACAATTATCAATCCTCTGGTTGGTATATTGACAATGTTTATATAAATGGTTTGGCTGATACTTCTTGTTTTTATCCTAACGGCATGGTAGCGACAAATGGAGTAATGTTGAGTTTAAATAATTTAAATGTCAGTCCCAATCCCGCTTCAAACTTTATAATTTTTAAATTTAACACTGCAATCAAAAAGGGAAAACTATTACTCATAAATACATTAGGAGAAACAGTATTAGAAGAAAATTTATTCAATGAATCTAAAAAAGAAATCAATCTAAAAAATATTTCACAAGGAATTTATTTTGCGAAAGTATTTGATGGAGAGAAATATTACTGCAAGAAATTAATTGTTGAACATCACTGAAAAAGTATTTCAAAAAATTGTTTTTGTGGGCAAAATAGTTTTAGAAATGAAATTTAAGTCTTTACTCTCAAACTATTTTACTTCTATTCCAAAATCTATTTCAATTTTAAATTACAGGTTTTATTTAGTAGCGCATGTTGCTTATAATTTTGCATTTACTGTTCACTTCCTTTGGTTAATCCTATTTTTAATTTTAGGAGTAACTCCACTTTTTATTTTTAATATTTTTAGTGTTGGACTTTTTACTTGTTGCATCATAATAAACAGAAAAGGTCATCACATGCTTACCACAGTTCTCGGAATGTCTGAAGTTATTGTACATCAGATTTACGCTTCTTATCTCATTGGTGCAGGTTCGGGATACCCTTTATACATTCTTGTTGTTTCACTTTATCCCTTTATCATGCCAGCGTGGAGATTTTGGGTAAAAATTCTTTTATTTACTTTATCAATTATTGGTTATCTCTTGATTGAAATATTTATTAAAAGTCAACCTCCAATTTATGTTCTTGAAAGCAACTTATTATACATTCTGAATCTGACTAACATTCTTTTTGCTTTCGTATGCTTAAGTATATGGGGAACTTATTTTAACTACGCAGTTTACAAAACAGACGAGGAGTTACAACTTCAAATAAGCAAGTCTGACCAATTATTATTGAATATATTGCCTTATGAAACTGCCGAAGAATTAAAAAATACAGGAACAACTAAAGCCAAAGATTTTAATGAAGTAACTGTGTTGTTTACTGACTTCCAAAATTTTACATCAATGAGCGAGCAGTTAAGTGCACAAGAATTAGTGAATGAAATTAATTATTGCTACAGTGCATTTGATTCCATTATTACAAAACATTCCGTTGAAAAAATAAAAACGATTGGCGACAGTTACATGTGTGCCGGTGGTTTGCCTGTTGCAAACAAAACACATGCGGAAGATACTGTGCGTGCTGCATTAGAGATTCGGGATTTTATGCTGAAAGAGGAGCAAATTCGTAAAGAAAAAGGTAGTTCATTTTTTGAGGTTCGAATTGGTTGTAACACAGGGTCAGTAGTTGCAGGAATCGTTGGTAATAAAAAATTTGCATACGATATTTGGGGAGACACCGTAAACATTGCTTCTCGTATGGAATCATCGGGTGAAGCTGGAAAAGTAAATATAAGTGGA
>DAOQTX010000022.1:0-40886 GCA_035340715.1 Bacteroidia bacterium | reverse complement strand
CCCTTTGCCGATGCAGCACCAAACAACAACTCGGCACATTTTTGTTGTGGATAGTAGGTGTCTTCATAAGCAAGTACCACTGCAGAGCACCTGGCAAGTCCATTAATACGTTCGAGTATATAACTATTGCCCAACACCACAAAAGTGATTTCCATTTTAGAGTTGAGTCTGTTCATAAAAGATCCCAACCATTTTGGCACATTAAAATCATTTGCAGACAAAGTAGAAGTGTTGTGCAAACTGATGATCATTTTTTTGAATCCATTCACACGTTCTACTACACGATTAACTTCAGAGTCTGATGAAAATCGATTTAGTGAAAACGTATTGGTTATTCCATATTCACGTAAATAATTTTGAAATAGATTATTAAGCGAATCATTAATAACCAATGAAACGATTTGCTCAGATTCATCGAAGGAGAATGGAATCTGTTGATCATTTTTCAATAAAGTAACAGCTGATCCAAAGGCCTTATCAGACAGTTGCAGAGCATTAGCTGAAATTTCGTTACTTAGGTTGTTCAAATCAATAGTACCCGCTCTATGCAAACCAACCCAATACTTAGCCATTAATATTTTCTTAACTCTTTGTTCTAAAATATTCTCTTCATACTCGCAATTCTGTATCGCGTAATGAATGCGCTCATAAGCAGCTGGAATATTTTCAGAAAACAATAACACATCATTACCTGCTAAAAAGGCATTGTGTTCCAATTCACCCGGACTAAAATAATTGCTTACCCCTTTCATGTTCAGCGCATCCGTAAAAATAAGACCATCATAATTCAAATCTTTCTTGAGCAAATCCGTAACGATTCGGGGAGATAAAGTGGATGCACGATTGGGGGTTGAATCCAAAGAAGGTATAAATAAATGTGCTACCATAACACTCGCTGCACCTTGATTAAACAAAGATCTGAAAGGATACAACTCCATGCTATCCATTTCAGCATAGCTTTGAGATATAATGGGTAAGGTATAATGCGAATCGGAATTGGTATTGCCATGCCCCGGAAAATGTTTTACGCAAGCCAGTACACCTTCGTCTTGCATTCCTTTCATATACATAGATCCTAGATGGGCTACCCATTGTTTATCGTCACTAAATGCACGTGAATTAATTACCGGATTAGCGGGATTGTTATTGATATCCACCACTGGAGCAAAATTAATGTGAATGCCTAATCGCTTACATTGACGAGCAATATCTTTACCAATCGCATAAACAATCGAATCGTTATTTGCAGCAGCCAATGTCATTTGTCGGGGGAAACGGATGGTACTGTCAAGACGCATACTCAAACCCCATTCGCCATCGATCCCAATCATTAATGGAACTCTGGTGATAGACTGGTAATGATTGGTGAGTTCAGCCTGACGCATAGGGCCTCCTTGAAAAAAAATCAATCCACCTATATAGTATTTTTGGATGAGTGAATCTATTTCATGGATATGGCTTGCATCTTTATTAGAATAAGCCGCTACCATAAAAATCTGACCTATGCGTTCAAAGTAATTTAGTTTATCATAGACAGAGTCTGCCCAAATTTTTGCATCGTTGGTATAAAAAGGCACTTTACTTTTTTGTCCAAAAAGAAAAGTGGCAGAAAGCAATAAGGGGAATAAAATTTTTAAGAATCTTTTGAAAAACATAGCTTATAAAAATACGTTGTCTAAACAGTTTAATTACATGGCATAATGCTTATTAATGCATATTTTTGTCCACGTTGATGTTAATAATAAATACTTTTCAACTCAGTAGCGAATTAATAAATGAAACTTCCAGGTTTTTTTAAAATACCAAAACATAAAGAGTTTGCCTACAAACCTCGTTATTATAACGAACGTAAAGAAGAACTCGACCGACAGATAAAGAATATCGAATCTCAATCGCACTCTTTTTCAGACAGAATTCATAAAGCCTATAATAGAAGATGGTCATCTGAAAAAACAAGCACGAGTCGCCAGAGTAATCTTCGCCTGGTTCTAATCATTGCTGCATTAGCAGTGCTCTCTTATTTAATCTTATTTTACTAGTTCATGAAGACCATTATTCAAATTCTTCCTGAACAAGTGGCCAATCAGATTGCGGCCGGAGAAGTCATTCAACGACCGGCTTCGGCAGTGAAAGAAATGCTGGAGAATGCAATTGATGCCGGAGCAGATCAAATAACCTTATTGATCAATGATGCCGGAAAAGAGTTAATACAAGTAATCGATAATGGTTGTGGCATGAATACTTTTGATGCCCGAATGTGTTTTGAACGACACGCCACTTCCAAAATCAGAAAAGCTGAAGACCTACACAGCATACATACCATGGGATTTAGGGGCGAGGCATTGGCTTCCATTGCTTCTGTAGCACAGGTAGAACTGAAAACCAAATTACACGATGAAGAAACCGGCACACAAATCATCATTGAAGGAGGAAAAGTGACTAGTCACGAAGCGTGTAGCACTTCATCTGGGAGTAGTTTGTCAGTTAAAAATTTATTTTTCAATCTTCCGGCACGGAGGAATTTTTTGAAATCAAATCCAGTCGAAACCCGGCATATCATCGAAGAATACAATCGAGTTGCTTTGGCTTACCCGAATGTGTCTTTCAAGTTAATGATAAACGGAACCGAAACTTCACAGGTTAAAGCCGGTAATATGCGTCATCGTATTTGTTCTTTATTCGGACAAGCGTACGATGAGCGTTTGGTGCCAATTGATGAAGACACACGACTAATCAAAATTTCAGGCTACATTCTAAAGCCTGAGTTTGCGCGAAAGACAAGAGGTGAACAGTATTTTTTTGTTAACAATCGTTTTATAAAAGATGCGTATTTGAATCATGCGATTCTCACCGGATACAAAGATTTGCTGAGCCAAGGATCGTACCCTTCTTATTTTATTCATTTGAGTATCGATCCGGCCAACATTGATGTGAACATACATCCGACCAAACACGAGATTAAATTCATAGATGAGAAATCCATTTATGCAATTCTGAGAGCAGCCGTTAAGCGCTCCTTGGGACGCTTCAGTGTAAGTCCTTCATTAGATTTTGATGTTGATCCGGCCATACAAATCCCTTTATCGAAGTATAAAGAAAAACCGGTGCAACCTTCCATCACAGTTAACAAAAACTACAATCCATTTGCTACTAGCGATCTTCGCAAAGAAAAAGAAAGTCCAGAATCCTGGGATTCATTTTACAAAGATCTCAATCGCAGCACCAAAACTGCCGTTGAAGTTCAGCAAAAAGTAGATGTTTCTATAGAAGAAAATATTCCACTACGAGCAATTGGACAATATGCCGGCACATATTTAATTGCACAATATGGTTCAAATTTTATTATTGGTGATCAGCAAATGATGCATGAAAAAGTGCTTTACGAAAGCTTTTTATTTCATTTGGAACATCAAGCAGCTTCTAGTCAACAAAGTTTATTTCCAAACACAATACAGTTAAATGTAAAGCAAGCGGAAACCTTCAAAGAGATAAATCCATATTTAAAACAAGTGGGTTTTGATGTTCAGGATTTTGGAAAAAATACCATTGCCATTCATGGCTTGCCTTCACTTGCGCTAAACGAAAACTCTGAATCATTGCTGCTGGAATTGATCGATGATTTTGAACAGTCCAATATTCCGAACATTCAAATAAAAGAAAAAGTAGCCCGTACGCTAAGCAAGCGGTTTGCTTTAAAACGTGGCAAAATATTAGAGAAAGTTGAAATTGAATCTTTACTCAACGAACTTATGAATTCTCCTTCGCCTGCCATACATCCCTCCGGGAAGCTATGCTATAAGCAAATGACCAGCGATCAATTGTTTAATTGGATTCAATCGAAATAAAGTAAATTATGAATCAATCATATCGTCCTTCTTCATTTAAATTACTACCTGATGTGGTTAAAAATCTTTTAATCATCAATGGGATCATGTTTTTGCTGGATTATGTCTTGTCTAAAAAATTAGGACTTAATCTAGGATACACCTTAGGTCTTTTTGTACCGACTTCCACATACTTTGAGCCTTATCAATTGGTGACGCATCTGTTTATGCATGGTAGTTTTCTACACATCTTTTCCAATATGTTGGCATTGTGGATGTTTGGCAATTCTCTAGAAAATATTTGGGGCCCTAAAAAATTTCTAATCTATTACTTTATAACCGGACTCGGAGCTGCGAGCATACATCTTGCAGTGAGTAGCTATGAATTGAGACAAGAACACAAAATAATAGAAATGTATGCGGCTTCACCGAGCATCGAAGATTTTGAAGCTTTGGTAAAAAAATACAACCGGTATGCCGATCAGGAGTTGGCAGATGTTACCAATACATTTTATTATGAATGGTCAATGGATGAAGACAATCCGGTTTTGGTAAAGAAATCAATTGAGGTTTTAGAATTATTCTACAAACAGAAAACGGATATCCCTACTGTTGGTGCATCGGGAGCAGTATTTGGGGTACTGTTGGCCTTTGGAATGTTATTCCCCAATGCTATTATATATCTCTATTTTGCTATTCCGGTTAAAGCTAAATACTTCGTCTTCTTTTATGGTGCATTCGAACTTTATTTAGGAATTCAAAATAATCCTGGTGATAACATTGCTCACTTTGCTCATTTAGGAGGCATGTTGTTTGGATTTCTTTTGATAAAATTGTGGAACAAAAGAAGGTTTGATCATTTTAGAGATTATTGATGAATACATTTAAATCCATACAACAGCAATTGGGAATCTCTAATCACTTATCGAAACTGATATTTATTAATGCTGCTGTTTTTCTTTTTATCAAACTAGGTCAAACCATCATCTTTTTGTTTAACACCTACTCATGGATTGATTGGTTTATATTATACACAGCTTTACCATCCGATTTTAACAGTTTACTTTCAAGACCGTGGACTTTTATCAGCTATATGTTTGTACATGAAGGCATCTGGCATTTCGTATTTAATATGCTGGTTTTGTACTGGACCGGAAAAATATTTAACGAATATTTGGGTAGCACTAAACTCGTAACTACCTATATCAATGGTGCCTTATTAGGCGGATTGCTTTATGTTATAACCTATAATGTGTTTCCGGCATTTACCGAACAAAAGGAGTACTCAACACTTATTGGTGCAAGTGCAGGCATACTAGCCATTTTAGTAGCTATTGCTACACTTATCCCCGATTATAAAGTATTTCTTCTTCTGTTCGGTGCCGTTGCAATAAAATATATTGCTTTAGTTGCCGTGTTGATCTATTTAATTTTAATCCCTTCGGGAAATGCTGGGGGTAACATTGCACATATCGGAGGTGCACTGTACGGCTTTTTGTTTGTTAAACAAATGCGCTCCGGAAGAAATCTTGGCGCATGGCTTGAATTTATTTTTGACCGACTTAGTCGAACAGGAAAGAAAAGTAAACTTAAGGTAGTAAAAAGTAATGCCTCGGACTATAATACACAAACACGCATTGATAAGATACTTGAAAAAATTAGTCAGTCCGGTTACGATAGTCTATCCGAAGAAGAAAAGGAACTTTTGTTCCGAATGAGCAACAGAAAATAAATACAACTTGATTCGTTCCAAAAAAAATACACTCCGATTTTATTTGTTTTCAATTTGGGTTGTTGCCATTAGTTTACTTCTCATTTTAACACTGGCATCTTCAATTTTTAATCCTTCCTTGTTTTGGCCCTTTGCTACTTTAAGTATTGGTTATCAATTCATTTTTATAATAAACTTGCTAAATCTGATCTTGTGCATTTATCTCAATCGAAAAATCGCTGTTGCACCACTATTGGTTTTTCTTCTAGGATTCTATACTATGACCGGATTTTACAGACCTGGTATTTTTGTAAAAACTCGGAACATTAATCCAGATCATACGGCTAAAATCATGAGCTACAATTGCCGCTTATTCGATTTTTACAATTGGGCTTCGAATAAAAAAACGAGAAATGATATAGTGGACATGCTTCATAAAGAGAATCCTGATATTTTATGTTTCCAAGAATTTTTTGACTCTGATGAAATCGGTTTTAGAAACCTGAAGATGATTGATAAAACAATGGGCTCCTATTTTGTTCACTCTGAATTTCCAATTATTTTGAGAGGGAAAGATCGCTATGGAATGGCAACCATCAGCCGATTCCCGATAGTGCGAAAAGAAGTAATTAAGAACTCCGATTCAAAAATGAATATGTGTTTAATCAGCGATGTGGTTATTGAACAAGACACTCTTCGCATTTTTAATTTGCATTTACAGTCTGTTCGATTCAATGCAGCCGAATTTAAATTTATACAAAACATCGAAGAAGGGGATGCCAATCAAAGATTGGTTACATCTAAGCAGGTATTAAAACGCTTGCGCAATGGTTTTATAAAACGAAAATTACAAGTGGATGCTATTGTTGAAAAAATAGATGCGTCTCCTTATCCAATTTTATTATGTGGCGATTTTAATGATACACCTGCTTCTTATGCATACCGAAAATTAAGCGATAATTTAGATGATGCTTATCGCGTAAGTGGCAAAGGACTTTCATCCACTTATGTTGGGCCTCTGCCGTTCTTGCGTATCGACTACATTATGCATGATGAGGAAGTAATCGAATCGGAAAGTTATAAAGTCATCCGACAAAAATTTAGCGATCATTATCCAATCGTTTGTAATATTAAAATCAATTCTACTACTGCTGAAGATGCTGAATGATATAATTTGCTGCTCGTTCTGAAGCACCCGAACTACCTAACTTGATGCGCAATTGATCGTAATTCGCTATAAGATTTTCTCTTTGATTTATATCCAATAAACTTTGAAGGGCCAATTTTAAATTCGTTTCATTGAAATCATCTTGTATTAATTCTTTCACCACTTCTTTGTCAGATATAAGATTTACTAAAGAGATGTATTGAACCTTAATCAATTTTCTTGCTATCCAATAGGAGATTAAGTTTCCTTTATAGCACACTACTTCAGGAACATTCATCAATGCAGTTTCCAATGTAGCAGTTCCTGAGGTTACCAAAGCCGCGTGGGCTTGTTTGAGAACATCATAAAAACGGTTATATGCAATTTCAATATTTTCTATTCCATTTGTATACTTTTCATATAATGAAGATGGAACATGATTTGCTGCTGCAATCACGAAATGAAATTCAGGAAAATGCTTACACATGTGCAACATAACCGGAAGCATTGATTTTATTTCTTGTACTCTGCTTCCAGGCAGTAAGGCAATACATTTCTTATCGCTATGAAACTTTTCTTGTTCACTTTTCTCAGTCGAATTTAACGGAAGCGCATCTAAAAGTGGATGACCAACAAATTTTACATCCATTCCGAATCGATTATAAAATTCTTGCTCGAATGGCAATATAACGAGCATCAAATCCACATCACGTTTAATGGCATGTACACGTGATTGCTTCCATGCCCATATTTGTGGTGATATATAATATATACTGGGAATACCTTGCTTTTTGATATAAGTGGCGATTCTTAAATTAAACCCTGGATAATCCACCAAAATAACCGCATCGGGTTTATAAGATGCAATGTCTTTTTTACATTGATCAATGTTTTTTAAAATGGTTCTCAGATTAGATATCACCTCTACAAATCCCATAAAGGCTAATTCCTTATAATGCTTCACAAGGTCAACACCTTGTGCTGACATTTGATCTCCACCCCACCCTCTAAACTGTGCTTTGGGTATTACTTGTTTCAGGCTTCGAACCAAGTTAGCGGCATGCATGTCGCCTGAAGCCTCACCAGCTATGATGTAAAATTTCACTTTCCCTTAAATCATTTTATCCATGTACAAATAAAAATACACAAAGGCATAAATGAATGTTGCCAGCAATATTCCTCTTCCGGTATAATCGTAATATTTTTTAAGCATATAATATCTGAACACTAAAACATTGATAAAAATAGCAATGACTTGTATGGTAGGCATACTGAATAATGAAGGTAGATTAAAAAAGTATGTCGCTACAAATCGATCAATGAAAATAAAAAAACCAACAGAGATGATTGGAACCAATACGCCAAGTATGATGCCCAGCCACATGCTGTCTTTATTCAGAAATTTACCAATCATACTTTTTATTACTTGTCTTTATATCATTCCAATTTATAGCATTCATGTGATTGAATGCATGGTATGCAGTAAAATCAAACAATACAGGAACAACTGAAACATAATTGTTTGCCAATGCCCATTCATCGGTATCACTCTCTTTATCGTAATTGATAAATTTTCCAGTTAGCCAATAATAGGTGCGGCTATGCGGATCGAGTCGCTCATCAAACTCCTCTTCCCATTTCGCTCTGGCTTGTCTGCAAACTTTAATTCCTTGAATTTCTTCTTTAGGTGCATTTGGTATATTAACATTAAGCAACGAGTTAGGCGCCATCCCTTTGTTGAGTATGGTACATGCTATTCTATAAGCATATAATCCGGCAGCACTAAAATCAGCTTCCAATGAATAATTCAATAATGAAAAGCCAACACTGGGTATTCCTTCAATAGCCCCTTCCATAGCGGCAGACATGGTACCGGAATAAATAACATTTATACTACTATTCGAACCGTGATTAATGCCCGAAACACATAAATCGGGTTTGCGATGAAGTATTTTGTTTACGGCCAGTTTAACACAATCGACAGGAGTTCCTGAACATTGATACGCAGGTACTTCATCAAACATATCTACTTTATCTAAGCGCAACGGATGATTGATGGTAATGGCATGCCCCATTCCCGATTGAGGGCTGTCTGGAGCAACAACTACAACTTCTCCTAAATCCATCATTGCTTCCACTAAAACTTTAAGTCCGGGAGCGGTGATTCCATCATCGTTGGTTACCAAAATGACTGGTTTATTGTTTGACATATTCGTAAATTTTCAAGGCGCAATTTAACTAATAAAGTTGGTCTCCCTATAAAAAGAAACGCCCGGTAACAAAGTACCGGGCATTTCCAACCCCTACAACAACCATGATTACGAAATCACGATTTCTTTTTCAATTTTTTTCTTTGCTTCAAGCTTTGGCAAAGTAATTTTTAATAATCCATCTTCGTATGCAGCGCTTATTGCCTCTGCATTAACCATTTCAGGTAGTTGGAATTTTCGGGTAAAAGAACTCAGTCTAAACTCTCTTCTGAAAACGTTTTCATCTGTGTTTTTGTTTTCATTTTCCTGATGCGTTCCACTGATTACCAACGTATCTTCTTCCATTTTTATTGTAAAATCATTCTTACGAAACCCAGGCACTTCAAACAACATTTGAAATGCATTATTTGTTTCACTAATGTTTACTCTAGGATTTCGCATCTGAATAGATCCGGAAGAATCTACTTCACTTAAAAAATCATCCATAAAATTAGACCATAATGGAATACCGAAAAACGGACTTGTTTTTTTGTTTTTTAATGTAATTGAATTCATAACTTTTTGTTTTTTTGATTCTGAAATCAACACATCAAAGCTTGTACCTTTGAATTTATTCTGTCAAAGTGGTAATTAAACTTTAAGTTTAAAAGTCATTTTGTCCTGAAAAGGAAATTTTCTATGCCGATTTTTCAGTAGGTTGTTATCTAAAGCATTCATCAAGCCTGTTCGATTGACGCTTGTTAAATTCACGTCCTGTGAAACGGATTCCGAAATAAAAATCGAATCCTGTAATGTCCCAAAGTCCTGTGAATGCCCCTATTTTATCCGATCCAATAATCAACCATTTATAGCGAAATGCTAAACCGATTCTGTGTTTATCGTAATCGTAAAATGAGTATGGCAAAGCCACTTCAAAATCGTACACTTCATATCGTGGTGTAATGCTGATTTGATCAGGACGACTCACCATAAATCTTGTAAAGGGAATTCTTTTTATGATGCTAGCATTAACATACCATGCAGGCTTAATGCAATAATCAAATTGCAAACTTAGCGAAGCAGGTAAAAACAATAAGAAGTTATCCTTTCTATAACTGGAATTTGGATCTCCATAAAATTGGACACTCAACAAAGAATCTGCATAGTCAATTGAATTTAATGCAACGGTATCTATTCCCGGCCAAACGGTTTGATTGTCACTGAATGAAAACACAGCAGCATCTTTGGTAAATGAAATAACACCCAGGTCAATTAAGGAAGCACCTGCTCTCCAAGTATATTTTTTTCTACGTGCGGCAGTTTGAGCTACATAAGCACTTTCATCTTTTCTCTTAAAATACTGAGCACCTATTGAAATCGATCCACCCAGTCCTCGGTTTTTAAAATGATCTCCAAATTGAACATCTTCACCTCCAAGGTTTGCCAAAGCATGTCCATATTCAGCATCCACATCGTAAACGATCAATGTATCTTTACGAGGTAAGATATAATCCATGTGATTTCCGTGAATATAGTTTCCACCAAATCCATATAAAAAACTTCCGCTTACTCCGGCTGATATAAATTCTTCTTTTGTTTGTCGAATCAAGCGACCATAATCCAAATTCACCTCACCAAAATACATGGACACTTCTGTATATGGATCTGTGTTGTACAAAATATCATGCTGTTCTTTGAAATCAAATCCTTCCCATTCAAATTTCGCTAAATGATAATTTAAATCTCTGACACTTAACAACGCTTTAATTCCCCAGCGTATACCAAAAGCATCCATATTTCTACGCATGGCTAATCCGGGAAGCTTAAGCCACATTTTCATAAATCCTTTTTTATCTTCGCTATTGTAGTAATCACGTACTCCATTTCTTTCATCTTCGGGATTACCCAATTTACTTGGGAATAAAAGACTGGTGCCTTTAGGATAGTAGAGATAATTATTGTCGAGATGAAAATTACCGGATAAGTAGTTGATTTCATATCCCCAAGGAAGCGACATAATGGAAGCAGGGTTTAGATTAAATCCCATTTGACCTGCATAATTACTATTGGCGATTCCCCACATAGCTTGCCCGCATAATGAGCTTACCATGCAAAGAGAAAAGCATAAGGTTAGTATGAATTTAATTGCCGATTTCACTTAAGATCTTGATTCTTCTAATCAACGCAAGATAAAGACTATTGTTTCTGGATTTTATGAAACAATTCCTAGAATATCACAAATGGTATTGTTAATAGATTTTTATAGCCTTGTGCCTGATATGAAATAATATAATACCCTTTATCTGTTACAATAGATTTTAAACCAATCGATTGATTCTCGCCAATCTTCTTATTAAAAATTTTTCTTCCAATGGCATCATAAATCACAAACTCTCCGAAAGTATTTTTGCTGTTGAATATTGTATTTCCATTTACATTATGAATCCAAGACACTTCATTGGATAAAAGATCTGAGACTGAAGTGGTTGACACGGAAAAAGCAATTGATGAAGAAGCCGCTGACATTGGCGTGCTGCAATTTAGGTCGCTACTGGTAAACATATTGAATGTGAGCATATAGGATCCAGATGGAAGAATACCCAAATTGAATTGATCAATCCGAGGGCACAGAGCCGCCAACATTCCATGCCAATAGCATACGTCAACAGTTATATTATTTCCGGAAACATTAACTGTTGCATTAGCTATACCGCAAGAAGAGTAGGACGTAAAAATATCAGCGATTAAAATAACACTGTCATTCGATGAAGGGTTTATTGGGCTTAAACTTAACGAATTTATAAATCCTTGTCCTTGAATATTACCCGATAAGAAGAAAAGTAAGAGAAAAGAAGCATAGATTTTTTTCATGATATAAATTTAATTAAATATTTTATTTGGATTAAGAATATGGTTTGGATCAAAAAGCTGTTTAATCCCTTTCTGTATTTTGAGATTACTTTCATTCAATGCAATAGGCATATAATCTTTTTGAACCCAACCTATTCCATGTTCACCCGATATAGTTCCTCCCAATTTTACACACAATTCAAATATTTCCTTTATCCCAAATGGCAGTTTTTTGTTCCATTCATCATCGGTCATATTATCTTTTAAAATATTAACATGAAGGTTACCATCACCTGCATGTCCATAGCAAACGGATCGGAACCCATGCTTTTTCCCAATTTCTTTCACGCCATGTAGCAGTTCCGGTAATTCTGCTCTTGGAACAACAGTATCCTCTTCTTTATAAATTGAATGCGTTTTTACAGCCTCGCCCGCAGCTCTTCTCAATTTCCATATTTCATCCTTTTGCGATTGAGCATCAGCAAATAAAATTTCATCGCATTCAAATGACATCATCACTTCATTAATCACATCGCATTCTTTATACAACAATTCTAAATCATTCCCATCCACTTCAACAATTAAATGGGCAGCTGTTGTGTCCTTCAATTTTATTGAAGTCTGTACATGTTGAGCTGTAAATTCAATTGCATCTCTTTCCATTAACTCCATAGCAGAGGGGATAACCCCTCTTCGAAAAACTTCCGATACTGCACTACATGCATTATGAATCGAATTAAAAGGTACCAACATCAATAAATTATATTTAGGATAAGGAAGTAATTTAAAAACTACTTTAGTGATAATACCCAAAGTCCCTTCACTGCCAACCATCAATTGAGTTAGGTTATATCCTGTTGAATTTTTCAGAACATTTGCACCCGTCCAAATCAATTCCCCAGTAGGTAATACCACTTCAAGATTTAATACATAATCTTTCGTTACTCCATATTTAACAGCCTTTGGTCCTCCCGCATTTTCGGCAAGATTGCCTCCAATAAAACACGAACCCTTACTAGCAGGATCGGGAGGATAAAATAAATTCTTCTCTTTTACTGCTTCTTGCAGGTGCTGATTAATAACTCCCGGCTCACAAGTCACTTGCAAATTTCTTTCATCAATAAATATAATTCGATTAAATTTTTCCATACTTAATACAATACCATTACACACCGGCAAAGCTCCTCCACTTAAACCAGTTCCTGCCCCTCGTGGGGTGAGTGGTATTAAATGTTGGTTACAAAACTTTACAACTGAAATTATTTCATCGACACTTTGAGGTTTGATTACCACCTCAGGTTCGAAATATAAATCCTCTGTATAATCACTTCCGTAGGATTTTATATCTTCTTGCTGAGTTGATATGCAATGATCAGGTAACAATGATTCTAATTGTTTCAACAATTTAGGTGTGATCTTATTATATTGCATATTCGAACGATTACATGAATAAATATATTACAAAACTAATTCAAAATGGCGAAAACGAAACGCTTGATTTCAAACAAGAAATATCAGATTCAATTCGGATCGCAAAAACCATTGTTTCTTTTGCGAATCATAAGGGAGGAACTTTATTAATAGGGGTTAAAGATGATGGTCATATTAAGGGTGTTAATGCAGAAGATGAGAAACATATGCTCGAAGTTGCTGTACTAACTTTAATAAAACCGGAAGTTGAATATTATATCAATTATCACGAATGCGATCAGCAAGTAGTAATGGAAGTAATCATTATGAAAGGAGTGGACAAGCCTTATTACACTAAGGGAGCTGACGGAAAATGGTGGGCTTATATCAGAGTAAAAGATCAATCCTTATTAGCCAGTAAAGTAGTTTTAAATGTTTTAAAAAAATCGAATTCCAGTTTGAACAACACCATCAAATTTGGAACAAAAGAAAAAGCGCTGATTGATTACCTTAATGCGAATCAAAAAATAACCGTAAAACAATTTTGCAAATTATTGAACATTAGTAGAAGAAGAGCAAGCGCTATATTAACGGATTTAATCCAAGCGGAAATAATACGTGTGCATTACACAGAGAAACCTGAATATTATACACTCAGTTAGTTACAGACTTAAAAGATGTCCCATCTTATTCTTCTTTGTTTTTAGATAATCCTCATTGTGCGAATTGGCTTTTATTTGTATGGAGATATTATCAACTATTTCTAAACCATAGCCAATGAGACCGGCACGTTTGGTTGGGTTGTTTGTTAATAGGTTCATTTTTCTCACTCCTAAGAATCTTAAAATCTGAGCACCGATTCCATAATCACGTTCGTCCATCTTAAAACCTAATTTCAAATTAGCTTCTACTGTATCAAGGCCTTCTTCTTGTAGTTTATAAGCTTTTAACTTATTCAATAAGCCAATTCCTCTACCTTCCTGAT
Source organism: Bacteroidia bacterium (assembly GCA_035340715.1). Taxonomy (GTDB): domain Bacteria; phylum Bacteroidota; class Bacteroidia; order AKYH767-A; family OLB10; genus DAOQTX01. The sequence goes on along the minus strand of DAOQTX010000022.1, from coordinate 26,770 downwards.
TCATGTATACAATAACGCCTTTCCCTTCTTTTTCAATCATCTCCATTGCGCTGTGCAATTGAGGTCCACAATCGCATCTGCAAGATCCAAATATATCTCCCGTTAAGCAGGATGAATGAACCCGAACCATAATCGTTTCATCTTTTTGCCAAGTGCCCTTAACTAAAGCCAAATGTTCCTGATCGTTGGTAAGTTGCTTAAAGGCATGTAAAGTAAAATCTCCATACGCTGTAGGCAAAGAAACCTCAACTTGTTTTTCGATCAAACTTTCCGTTTGCAATCGGTAGGAAATCAAATCCTCAATCGAAATGATTTTCAAATCAAATTTCTTTGCGATTTCCATTAATTGAGGCAACCGAGCCATCGACCCATCTTCATTCATTATCTCAACCAAAACACCCGCTGGTCCAAATCCAGAAATCTGAGCAAGATCAACAGCGGCTTCTGTGTGACCACTTCTTCTAAGCACACCTCCATTTCTGGCACGAAGTGGAAAAATATGTCCTGGCCGACCAAGGTCTTCAGGTTTTGTATTAGGATCGATTAACGCTTTAATCGTTTTTGCTCTATCGGATGCACTTATACCGGTAGTACAGCCATGTCCAATCAAATCAACAGAAACGGTAAAAGGGGTCTCCATAAACGAAGTATTTCGAGCTACCATCATTTCCAGTTCCAATTCATCGCAGCGGTCTGCACTTAAAGGGGTACAAATAAGTCCTCTACCATGCGTAGCCATAAAGTTAATCAACTCAGGAGTTGCATTAGATGCAGCACTGATAAAATCTCCCTCGTTCTCTCTGTCTTCATCGTCCACTACTATGACCACCTTGCCGGCTTTAATGTCAGCAATAGCCTCTTCTATTGTATTTAATTTGCTGTTCGTCATATTCAAATATTGTTGCAAAAGTACATTAATAATTTCTATAAACACCTTTGATCAAAGGCTATTGAGTAGCATTAATCGATTGAATAACATTTCAATATATAAAGGGTTTTTAAGAAATGAAATTTCATTGTAAGGTTTCCTTAAAAATTGCGAAACTATTGTTCTTAATTGAGTGTAATATGGGTATATAAATCAGAAATGGTTTTAAGGAGTGAAACTCAAACGACCAAATGGCGTAATAGGTAAATCTCCAATCGTTCAGCAACATAGTGAGTTTCATGGTTTTTGGTTAGTTACTAGGTTGATTTCAGGAGGGGCTGCCCCGTAAGGCAGCCCGCGACTGAATACCAAAAAACATGACAACATAAGAAACGGGTTAGTTTTAGGTTTTATCAGTGGTGACGGCTGCCCCGTAAGGCGGCCGGCCTCTGCTGGTATTTACAACTAATCATCAAAAAACTGAATTGGTTTTTGGTTAGTTTTTAGGTTGATTCAGATGTAGAATGCCCCGTAAGGCATTAGGCATCTGGCCTGAATCCGATTCAACATTAAAAAAGCTCTGTATAAATGCAGAGCTTTTTTATTTATGCTCCTTTGGTTGAATTGCACGGAAAAGAGTCAACAATTTTGCTTCAACTTTATTAGGAGAAAAGTTTTCATGTACAAATTCTCGACCCGAATCCCCTATTTGCTTTGCACGATCTTGATCCATCAACAATCGTATAATCTCATTTGCTGTTCGCTCTGCAGAATCGGAAACGATTAAGTGCTGATCAGAAATTGCATTAATGGCAGCATTGCACAACGATGAAGTAATGCAAGGAACCCCAACAGCCATTGCTTCCAATAATTTGTTTTGCAATCCTATACCACTATTCATGGGAGCACAAAACACCTTTGTCCGCCTATAATAAGATACAATATTGTCTACCCAACCAGTGACAACTATATTAGCTGAGCGATAAACTGTTATACTACGATGAGGATTAGCTCCCACTATGTATAAGTTTGTTTGCGGCATTTCTTTTTGCACAAGTGGAAATACATCACGAATCAAAAAAAGAGCTGTTGCAATATTCGGAGCATAATCCATATTACCAGTAAAACAAATATCTATATCCTTGGCTACGGATTTTGAACTAAACTTTTCTGTGTCCACCGCATTGGGAAGTATTTCAATCTTTTTATGATCGGGTATTGAATTAAAATATTCTTTGTCCTGATTGGAGATAATATACACATGATTAAACTGACGAATAATATCACTTTCAAACTTTTGCAATCGTTTACATTCGAGTGAAAACAAATATGAAAGAGGAAAATAACTTTGTCGACTTCTCTGCATTAATCCTTTTGAGAAGGCATCTTGCAAATCAACTGCTAATTTATACTCTTGCAAGCCTGCAGCATATTTAACTGTACGTGCTAGTTGAAAGTACAGTAGGTCAGGTTTTATTTGTCGAACCGTAGAATTAATTTGATTGGACAACTTTGGTGAAAAAAAATAAGCTACTTGTAATGCCGTAGAGCCAAATAAAGCTTTTACTATACTCCACCAGGCTTTGAATCTTGATTTGTGGAAAACATTTATTGACGTGCAAAACTTTTCTAATTCACCAAAACTCTTAGTCAAATTCTTGCCAGAAACATCTATCGAAATTAAATGTACTTCATGTAAAGAAGAAAGCATTTTAATTTGCTGAAATGCTCTTAGCTGATCTCCCTTATGAGGAGGAAATGGAATTCTGGATGTTATAAAAACTATTCTCATTTGCTCAAACCATCAAACTTTCATAAAATGAAAGTAAGGATTTACCAATCGTTCTATTTTCGTATTTGCTAAAAGCAAGTCTTCTGGCATTTTCTCCTATTCGTTTTCTTAAAGCTGCATCTCTCAGAAGCAGTTGAATGGCTGTAACAAATTCTTCCGGACGATCGGCTAACATAATATCTTCTCCGTGCCGACAATCAATACCTTCAGCCCCAATGCTTGTACTTACAATTGCTTTACCCATGGCCATTGCTTCAATGATCTTAACACGCATTCCTCCTCCCGACAATAATGGAACGATCATTATTCCTTTGTCAGAAGCATATTCCATTGGATTGTCAATTTTTCCTTCCACCTTTAATTGTTCATTGGCAAACTTAAATAAATGATCAGGCATTCCTTTCCCTGCCAAATGGACTTTACAATTGGGTTCTTTCTGCACCAACAGTGGATGTATTTTGTTCAGATACCATTGAATGGCTTCCAAATTAGGCAGCCAATCCATTGACCCCAAATGATAAATGCTCGATGAATCATTTGGAACAATGATCTGATACTGTTCGCGATTAACTCCTAAAGGAACTACATGAATCGGTTTTGAGAAATTCATTTCTTTAAAACTACCTTGATCTTCAATAGTGATGGGTAAAACCGCATCGTGGTCATGAATGATTTCATTTTCATAAGCCATCAGTCTTCTGGCCAATAACCCTAAGTAAACCTGTTTGATTGGGTTACTCTCTTTTTGAGTTAGTCGCTGCCAAATAATATGCTCTACATTATGTGCTCTAAGCACTATTTTAGCTTTACTGTACTTACGAATCAATGGAATATACTGGCTTACAAAAACGCTTTCTAACTGAACAATGTCATATTGCTTATTCAACAATAGCGTCTTTAGCTTTTCAGCCGCATCATCAGAATAAAAACGAATGATATTGTATGAGTCGCTGGTAAAGAGATTTACAAAAGCTTTATACCACTTTAAATTGGTATCGATAACACAAGTTGAAAGATTATATCGCTCGGAATAGTGAACATCAATGGCTTTGGGTTCAATAAAGTGCTTTAACGTATTTAATGCAAACACATCCACCAATGCTCCATTACTTAGCAAAGACTCAGAAAGATTATACATTGCCATACTTCCACCATCGTTTGGAGGATAGGGAATTCGAATGCAAAACTGTAGCACATTCATGATTTAGATCGTTTTAACCATCGTCCTAACTTTCCAAAATAATAGGAAGGATCAAACAAGCTTGAATCGTGTGTTGCTTTGTACATAAGAAATAATCCAATGGGTGTGAGAACCAAGGCCGATAACCACATTCCATCCAATGGAGTCATCACACTTTCTTTTGCAAACTTCTCACCTGTAATTGATATAACATGATAAATTAAAAAGAAAATTACAGAGACAACCAAAGGCATTCCAAATCCTCCCTTTCTAATAATTGCACCTAGTGGCGCACCTATTAAAAATAAAATTAAACAAGCAGCGGAGAGTGTGAGTTTTCGATGCCATTCAATATTAAATTTATTAATCTGCCTTTGCCGTCCTTCCATATCATCTTTTGAATTGTCAAGATATAGCTTCACTCCTCTAGCTTGATTTAAGGCATGATCATAAATTCTTAAGCTGTCTTCTACATCCAAAGTACTTATGGGATCAATCTTTTCAATATTTTTATTTGCTAATCCGGCAAATACACTGCTGTCCCTATAAAAGTTGAAATAAGGATTTAAGTTAACCACCAACTCGTCCGCTCTCTTGTTCAACGACAAATCAAATGAATCAATGTAAAGAGTGAGTTGCTTCATATTCAGCATCTGATAATTATCCTTAAACAATTCTTCATTGGTTCGATTTAATTTAAAAGTAGATAAATCGAAATACACTATTTGTTCTGTAAAACTACTTCGTAACAAAGGCTTGTTTGGCTTTTGCGCTGAATAACCTCCTTGCTCTTCATAATTGCGTCCATTAAACATTGACACAATCAGATATTTTTCATCGGAAGACATTTCCATTCTTCCCGATTCTGCAAGCATAACAGTTGTATTGCCAGCGCTTTTTGTATGATCGTAAACCATCACATCGTAAAGCGTTTTTCCATCCTTTCCTTTCTTCCCAACTTTGATACTATAACCATCCAGTCCGCTATAAAAAACTCCTTCCTTGATAGATAATGCTGGTTTTTGTTGCCTTACATCATAAAGAAGTGAACCCATTTTTAAATTCGTGATCGGTAGAATATTATTTGAAAAATAAAATGCAAAAGCGCTTATGAAAATAGCTACTGTTATCAAGGGCACCATCAATCGAAATAAGCTGATACCGGCTGATTTGGCTGCTACGATTTCAAAATGTTCGGCCAAATTTCCAAATGTCATAATAGATGAAACCAAGATAGCTAAAGGCAAAGCCAGAGGAATCAAAGTGGCTGATGTGTACATTAACAACTCGGCAACTACGTACCATTCTAATCCTTTTCCAACCAAATCGTCAATATACTTCCAAAGAAACTGCATAAGCAGTACAAACAGTGCAATAAAAAATGTAGCCAGGAATGGAGCAATAAATGCTCTTAAAACCATTATGTGCAGCTTTTTTATTTGCATTATGTATTTTTAAGTCCGGCTAAATTTCGATATTGTAGAACATGGCAAATGTAGCACTTAGCAATGATGAAACCACTTGTTTAGAGAACAAAGAGTTTTTTATTCTTAAAAAGAACATTGGAATAAAACTCAATAATCTGTTGGAGTCATTTATTTCAAAAATGAATGATCTATCGAATGAGAACGAATTACTTTTAGAATTGTTGGAAAAGGAAAGTGCAAAAATTAGCCGAGGCGAAAATTATTTAAACTTTCCTTATTGGGTACTGGATTATCCTCGTTGCTTTTATGGTAAAGATGTAATGGCTTGTCGAACCATGATTTGGTGGGGTAACGAAATTAGTTTTACGATCCATATCAGTGGGCTCTTTAAAGAAAAATATCTTTATCAGATAAAATCTTTATTAGCATCAGAAGTTTCTAATCATTATTGGTGCATCAACCAACACCCCTGGGAATATCATTTCAATGAAAACAATTCTGTTCTATTGAACTCATTGTCCACTCAATACATAGAACAACATTTAAAAGAGAAAGATTTTGTAAAAATCAGTCAAAAGATTTCTTTGAATGAATATGAAAAGATGATCAATGTTGGAATTAAATTCTACAACTCTTTCTTCTGTGCATTATGATCCTAGTACATTTCGCAATTTGTCAACTTGAGCTTCCCAAATCATTTGGGCTTCTTCTAAGTCTTCACTTTCAGCAAAATCAGTTATCATTAATCCAACATCGGAAGTAATATCATCGGTAATGATCTCAAATTCCGTATAAACTTCTTCATCTTCATTGACCCATTTAAAGCGAACGGATTGATTGTCTTTGTTGTTTATCATTTCAGCGGTTGCATCGTCCTCTTCCTGCCACTGGAATATATAATTCCCATCTTGAACTATTACGTTATCGGCAAACCAGGCCTGAAGCCCGGAAGCAGTACTCAAATAATTAAACAAAATTCGGGGAGATGATCGCATTTCAAACTCAAGATTGAATTTCTTTTTTCCGCTCGATTTATTTTTAGCCATGGAATTGTTGAGAATTAGAGCCTTAGCGCTCATTTACGCAAACAATATAAAAATTATATCAAGCAATAAAAACTCCTTAATCAAATTATATTCTGTTGTTTAATCATTAATGATTAGTTATGATCACAAAGGTTTTTTATTATTTTTGCGCTCCCAAATGGCGAGGTAGCTCAGATGGTTAGAGCGTAGGATTATTTCATGATCCTGACAGCAACTCAACAGCTTACCAAACCTTTGATTAAATAAAGTTTTGGCGAGGTAGCTCAGATGGTTAGAGCGCAGGATTATTTCATGATCCTGACAGCAACTCAACAGCTTACCAAACCTTTGATTAAATAAAGTTTTGGCGAGGTAGCTCAGATGGTTAGAGCGCAGGATTCATAACCCTGAGGTCGGGGGTTCGACTCCCCCCTTCGCTACGAAAAGGTGCAATGAAAATTGTGCCTTTTTTTATTTTAGCCGTTGTAGCCCGTTGGCCGGTAGTTCGTAACCCGGTTTTATTATCAATGCTTTTGAATACAAGCTTTTTGCGGTATTAATTTCTCCACGTGCTTCATAACATAAACCCATGTTGTACATAGCTTCGGCATATGTGCTATCAGCTTGTAGTGCTTTTTCATAATGCTTTATCGCTTCGTCATTTAAACCAAGATAATTGTAGTGTATGTACCCTAAATTAAAATGGGCCGAACGATGGCCTGGATCAATCAGTACTAAATTTGTGTAATCACTTATGGCTTTATCTAGTTCTCCATTTTCTTGAAAATATAGACCGCGAGCATACAATGCTTCTTCGCTTCTAGGATTGATACGAAGGGCAGAATTCAAATAATCTAATGCTACAATATTTTTCTTAGCCATATGAATTAATGCCAATTGCATAAAAGCATTCAAGTACTGAGTGTTTTGCTCTACTGCAGTTTGAAAACTAGAAATAGCTCTAACGGTATCTCCGGTTTCTTTATACACCATTCCTTTTAAGAAATATGCACGCTCGAAATGCACATCCAACTTTAAAGCATCATTTGCCAAATCGAGTGCCCGCTGATATTCACGTAAATAATAGTACATCTCCCCTAGTTTAACAATGGCATCACGATGTGTAGGATTCAGTGCAATACATTTTTCAAATCCTTCTTTAGCTTCGCGCAATCTATTCGACATAAAACTCAAATCGGCATAGAGATAATGAATATCAGCATTGGTGCTGTCGTATTGCATCGCTCTTCTAATGTCAAGAACCGATTCGCTTAATTTTTGATGATCGAAATATAATTTTGATCGATTATAGTAGGCCAATCCACTTTGAGGATTTTTTTCTATTTCCTCGTTTAGCTGTTTTAATCTAGTTTCAAAATCAACGTCTTCAGAATTGTTTTCTTTTTGTTCAGATGGATTACATGCTGCAATTGTGATAATGCAAATGCAGAGATATAGTATTTTTCTTTTTGACATAAAAAAAGCGATAAACCACAAAAATAGGATTTATCGCTTTATATATAAGAGAGAGGGGTTAAGCGTTTGCCTGTTTGCCTTCAATGGCTTCGCGCAACAATGTTTCCAACTCGTCAGAAAGTTCAGGATTGTCTAACAACATTTGTTTAACCGCATCCCTGCCCTGTCCAATTTTAGTATCACCATAGCTATACCATGAGCCACTTTTCTTTATAATACCATATTCCGTTCCCAAGTCAACAATTTCTCCCACCTTAGATATACCTTCACCATACATGATGTCAAATTCGGCTGTACGAAATGGTGGAGCAACTTTGTTCTTTACAATTTTAACCTTAGTACGATTACCAGTAACATTTTCTCCATCTTTGATTTGAGTAGACCTGCGAATATCTAATCGCACCGATGAATAAAATTTCAAAGCATTACCACCGGTTGTAGTTTCCGGGTTTCCAAACATGACTCCAATTTTTTCACGCAATTGATTGATAAAAATACAACAGCACTTAGTTCGATTGATAGTGGCGGTAAGTTTTCTAAGTGCTTGCGACATAAGTCTTGCCTGCAATCCCATCTTACTCTCACCCATCTCACCTTCAATCTCACTCTTTGGTGTTAAGGCGGCAACGGAGTCAATCACAATAATGTCAATAGCTCCCGAACGAATAAGATTATCGGCAATTTCTAATGCTTGCTCTCCATTATCGGGTTGAGAGATGAGAAGCCCTTCAAGATCTACGCCCAATTTTTGAGCATAGTATCGATCAAACGCATGTTCGGCATCAATAAATGCTGCTATTCCTCCATCGCGCTGAACATTAGCAATTGCATGAATGGCAAGGGTAGTTTTACCCGATGATTCAGGTCCGTATATTTCAATTACTCTTCCTTTTGGCAATCCGCCAACTCCTAATGCAGCATCAAGGCTTATAGATCCGGTGCTAATGGCTTCCATTGGCTCAATTACATCATCATTCAAGCGCATGATTGTGCCTTTACCGTATGCTTTTTCAATCCGGTCGATGGCGAGTTGAAGTACTTTTAATTTCTCTTTGTTGTCAGTTGCTGTGGCCATAAAAATATTTTGATTAGTTAATTATCAATTTTGAAGACAGGAAGACAAATTTGACAAAAAGGCTTGTAAAGGCAATAGAATTAGGCCAAATGTTATTAACATGTACAAGGAATTTGTTACTTTTTTATGAATTTGATTGTAATGCAATCAAATAATTAAGGGCGATACAATTGAGTGTAAATAACCACTTAAATACAATTGAATAACTGAGCATATGTATGAAAACAAAAAACAAAACCGGCTCGTGGATCATAGCCGGCTTTGCAATTAAGAAACTCTAAACCCTAAAAGAAAATCATGTTTACTACATCTTATGTTTATTTCGTTCGAATGCGAATTCCCTCATCATCCACTTTTATTTTAACATCATCCATATCTACTTTGATGCTATCATTAATGGTAAGACTGCCTTCGTTACTTTTTATATCGATTTGATATTTATCTGATCTTCTTCCGTAAATGCTCCTTTCGGGCAAATCACAATTCAAGCACTCTAAACCTCTTTTTGTCATGGTCCAGGTTAAGCCGATCATATCATCATCGTAAGTACCGGTTACATTATCAATATCATAAATAATATGCTCCATTCCCGGTGCCAGGTAAACGCTTTTCCCTACAGGAACTTTCAGTAAGAAGCGCACCTTTTGTCCCCGATAGAATTGTCCCTTTGGAAGAGTAAAAAAATCGGAGAATGTTAAAGAAGAATCGCTTTGCTGAAATTGATAGGTAATGCTCTCTAGATTTGAACCTGCGTCTTTTCGGCTTTTACCTTTCGAAGAGTAAGTCTGAATCATTTCAAATTGATCTGAATTACTTTTTACAATATCAAGTTCTACATCCGAAAATGCAGCTTGCATTGCGTCTTCACCTACTTCGTATGAAAAATCGCCATCGTCAAAACCAAAAAATTGAAAACTTCCATCTTTCTTATCGTTGTAATTGGATTTATCAAATTCGAGGAGTAAAACAGAATCTGGTTGAGGCATGATTACTGAAGTTCTATCGTAATAATCGCTTTTAAATTCTTTCGCCATGTTCACTCCAAAAATGATCAACAGAACTATTCCAACCACCATTCCCATCCAGGTCGTACGACTAAATAGTTTGGGTAATTCTTTTCGGCCAAAAACGGATGAAAGTATTTTAGTAAGTAAGAACAACAATGGCAATCCGAGAAACAATAACACTCCCACTATAAACAATACTTGTTGCGAAGAAGGAATAAAATACTCACTAATGAATACAGGTATACTGATCCCGCTTACCCCCATCATTCCTAAGGTAAGTATGATGATCGCTATCAGGAATGCAAACAGGACCACTCCAAAAATGAATGTGATAAAAGCTAATATTGCTTTGATGATCAATTTAAGAAAATCTCCAAGGAAGCCGAAGAATCGTTGAATGAAATTTTTTTCTTTACGATCTTTGTTTTCGAAAAATGCACGTGCATCTTTCTCCAACTCTACAAAATTAGATTCGCCCATAGAGGTTCCAAAGCTCTTTTTAAGATTTTCTATGGTTACCGGCATACCCCGCATCTCCAATTTCTCAGCTTGATTTTTTGCTTTAGGCATGATGATCCATAAAATGATGTAAATCAAAATACCAGAACCAAAAAAGATAAGAGCTAACGCAAAAGCCAGGCGCATCCATACCGGATCTATATCCAAGCGATGACTAATACCGGAACATACACCACCAATAACTGCATCGTCTTCATCTCTAAAAAGTCTGCGATAACTCTTTGTACCTGTTGTTGAATCATATTCGTTGTTGAGTTGTTCTCCTTGTGGAACAGCTTCATCACCGGCTACTTCTTCAGGGCGCCCCATTGAACTGATAACGAATTCTACATCTTCGCTGGTTACAACCTCACGTGCTGCTGATAGCCTTTGCTGAAACATCTCAGCTATGCGTGATTCAATGTCCTGTATTATTTCATCACGCCCCTGACTTACTGAAAAATAAGACTTAATGGTATCTAAGTACTTTCTTAGTTTCTCGTACGCTTGTTCTTCGATGTGAAAAACCAAACCCCCAATATTAACTGTTACCGTTTTATTCATGGTTATTAAAGATTATTTGTCGTTTTGTTTACTGAATTCACCAACTCATTCCATGTGCCTTGCAACTCTTTTAAGAATTGTTCACCCAATGGAGTAAGTTTAAAATATTTTCTGGGTGGCCCCGATGTACTCTCTTGCCAGGAGTATGACAAAAGACCTGCATTTTTTAATCGAGTCAACATAGGATATAAGGTGCCCTCCACCACTATGAGTTTTGATTCTTTAAGTTTTTCAATTATGTCGGAAGGATAAACCTCCTGACGCGAAATGATGGAAAGGATGCAAAACTCCAATACACCTTTACGCATTTGTGCTTTTGTATTTTCCAGATTACTCACTTTTCAAAATGTATTTCAATTTGGTTTAGCAAAGATATAACTAAAAGATAGTACTTTGCAATACAAAGTACCATATTAAATCATAAGTATTTGATTATCAGTCAATAAATTTTTACTTCTGCAGAAATAAATGATTGTTTTCGTGTTTAAGAATCTTGATACCATGATTCTCAAACGATTGACCCTCTTCAGAAACAGGTCTAAAATCAAAGATAAAATCCATGTCAGCATTAGGACTTGCTTTGATCATTCGTGTATAATCAAATGGGTTTAGAACAAATGTTTGACTGAAATGAAATCCCAAATCAAAAAAACTTAAGGAGTGGAAATTCAAATCATAACGATATTCCTCAACCATTTCTTTTCGAATACTTTTTATGCGACTACTCTCAAAGTCTAAATAAGAAGGAGTGAAATAAGTAAACTGAAGTATGTCTTTTTTATGATTGTCAATTCGTTCAAAATATGCCCAAGTAGGTAAACCTGCTAACTGAAAACGATAAGATTCTTGCTCCAATAAATAATTGCAAAGGCGAGTGACGAATGCTTCTCGGGATGAACAAACGACAATTAAATTATTCTCTGATGTACTGCAAATAGTTTTAAGCTTTTCAAATGATTTGGTATATGGACCACTAATGCGTACAGTGTCTGAATTCAATTTTGTTAAACGACTATTCAAATGTGATTGAAACTTCAACGCCAACTCTCTTTCCTTTTCTTCTTCTCCATACAACACAATGATATTGCTGTAACGATTTTGATTCGACAGGTAATTGGTCATCTGAGCAATTTGTGTCTGAACGGAAGGGGTGTATAAAAACAGATTAGACCCATTGTTCAAAAATGCATTATCGGCTGACATGAAAACCATCAGTCGCAGATCATGACGAACACAAGATTTTGAAAACAAATCTATTCGATCTTCAGGAAGATGAGCAAAAACAAAATCAGGATGAAGCTCGGCCAATTCATTTATTAATTCCTTTTCCTTATCTAACTCCAATGGAATATCTCGTACAATAAGTTCAACATCGATTCCGAGACTCAACAATGAATCAATTCCTAATTTCAATCCCGCTAACATTTCCAATGCAGGAGTACTTTTTGTATTAACTTTTTCAACTCCATTGGCATCTATTTCAATGGCATTTTCTAAATCAAATGGAAATACACAAGCCAGTTTAAATTTTCGGTTGGGTGACTTTGGTGGAACATTTTTTATGATGATTGTATCTTCAATAGGAGCTTTTACCTCTGTTTCTTTCTTAGGTAGATAAATAACTTGCCCTGTTTGCAGTTCGAGCGATTTCAATTTGTTGTGACTTACAATTTCCGAAACCGTAAGTTTATACTGCGATGCAAGTTGTTCAATTCGTTCACCTTTAGTTACCACATGTCGGATACCATCCAAAACCTCAGCATTCGAATCAGATGAGTTTTGCATCCCTGCCCCACTCTTCTGACTGGTTTTGCATGAAGTTAAGCTTATCAGTATTCCTAAGAAAATTAGGCCAAATATGTATTTCAAATTTATTCCCATTCTATGGTTGCAGGTGGTTTGCTGCTAATATCATAAACTACTCGATTGATCCCTTTTACATTATTGATAATTTCATTCGAAATCCATGACATAAAATCGTGGGGTAAGTGCGCCCAATCTGCTGTCATACCATCTACTGAAGTTACTGCACGTAAACAAACTGCATATTCATAGGTACGCTCATCTCCCATTACACCAACCGAACTCACATTCATAAATATGGTACCGGCCTGCCATATTTTATCGTAAAGTCCTTTAGCTTTTAATCCTTCAATGTAAATAAAATCTGCTTCTTGTGTTATGCGTACTTTTTCGGGAGTAATTTCTCCTAAAATTCGAATGCCTAATCCGGGTCCGGGAAATGGATGTCGATTCAATAATTCTTCGTTAATACCTAAAACCTTCCCCATTATTCTCACCTCATCTTTGAACAAAGTCTTCAAAGGTTCTATCACTTTTAAATTCATTTTTTCAGGCAGTCCACCAACATTATGATGCGACTTAATGGTTGCGCTAGGTCCTTTTACAGAAACCGATTCTATAACATCGGGATAAATGGTTCCTTGCGCCAGCCATTTAGCATTGCCGACTTCCTTTGCACTTTGGTCAAAAACATCAATAAATTTTGCCCCAATAATTTTTCTCTTTTTTTCCGGATCAATTGTTCCTTTTAATGCATCATAGAAATCAGTCGAGGCATCTACTCCTTTTATATTTAATCCTAAATGTTCATAAGCGTCTAAGACCGATTCAAATTCGTTCTTTCTTAGCAAACCATTGTTTACAAAAATGCAATGCAAATTTTTACCGATGGCCTTGTGCAACAATACCGCTGCCACACCTGAGTCAACTCCACCCGACAAACCCAATATTACTTTATCATTCCCTATTTCATTCTTCAACCAATCGACTGTTTCATCTATGAAAGAACCGGGTGTCCAATCGCGATGACATCCACAAATATCAACCACAAAATTCTCGAGTATTATTTTGCCTTCCTCTGTATGTACCACTTCGGGATGAAATTGCAATCCAAAGGTATATTCATCCGCAATTTTATACGATGCTACTTTAACATCCGAAGTGCTGGCCGACAAATTAAATCCATCAGGTATATCGGTAATGGTATCACTGTGCGACATCCACACTTGCGATTTGGAAGCAACTCCTTTCAAAATTCCACCTCCGTCATCTACAATTTGCAATTGGGCTCTTCCGTATTCTCTTTTACTACTTGGTTTTACCTGACCTCCACTCTGCTGAGCAATTAATTGTGCTCCATAACATATACCCAGTACCGGAACTTTTTTGCGTAAAGCAGAAGTATCCACTTGCGGTGCATCTTTATCTCTTACTGAAGAAGGTCCTCCGGATAAAATTATGCCACGCACATGATCGCTTATTTCGGGCAAATGATTGAAGGGATGTATTTCGCAATAAACGTTCAACTCTCTGATTCTTCTGGCGATCAGTTGAGTGTATTGCGATCCAAAGTCAATAATAAGTATGGTTTGGTGCATGATTGGCTTTTCAATAAGGCTACAAAGATAAAAATAGCTTTTGGAGCAGGAAGTGTTTGCCAATTTCACTCATGATCGACTTCTTCTACTCATCACTTTTGAAAAAGCTCTTTGAATAATGACAAAGGCCAATTTATGTCCAATTGATCCTTGAAGAGTATTAAAGCGCTCATCGAATTGAATTTTCATAATGTCGAATCGATATAGAACCGCCAATAGCGTTTCGGGTTTCTTGCTGTGCAATTGCAACAATATAGGCTCTAAAAACTCGGCCAATTGATGCCAGGTTTTAATATCCGGAGCAATGTCAATGGCTACGGCTCCTAACTGAAAATCTTTTATAATTTGATCTTTGGTTTGATCAAAAAGATAGGGATCATCAGGCCAATCAAACTCCGACATAACTTTATGGTCGCAACAAATTTTCGTTCAAGTAATCGGTAATTTTTAAAAATAAATGCTCTCGATCTGCTCCTCTAACATTGTGCTCGTGTTTTGGATATACATAATAATCAACCAGTTTATTTTTCTTAACCGCACTCTCGAGATAGGCCAATGAGTGTTGCCATAATACTACATTGTCTGAACTGCCATGAATGATCAATAGTTTTCCATCCAATTGCTGAACATAGTTCATCAGATTGCTCTTTTCATACCCATCAGGGTTTTGTTCGGGCGTATCCATATATCGTTCCGTGTACATCACTTCGTACAAACTCCAATCGATAACCGGACCACCTGCCACAGCCACTTTGAATACACCCGGATTACGTGTCATCATACCAATGCTCATAAATCCTCCATAACTCCAGCCAAATATGCCCATACGATTGGCATCTATATAAGGCAGCGATTTAAGATAATTGACTCCATCCATGTGGTCATTAATTTCAGGACTGCCTAACTGTCTAAAGGTAGCTTGCTCAAAATCTTTGCCACGTGCCAACGTTCCTCTGTTTTCCAATGTGAATACAATGTATCCCTGTTGGGCCATGTAATGATACCATAAGTCTGATGCACCTAACCAACTGTTTCGGATCAGTTGCACATTAGGTCCGCCATATAAATAATACACAACCGGATATTTTTTTGTCGAATCGAAATCAGAAGGTTTTATCATACGACAATACAAATCTGTACCTTCTCTATTATTAATGCTAAACAATTCTGTACTTGCTAATGCAAAATCCTTTAAAGGGTTGGGGGCAGAAAATATTTTTTGCTGAGATGTTGATTTAATCTCGGTTCTATAAATTTCTCGTGGAGTATTTACATTGCTAAAAATATCCAAGGCATACGAATAATCTGAACTGAACATCGGATTGTGCACCCCATCTCCTTTGCTTAGCCGTGTTATTTTTCCATTTTTGGAATTAACGCAAAAGAAATCACGGTTGAGAGGAGAAGCAACAGTTGCACTAAAAAACACATCACCGTTATTATTGCTTCCAAACACATCGGTGACCTCCCATTTTCCACTGGTAAGTTGCTTGATCAACTTTCCTTTTGTGTCGTAGAGATATAAATGGTTGTATCCATCGCGAAAAGATTGCCAAATGAACTTTCCGGCATCATTTTGCAAAAACATGATCGCATGCTGTGGATGAACATATTTACTCTCTTCCTCTTCAAATAAAGTTTGGATAAAACTTCCATCTAAAGCTGAATAGGCATTTAACTTCATGTGGTTCTGATCTCTATTAATGACCGCCACATAAATTATTTTTTCATCCGGACTCCAAGCAATATTGGTCAGATACTGCTCTTTAGGTTCACCGGTATTCAAGAAAAGTGTTGACTTTGACTCAATATTATAAACCCCTATACTAACCTGATGGCTCTTGCTTCCGGCCATAGGATATCGTATTAAATGATACGATGCCGGCTTACTATCTAAATCGTAAATCGGATAGGTGGTCACCATGCTTTCATCCATTCGGTAAAATGCCAGGTTCTTTCCTGAAGGCGACCAATAGGTTCCTTTATGAATACCAAACTCATCTCTGTGTACAGATGATCCGGTTACGATGCCGGAGTCTTCATCATCGTTCGAAAGTTTATGGAGCGTTGCATCTTTCTGAAGTATAAACAAATTGTTCTTTAGTGTAAATGCCAGATCACTCAGTTTGTTCTCATCCATATTGGCTGCATCATCGGGTACACTTCGTGTAAAATTGAACGTCAACTTTTTAGTGGAAAGATGGAGATGATAATCATTGTTGGCATGTGTGAATCCAATTTCATTCTTTGACAGTAATCGAATGATCGGCAGTGCTTTCAATTTGCTTTCATCATTGGTATTCAGCAATCGGTTTAATTCATCCAGGCTAAGCGCTTTTGTTTCGATAAAATCTGGTGCACTTGCCACTATTAAGGTTTGCAATGAATCTACAAACATATAAGCGCTTTCACGCTCAGACCATTTTAATTGTTTGAGTGAAGCGGGAGCCAATGTTGATCTTTGTTTAATTACCGCATCGTTCAAACTCAATTGCTTGGTTTGAGCATACGAAACAAAAAAATGAATTAGAAAAAAATACGCGAATGCAATTTTAAATTTCATATACGTTCTATTATTGATTTACAAAGTTAATATTTTAATGCGCTCAACATTTTGGGTGTATATTATTCAGGAATAGAATTACTTTTGAAGTAAATCAAATTGTTCAGTGGAAATTTTTCTCGTTTGCTTTACCGCTTTCGCGGCTTCCATTCTTACCTTTTTCTCAGGCTTCGGTTTGGGAACTTTGCTTACTCCTGTATTTATGTTGTTTTTCGATGCGGAGTTGGCTATCGCCCTTACAGGAATTGTTCACTTCTTTAACAATCTGATGAAATTGGTTTTGGTTGGGAAACATGCCGATAAATCTGTATTGGTTCGATTCGGAATTCCTGCAGTGATTGCTGCTTTATTTGGATCGTATCTGATGATTCGATTTACTTCACTTAAGTCTTTATTTCAATATTCGTTTAATGAAAAAATTATTGAAGTATTTCCTTTAAAATTTATGGTAGCTGTGCTTCTGATTATCTTTTCTCTTATGGAACTCATTCCTTATTTTAAAAAGTTGAGTTTCAATAAAAAGTATTTACCCTTTGGAGGAATGTTGAGTGGTTTCTTTGGTGGCCTATCGGGCAATCAGGGAGCATTGCGAGCAGCTTTTTTGATTAAAGCAGGATTGAGTAAAGAAGCATTTGTGGGCACCGCAGTGGTAGTATCTTCTTTTGTAGATTTTACACGTCTAGGTATCTATGCTACTCATATTAAAAGTAGCCATTTGAATGAAAGCATTTTTCTTGTAGTAGCGGCTACGCTTTCGGCAATGACCGGTGCATTTATTGGAAACAAATTGTTTAGGAAGATTACACTAAACATGGTTCAAAACATAGTTGCACTATTTCTACTATTGGTATCGGTGCTTTTAGCCTTGGGTATAGTATAAAAATAAAGACCGATGCTTGAAGCTACACCGGCCTTTGGCGTTACCTGAGTATAAAGAACAGTGTTAAATCTCTTTGTTAAAATTGAATTGGATGTTATAGTTTTCTGAAGAAAAGCGATACGCATCTTCTATTCTAAATGAAGTGAGTTTTCTTTCGATGAAATGCTTTTGCAAATAATTAGCACCTTCCATCTTTAGTATTTCAAGATACCCTCCGGATTTAACTTTTAAGGTAACATCTACTTGTCCTTCTCCTAAGACAAGCCCATCCTGATTGAGCATTTGCTTTTCAATTTGATGAAACAAATCACCGCTATTTCTAACGGCTTGACTTTCGTTTAGATTTTTACCCAAAAAGAGGGTTCCTGTTAATACGATTACGGCTAAGATTTTTTTCAAGTTTTTCATATCTGATCAATTGAGTTGTTATACATATTATTTTCTTTTGCAAAGATATATCTATTTAATAGTATTATGCAATACATAGTACCATATTTTTTCAATACATCTTATTAAGTGGTTGATTTCCAATGAATAAAATTTTTACGATTTATATGAATAAGATGGATTGGATACCTGAAAAGTTACAATCCAAATAGAATAAGTTAGCAAAAGGACTTTTTAATCCAATGCTATAGCTTTACAAAGCTCCTTACTCCCCAATTTTTCTCATCAGAAATTCTGATAAAATAAACACCTTTCTTAAGTGATTTGATCTTTATCTTTTTTGTAGATGATTCAGGTAATAATTGGTATCTCGAAATGAGTTTACCTTGTAGGTCGATTAGCTCAATATTTTGATTATTGATAGAATTAGTTGAAAGCGCTAGTTCAATTACATCTTGGGCTGGATTTGGATATATGTCAAATTGTATTGATTGCAAGTTTATATCTTGAACATTCATTACTGTATAATCATAATAGCCCAGTGCGTATTCACCTTTGACTAAAGTATCAATAACAAATGATCCGATTTTATCTACTAATGAAGGTCCACTCAATCGAGTAATTCCATTTAAAAACCTCCAATCTTCCGAAACATTGGCACGATACAGCAAAACCAAAGAATCTTCGCTTGCAGTAATCAATGTATTATCGAGATAACCACTCGAAGAGGACAATGTACCATTATAATTTAGCGTGCATCGGGCATGAAAATTTACATCAAACATTCCATCTACTTTCCAATATCTATAATTTGATAATCGGATGCCATAATTAAATCCTTTGAAAGGATCGGGCGCCACCCAATTGTGTTCTATCCGAATGGTAGAAGAATCAATACCGGCATTCGTAACAGCCAAGCTTGCTATTGCATTGGTCATGGCGTAGTTTCCTGATGCACTAACGGTAATTTCGTTTTCGGTTATCGCATCACTAATTTTTTCATCGCGGTCTAAGGTGTACCAATCGGCTACAAAAATAAGAGGTATATGAAATACATTCGTAAGCGAATCAATGACGATGCTCACAGTGGTATCGTTGGTCTTGCTTCTGAACGTAATATCCACCGGCATCGAATACAGATGATTGTTACCAACACTTCTTTGTCGGGTATAAACAAAATAATGATCGAGTCCTCCAGGAAAATATACTACCGAGTCGATGGAAAAATGCGGGAAGCCACCGGTTTCAACCCAATCGCTAAAGAAGCGAGTCATATCCACTCCGGTCGATGTGCTGAGTTCATCTCTAAAGGTTGAAGATGACGCATTAGCAAATTGTAAATTATTCATGTAGTCTTTTACTCCTGTTTTAAACAAGGAGTCGCCTAAATAATTACGTAATGTATGCCCAATATCGGCTCCTTTGTTATACACTGTTGTTCCATAAGTGTAGGCATGCGGAATATTGTTGAGCGGAAAATAAGATCCATCTCGTGCCGGTGTATGCGCAAACTGAATTACTTGTCGATGATTGTTTCTAATCCAATTTTTATACGCAGCTTTTCCATACACTTTTTCGGTGAAGAGCGCTTCGCTGAATGAAGCCCATCCTTCGTTCAACCACATATCTTCTGCTGTTAAACAGGTAACCAAATCGCCCCACCACATATGGGCCAATTCATGCGCCCATAAAGTTTCATAGGTCAACAATCCATTAATAAAACTTTTGCCGATATGAATACTGGTGGCATGTTCCATTGCTCCCTGATTAAAGGGCACTTGAACAAACCCGATTTTGTCCCACATATATGGGCCATAATAATCGGTAAAAACATCTACTGCTTGCTGAAGATTAACAAAAGTATTTTTTGTATTGGCGGTGTCTAATATTTGACAAGCATGTTGTGTTGGAATTCCGTTAAAAGATTGTTCGAGTGTATAGTAAGGCCCTACAGAAATGCTGGCCAAATAGGTTGGTATCGTTTGGTTCATTTTCCAATGCCATTGTATCATACCATTGGCAAGTGTATCCTGACTTTGCAACACTCCATTACAAAATGCTTTTTGCGATTGAAGCGTATTGATTTTAAAATCATACAAAGACCTGTCATCAAATACATCTATACAAGGAAACCACGATCGACCAAAATTATGAGGATTTGCTTGAAAGCCTACACCGAGATTAAAAGCAAAGCTTCCACTAAAGTAAAAACCACCCCATCCGCTCACATCTTTCATCGGTTGGCCATGATAATATATACTCAATATGGTAGTGTCTAAAGCCATCAAAGGATTGGGAGCTGTAATATTTAGTTTAACGCCACTTTGAGAAAACAACATGGGCATGGCATTACTTTCATTAATCACTGAATCCACTACCAAACTTTCAAGATCCAATTTAAATAATGCAGGATTGTTGATTAAGTTAACTAAAGTAAGCGTAGCCCTGGCCTGAATGCTTTTAGCACTAAAATTAATACTATCGATATTCAGATCGTAATGATGCACATGCAAAGTATCGGCATAGGACTGAAGATTGGGGCTAAACGCATTAGCGCTCATTTTACTTTTGGTAGCCTGACACATAGAGTAGAAAGAATATCCGGGATCAAATACATTTTGGTGCTGAGCAAATGAGCTATTAAATGCAAACAAAAGAAAGGTAAAGAGCACTTTAAATCGTTTCATAATCTGTCAATAATTCATTCTAAAATATAAAAAATACAGCAAAGTCCATTTTTTGACCAAATCAACTCATAATATATTTGCTTCCTGCCGTTAAATATTCATAATTTCGCAAACTCTATTTAATATTTGATGAGTACTGCACAAAAGAAGTCTTCTGCTAAATCGAGCAAAGAAACCACCAACCCTTTTGAATTGATGATCCAACGATTTGATGTTGCTGCCGACATCATTGATTTGGACGATGATATATATGAAATCTTAAAAAAGCCTGCCAAGCAAATACACGTTTCGCTCCCTATCCGAATGGATAATGGTAGTGTTAAAGTTTTTGAAGGCTTTAGAGTAGTCCACAATACTGCTTTAGGCCCTTCGAAAGGAGGAATACGCTTTGCACCCGAGGTGAACGAAGATGAAGTAAAAGCTTTGGCAGCATGGATGACATGGAAATGCGCTATTGCCAATATACCTTATGGTGGAGCCAAGGGAGGCATTACGTGCGACCCCTTAAAAATGTCTGCTTCTGAAATTGAAAGACTCACCAGAGCCTATACCGTTGCTATGGCAGATGTATTTGGCGTAGACAAGGATATACCTGCACCGGATGTCAATACCGGACCTAGAGAAATGGCTTGGATTGTAGATGAATTTTCAAAAATAAATAAAGGGTTCACTCCAGGTGTTGTTACCGGAAAGCCTTTAATGTTAGGCGGTTCATTAGGAAGAGTCGAAGCAACCGGTCGTGGTGTTATGACCAGCGCTTTATCGGCCATGTCAAAATTAAAAATGGATCCATCAAAATGCACAGCAGCAGTACAGGGATTCGGCAATGTTGGTTCTATAACTGCCAAACATTTAAATGAACAAGGATTAAAAATTATTGCGATAAGTGATCATACCGGAGCCTATTACAATGCAAAAGGATTGGATATTGCCAAGGCAACAGAATACAGAGAGAAGAATGGAACACTTGATGGATTTAAAGGAGGTACAAAAATTACCAATGATGAATTGTTGGTTTTGAAAACAGATGTTTTGGCTCCTTGTGCTATGGAAAATCAAATCAGAGCTGCTTCCAATGCTTCGCACATAAAAGCAAAACTGATTGTAGAAGGTGCTAATGGTCCAACTACAACCAAGGCAGATGAAATTTTGAATGAAAAAGGAATTGTAATTGTGCCTGATATTTTAGCCAATGGTGGTGGAGTTACGGTAAGTTATTTTGAATGGGTACAAAATCGCACCGGTTATTATTACAGCGAAGAAGAAGTAAATAAAAGAGCCGATCGCTGGATGAAAGATGCGTTTAAAAATGTGTGGAATACTTCAAAAGAATATAAAGTACCATTGCGAATTGCCGCGTATATTTTTGCTCTTAAGCGAGTAGCCGGGGCCATTAGAATGCGCAAAGGATTTTAAAAGTATATGACAATACATAAAGAAGGTTTTAAGATAATCGCCATTGCATTTGTGATTTGGTTTTTAGTGAATGCAATCGTTTTTTTAAGTTTTCCGAATGTCGGCTGGTCCATCATTATCAGTTTAACATTGACCACTGTGATGTTATTTCTTATTGTTCAGTTTTTTAGATATCCCAAAAGAAACATTACCCGCGATGACAATGCAATTATAGCTCCTTGTGACGGGAAGGTAGTCGTAATTGAAAAAGTAATTGAAAACGAATTCTATAAAGAAAAGCGATTGCAAGTTTCCATTTTTATGTCTCCATTAAATGTACATATCAATTGGTATCCGATCAGTGGTCGCATTGCCTACTTAAAATATCATATGGGGAAATACTTAGTGGCCTGGCATCCGAAGTCCTCTACCGAAAATGAACGTACCAGTATTGTAATTCAAAAAGAAAGATACAGCGTATTAGTTAGACAGATTGCCGGAACAGTTGCCCGTAGAATTGTTTATTATCCACACGAAGGAGATAAAGTAAAACAAGGTGCTCAATTGGGTTTTATTAAATTCGGTTCGAGAGTCGATTTAATGTTGCCATTAGATGCTCAGATTAATGTAAGCAATGGTGAAAAAACCAAAGGTGGCGTTACTGTAATAGCGCGAATGCCTAACTAAAATTATCGATTGAACTGAGCTGATATTTGGTCGCTATCTGCCGTATAGGTCATATTTACAACTCCCCCACTGTAAGTTCCTGAGCCTTGCAAACTCACTAAAGTTACATTTTGAAATGGTATCGTAATTGAATTTCCTATCACCACACAAAGTGTACTGGTAGTATTTCCTAAATTATTAAAGTTTTTCATCACCATTGTGTCAATAGAACCTTGCTTTTGAAAATTAACTTCGAAAAAAGTGATGGGCCCACCGGTAACTGTTTCTTTACAAGTCCATGTACCTACTAATTTATCGCGATCATCAGCAGAAGGAACCGGATTATCCTCTTCGGCACAAGAACTCAAGCCGAGTATGATCATTACTAATAAACCATATTTAAGCAATTTATTCATTGTTTTATTTTAAACGGTCTTTAATGTTCAGTCTATGCTTTCGAGCAGTATCTAGTGCAATATCATATCCTGCATCGGCATGACGAATAACGCCCATAGCAGGATCATTATTTAGAACTCTTTTCAATCTCACCTCCGCTTCATTTGTACCATCGGCAACTATCACCATACCGGCATGAATCGAATATCCTATTCCAACTCCTCCTCCATGATGAACCGATACCCATGAAGCTCCTCCTGCGGTATTGATCAGAGCATTGAGGATGGGCCAATCGGCAATGGCATCGCTGCCGTCTTTCATTGCTTCTGTTTCCCTATTAGGTGAAGCAACTGAACCGGTATCCAAATGATCTCTTCCAATAACAATGGGTGCCTTAACTTTTCCTTCTTTTACCAATTGATTGAAAGCTATTCCTGCTTTTTCTCTATCGCCCTGTCCCAGCCAACAAATACGAGCCGGCAATCCTTGAAATGCAATTCGCTCACGAGCCATTCGTATCCATCGTTCCAAAGCTTTGTCTTGTGGGAACAGTTTTAAAATGGTTTCATCTGTTGTGTAAATATCTTCCGGATCGCCACTGAGTGCCGCCCATCTGAACGGACCTTTTCCTTCGCAAAATAACGGGCGTATGTATGCCGGAACAAATCCCGGAAAATCAAATGCATTTTTCAATCCCATTGCAAAAGCTTGTCCTCTTAAATTATTTCCATAATCAAAAGTGATCGCTCCTGATTTTTGAAGTTGAATCATTAACTCTACATGTCGAACCATCGTTTGCTTGCTCCGCTTTTTGTATTCATCAGGATTTTCATTCCTAAGCACCTGAGCTTGTTCCACTGATAAATCGGCAGGAAAATATCCAATCAATTCATCGTGAGCAGATGTTTGATCGGTAAGAGTATCCGGTATAACATTGCGTTCAAGCAAACGAGCTAATAAATCAACCGCATTTCCTATATAAGCAATGGAAATCGCTTCACCATTAGTCTTTGCTTCTATTGCTTTGTCGATCGCTTCATCCAAATTGTGATACAGATGATCGAGATATCGGGTTTCTATTCTCTTCTTTGCGCGCCACTCTTCCATTTCTGCAGCCAAACAAGTTCCTTCATTCATGGTAACGGCCAAGGGTTGTGCTCCGCCCATTCCTCCTAATCCGGCTGTAACGTTTAAAGTATTTCTTAACGAGCCTCCGAAATGTTGCCGCGCCACTTCGGCAAAAGTTTCATATGTTCCTTGCACAATTCCTTGCGAGCCTATGTAGATCCATGAGCCGGCTGTCATTTGTCCGTACATGGTCAGTCCTTGCGCTTCCAATTTTCTAAACTCATCCCAATTGGCCCAATGAGGAACCAACATAGAATTAGAAATGATTACCCGCGGAGCATCTTTATGGGTTGGTAGTATTCCAACCGGTTTGCCGCTTTGGATCAAGAGTGTTTCATCCTCATTTAAATCTTTGAGTGCTTTAACGATAAGTTCAAAGGATTCAACATTACGAGCTGCTTTACCTGTTCCGCCATAAACAATCAAATCTTCCGGCCTTTCTGCCACTTCTGGATCCAAATTGTTGTGAAGCATTCGAAGTGCGGCCTCCTGAATCCACCCTTTACATGAGAGCTTGATGCCGGTAGGTGTTTTATGTTTTAATACATCCAATTGAGTTTCATTTACTATTTTCATTCTTTCTGATCGTTGTTTTTTGAATTCACATTGTTGTTTCTGCTTTTGTACGGACAGTGACGGCAATTGCTTTGGCAGCAATAACCTCTTTTTAAGTGATATTTTTCTGTAAAAACCACATAGCCTTCAGGACTAAGATAATAATCCTCTTTATCAAACTTGTCGGTAAAAGCCATGCGATAAAGATCGTGATAATATGAGAAAAAATCTATTGAAGAAATTACAGCTCTTACTTTTGGTCGAGCAGTTTCAACATTTGCTCATTATCGGGTTCAATTTTTGAAGGAAACCAACCCAACAAAGTTCCATCTTCGCTAATGATGTATTTATTAAAATTCCAATTCGGTTCTTGCGTATTCCATCCATTCTTGTCCGATTCGGTGAGCCAAGCATATAAATTAGACTTTCCTTTTCCCTTCACTTCCGTTTTCGATCCCATTGGGAAACTTACTTGATACTTACTCGAACAAAAATTTTGGATTTGGGTATTATCACCAGGCTCTTGTTCACCAAACTGATTGCTGGGAAAACCAATGATGACTATATCTTCCCTACTTTCTGACAATTTTTGCAAATTTTTATATTGATAGGTATAACCACACTCTGAAGCCACATTTACGATCATTAATTTCTTTCCTCTATACTCAGAGAGATCTTTTTGTTCACCATGAATATCGGTGTATTGAATATTGAAAATGGAAGTTTTAGGAGAGATCATATTTGTGTTTATTATTTGAGATTTTGCAGAAAAAGATCCGAGTAAAAAAGCCAGGGATGTAAGAATCCTTTTTTTATTTATCATTTTCATTTAAACAAGTTTTGTAATTTGCTTATGAACACAATGTATTTAAATTTGTTTAGATACATAAAGATTTATATTAACAGCGCTATTGATCCATGAAGAAATCACGTAAGCCTGAAAGTTTTATAGAGCCTATTACCTACCCTGGAGGAAATGAGTCCTTACGAAAATTTATTATCGAGCATTTGCGATATCCTGAAAAAGCTTTGCAAAATAAAACAGAAGGAACCGTAGTGGTAAAAGCGGATATAAATGCAGTGGGAAAAGTGATAGCCGCCCATGTGATTAAAAGTGTGCCCGATGGATGTGATGATGAAGCATTGCGTTTGGTAAAACTGATGAAATTTAATCCGGTAAAAAGAAAAAGCGGTCTACGGGTTACCTACCACAAAAACATCAATATTAATTTCGCATTAAAGAGCACGACCTTAGAGCAGCCTGTGGAGATCAAAATAAATTTTCAACCCTCTGCATCTAGCAGTCAAGCGCCTTCAACAAATCCTGTAGTTTATACGATAAAGATTGAAAGAAAGAGCTAAAGTCAATAAAGGTTATGCTTTTTGTTTGTAATTCTTTTCATACAAATCAATCCATTGCTTTACACTCATCTTTTTACACAGCTTCGCTATTAAATCAAATGGTATCTCTTCTGGTTTCTTAAATCGAATACAACTTTTGCCCATATCCAATTTTGATTTTACATTCTTCTTGTATTCATCAACAAACCATTTTAATAGTTCGGGATTGGCATAAATACCCATGTGATACAATGCAACAAAATTTTTCTGTGAAGCGATGCTCATAAAAGGCAATGGCAACTCTGGAGTACAATGATACCCGGCTGGATATATACTGTGCGGAACCACATACCCAATCATTCCATAATTCATTGTTTCTTTAAAGCCATCCGGGATATTGGCTTTAATTGTTTTGCGTAATTGGGTCAAGGCTTTTTTGCGGTCAACGGGTAATTGGCT
>DAOQTX010000021.1:0-43001 GCA_035340715.1 Bacteroidia bacterium | reverse complement strand
CTCAAGTTCATCAGCTCAAAACCCGGTTGGAATTATGTACAATACTGCCGGAGTATATAATGTATCGTTAACCGCAACCAATGCCAGTGGGTCGAATTTGCATACCAAAAACGGATATATTATTGTAACCAGCTCAGGAGGAGGTGGAGGTTGCGACTCTATGAGTAACTACTTATCTACCCACACTCCAACATCTCTGTTATCTAACAATGGCGGATATGTTGCCGGAACAAATGGATATCAAGATATTGGTAAAGCAGATAAGTTTAGCAATTCAGTGCCAACCAATCAATTGATTGGAGCCATAATGTATTTTGCAGCAGCTAGTGGCGGTGCAAATACTTTTGAAATAAAAGCCTGGAATAACTCAGGTACCGGAGGCTCTCCGGGAACAGCAATTGGTGCTCCTGCAACAATGAGTCATGCTACTGCAGCTGCAGCAGTTGCGGGTGGAATGCCGAGTATAATCAGTTTCCCTGCGCCTATAACGGTGACCTCTGATTTCTACTTAGGAATACAGTTTGGAAATGCCAGTGGTGATACCATTGCATTATTCACCAATGCTGATGGAGAAACTTCTCCGGCAACTGCTTGGGAATTATGGGGACCAACTCCTAGTGGCTGGTATGCATATGATGATGCAAACTCATGGGGATTAGGCATGGCTCACAGGATGTATGCAATTATGTGTCCTCCCGTAGGTATTCCTGAAGTTTATTCAAATTCTTCGATCAGCTTATATCCAAATCCAGCAACTACTACTATAAGTGCGGTATTAGGAAATCAATTTGATCGTTCGGAAGTTTCTGCTCGTATTATGGACGTGAGTGGTAAAGTTGTATTTGACTCAAAGATGAATAGCAATATTAAAGGATTCTATCAAATTGATGTTCGTGAACTAAGTAATGGTATTTACTTCTTAGAGTTTTACGGAAACGATTTTAGAGTATCGGACAAATTCACCATTAAAAGATAATTTAAGCTTGTTCTATTCTAAGCCCCGAAATTCGGGGCTTTTTTATGTAAATATATTGGAATCATTAAAATTGAAACCGTAAATTGCCCTATGTCTGTTTTTTTGATAACCATATTGTGTGTAGCGTTTATATTTTATATCTCGGGTATGCTTTTAAAAATATATCCACCAAAAAAACGCAATTATTGGTACGGATATAGAACCTTAAGATCACTTAAAAACAATCATACCTGGACAGAAGCCAACACCTATGCCGCATTCATATCCAGGAGAGTTGCATTGGCTCTAGCCATCATTGGCTGTGTTTTATTGATCGCCCTTCCATCCAATGAAAAAATACAAGGAACGACAACCATACTGTTGGTATTTACTTCAGCTGCTCTTATTGTTGTTTTAACCGAGAAACATCTTAAAAGAATGTTTGATAAAGAAGGTAAACCAATCTCAAATAATTAACTTTGCTTCGCCTTTCGGGTTAATACAGCATGACACTCCATTCTGATTTTTTATTTAAACCTATAGACCATTCTTTTCATCCAATCTTAGAAAAGGTAATTCAGGATCAAAGATTAAATGAGGAAGAAGGTTTGCGTTTGTACCACTGCGATAATTTAGCATGGCTTGGACAATTAGCCAACTTTTCAAAACAGAAAAGACATGGCATGAAAGTCTATTTCAATCGAAACTTTCATATAGAGCCAACCAATGTTTGCATATTTTCATGCAACTTCTGTAGTTATTCTGAAAGCTATAAAAACAAAGAAGAAGGATGGGAACTTTCGCACGAGGAGATGATGAACATTGTCAAATCTTACGATGATAAATCAGTAACCGAAGTTCATATTGTTGGAGGTGTTCATCCGAAATTAAATCTCGATTTTTTCTGCCAATTAATATGCGATATAAAAAATCATCGTCCTGAGTTACATATAAAAGCTTTTACCGCTGTTGAATTGGATTATATGTTCAAGAAAGCAAAGAGATCGGTTAAAGAAGGACTTACAATGCTGCGTGATTCCGGTTTAAATTCATTGCCCGGAGGTGGTGCTGAAATTTTTGATGAAGATGTGAGAACAAAAATATGTAACGATAAATGCAGTGCAGAGCAGTGGCTTCATATTCATAAAACCGCTCATGAATTGGGCATACATTCAAATGCTACTATGCTCTATGGACATATTGAATCGTACGAACATCGAATTGATCATATGCTGCGCTTGCGCAACCTGCAAGATTTAACGTCTGGTTTTAATACTTTTATTCCACTCAAGTTTAGAAATAAAAATAACGACATGTCGCATATTAGTGAGTGTTCGCTAATCGAAGATTTAAAGAATTTTGCAGTCGCTCGTTTGTTTATGGATAATTTCAGTCACTTGAAAGCCTACTGGCCAATGATTGGAAGACAAACCGCTCAACTTGCACTATCGTATGGAGTAGATGATATTGATGGAACAATTGATGACTCTACAAAAATCTATACGCGAGCAGGGGCTGAAGAACAATCTCCTAAATTGACTACAGAAGAAATTACCAATCTTATTCGAAGTGCCAAATTCACTCCTGTAGAAAGAGATACTTTATACGAAGAAATAAAAACGTATTAACTTATTCTTCAAAAGTGGAATAGTTCCTCCATTTTTCTATTACTGCATCAAAATCCTTTGGCAAAGCACTTTCAAAATACAATGACTTGTTTGTTGACGGATGTGTAAAACCTAAGCTTGCAGCATGCAATGCTTGACGAGGAATCAGGGTAAAACAATTTTGAACAAATTGTTTGTACTTAGTAAATCGAGTTCCCCGAATAACTTTATCTCCCCCATACGTTTCATCATTAAATATTGGATGACCCAAATGTTTCATGTGCACTCTGATTTGATGTGTTCTTCCTGTTTCAAGTTTGCACGAAACTAAAGTGGTATAACCAAATCTTTCCAATACTTTGTAGTGTGTTATAGCATGTTTACCATATTCCCCATCTTCAAAAACATCCATCATCTTTCGGTCTTTCATCGATCGACCAACGTGGGCATCAATGGTTCCCTCCTCTTCTTTAACATTACCCCATACCAAAGCGATATAATGTCGCTGAATGGTTCTATAATAAAATTGATGTGCAAGTTTGGTTAGTGCTTCCTCTGTTTTGGCTATGACCAACAATCCACTGGTATTTTTATCAATTCGATGAACCAATCCTGGTCGCTCGTTTTCCGTCATCAAAGGTCCCTTCAAACTTGGATGTAAATGATGAATCAGTGCATTGATCAATGTCCCACTATAATTGCCATAAGCGGGATGTACAACCATGCCGGCATTTTTATTTAAAACAATTAGCTCCTCATCCTCGTAAATTATTTCAAGCGGGATGTCTTCCCCGTATAACTCAATTTCTCTTGGAGGAGTAGTGAGTACAATACTGATCTGATCTAGAGGTTTTACCTTATAGTTCGATTTTACTGGTTTATTATTTACCCGAATATTGCCTGCAACTGCAGCCGATTGAATTCTATTGCGTGAAGTATTTTCCAGTCGATTGACCAAAAATTTATCAATGCGCAGCAGCGATTGACCTTTGTCCACTTGTATTCGAAAATGTTCGAAAAGCTCTTCGCTTTCCTGATCATCCGGATGAAACGATTCATTATCCATTGTTGAATCGCTAATGAATCATCACTTTAAAATTGTATTGTCGATTTGATGTCAATCCCTTAAGTTCGAGAATATAAAATCCCGAAACGAGATTTGAATTCAATTCTACACGATGATCAATATTATCATTACTAAAAACCAACCTACCGGATGCATCATATAATGTAGCGGAATACTTCTCACTATTGGATGATTTAATGTAGATCTTATCTATTGCAGGATTGGGATAAATACTTACACCGCTTGAAGCATTTGCAATTGGTTCCACTGATGTCACTAAAGAAGAATCACCAAACACAGGCCTAATCATCCAACTGCCCAAAATAGCGGATTGATTCCAAGTACCTGTAGTATTATAAAACATACGATCATTGCTAATGGTATTTTTATCAAATCCTAGATTCAAAGCATCGTTAATACTTTGTCCAAATCCTACATAAAAATTTCCTGCGGTCAGTGGCACTCCAATATCGAAAGGATAATAATAAAATCCATTGCGATAGTTGGTATAAGAAGGCTTTAAATTGAGTTGCTGATATATAATATTCTCGCTTGGGCTAATGGCGCTATACACTACTGCTTTAAACAACTTCAGACTAACGTTTGCATTCATTTGAGTCCAGTGCATCAGCACGCCTCTCAATGTATCATCTTTTAACAAACTAAATTGATACGCAATCCTTCCTCCAGGAGAGTTAATCAGAGAGTAACCTGCTTCGGCCGTTCCATCATCGTAAGCATAATAATTATTGAATGCTTGGCGATAAAAAATAGTGTCGTTACCCGGGTATTGACCTAATGTTCCTGTGTTAACAAAAACATTATCCAATATGTCAAAGTAAGATTCGGGTGCACTTACAGTGTCAGGAAAGGAAAACAATAATGGATAGCTATAATTTAAAATACTATTCGCTGCTATAGGAAAAGTATTTCCTCCTCCACCTCCAACATTGTAGATCAAATTACCATACTGATCAAAAATTCTATCATTGAGCCCAACCGGAGGACTGGTTGTATTCTTATTGTTCTTAACTTCATAAGCAGGGTTAGCAATCATCAGCGATTGTTGTTGAGCTAAAGTAATCGACTTGTAGTGCTCCCATGGAATAGCAGTGTGATTTAGCAGTAAAGAATGACCACGGCTTTTAAACCCTATATCATCAATCAATGTATCGGCTGCGCTGAATTGTTTTCGCAGACTCACAAAATCAATATGCCAATGATCTAAGTTACCGGTTAAAGAACCATAATTAGCAAATCGGAATTTAAATCCACGATGAAAAAATTTGGCCGAGTCGGTGATCTGAATAAAAACACGATTGAATGAAGTGTCAGCCACTCCTCCAAGTAATCCCCATTGATGATGCCAAAGATTATTAATGGGATCTAAAAATTCAACAATCAAAGAATCGTTTATTTCAGGTTGATCGCCTAGTCCTCTTCTCTGCACAAAAAAACTCAACATAATTATATCGGAACTGCCAAACGGTACACCACCCGATTCATATAGGTTTAAAGGTGCCGAAGTCAATTCATCTGCACGACCATATGCAGAGGCAGAAGAATTATCATACGCAGATCCATTTGCATTTAAACCATCGAATGTAGCAACTCCAACCGATAGAGCATTTTGAGGATAATCGCTATTGATATATACCTGGTTATCTTCCCACAAATTTTCATTTGGATAATAGGATACGATTGAAAAATCATCGATGAATGGAAGGTTTAGTGTATCGCTTGCAGCTATTTTATTTTGTTGCTGATGATTGTAGTCTTTTAAAAGCGGATTGGAATACAAAGGAGTCAGTAACTCCTGTTGCGCAAACACTCCGGTTGAGAAAAGCAATAGAAAACCAATGAGTTTAATCTTCTTCATCATCTTGAATTTTCTGTTTTTTATTTTGATCCATAACATAATCCGATTCCGTCATATAAATATCAACCGCTTCTCCCTGACTCATAAAAGTACTGTCATTGTATTCCGGAATTTGTCGAAACACTTTAGCTCTTGAGGTGTCTTTTACCGTTTGATCCATGATTACAGCACCTAAATTTAGTAGAGATCCTTTTAATACAAAACTCACTTCATCATACCCTAAACCAAACAAGTCGGGCACAAGTACTTTTGTATTACCAATTCCATCACCCAAAACCAAATCGATGATGCTTGCTTGAGGAATCATTGTACCGGAACTGATATTACTGCCATTATATTTCTGTTCCAACACTGCATTTTTAGCCAAGTCGGGTACATACGTAAGTTGACCAACTTTAAGCCCATACGATTTTAAAATTGCTTCGGCTTGGCGGAGGGAAACATCTACCAGATTCGGCATTTTAACTGAAGGGGGGAGCACTTTAGTTACCGATAAATAAATGGTTCGCCCTTCTTTTACCGTTTCATTGGGTAGAGGATCTTGTTCTACAATTACATTACCGCCTTTTTTTGGATCGAATACTGATGAGTCGGCCACTTTTATGATCAATTTTTTATCACTCAAAAATTCAATGGCTTCATCAACATTCATATTTCGCACATCAGGTACTGTTATCGTTTCACCATGATTGGTGTATGCTTTCAACCATTTATTCAATACGAAAAAAGAAAGAAAAAATACCAATGCGATGCTGCTAATATGATAAACGAATGTTCGACTCAGAACAAAAGACTTAATATTTTTAAAACGATTGGACATATTCAATTAATTCAAAACTACAGCATGATTTTTAGAACGATTAATTCCGAATTCAATTATTCGTTCAATGAATTCATAAGGTTTATACATATTTAAAGCCGCTTGATGAAAGATACATGTGGCGGGTGTCATGCCGGGTAAAGAATTCGCTTCAATAAAAATTACTTCTACCTTCTCGTTATTAAATATTCTAACAAACGCATCTATACGCGCATAGCCTTCTATGTTCAGCGCTTGAGCAGCTCGTTCAAATTCTTTTTTAACTACTTCAGATATAACAGATGAAATTTCTGGATTATTAGCATATCGTGCAGGTGTAATGTTTTGCCCTTCCCCTGCTAGAAATTTTTCTTCTAATGAAAGTATTTCTCCTCCAGATAGGGCTTCTGATGCTTCAAAAATTTCAAAGTCAATGCTATTCTTTCCATTGTAACTGGTTAGCATTCCTCCTGTTATTTCTAAAAAGCGATCCGCGCCATTGGCACTAATTAACTCTTCAACTAAGATGATATCCTTAATGGGTATCTCTTCGTTCAATTTTATTTTTAATTGCTGTGCAGCTTCCCTTGGCAAATCGGTTTCAGATCTAAAAAGCAATTTGCAAAACGATAGAAACTCACTTTCCGATTTAATCAACTTTACGGCTGAACTGCATCCGTCATCGGCCGGTTTAGCAATAAATGGAAAGGAAAAATGACCAAACAATTCTTTCAAAGATTCGTCTCTTCGCTGTTGCCAATCTTCTCTATAATAAAGAGTGTGCTTAGGTACTAGCAATCCGGCTTTCTTTAAAATTTCATTGGTCTTATACTTATCGATGGTTGTTTTACTCGAAGCCACACCCGATCCATTGTATGGAATATTTACAGCCTCTAATCTTTTTTGCAACTCTCCATCTTCTCCCGGTCTGCCATGTAAAGCAATAAAAACCGAGTCAACCATTGAAGCCAATTCATTAAAAGAAATTTCTGTAGGCTGTTGCACCTGATTGCCGCATACAAAATAGTTATACAAAGCTGAGCAACTTTGATTAATATGATCGATTATCTTGTGACGACTATAATGTTCTATTTTTTCTTTTATATCATCCGCATTGTCTTTCAACATTACATTGATCGGAATTTGATATAGTTTAAATCCGAATTCATTTCCACTTAGAAAAATTGGAATCGGAGTATAATTTTCACTCGATGCCAATTTCTCATATATATTCCTTCCACTCTCAACCGATATATGTCTTTCGCTGCTATAGCCACCCATAATCACAGCCACTTTCTTTTTTTCGACACTAGCTCTTTGATTACTCCGAATCAATTCATTTAATGTTATATTCAGCTTATCTAAACTTCCCTTACGCTTAAAATCTTTAATTCTAGCTCGGATGCTGGTATGAATGATATAGGTTAAGAATACCGTAGGATTAAATCCAATTTCTGCGGCCTGATGAAAAAAGAAAGAGGACGGCAACATTCCACTAGTCGTATTGGGATCATTAAGAAAAACTTTACCATCAGGACCTAAAAATCCATCTATTCTTGCGTATACATCGAATCCAAATACACTGAATAATCTTTCACACTCCAAGCGAATTTGATTAATGTTTTCATCTTCCGTTTCAATCGGAGTTATTTTGCGTGATAAGCCGGGTAAATATTTAGATCGATAGTCATAAAAGGAAGTTGATTTTCTAATTTCGGTAGGAGGCAACGCTACTGGCAATCCATTTTCATCTTCTATTACAATACAGGAGAATTCTTTCCCTTGAATAAATTGTTCTACTATAATTTCATTCTCCGAAAGCAATGCTTCCATTAAAACTTCTTCTTCATTTTCAGAAAATAGTTGAATCAAAACCGATAATAGTTCTTCGGGATTGTGAATGAGTTTGTTTTGTAATAATAATGGTAGCCCTAATCCATCTCTGATATCGCTTATCTTTCTTATGAAAATCAATTTCTCGTCAAAACTCAATTGACTCCATTGCCTATTAGAGATCCGTTCTATAAAAAATGCTCTTTCAACTGCCTGTTTAAATGCATCAAAAGAATCATCTGCCAAAATACTAACCCCAATGCTTGAGCCTTGATTGGCTGGCTTAATCACCATAGGAAAACCCACTTGCTCTTTTGCTCTGATATAATTTTCATGCAACAGTTCATCGTTAAGTTCACTTCGATTAAGCAATAGAAAATCAGGCACATCAAATCCGGCATTTTCCATCAGTGTTTTCTGTATGGCTTTGTTCATTCCAATCGAAGAAGGTAAAATGCCAGAACCTGAATAGGGAATATTGTAATATTCCAGTAAGCCTTGAATTCTTCCATCCTCGCCATCGATACCATGTAGGCATAAAAAGGCAAAATCAAGTAATGATGAAAAATCTGTAGGGTGAATGTGAGTGCCCACCTGACTTATTAAATTCTCTAAATCTTTAATATCGGTTTCGGCCAATGACTCAGCATAAATTTGAAACCCGTTTTTTGACTCGGGAAGATATTTTAGTGGAGGATAAAAATCTCTAATGCTTCCTTTATAAATGAAGCTCCAATCCAAAAGAATGAAATTGTTGAATGAATCAATAAAGATGGGTACTGCTTCGAATAAACTTTTATCCAAATTATCATAAACGGTTCTTCCTCCTGCAAAAGAAATTTCTCTCTCTCGAGATCTTCCGCCAAACAGAATTCCTATTTTAATTTTATTCGTCATTTACAAATTCTAGTGCTTTTTACAAAAATATCAATATTGCTGCAAGTTAGCGCAATGAGTTGAAACCTAACGGAGAAACGAATCAAATTATGCTTAATTTTCCAACACTATTGTGAAGAAAAATTATCAAGTAAAAAGGCAGCCAAGTGTTTGAAAGCAATGGCTCTATGACTGATCTTATTTTTCTCCTCAGCTGACATTTGGGCAAAACTAATAGTAAAACCTTCGGGTATAAATATTGGGTCGTATCCAAACCCATTTGTACCTCTTAAATCCTCCGTAATAACTCCTTTAACTTCGCCTTTGAATTGCTTTACTGTTTGATGATCTTTAAAAGTAAATACCGTTACAAATGAGGCCGATCTGTTCTGGCATGATTTCATTTTGTGAAGCAAAAACTCAATGTTTTTTTGATCGCTTCGAGGTTTTCCTCCGAAATATGCAGTATGTACTCCCGGTTCGCCATTCAAACAATCAACTAACAATCCTGAATCATCTGCAAAACACGGCATTTTAAATGTATTGAAAATAAATTCAGCTTTCTGCAAACTGTTTGCCTCTATTGAGTCCCCGGTTTCTTCAAGATCAAACGTATAATTCAAATCATTTAATCCGATAATTTTGGAACTATCTCCTACGATTTTACGTATTTCAGACAGTTTGTTAGCATTTTGGGTGGCAAAGAGAATCTCCATGTGCTGAAGAGCGGTTAATATTTAATAAATTTGTTTATAAAGGCTTTAAAACTCAAAACCATGCTAAGAAAAGCATTTTTTCTGAGCCTTCTGATTAGCGCACGTGCAGTAGGACAGTGTCTCATTCCAAGCTATGTAATTCCGGATACTGTTTGTCCTGGAACTAACATTAGTATCACTAACAGCGCTTCAACGGCTATTGAATTTCAGTGGGACTTCTGTCCCGGAGATTTAAAAACTACTCCGATTGCAGCCAACCAAGGTATGCAGGGTGGTGTAAACTATCCGCAACAATTAAAAATTGTAAAAGAAGACGGAAAATACTATGGCTTCAATGTCAATGTTGGATCTACATTTTTAAGCCGTTATGAATTCGGAGATTCGATCAATAATACTCCGGTGATCACATCATTTTTGAATGACCCATTGATGGCTGGCTTAACCGGTATTGACCTAGTAAAGCAAGGAAATAAGTATTATGGATTTGTATGTTCTTTTACCAACAATAAAGTATTTAGGCTTGAATTTGATTCACTCACACAAGCTAGTCCAAGCATTACTGATCTAGGGTTGTCGAGTTTAGTAAACCCCAGGCAGGTAAAAGTAATTGATCATATGCTATTCGTTGCCAATTGGCAGACCGGTGATATTGTTCGTTTTGATTTTAATGGAGACTATACGAATGTACCTACACAAGTATTACCAGCTATAGGTGCTTTCATCAATGCTTTTGTTTGCGATATAACTTTTGATTGTGCCACAGGAAATTATATTGGTTTTGCAAGTGGTTATGGTAACAATACTATTTTTCGCTTAGATTTTGGAAACAGCCTAAGCAATACTCCAACCATTACCAATGCCGACAATGCAATAAATCTACCTCAAGCGTTACAAATATTATTTGATAATAATGAATGGTATTTGGCTGCTGTTACCAATAACAATCCGGGAAAATTTGTACTCTATAACTTTGGTAGTAGTTTATTAAATACTCCTACAAAAATTCTAGATGAAACCTTTGGTGGAATTTTATCAGAACCTATTGGACTTCAATTGATCAAACAGAATGGAGAATGGGTGGGATATGCACCTAACAATTTAACCTGGCTGCTAACAAAGATTAATTTTCCATCTCCTTCATGTAACGCAACTCAGTCCTATTCAAACGAACAGAGCCCTAGCAGTTTTCAATACAATAATGGCACCAATGGATGGCAGTATTTTTCATTGAGCGAAACCAATGTCAGCAATGAGATCGTCCATTATTACGATAGTGTATTTGTTTATATACCTCCACCAAAAGCTCTTTTTAATTACAGTCCTGCTTGTGAAGGAGCTATGGTGAGTTTTATGGATTCTTCAGAAGTTTGTTCCGCTGTTATAACCGACTGGATTTGGGATTTTGGTGATGGCTCTTCATCAACCTTACAAAACCCTCAGCATATGTATTCAGGAACTGGAATGTTTAATGTTAACTTAACTGTTATTTCCTCATCAGGTGATTCGGGCACGGTATCACAAAACATAAACGTAATTGCAAATCCAGTGGCAGGTATTAGTGGGGCAAATACAATATGCGAGGGAGCACTCCTCTCGCTTTCAGATAATAGCGTTGCTGGTGGTGATCCTATTCAAACGTATCTTTGGGATTTTGGTGATGGTAACAGTGCTTCTGGCTCAACGACTACTCATACTTACAATTCTTCTGGAAGTTTTAACGTCACATTAACGGTTATCAGTCAGCAAGGCTGTTCGGATAGCATTAGTCAACTTCAAAATGTTTTGCCAAAACCCGATCCACAATTTCAGGTCAGCAACACATGTATTGGAGAGTCGGTTCAATTTATTGATGCCTCAACCATAATGGGCGATACCATAACCCAATACTTATGGAATTTTGGTGACGGAAATACAAGCAATATTTCAAATCCTTTTCACACCTACTCAGGCGGTTCGGCAGTTTATTCGGTGTGGCTTTACACTACCTCAGCCAATAATTGCAGTGATTCTATCCTTACGGATATAAAAATTAGTACTAAACCCAATCCATCTTTTTCAGTAACACCACAAATTGTTTGTGAAGGAAATGCTGTTTCGTTTAGTGATTTGTCAACCATTTCAAATGATACCATCAGTTCATGGTATTGGGACTTTG
This sequence comes from Bacteroidia bacterium, assembly GCA_035340715.1. Lineage (GTDB taxonomy): Bacteria > Bacteroidota > Bacteroidia > AKYH767-A > OLB10 > DAOQTX01. Next base: position 31,115 of record DAOQTX010000021.1, on the reverse strand, counting down.
GTGATTTAAATTTTTCAACTCAACAAAATCCGGTTCATACGTATTTGAGTTCTGGAGTATATCAAGTCAATCTGACTGTTGCATCTCCAACGTATTGTGATACAACAATTAGTTTAAATGTAAATGTAATCGATGCGCCTACAGCTGATTTTACATTCATCAATGCCTGCGAAGGCAGCTCGGTTTCTTTTACAGATTTAAGTAGCTCGGCTGCAGGTGTGCCTATAACATCGTATCAATGGGAATTTGGTGATTCAACACAAAGTGTTGATCCTAATCCAACTCATGTTTATAACAATAGTGGAATTTTCACCATTAGCCTTTTAGTTACGGATAGTGTGGGATGTAGTTCAACCATCAGTAAACAAATAAATATTTATAAAAAGCCTGATGCCGGATTTGTTACTGGAAAGGCTTGTAGTGGATTAGATGTAGTTTTTGCAGATACCAGCAAAGCATACAATACCGGTATTATTTATTGGTCGTGGAATTTTGGTAATGGCAACACTTCACTAAACGCTAATCCAGTGACACAATATCTTAGCGCTCAAAATTATTTGATCACTCTAATTGTAAATGACGGTAATGGTTGTGGAGATACTTTATCAAAATTTATTACGGTAAACAAAACACCTTCGCCAAACTTCGGTTATAGTCAAACGTGTATTGGAGATTACATGCAATTTACCAATACAACATTCACTACGTTTCCATTTCCGCCAACCAATTGGTTATGGGATTTTGGTGACAATTCAGGATTTTCAATTGTAGAAAATCCGGGGCACAACTATTTAAGTTCCGGCATTTACAATGTTTCATTGGTTGCCACCGACTCAATGAGCGGCTGTGCCGATACTGCCATTATTCCGGTAAGTGTTGACCCTAAACCACTCGCCAATTTTATCAGTACGACTCCATGTATTGGTGTACCTGCCATATTTTTAGATTCCTCTAGTATTAGTCAAGGAAGCATATCGATGTGGCAATGGAACAGCAGTGTTTTTGGTAATTCTAATTCGCAAAACTTATCACAAACCTATACTCAAACCGGATCGGATACGATTACCTTAGTCGTAAGCAGTGCTCAAGGATGTAGTGCACAAATTACAAAGGTTATTAATGTCTCAACTAATCCAGTGGCAGCATTTACTGTCAATACAAATTTTGGTTCCCCTCCACTTAATGTAGCCTTTACAAATTTATCTCAGAATGCAAGCGCATATGTTTGGAATTTTGGTAATGGTGCTAGCAGTAATTTGTTTAATCCTAATTATAGCTATATCGATACCGGAACGTTTGTTTCATCTCTTGTGGCTATCAATGGCAATGGCTGTACTGATACAGCGTATCAAAGCATTAATATCGTAATTCCTCAAGTTGATTTATGGTTGCAAAGCATCAATCATTCTATCGTAAATAATGAGCTTAAATTTATTGCCACCATAGTAAATAGCGGAAACGTCCCTTTATCAGGTTATGAATTAAAAGTGGAAGCTTCAGACTTAAGTCCTTTTGTTGAACTAGTAAGCGACAGTTTATTATCGGGACAAACGATCATTCATTCTTTGAATACGTATTATCCTATTCGTAGTGAACAAGTGCCTGCTTTCTATTGCATTGAAATAGTACCAATATCTCCAGCAGTAGATATTAATGAAAGTAATAATCGCTTGTGTAAGAATTTAATAACAGAATTTGACATCATTGGCACGAGCATCGTTGATCAAACACTCATTGTTACTTTATTTAGTCCCACTCAAGAAGCAGTTTCTTTCCAATTAAGTGATATGACTGGTAAAATAATGTTAAATGAATCAACTTCGATTTCACAAGGTCTCAATTACTTAAAGTTCGAGCTTAATAATTTTTCAAAGGGAATTTACATCTTAAATGCCACTAACGCTGAATTATCTAAAGTAAAATTAGTTTTATCCGCTCGCTAATTGAATTTTCGAGAAATAGGCAGTTTTATCTTTCTCCATAATTAATACTTTTGTGAGCCATATAAAGATTATGTCTCAAGCGCTCGTTTCTGTTATTATTCCCGCTTACAATGCAGGAGAATTTATTGAAACAACAATAAAAGGAATTGTTGAGCAGCATTACTCACATTGGGAACTCATAATAGTGGATGATGGTTCAACAGATGATACCGCAGAAAAGATAAAGCCATATTTAAAAGATCCTCGAATACAATATTTACATCAGAAAAATTCAGGCGTTTCGCAAGCTAGAAATCTAGGCTTTAAAAACTCGAGTGGAAATTTCATTGCGTTCCTGGATGCAGACGATTGCTGGTTGCCGGATAATATTTCAGAAAAAGTCAAAAAATTTGAATCCGGTCAGGAATATGGTTTGGTTCATTCAGACATGAAAGTTGTGGACGAATATCTAAATGAAACCGGAGAAACACTAACGGGTAATGAAGGTTTTTTGTTGGATGAGTTACTACTTTCGAAAGGTTGCTCTATCCCCGCTCCTTCAAGCATATTGGTAAAAAGAGAAGTCGTTGCTATGGTGCAAGGTTTTGATACAAACTTATCGACTTCAGCTGATTTGGATTTTTTTCTAAGAGTAGCTCAATTATTTAAAATCGGGCGAGTTGATAAAGCTTTAGGTCTTTACCGGAAACACCCTAACAACATGCATCTGAATATTCAGCGTATGGAGAAGGACAATTTGTATGTATATCAAAAAGCTGAACGAAATAACATGTTCCACTCTACTTGGTTTAAGAGACGCTGCTTTTCAAATATGTATATGATTTTAGCCGGTTCGTGGTGGATCAATGCCTCCAATAAAAAGAAAGGCTTAGAGTATATTTTTAAATCGGTGTGGATGTATCCTCCGGCTGTACTTAAATTGCTTAAAAAGTTGAAACCGTTTAAGCCAAGTAAATAGCTTGATGCTGATCTATCATTTTCGATAAATGAAAATTTTCACTTACTTCTTTATGTGCATTTTGTCCTAGCTTTTGCTTTAATGTGGGTTGATCCAATATCCTCTGAATCGCGTTTCTAATCTGTTTCGAGTTTTTGTAATCCACCAACAAACAATTTTGCTCGTGTTGTAAAATACTGTTGCCAATACCTGACTTAGTAAACACACAAGCGCAAGATGCCATCATTGCTTCAATGTATATTTGCCCAAAAGCTTCAGAATGATCATCAACAGGCACATGTACAAATACATCAAAGCATTTATACAATGCAGCGATATCCAATTCAAATTCTATTTCTTGATAGGCCACAGTGGGAAGTTGGTGTAACTTCATTTGAAGCTCGACTTTATAATCTCCATTGGCATTCGCTAAAACTAGTTTTAGATTTTTATTATTATTCCACAATTCAATAAATGCATCAATTATATACTGAACTCCCTTCCATTCTGTAAAGCGACTAATAACTCCAATGACTTTTTGCTGTTGTTGTATATTCCATTTAGATTTTAATGCCTGAATCCGCTTATCCGATATATTGACAAAATCATTTTCCTCAATACAATGATGAATAATACTCACCTTATCGCCTTTCACTTTTTCTCTATCCATTAATACCCTTTTGACTACTTCACTCACTGCAATGATATGGGTAGAGCATTTGTTGATCAAACGATCGTATTTTATAGCGTGTGGATGATAAACATGATGATAGGTAGAATGGTGTCGAGTATAGATTCGATTTTCAACACCTGCTAGTTTTGCAGCCAACATTGCTGTTAACGAAGCATCAAACAGATGAGCATGAACCACTTTTGGTTTTTCTTTAATAAACAACATCAACAACTTAAATAAAATGAACGGTAGGTCTAATTTACTCTTGAAAGAAATATTTATGACTTTGATATTTTTGCTTTTTAGAAAATCGGAGAACTTTGAAGGCCCCGGATTCAGCAAAATATAAGTTAGATCTATTTTCGATTTGTCTAAGCCATCAGTAAGCCATGCAAAGCCCTGACTGTATTCCAGTTTGGAAATTATAATAAATACTTTTCTTCTAGTTCCCATTATTAATTTCAGTATCAATAATAGCTTTTAATCGTTCTGCTTGATGAGTTCGTGAATATTGTGCAATCAATTCTTCATTTCGATTGCTCTCAAGACTACCATTACTTACCCAAACTTGATACCACTGATAAAGCCAATCGCACACTTCTTCTGCACTATTAGCAATCACCCCTGTATTGGTACTTAAAACTGTTTCATCCATAACATTACCGTCACCCGGAGCAATCATAAGATTAGCTCCGCTGGCAATAAAATCAAATAATTTGGTGGTATAAATTCCTTTGTATCCTTTCCACCCACAATGCACAATCACATGCGATTGCATTGCAATAAGAGCCGCCTCAGTAGTCGTCTTTCTTTCATACTCAATAATCACGTCCGTTGGCAAATTAGATTTGAGCCTATGACTCACTAAAGGAATCGAATTAACTCCCAGCAAAATGACATTCACGCTTGAAGCATTTTCGAGCCTTTGATAAAACAGATTAAATCCATTTGAGAAGATTGATAAATCTTGAGCCGGATAATAAGTTCCACTAAATAAAATACTGAACGCATTGAATTTTCTGATCTCGTTTTTGTTTGCATACAATTGCTCATTAAACCCATTGCGAATGGTTGAGCATTTTTTACCCGAAAATTTATGAATAAATTCAGCTATGGGTTCACTTACCGTAGTGATGAGATCAGCTTGTTGAATCCAACGATGAACATAATATCGTTTGATGGAATTTAATATCCGAACATTCAAAGGTAAACTCATGTGCTCTTTTAATTCATCATTGTGCCATAGATCTCTCATATCTACCTGAAGCTTTATTCTGAATTTACTTGAAAGGTAAGCGCCCAGCTTTATCATATTCAATGGTGGAGAACTAACTATGATAAGATCATACTCATTCTGACTGCACAACCTCTCAGCATAGCGATAAAAGGATCGGTGTGCATCTGATTCACTATTAAGATTACCGGTGGCATTTAAAAAGAGATGGGATAAGCTACTTAAAATACCAGTGGGAGCGCTCATGTATTTAAATTGGTAAAGCGAATGCCTTTTTGATGGAAGATAATGCACATCGTAGCGTTCGCCTTTCTTAATTTCTATCTCAGATTGATCTTGAACAAGCAACTGACTCCAAGAACCTTTTTGTCCATTAGCAAAATGGCGTGTAACAACTGTGATGGAATGATACTTTGAAAGACATTCTGCCCAAGAAAAAGTACGATCACTGCTGACTACATTGATGTGTGGAAAATAATATGAGAGCAGCAATATTCTCATGAAAGCGAAAATGTCTCTAGAAAATTAGCACTTATTATGGTTCTAAATGTATCGCATTGCCGAGCATCAATTCCTTTTTCACTTAGAAGAGCCACACTGCGCTGAAATTCTTTTTGCCATGGCTCTGTTTGAATCCAATTATTCTGTGGAGGAGCAAAGCCAATTTTGTCTATTCGATTGTAGATTTCATAAGGTAAATCCTCTCTCATGCTTTCTCGTAAAATGTACTTGGTACGGCCATTCTTATAAATCAACTCATCAGGAATGGCAAATGCAAATTCAATTAATTTGTGATACGTAAAAGGCAATCGTACTTCTACGCTAGCGGCCATTGAGTTTCTATCGGCATAGCGCAGTAGTTCTGCTAAAGTTGTAGTAATAGAATATTTTAACTGCTCCTTTAGTGTAGTCCCATTCTGATAAACCGATCTCTTAATTCCCAATGGAATTAAAATTGGATCCAATAAAAACATCCATCCTACTGAAACCTTATTGCCTTTTGCTCTTAATGTTTTTGATTCATGCTTAAATCTTTTCCAATCTCCTCTGCGGTAAGCATCCCAAATAGAATAGTATCTTAAATTGTCGTAGCCCGCTAAGAACTCATCAGCTCCTTGCCCATCTAATAATACGATAACTTCATTTGCTCTTACACTTTGCATGACTTCATACTGAGCAAAAATGCTGGATGAACCAATTAAAAATTCCTGATGCCAGAGTAATTTTTTTAATAGATCAAGCATTGCATTCGCTTGAGGAAGAATCGAAATGTTCTCAACTCCGGTTTTTTGAACTACTTTGTCAATCCATACTCCTTCATCCTTTTCAGCTCCTGGAAATCGGGCCGAAAAAGTTTTATACTTTAATTTCGATTGTTTTGAAACAGAACAAACAATGGAAGAAGAATCTATTCCACCAGACAAACTACTACCTACGGTTACATCAGAACGCAATCTTCGCTTTACCGATTGATCAAACAACTCTCTGAAGTGATCTATATAGTCCTGTTCATTGGTATAACGTACTTTCTTGGAGAGATCAATCTCCCAGTAGGTTCCTGTTTGTTTGTTCCCGTTTTGAATCGACATCCATGAAGCAGCCGGCATACTTTCCACTTGTTTAAAGCATGTTCCATGATGATATAAAATTTCACCGCTGAATAAGTAATTTGAGACTCGATCTAAATCGACTTTCAAATTCATATACGGGAAAAAAGATTTTATTTCTGAGCCAAAGAGAAAATAATTATCAGAAAGTACATAATACAATGGCTTTTCCCCAACTCGATCACGAGCTAAAAATATTTCCTTTGTTTGCTGATTGTAAATAGCGAACGCAAACATGCCATCTAACTTTTCCAAACAATCTTTCCCATATATTTTGAACAATTGTATTAATACTTCGGTGTCGCTTTGAGTTTTAAAGTTCACACCTTGCTTTATCAAATCTTCTCTTAATTCTATATAGTTATATATTTCTCCATTGAAAACGATGCTCAGATTTGAATCTAAGTGCATGGGTTGTCCTGCATCCGAACTTAAATCTATAATGGCTAAACGTTGATGAGCTAATCCTACGTTCCGAACTTGATTTATCCAAACTCTTGATTCATCGGGCCCTCTATGGGCTATTGATTGGCTCATCGCCTTAAGAACTGTATGATCTACAACTTGATCATCAAATCGAATTATTCCACAAAATCCACACATGTTGGTTCTAAAAGTAGTGTAAATACTTAGTTAAATAAAAGGCTCTAGTAATCAAACTTCTCTATCAGAAATTTCTTTAATGATGGTAGCCGGCACCCCCCCGATAATCACGTTATCGGGAAAAGATTTTGTTACGACTGCATTGGCTCCAACGATCACATTGTTTCCTAAAGTAACTCCGGCTAAAATGGCAGCGCCATTTCCAATCCAACAATTCGACCCAATTTCTACAGATGCTACATCATATTCCGATAAAGAACCGGGCGTATGGTTACCGGTTTGAATGCAAATATTATACGCCCATATGGTCCCTTTGCCAATTTTTAAGGTTGTACCATCAAATACCGTAATGTATGTACCGCCACTACTCAAGAAATTTGCCTTAACCACTTCGTCTTCCATTTCAATACGTTCAAAGCCTTGTACTTTATTGGTAAAGTGGATTAGAAAAGGTATTTCGGAATGTATGCGTAACACTCGCTGAAAAAACCAACAAACAAAAAGATAGCCCAACTTGTATCGAACATAATAAGGGCGATTAATCCATTTAAAATAATTTCGTAACAAACCCAATGACATTTACTTAAACAGTTTATTTAATACAGGAATCTTCAGCACTAACTTATTAATTAAATCTACTTCAATGATACGCACTTTATATATAATAAGATATGATGCCAATAGATAAAATGGCGACACAAATACCAGAAACCATACATTGGTCATCCAAAAAGTATACATCAAGTGCACCATACAGCACAGAATGATTGCAATTGATAAGATTTTCAAAAACGAAATCACGTCAAATAAGTCATGTAATCTGCAATTCAAAATCTGACTCTGTTTTTTGGCCAAGATATATGCGAATACGAATAAAAACACTATAAAAGCAGCTGCGCTACCCGCTATTCCAAAGTGTTTTATAAAGAAATAATTTAGTCCCAAATTGAGAATTACCAACCAAACAATATTGTAAAAAATAAATTTTGTCTTTCCCGCGATAACAATCACGTCTTGAAAATCATTAATCCGAATTAGTAAGGAAAGATTAAAGATTGAAAATACCAAAGCACTCTTTGCATAGTTTTCTGTCAAATAAGATTGAACCAATGGCTGGGAGAAAAACAACAGAAAAACCAGAATCGGATATATAATAAATGCAGAATGGATGATGGCCTTTTTCTTCAGTCGAATAATTTCTGCTTTGTTATTCCCCATAAATAGGCGGGCTACTTCAGGCATTACTATTGCACTGATAGATCCATATAACCCGGCTACAAATGGCACTTCAAAAGCTCCGGCTCTATAAATCGCATAATCAGTTGTTGAAAGTAAGGAACTGATCATTACACCATCAATGAAAAAAACCGATCGTTCAACCACTGAAGATAAAGTTAAAGGCGCAGCAGTACCTAAAATTTCTTTACGCAATTTTTTGTCCATCTGATTTACATTTCTAACCTCTGGTGGAATGGAAAAATAAAACATGAGCAATTGAATCAAACCGGCAATTCCAATCCCTATAACCAATATCTCTACTGAATTATAGAACTGAATAGCAATAAAGATAAATGCTACTTTAATTAAGTTACTGATGATTAAAAGTTTGGTTTGTTGTTTTGCCTTTCCTAAAAAAATCAATACCGACATTAAAACAGGAATAGGTACTTGAGTAAACATAAACAGAAAAGAAAGAAACAATAAATTATCAATCTTAGGATTGTTAAAGGAATATTCGAGAATAGGAGCCGATAGAAACAAAATAACTACTGATAAAAGAGCAAGCAGTCCGCTGATTCGCATCAGAGTTGAAAAAACATTACGTATAGAGTCCTGATATTTTGCCAGGTATAAATTACTAACCTGATTCAGATTAAAGGTAAATATGGTTTGCAAGAATCCGGTTACAATTAACACCTGTCCGTAGGAACCATAATCCTCGTAGCTCATTGCCCGCACTAAATACGGAAGCATTAAAAAATTGATGAGAATGTTTATTCCATTCCCTATGGTTAAAAAAAGAACTTGAGATGTTTTACTGTTGGTCATTTGTATTAATGCTCTTGCTTTTTGTAAACCAATACAGCATTATATCCAATCCATTTAAATATTTTATATTGTCCAAACCTTACTTCTGCATTCATCCATCTTTTCTTTGATTGTAAACTCCATTTTGGGAAAAGTGTAAAGAAGATTTGAACCACAGGATTAAATTGAGTGGTAGCATCTACTACCTTAGTATACAAACCACTTTTTTCAATTTGATTTTTCCATTTAGATGTTCCCCATTGAATAAGCTCAGCGAAATAATGCGGATAAGCTCCATGAGGAGGTGGAAATGGAAAATGACGCAACATGCTTTTATTATTTTGTACATCTTCTCTTTCAAATTCGGAATCAGAACTATGTTTTTTCTTAAGCCACTTGCCTATTGACCTACTGTACACTCGTTCTATTAAATAAAGATAATAGTAGATCAAAGCATAAAACTTATCAAATCGAGAAGGGACTACACAAAAATGATACGCTCCTGGTTTTAGAACTCTATATATTTCCTTAAATGCTTTGCTTCTATCGGGCACATGTTCCATTACAAAATTTGAATACACAAAATCAAAACTATCGTCTGGAAAAGGTAGTTCTTCAGCTGAACATCCTTCGACTCTTACATTGGAAACGCCTAATTGAGCCAGAAACTCACGCGTGCGATCCAAACCAATTGCATGATCTTCGCTTGAAGCATCTTCCAAATCAGTAGAAACTACATGATCGAATACCTGCGACAAGAAAGCGGAATGATATCCTAAACCACAGCCCAACTCAAGGCAATTAGGTAGTTTTTCTTTTGGAAAGTAGGAATAATATTGATTGAATTCGTAGAACCTTCTGTCAAAATAACCCGGCCAAATTTCATGATTGCCATAGGCCATTTTGCTCAGCTTTCTTATTTCATCAAATTTCGATTCTAAATTCATAAATCAGATAGAAGGCAAATTTAATCTAATCTGCGTTATCGAATCAGGTGAATAATTATATTTTTGTTGCTTCAATTAACATTGAATGAGTCAAGTGCCTTCTATATCATTGGTAATACCTCTCTATAACGAAGAAAAAGTTTTTTCAGACTTAATCACGAGATTAAATCAACTGATTCAACAATTTCCGGATTCCATAGAAGTCGTTCTAGTGGATGATGGCAGCAAAGACAATACCGCTGAATTGATGCAAGCACTCTCGCTTTCTAATCCTCATTATACCAGCTTATTTCTTTCACGCAATTTTGGACATCAAGTTGCACTATCGGCAGGACTTGCACATTGTCGGGGCACTAAAGCAATTATGGTATTGGATGGTGATTTACAGGACCCACCTGAATTATTAGATTCCTTCTATTCAAAATTGAACGAAGGCTATGATGTAGTATATGCTGTTAGAAAGAAAAGGAAAGAGGGTATCATAAAGAAAATGTGCTATCATCTTTACTACCGCTTATTGGGAAATATATCATATATAAATCTACCGGTTGACAGCGGTGACTTTTGTTTGATGAGCAGAAGGGTGGTAGATGTAATAAACAAAATGCCCGAAGAAAGCAGATACATTAGAGGGATGCGTTCTTGGGTAGGATTCAAGCAAATTGGGATTGAATACGATCGGGATGAACGGCTTGCCGGAAAAACCAAGTACAATTTATCCATGCTTTTCAAATTGGCATATAATGGCATATTCAATTTTTCGGAAATACCCATAAAGTTTATCAGCCGATTAGGAATACTTTCTATCATCGTTTCTATGGGTTATTTGGCTATGGTACTATTCAAAAAGTTTTTTTCCGACCAAGTACCCACCGGTTTTACGGCATTAATTGTTGCTATTGTACTTTTTAGTGGCGTTCAGCTGATTTCGATAGGAATAATTGGAGAATATGTACTTCGAATTTTCTTCCAGGTTAAACAACGACCGATCTTTTTACTTAAATCAAAAATTGAAGACGGGAACGAACAAACAAGTTCTCCTTTAGCACAAACCAATAGCAATGTTTAATTTACTCAGAAAGTTTTTTTCAAACATTAATGCCATCATCATTGCTGGCTTAATTTTGCGTTTGGTGTTCATTCTTTTTGGAGCAAAAATTTATTTCGGAAGAGAGAATATTTTTGTTGATGGCGACACTTGGGCTTGGCTTACTTGTATGCAGAACCTATTTGACCACGGTACATATACGTTAGATGCATCTCATGAATATGGTTACTTCGTACGAACGCCAGGGTATGGTTTTTTTATGGGTATATTTTATTTCATCTCCGGAAAAAATTGGGATCTCGCTTTTCCCATTATAGGTTGGGTTCAGGTGTTTCTTGACACCATCAGCATTTGGTTCATTTACCAGATTGCCCTTCAATTATTTAATCGACAACATAAAATAGCAGTAGTTCCTGCCATACTTTATGCATTTTATCCTTTTGCAATTACCTGGACACCTGTGGTATATTCAGAAACCTCAAGCCTCTTTTTTATGTTGTGGGGCTTGTATGTTTTATTTTGTTCCAAACGTAACTCAAAATATTTTTTGAGTGCAGCTCTCTTAAGTTTTTCTGCATTGACACGTCCACAACTATTGCCTTTATTGCCTTTTATAATGTTGTACATCTTTTTCTCTCATGACGAACTAAAGAAAAGAATACAATACGTGTTCCTTTTTGGGTTAGGTTTTCTACTCATCTATGGTCCATGGCCTTTGAGAAATTACATCAACCATCAAAAAGTTGTTATTACACAAGACTTAAGAGGTTTACCCAACGCAGATGAAGACTGGATTGCGTTTACTCAATATATTTATTCGGTTAAAACTGAATTCCAACCACAGTTTGACCAAATCATTCACAATCAAAATGTAGACATACCTGCAATTGCATTTACAGATACGGAAGATTCACTTAAATTAATCCAAGTAATTGATATGGCAAAAAATTGTGCAAGCAGCTTTAGTCACTGGAGCGGATATTGGAATAAGCCTTTTAAAGAACCTAATTGTAACCAAGAAGTAAAGAGTCTTTTTGATGAATTACGTACGAAACAAATCCAAGCAAATCCATTTCATTACTATGTTACTTTACCTCTGTTAAATTTGAAGAAAGCATTGTTTAAATACAAATTAAACGACACGAGTACTATGGCCAAGAAAATTGCTTCCTTATTATTTATAGGCCGAACACTTTTAATCTTATTAGGCATTATAGGTTTGTATTTAATGATTAGAAATAAAATGGCACTTGCGGAAATGTACCTGATATTGTTTTATTTCCTGTTTATTTATTTAGCCCTTTGTTTTGGCACCGGACCACAATTTCGAAATATTGAAATCCGATATTTTTTGCAAGTCGATGTGTTATTGTTGCTTCCGGCTGGATATGCAATTTCGTATTTCATAAACAAGCCTAAATTAGTTTGATGAGCCAAGACGTTATTCGACTTTCTGAACCTGAAAAAGTTTCAATGAGCGAACATTGGTTTCAGATTGCAGCACCAGATCATTTTTGGATTCAATGGCGATTTAAAGCATTATTGAATCTGATAAATGGACACCTTGATCTAAAAAACAAATCATTAGAAATTGGCTGTGGCTCTGCTGTCTTTATCAACCAATTAGAGCATGTTACCCAAAAAGCAATAGATGGTTGCGATCTTGATGAAGTAGCTTTAAGGCAATCAAAAGATGTGAAAGGTCGATTGTATGTTTATAATATTTTTGACAGGAACAAAGAATTGATCAATCAATACCAAAATATTTTTTTGCTTGATGTGTTGGAACATCTGGATGATCCTGTTAGTTTTTTGAGAACTGCAAAAGAACATGGACAGAAAGGCTCATTTGTTATTATAAATGTTCCGGCACAACAATGGATGTATTCAACCTACGATCGGGTTGTAGGTCATAAAATGAGGTACGATAAGAAAAGTATGCAACAATTGATCGAACAATCGGATTTGGAACTCATTGAAATGCGCTATTGGGGATTGAGTTTAATTCCACTGGTTCTTTTAAGAACATTTTTTGATCGTATCTTAAAAAAGAGCGATAAAGAAGTAGTATTTAGCGGATTTAAACCTCCGGGTAAATTGAGCAATAAACTTCTTAAAGGACTTATGAAATCTGAGTTATTTTTAACTTCAAAACCATTTACTGGAGCTTCTTTATTAGCTTTGGCAAGAATCAAATAATCACAAAAGAATTCACCCATCGCTTGGGTGAATAAATACAATATGTGCGGAATCAGTGGATATTATAGTTTGACACAGATGTTTAATTCAGCTGATCTTGATTCCATGCTTAATGTTCAGCATCATCGTGGACCAGATGCTTCTGGAAAGTTCAACGATGATATTTGTGGATTAGCTCATAATCGCTTGAGCATAATTGATCTCTCTTCAAGAGCGAATCAGCCGATGAAAGATTCAAATGAACGCTTTGTAATTGTATACAATGGTGAGGTTTATAATTTCAGAGAAATTGGCGCTCAAATTTTATCGCTCAAGAGAGGGAGCCGATTTTCATTCCGATCCAATAGCGACACAGAAGTAATATTGGAGGCTTTTACAGAGTTAGGAGTCGATTTTGTTCATGAACTCAATGGCATGTTTTCCTTTGCTATATACGATACTTTGGATCAAGAACTTTTTCTCTTTAGAGATCGAAGCGGCATTAAACCTTTATACTTCTATTACGATAATCAAAACTTTGCCTTCTCATCAGAATTGAAAGGCTTGTTACAGCCAAGTAACATAAAAAAAACTATTAACTATAATGTTATTAGTTCCTTCCTGCATTTAGGATTTATTGCTGCTCCCAATACCATCTACGAGAACATTTACAAACTTCCGCCCGGACATTGGATTAAAATTAACCGAAAAGGAATTGAAGTACAACGATATTACAACTTGTACGATAAAATAAAAGCCAAAGCAGTTGACAATAAAGACGAAGCATTGGTTAAACTGAGTGATTTACTCATCAGTTCAGTACAGTTTCAATTAAAAAGTGATGTGCCATTTGGTGTTTTTCTAAGTGGAGGAATTGACAGCAGTTTGGTAACTGCACAGGCTGTACAACTTTCGGGAACAAAGGTTAATACCTTCTCTATAGGATTCTATGAGAACTCTCACAATGAATCGGAATATGCACGAAAAGTAGCAAAGCATTTAGGCACGAATCATTATGATTTTATTGTGTCGTACAAAGACGCAATTTCATTGATCGATGATGTGTTCAATTCATACGATGAACCTTTCGCAGATTCTTCTGCCATTCCCACCATGTTGGTGTCGAAATTAGCGAAGCAATATGTAACTGTAACGTTAAGTGGCGAGGGAGGAGATGAATTATTTTTTGGTTATGGAGCTTACAAATGGGCCAAGCGTCTTGACAATAGTTTTATAAAAGCGCTTCGAGTTCCTATTCACGGCATATTAAAAAACATGCCGAGTCGATACGAACGAGCTTCGAGTCTATTTCAAAAAGTGGCTGATGAAACTGTTGAACAACACATCTTTTCGCAGGAACAATATCTTTTTACTCAACAAGAGCTTGAACAGAATTTATCGATTGATTATAAAAAAACTTCTCCAGGATTTTTACAGAGTTCCAGCAAAATGAATCTCTTGTTTAGCAATACCATAGGCAATAGTTCAGGCAATCAAAAAAGAAATCTGACAGCCATGGAAAAACAAGCATTGTTTGATTTGAATTGGTATTTACCGGACGACTTGCTTACAAAAGTAGATCGTGCCAGTATGAAATACAGTGTAGAAACCAGAGTGCCTTATTTGGATCATCGTGTTGTAGAGTTTGCGGTAAACCTTTCGCCTGAATTGAAATACAGAAATGGGATTAGTAAATACCTATTGAAACAAATATTGTATCAATATGTACCAAAAGAACTGTTCCAAAGACCCAAACAAGGTTTTGCAATTCCATTGAGCAAGTGGCTTAAAAACGAATTGGACTATTTGATGAATGATTATTTATCTGAATCAGTAATAAACAAACATCAATTGATCGACTATAAATATGTAGAATCGCTTAAGAAAAGATTCTGCACCGGGACCGATTTTCTATTCAATCGCCTATGGGTGCTTATTGTGTTGCATAAATGGTTTGAGGACCACACATGATCAGCGACCTGTTCCCATCGTATATACGGTAGGCATTTTTCTAGACTCCTTTCTTTCGGCTTTTTTCAAATCACCATAATAATTCAAAATATACAAACTAACGATATAGAAAGGTATAATTGGAATTTTATAACGTACCAAACTTCCAAAATTTGAGGTGGATATCCCTACAGCAAATGCAAAGAATAAAGCAAAGATGAGAGAAAACATAAGCATATGATTGGAAACAACCAAGCCAGGAATATATATGATTCGTGTTTTATAAAGAGCTACAAAGGTTAATAATAAAATAAAAGTATTTTCTAATCCACTCACAAACATTACGATGTTATTGGCTTCAAAAATATAAGGCCTAAATAGCGAAGCCGCAATCGCTTTATGAGATAAACTTAACATACTGGGGATGTTTGCTTCAAAGTCGCCAATATCAAAACTGTTTCCTCGATAATATTCCGATTTTAAATCTCGCTGTGTTACTACAGCTCGTTCCAAAACCTGATCCATGGAATATTCGGCCAATTGGCCTTCTAGAAAATTCAGCATTGCATAGCCAAAACTTACGGCAACTATAACTAACAATGGCAATGCAGCGGTACGTGCAATCTCTCCTCTAATTTGAGATAGCATTTTAAACACTATCCACAATATGCTACCGGGCAAAATTCCAAATATGATATAAGGCTTAATGCTTATGATGAGCCAACCAGAAATTATAAGAATCAATAAATTGGAATGTACCTTATTTCGCCTGATGAAGATGTTATAGAAAGCTGAAAAATAATATCCTATGCAAGACAAGGTTATGGTATCTTTCAATAGACCTGAACCCCAAAAAATGACAGAGGGTATGAAAAGAATTGCGATGGCAACTCTTCCTGTTATAGCAGGATATTCCAATGCAAAAATTTTAAAGAGTCTGAAAATTCCCCAAAATGAAATCCATGCTAATAAGAGCGTTGAAACAAAAAAACTTTTGAAGGAGAGCATTACAAGAAAAACAACCAATCGTACCACCATAAATGTTTCAGGATCACGATAATAAACCGGATAGCCTGTTTCAGGATCAAAATTTGACCAAAATTTTTCAGGAGAATTGGATGTAAAAACGATTTCAATAAATCCACCCGGTTTCTTAAACAACAGATTAATTACATCTTGTGAATCAAAAAAGTACTGCAAGGTGTCTCCTCCATTATAGTATAAGGTATAAACAAGGCATACTCCTATACCGCCTAATAGCTTAACCGCCAGACCAGGCATATAATACTTATAAAGTGGCTCTTCTTTAATCTTCCTGTTCTTATAAATATTCTCGATCAATAAAATGATGATCAGAAAAAACGGTGTAAGAATAAGGTCTTGTAAATTAATGTACTGCATGAGCGCTTCGCATTGCTGTTCAAAGATAAATTCAGAATTGTATTAATCAAATTAAACATTTCATTCAAAAATTATTTCCTTTACGATCGCTATTATGAATGTACTTTATCTGACATACGATGGGTTGACCGACCCTTTAGGCCAATCGCAAATAATCACTTATTTAAATGGGCTACAGTTGCAAGGACATTCCATTCACATTATTAGTTTTGAAAAGCATATCGCGTTTAAAAAATACGGTAATGCGATTCAATCTCAGCTTTTACGCACCGGAATAACATGGACTCCTCTCACCTACACTAAAAATCCGCCAGTTCTTTCTACGCTTATCGATTTGCAAAGACTAATAAATGCAAGTGAAAAATACATTAAAGCAAATTCGGTTCAATTGATTCATTGCAGAAGCTATATCACCTCATTAATCGGATTGAAACTTAAAAGAAAATTTTCAATCCCATTTCTGTTTGACATGAGAGGATTATGGGCCGATGAAAGAATAGATGGACATATATGGAATTTGAAAAATCCTTTGTACAAAATGATTTATTCATTCTTTAAAAAGAAAGAATTGGCTTTTCTAAAAGAGTCAGATGCGATTATATCCCTTACTCATGCCGCAAAAATTGAATTAGAAAGGATAAATGCGGGTTCGACAAAAAAAACATTTGTCATCCCTTGCTGTGTGGATACAGATTTATTCAATACATCGAAAATAAATCAAAGCGATGTTGAAAAATGGAAAGTGCAACTTTCCTTAAACGATCAGAACAAATATTTGGTATATGTAGGCTCAATAGGAACCTGGTATCTTTTAAAAGAAATGCTATTGTTCTTTAAAGCATTGCATAAACAAGCTTCGGAATATAGATTTCTATTTATTACCACCGAAGATTCTAAGATGATCTTCAATGAAGCCGACCGCTTGGGAATAGCGCATCAACTATTACTTATAACTTCATCCGGAAGAAGTGAGCTTCCGGCACTGTTACACTTATGTCACTTTTCGATCTTTTTTATCAAGCCTGCTTATTCAAAAATTGCCTCATCTCCCACCAAGCAAGCCGAGTTGTTGTCAATGGGAATTCCGGTTGTTTGCAACGATGGGATTGGAGATAGCAGCATCATTGTAGAACGGTTTCGATCGGGAATAGTGCTCAAAAATCTCACTGAAAATGATTTTGATACTGGCGTAAACGAACTTTTGAATTATAAGTCTGTTGCTGTTCATGAAATGCATCTTCATGCGGAAAATGAATTTTCTCTTTCAAAAGGTGTGCTCTTGTACAATCAGGTATATTCATTTATTGCAAAAGGTGGTCATTCGTGATGATACGGCTCATTATTAATGATGGTAAACGCTCTATAAATTTGTTCAGCAAGAATCAACCGCACCAGTTTGTGAGGAAAAGTCAATTTAGACAATGACCAGGTTTCATTTGCCTTGCTTTTAATCGACTCATCAAATCCATAACTACCTCCTATTAAAATGAGTACTGATTTTTTACTTTGCAATCTATATTGATTCAACTTCGAAGATAATTTCTTCGAACTAAGTTCCTGACCTCTTTCATCCAACAAGACTAAATAATCTTCCTTCTGTATTTTCTTATTGATCAACTGCGCTTCATAATTTTTCTGAAGGTTTACTTCCTTAACTTTCGGATTTGAGAAATTGATATAGTCAATTTCTAGATTACTATAGTGTCGAATTCGAGAAATATACTCTTCGAGTTGATCAGATGAGTTGAGCTTTTTACCATAGCCGGTAAAAATTATTTTTAGTTTCATAAAATATTTGATCGTTTTTAAAACTAATTACATGAAAGTCTTACATTTTTCTATTCTACAATACCTCGTCATATCATTAGATTCATTTAGCATTCATAACAAAGGTTAAAATTTTGAGGATTTTAAAAAATCATCTCGTAAATTGGCTCAATATTTGTCATCCATATTATCAACAATAATACAATCAAGTGCAAAAGAGTTTAATTTTTAGCGGATTAATGGCATTTACAGTAACACTTTTCGTTTTTGCCTCCCCAAACATATTCGATCATATCACGGAGACCTTTAAAAAAGGAAGTGCCACCGAACTATCCAAATTTTTCAATTCAAATGTTGATTTAACCATTGATAATAAAGAAGAAGTATACAGCAAAATTCAAGCAGAACAAGTATTGAAAGATTTTTTTAGTAAAAATCCTCCAAAATCTTTCACTTTAATACATCAGGGGGTTTCAAAAGAAGGCGCGAAATATGCTATAGGTAATCTGATCACAACACAAGGTCATTCGTTCCGAATTTATTTATACATAAAACCTTCTAAAGGATCTGAATATATTCAGGAACTACGAATAGAAAAACAATAATTCTCCTTACACTTTTTCTTCCCAATGAAAACTACTCTCGAAAGAGGGTAGTTTTTTTTTGACAATTATCTAATTATACCTTTGTAGAATGAATATTACAGATCTAGTTGATTTAGCTTTAAAGGAGGACATAGGACCGGGAGATCATACTACCCTATCTTGCATTGAGCCGGGATTGATAAAAAAAGCCGAGCTCATTGTAAAAGATGAGGGAATTATTGCAGGTATTGAACTGGCAGAAATGATTTGCAAGCAATTCGATGCGGAATTGAATTTTATTCCAAAGCTAAAGGATGGTGATCAAGTAAAAAACGGTGATCGTGCATTTTACCTCGAAGGAAAGGCACAAAGTTTATTGCAAATTGAACGCCTTGTGCTCAACTATATGCAACGGATGAGTGGCATAGCAACGTTGACCAAGAAATATACAGACGCATTAGAAGGATTGTCTTGTAAGTTGTTGGATACTCGAAAAACAACGCCTGGATTCAGGTATTTTGAAAAATGGGCCGTTCGAATTGGTGGAGCCTACAATCACCGATATGCACTTTACGATATGATTATGATAAAAGATAATCATGTGGACTATGCAGGAGGAATTATAAAAGCAATTGATAAAGTAAATCAATATCTCAAGGATCAATCTTTGAACCTTAAAAGAGAAATTGAGGTGAGAAATTTTAATGAGCTTGATGTGGTATTAGCACATGGTGGTATTGACCGCATCATGTTAGACAACTTCACTGTAACTGATCTTAAGAAAGCTGTAACATTAATCAACAAACAATACGAAACGGAAGCCTCCGGAGGAATTACATTAGAAACGATTCGCGCATACGCAGAAACAGGAGTTGATTTTATTAGCAGTGGAGCATTAACACATTCATACAAGAGCATGGATTTGAGTTTAAAAGCTATTGAGGGATGATCAATCGGCTTAGGGAATATAGTACCCAAATCATTGGGATGCTTGTTGAAAGGAGTAAAAGTCTTTTACTTCCGGGCTTCGAGGGGGTTCCATTGTTTGATGCCGGTAAATTCTTTGTTGAAGGAATTAAAAACGGAGCCATTCAAACTCGGGCGAAAGCAATGGCCTTTAGTTTTTTCCTGGCCATGTTTCCTGCTATCATTTTTGTGTTTACTCTTATACCCTATATCCCCATCAATGGATTTCAAGAATACCTGATGTTTATCCTGCAATCGGCTGTTCCGGCAAGCACTTATAGTGCAGTTTCTACAACTATTGAAGACATCGTTACCAACCAAAGAGGCGATTTATTATCCTTAGGATTCTTTACTGCTTTGTTTTTTCTAACCAACGGAGTTGAAGCCCTGATCGAAGGCTTTAATACAACCTATCATAATATTGCCATACGATCATTTTGGAGTAAAAAAATAGCGGCCATCTCCTTGACACTGATTTTAACTTTTCTGGTGCTATTCGCAATAACTCTTCTAATATTAAATCAAATCATCTCCTTTTACATAGATGAGAAAATAGTTGAGCTGGGCAACACACAAAAATATTTTTTAATGTTTGGAAAATGGTTCATTCTAATCGCTGTTTGTTATTCGATAGTTTCTTTCCTCTACACATTTGGTCCGGCTAAAAGAGAGCGATGGAGATTTTTCTCTGCCGGTTCTACTTGTGCGACATTTTTGTTAATCGGCTCATCACTGGCGTTTAATTTCTACCTCGACAATTTTGGATCCTATAATAAACTATATGGGTCAATAGGAACAGTAATGATAATTTTGATTTGGATTTTTATCAATTGCTTGATGGTGATTCTAGGCTTTGAATTAAATGCAGCCGTAAAAGCAGCAAAAAAAGAAAACACTAAAATTGGGGCCTAGTCGATTTCTGCATTCAACGTATTGCCGGGCAAAACTCGTATTGGAACCCATTGCCCATTCGACAATTGCTGCTCTACAACATATTTTTCTACTCCGGGCCTCCATTCTGTATATGGAGTCCATTCTAAAAGTTGCTTCCCATTATTATATGAAATTCTTAGCAATACCGATTTCCCTCTATTACTTTCAGGACCATTTACATCACAAATGTTTAAAACGCGAATCAGATAATAATAGTCTTCTTTCTTTACTTCAACATCGTAGTCGATGTAGTTATTTTGCAATGCAGAAACAGAGGATAGATAACTAAATGGCAATGTTAAATCACTAGTTCTAAAAATATCATATTGTAGTATCTTATCTTGACCGCTACTCGGATGATTCCATTCCGTCAAAATATATTTATTGTCAACCACAGTCGATCGAATCACCTCTACTACTAACTGATCCAAATCATTAATGGGTAAAGCCATTGCGGTATCACTAGACGCGTTATAATTAAACCCGCACAGGTCATTGGCAATAATTTTATAGCCATAATACCCTGAACAATCAATGCTATCAACATAATCGAGTTGGTTGGAAGCAACACTGGTAAGAAATATGAAATTGGTATCCAATATTGAATTTCGATAGATATCATATCCACTTATGGTGCATCCTCCATAAGGTGTCCAATACAGTTCAACAGCATTATCACTTCCAATAGCCCGCAAGTTTATAGTGGTATAAGGCCTTAAATTTTGAACGTCAATCGCATTTTGACATAAATCTTCTGCCTGAACTTTGTATGTATACGATTGCTCTAAGGTTGATGGAACCGAATCGGTATAAGAAGCATAGCTATTAAAAACCGTGTTATTTGGATTAGGCAGTGTGAATATTTTCAAAAATTGTCCTGTATTATTATCCAAACGATAAACATGGTACGCACCCAAATCTGGAGCAGTGATGTGTTGCCAGGTAATATCAATATGCTCGTTATCCAAAACGGAAACACGATAGACATCGGGCTCTGCAGGAGGAATGGTATCAAAAACTTTTATAAAAGCAGTCTTACTAATAATATCATAGCATAGGGAGTCATTCCAAACCTCTAGCGTTACGGTATATAAGCCAGGACTTGTGTAAACAGTGTTTGGATTTAAGGAATCTGAAGTTTGTCCATTACCAAAATCCCATTTAAATGTAGCGCCACTTATGTAAGTGCTCGTATTAATAAATGATACATACAATGGAACACAACCACTGCTGGTATCAACACTAAAATCGGCAATAGGATTGCCAGATACTACTATTGGTGAGGGAAGTAGCAAGGTATCAAAACAAGTATTTCCACTCATTGCTATTAACTGAACTTGAAAAGTACCCGGAGTTTGATAGGTATAATTGAAATTTGAAGCGGATGTACTACTCATAGAATTCCCATCTCCAAAGTTCCAAATCAGTGAATCAAAATTTAATGATTGATTAACAAAATAACTGGCCAAGGGTAAACAGCCTAAGGTATCATTTGTACTTGCAATAGCTTGTGGTGTAGCATATATGGTTAGCGGAACAGGATGCGTATAAACAGATTTACAATTATTGGTGTCGGTGGTTATTAAAGTAATATCATAAACACCCGGATTCTGAAAAGTATAATTAGGATTTTGAATTGTGGTACTATCGCCATTTCCCAAACTCCATAGCCATGTATTGGCATTACTCGACAAATCGTTGAGTTGAATACTAAAAGGTGCACAGCCAATTGAGTCGCTAATAGAGAAATTACTTACCGGACCTAATACACGAATCAAACTTTGTTTGGTAATGGTATCGCCACAACCCAAATCGTTATAAACACTTAGGGTAACGGTATACGTTCCCGGAGAGGAATAAATATGACTTGGATTTTCATTTGAACTAATACTTCCATCGCCAAAATCCCAGTGATAATAAATGGCATCGCTGCTTTGTTGAGTAAAATTTACAACAGCAGGTGCACATTGAACGGTATCGTTCACCATAAAATCTGCCAAGGGATTGCTTACCCGAATGAGTGAATCATACGAAATGGTATCTCTACAACCACTGGCTGCTTGAACTATCAAACTGACATCGTAAAATCCTGAAGTGTTGTAAGAATGCAACGGAGATTGTAAGGTATCATTTGTGCCATCACCAAACATCCAATACGATTGAGCCGCATTGATACTGGTATCATTAAATTGTACATCCAAAGGAAGACACCCTGCTACAGGTGTTGCAAAAAATCCTCCTTGCATCACTTTAATATTGGGTTGACTGAGTTTCAATTTACAACCATTAGTATCCGTTACAGTTAATACGATATCGGCTGTAGGAACAGTGTTAAACGTGTAAACCGGATTAGTTTGATTGGACGTACTGCCGTCACCAAAGTTCCATTTCCATGAATAGGCATAATTACTGCTATCGGAACAGGTTATGGTAATAGGTAAGCACTCGCTCGATTGTGTATATGAAAAGTTAACCGTTAACTTTGGTACAAATACCGCATTGGGCATGGTATACGTACTCGAACAATTATTCTTGATTACTGTTAATGTTACATCATGATAACCTTCAGTTACATAATTGTGCCATGGATTTTGCAGAATCGAACTTCCTCCATCTCCAAAATTCCACATAAATATATCGCCATTGCTACTTAGGTTTTCGAATTCAACATAAACCGGATACCAGCAATAGCTCTTATAATTCTTTATCGTGAATTCTGCTTGTGGATCAAATACTGTAATCTTATACGGCAAATTAAAAACCGATACACATCCGTTGGTATCTGTTGCCGTTAACAAAACATTAAATTGACCTCCGTCATTAAATACATGAACCGGATGAGAAGCATTGGATGATGATCCATCGCCAAAATCCCATTGATAAGAAGCAAAATTTAAGTTAGTACTGTTGAATGAAATACTATCTCCTGCACATACTCTTCGCTTATTGGATTTAATGCTGTGCAATACCGAGCCATAATAACTTCTTGATTTAAAATCAGAACATCCTAAGCTATCGACAACAGTGAGAGAAACAACATAGTTATAATTCGGATTGGTAAAAGTGTGAATAGGATTGGGGTCGAGACTAACATTACCATCACCAAAATTCCATAAATAGGTACTCGCTAGTGGACTGTTATTGGTGAATGTAGCTACATTCGACATACAAAAGTTCATGTGGGTAATTGAAAAGTCTGCACTAACCCCACCCGCTATCACATAATCAGAAAAAATCAATGTATCGATAGCTCCGTTTGATCTATTGCAAATAAGTGAAACGGTATAAATACCTGGTTGCATATAAGTGTGAATTGGATTGGGCAATGCAGAGGTGTTTCCATCACCGAAGTCCCATTGCCATGCCACTCCATCTGTAAATACATTTTTAAAATGCATGTCAAAAGGAACACAATCTTTTACCGATGTCGGTATGTGAACAAATACAGAGTCATTTCCTAAAACACCTATTCCTACACCTATAGTGGTTGGTGGATAATTATACGTAATGGTACAACTGTCATTGAATATGGTTAATGATATGGTGTATGGTCCGGGTGCAGTAAAAATGTGAATTGGATTTGCTAATGATGATGTTCCACCATCGCCAAAATCCCATAACCATCCGGTAGCACCCGATGAGTTGGCATAAAATTGTACTGTCATCGGCAATGTGGTTCCACTCGTATTGGCTGTAGCAAAAGCCTGCAGAGGTTCAAATACTATAGCATAATTGTAAGTAGCAGTATAGCTACATCCACCAGCGGTGGTTATGGTAAGTGATACACTATAAATTCCTGGATTAGCATATATATGTACCGGATGTTGTAATGACGATGTGTTGCCATCACCAAAATCCCAAAACCACGATACTGCTCCATAAGATGTATCAGTAAAAGTAGCCGTAAATGGTTCGCATGGAGAAGTTACGTATGTAAAACCTACATATCCATCGTCTATAATATAAGTTGCATAATCGGTTATATTCTGCTCACAGAAACCTGCAGGTGCAGTAGTTTGCAATGTTACAGTATAGGTTCCGGCACCGGTATAAATATGAGTCGGATTAGCAGTGTTGCTTGTTGTTCCATCGCCAAAATCCCAAAACCAAGTAACAGCTCCAGCAGAGTTGTCATTAAAATTTACCTGAAAAGGTGCGCAACCGAAAATGGGACCATTATTACTAAAGTTATTTATCGGATCACTTACTTTAATGGTATCTGGTAAATAAAAAGTGTCTCTACATCCAACCGGACTAATGGCCACAACAAATGGAACAAAATTTCCTGATATTGGATAAGTATACGTTGGGTTGAATAAACTGCTTGTATCGCCATTACCAAAATTCCAAACAACACTTGCAGCTCCTACCGAAGAATTAGAGAAATTCACCAAATGTGGTGGACATCCTTCAATTAAATCGGCATCACCATTAGCAGAAATCATTTCAACATGCACTTTAGCCGCCAAAGGATACGATGCAGTACATCCATTTCCACTGAAAGCGGTTAAGTTGATGGTATAGTCACCCGGTATAGTATATGTATGACTAGGAGCATATGCAGATGAAGTAGTTCCATCACCAAAATCCCACAAATAATTAAAAGGACCAACGGTTGCATTACTAAACTGAACTGTAAGCGGACTACATCCACTAAAGTTGGTCATATTATAAGTCAACTGCGGAGTAAGCGATACGTCAATTGAGCTGATCGAATCGGAATTGCTGCAACCATTATTATACTGTACCGATAACTTGGAATAATAGGTACCACTATTCTGATATGTCTTATAAGGATTTTGCAATACTGAAGAAGTTCCATCACCAAATTGCCAGTGATAATTAAGTGCTTGAGTATTGCACATGAATTGTGTTCTAAAAGGTTGACAACCTGCACTATCGGTAGCATAGATGTCTGGCTTTGGATTCGACTTTATAAATACAATTCCGTTTTTAACTAAAGTGTCTTTACAGCCAAATGCACTAGTGGTAATCAATGTAACATTATATACTCCTGCATTTCCAAATACATGAATCGGATTTTGAACTGAGGAACTTGACCCGTTGCCAAAGTCCCAAACATATTGAGTGGCCAAATTGGATGATGCCGAAAACTGAAATGGATAATTGTAGTTACAAGTTGTATTGGTATCCACCGCAATATTAGCTGTAGGCTTAGGATGTACAGTGATATACTGATTTTTCGTTTTGCTTTTTGCACAGCCAAAAGCCGTATTATAGGCAATAAGGGTTACCGAATAAATACCGGCTGCATTATACGTATGTATTGGATTGTTATCTGATGATATCGTTCCATCACCAAAATCCCAAACACAACTATCATAATTGGCCGACAGATTTGTGAACGAAAACAAATTCCCATCTAAGCAAGAAGCAATTGATGATACTGAAAATTCTGGTATAGGGGCTAGTTGAATGGAAATAAAATTATTTAAAGTAATAGTATTTGATGCACCTGTAGAATTATATGCAGTCAAAGTAACGGTATAGTTTCCCGGATTCTGATAAACATAATTTGGATTAACCGCACTGGAAGAATTTCCATTACCAAAATCCCATACATACGACACCGCATTTAGCGATAGGTTTTGGAATTGAACCGCAAGTGGGGCACAACCGGATGAATTGGTAGCACTAAAATTAGCAGCAGGATTTTGCGCTTCAGCTCTGTTTGATATAAAAATCAAACTAAGTAGCGTAAAAATCACCGTTGCAGTCAAAAATTTGCTTCTACACCCAACGTAAAACATCTTCAATAAACTCTGCATAAATAAACTATGTTCAGAAATTTATACTGAATTCAGCCAAAAAGGTTTTGAAAATATATAGTACCGTTCGATGTAAGATTGGCTGGAAAATAGTTCAGTTTTGGTTAAACCATTCCTCGGATATCATCCAATCATAAAAGATCAAACCATGAAAAACAGTTTTTATCTATAAATCTTTAATAACTCAGGTGTTTGCTTTGGCACGACTCTTTGGGCTACATGAAATTATTTAGCATTTTTGTTTCAAATACTTATTAAAATATGATGTATCGAATTATTATTTTAATGACCGTTTGTTTCAGTTTTTCAATGGAACTGATAATTGGTCAAACATACGATCCCAATCACCCACCCAATCAATACAGAAGCGATATAAATCCTTACTATTGGAAAAACAGAAAACCTTATTCTGGATATTGGCAACAAGATGTTTATTATAAAATCGATGCAAACATTGATGACAAAACCAACATAACTAATGCTTCAATGACTTTGGTTTATTGGAATAATTCACCTGATACATTAGACGAAATATTTTTCCATTTATATCAAAATGCTTTTCAACCCGGATCATACTACGATGATTTGCATCGCAACAATAAAATAAAACCCATTTATGGACCTTATGAAAATAAAGGACTTGGAACCACGATCAACAAACTTGATCTAAACACTTCGAACAACTACTCTTATAGTCCAGAGATTGAATACGACAATACCATTGCAAAAATAAATTTGAAGCATGGACTTTTACCAGGCGATTCATTGACCTTTATCATTGACTTTACAACATACTTCGATGCAGGGTCGGTACGAAGACGCATGAAAGTATTCAATACATTTGGAAATAAGCACTATGATGGCGTGCATTGGTATCCTAAAATTTGTGTTTACGATCATAAATTTGGCTGGCATACCAGTCAACATTTGGGGAAAGAATATTACAGCAATTTCGGTACCTATGATGTGAAGCTTACCTTTAGCAATCATTTCATTGTTGATGCTACCGGTACCCTGCAAAACAAAGAGGAGGTAATGCCTGATGCTTTACGACAGAAACTGGACATTAAAAACTTTGCTGATAAGCCATACAATTCAGCACCTTCATTGATCATAGTTCCGGATGGAACAGTAAAAACCTGGCACTACTATGCAGAAAATGTACACAACTTTGCATTTACAGCTGATCCCACTTACCGAATAGGAGAACATTGGGCAACCTTGCCTGATCAACCCAACAAGAAAATAGAATGTATTGCTCTGGTTCAGGAACCACATAGCAGTCGTTGGCAAAACGCTGCAGAATATGCTTCAAAAATTATTGAAGTGCTTTCTCAGGACATAGGTGAATATGCCTATCCCAAAATTATTGTTGCCGATGCCCGGGACGGCATGGAATACCCGATGCTTACTTTAGATGGTGGTTACGATCCAAACTACAGAGATTTGTTTGCGCATGAAATCGGACACATGTGGTTCTATGCAATGGTAGGCAACAATGAAACATACAGCGCCTTGTTGGATGAAGGCTTTACACAATTTCTAAATGCATTAGCACTTGATAGAATAGAAGGACCTTATGGTCTTCCGGTAGAATATAGTGATGCCTATACAGCCAAACATACGATCAGAAATAATAATATGTATAACGAAACACATATTTACTATTTAACCGAAGCGATAAAAAATACCGATGGTATTATTACCACACATTCCAATATGTTTAATGGAGCTTTACATCATGGTGGTGGATACCGACAAGTATACAGGAAAGCAGGAACGATGCTGTACAACCTGCAATACGTATTGGGCGATTCGTTGTTTTCTGCTGCGATGAAGAATTATTTCAATCAATGGAAATTTTGCCATCCCTATGTCGAAGATTTTAGAAACAGTATTATACAATTTACTAAGATCGATCTAAACTGGTTTTTTGATCAGTGGTTGAATACCGATAAGAACATTGACTATAAAATTTCGTCTGTTCGAAAAGTGAAAGGAAACGACCGCTATCGAATAAAACTCAAACGCAAAGGAAGAATGTATATGCCTTTAGACTTAACCGCATATAATCGAGAGGGAATAGCGTTCAACTTCTATATTCCCAACACTCGTTTTGTAAAAAAAAGTAATGCAAAAGTTCTTCCCAAATGGGAAGCGTGGGATAAATTATCTCCAACATATGAAACTGAGATTGAAGTGCCGGGTGGATTAAAAAAAATTATCATTGATACCACTTATCGATTAGCGGATGTGAACCTGTTGAACAATGCAAAACCCACTCCTTATAAACTTAGGTTGGAAGCGGGTGTTCGAAATGTACCGCAATGGGATGCCATGCAACTCAGAGTGCGCCCCGACATATGGTACAATGGCTATGATGGAATCAAAGCCGGAGTTCATGTTAATGGTGATTATTTGAATTATCTGCATAAGTTTTCGTTAAGCATTTGGGGTAATACAGGAATAGGTCAACAAATTATAAGCGACAATATCATTGCCAACGAACACGATGTTGCCTCTTTCATTTTAAATTACCAACTCCCTTTAAAGAATTTGTTTAATCAAAGTGAATTGCATCTGTCTGCACGCAGCTTGGATGGCTTACAATCGGGAGCCATCCGATTAAATACATTCAGTAGAGATGGTAAAACCATTTATTACTCTGAATTATCCGCTATGATTCGCAACAATCAGAACGATGTTAATTATTTATTGTATCCATCAGAATGGAGAGCAGGTCTTTACAACAACAATCTGAGTATTGGTTTTAAGCATTTTTATTCGGGAGATAAACTTAGAGGAAATGCACATGTAGGAATTCGCTCTTCTTCGGCTTATAGCGATTTTAATCACACCTATGCAACTTTGGAAAGCACCAACTCATTTTCACTTTTAAAGTTTGAATTCAATACAAGAGGTATTGTAGTTTATGGTAGTGGAAATAATCCGGCACCGGAAAGTATGTTGTACACTGCTGGTGCCAATCCGGAAGAAATGATGGATAATAAATATGTTCGTTCTTACGGTATGGTTCCTGAACAATGGTTGGGCTATGGAATTGAATCCAATCATTTTCATCATGGGGGTGGATTAAACTTACGAGGATACTCCGGCTATGTAGTTGCCGAAGAAAATAGCGAAGACGATATTCAGTTTTTATATAAAAGTACTTCGGGAGCAGCTTTCAACATAGAAATAGATTTTGATCGCTATATTCCACTAAAGCCTTCTTTCACTAGAAATTGGTTGAAGTTTGACACGTATCTTTTTGCCGATGGTGGTGTAATCAACAAAGCCCGCCCTGGTGGAAATCTATTATTATCCGCATTCAGAATGGATGCAGGAGCAGGTATTGCTATGACGATAAAGCATTTTGGTCCATTGGATAAAGCAAAGCCCTTAACCATTCGTTTTGATGTGCCGGTATTCCTCAATCGTGCACCTGCTGCTGATGAAGATTATTTTGGATTCAGATATGTGGTCGGAATTAATCGAGCGTTTTAATGCTATCTTTTAAAAATAAAGAGATAGTGTTTAAATTCTTCGAGCAGCTTTAAGGAATAAATAGCTCCAACATAAAGCACAAGTATTACTATAGACTTTAATGCCAAACTTAAAAATGTATGCTCTATAGATGGAAAATATTGAAGCAGAATATAGAGAACTATAATAATGCTAAAGGCTTTTATTGTTCTTAAACGAATCGGTTGCAAATCAAAAAGCTTATACACGTAGAAAAAATTCATCGCATTATAAACGATACCACTTATGGCAGTAGCCCATGCAGCGCCTTCTAATCCCCAAAACGGGATAAACAGTATTTGCAAAATAAAAGCAATCACCACCAAAGCAATGAGTGTAAATGCACCATAGCGATACTTGTCGCTATAAAACAAAATGGCAGCATTCAAACCTGTGGCCATATTAATTAATGATGAGCCACTTATAATTAAAACGATGGATTCTACATTTCGATAGGCTTCCGGTAAAAGTTGGAGCAACTCAGTAATGTTGAGATTGATTCCTAAAAAAAGCAAACCCCCTATCAGTAACATATAGTGTGTACTCTTTTCATAGATCTGTATCAGCTCATTTCTATTGTTCTCGTTCCAAGCATACGATACTTTTGGTGCAGCTATTTTTTCCAATGCGGCTAATGGGGCTTCAATCAAAGTAGGTATAAATGCAGCAATAGTATAGATGGCCACATAATCGAGTTTCATAAAACTACCCAATACAATTGTTCCTAATTCTTTTAAACCCAAACTAGCCACTGCGGCAAACCACAAAATAATTCCATAGGAGAAAAATTGCCGGAATCCTTTTTCTCTAAAATAAGACCAATCAATGGTAAATCCCGGTTTGTCCTCATAACGTATATACAGATAGAGAATAATCAACTGAAGCAGATAAACTCCGACAAAAAGCATGATAAACTGATCTAAACTAATCCACTTCAGAAAGTAAATGGTCACTAAGGCCATCACGGATAATCGGGTAAAAACATCGTTTAGAAATGCAGGC